>NZ_JBOHHL010000005.1:0-217368 GCF_050725395.1 Aquabacterium sp. | reverse complement strand
CCCACCGCCTGAGCGCCGTGCGCCACGCCCACCGCATCATCGCCATGGAGCGCGGCCGCATCGTCGAGGCCGGCACGCACGACGACCTCGTCAAGCGACCCAAGGGGCTGTACGCCTACCTGTGGAGCATGCAGCAAGGCACCGACACCAACCCCACGGACGAGCCAGCATGAGCGCCACGACCTCTCCCTCCACGCCCGCCCCCGCGCCACCACAAGAACCCAGGCGCGAGCTGCTGGGCCGCTACAAGGCCGTGTTCTCCGAAGTCTGGCAACGCCGGCACGAGATGGCAGGCCCCGCGCGCCTGGCCGACGAGACCGCCTTCCTGCCCGCAGCACTGAGCCTGCAGGAAACGCCACCCCATCCCGCTCCGAGGCGCGTCATCTGGGCCGTCATCAGCCTGTTCTGCATCGCCCTGCTATGGGCCTGCTTCGGCCAGGTCGACATCGTGGCGGTGGCCCCGGGCCGCATCGAGGTCAGCGAAGGCACCAAGCTGGTCCAGCCGCTGGAGGCCAGCGTGGTCAAGGCCATCCACGTGAAGGATGGCGACAAGGTCAAGGCCGGCGATGTCCTGATCGAGCTGGACCCGACCATGGCCCAGGCCGACAGCAGCCGCGTGACGCAGGAGCGTGCCGGTGCCTTGTCAGAAACCTGGCGCACACAGGCCTTGCTGGCGGCCTTCACGGCCAAATCATCCACCGCGCCCACCTTGCCCCAGGCGTTCGAGCGCAGCGAAGTCCTGACGGGTGAGCAGCGCATCCAAGCCAAGGCACAGCTCGACGCCGAATGGCAGGACCTGCAGGCCCAGCGCGCCAAGCTGCAGGCCGACATCGTGGCCAAGCGCACCGAGATCGACACCGTGCGCGAGCAGATCACCAAGCTCAACACCACGCTGCCCCTGCTGCAAAAGCGCGAGGACGACTTCAACGAGCTGTCCAAGCAAGGCTTCGTGAGCCAGCACGCCGGCCAGGACCGCACGCGCGCGCGCATCGAGATGCAACAGGACCTGGCCACCTACCGCGCCCGCCATGAGGAGACCAAGGCGGCCTTGCAGCAGGCCGAACAGGCGCGCAGCGCCTGGGTGGCCGACACCATCAACAAGCTCAACGAGCGCCATGCCAAGGCCGACCTGCAGCAGCGCCAACTGGCGCAGGACGCCAGCAAGGCCACGCAGCGCGAGCGCCTGACGCGCTTGACGGCGCCGACCACCGGCACGGTGCAGCAACTGGCGGTGCACACCACGGGCGGCGTGGTCACGCCGGCGCAGGTGCTGATGGTGGTGGTGCCCGAGCAGGCCGAGGTCACCGCCGAGGTGACGCTGGAGAACAAGGACATCGGGTTTGTGAACGCGGGCCAGGCGGTCGAGGTCAAGCTGGAGACGTTCCCGTTCACGCGTTATGGGACGGTGCCGGCCACGGTCAGTTCGATCACGGCCGACGCTGTGGTGAGGGCGGCGGCGCCTCCCAAGAGCGCCACGGACGCGGAGTCCGCCGGTAGCACTACTGCGCCAGCCCCGGGTGGGGCGGTCTTCCCGGCCACGGTCAAGCTGCACGTCAACCACATCGACGTGGATGGCAAGTCCATCAAGCTCAGTCCGGGCATGAACGTGACAGCAGAGATCAAGACCGGGCGGCGCAGGGTCATCGAGTACTTGCTCAGCCCCGTCCAAACCTATGCGAGTGAGAGCTTGCGGGAGCGGTAGGCCGCGCCTCTCATCGACCAGGCATTGATTGGTGCTGGCGGCTTGCCTTCGTTCGGGCAAGGCCACGGCACTGGTCTGCAACAGGGCGCAGTGTTGTCGAACTGCGCAACTTCAATGAAGCAGTACCCATGCACCCTTAACGAAGAGAGATACGAAACCATGGCCAACATTTACATCGGCTCAGACACGCTCAACGACAAAATTGACCGCAGCGCTTTCGGCACCAGCGATGTGCTCCAAGGATTGGGCGGCAACGACACCTTGCTGGGTGGCACCGGCAATGACACGCTTGAGGGCGGCGCCGGCGATGACTCCCTGGTCGGCGGCAACGGCGATGACACCTACGAGGTGACATTTTCGTACGACGATGAGACCGGGGTCCTTCACATGGACAAGGTCATTGAGCTTGACACCCTCAACGCAGGCATCGACACCGTCATCACGGCCAGCACCAATTACGTCTTGGCCAAAAACGTCGAGAACCTCGTCATCCAATCCTCAGGCACGGGTCAGGCCACCAACCATGGCAACGTCCTGAACAACGTGATCACCGGCTCCGACGAAAACAACTACCTCTACGGACGCGCTGGCAACGACACCATCCTCGGCGGCAATGGCAACGATGGCTTGTATGGCGACGAGGGCGATGATTCCTTGGACGGTGGCGAAGGCAACGATGGCCTCTACGGCGGCGTGGGCACGGACACCCTCACCGGCGGAAACGGCAACGACACCTATTACGTGACCAACTACTGGGACGATGACGGCACGCTTCACCGAGATCAGGTGGTTGAATCCGACTCGGCCACTTCAGGCATCGACACGGTCGTCACGGCCGACAACGACTACAGCTTGGCCAAGAACGTGGAGAACTTGACCTTGGAAGCCGGTGTGCTGGCCCATGGCAATGCGCTGAACAACCGCATCACGGGCTCGGCATTCGCCGACTTTCTCGATGGATTGGGGGGCAACGACACCATCATTTCTGGCGCCGGCAACGACATCATCTGGGCCGGGGAAGGTGACGATTCGGTCGAAGGAGGTGACGGCGATGACCGAATTCTGGGAGATGCGCGCTATAGCCCCAATGGCTGGGCTTTGACCGGCAATGACACCTTGCTAGGTGGCGCAGGGAACGACTATATCGACGGAGGGGCTGGCAATGACAGCCTGCAAGGCGAGGCGGGCAACGATACCTTGATAGGGACTGGTATTGATACCTTAGACGGAGGGAATGGTGACGACACCTACTATGTCACTTCAGATGTTTATAGCGACACAGCTAGCAATGCCGAACATGTTACCGTCAGAGACACGGGCATTGGTGGCACCGATACCGTGATTTTGGTCAATGAGGGTCACTATCAAATAGGAGCGATCAACGTTGAAAATTTAATCTTGATGGCAGCAGGTCACGGTGTCGGGAACAGGAGCGCCAATGTGATTACCGGATCTAATGGCGTTGATCATATCGAAGGGAGAGAAGGCAACGACACCATCATCGCTGGGGATGGCGACGATAACGTTTGGTCTGGAGACGGTGATGACTCAATTGATGGCGGCAACGGCAACGACGTCCTCTCTGGGGACACACCCGGCTGGAGTTCAGATGGTACGCAACCCTGGACCGGCAACGATGTCATTCGAGGTGGTGTTGGCAATGACTTGATGGCCGGCAATGATGGCAACGATTCTCTGTTCGGTGACAGCGGCAACGATACATTGAAGGGGGACGAAGGCAACGACTCCATCACGGGAGGCATTGATGACGACACCCTATCCGACACATCAACCACCTCCAACGAGATCTACACCTGGGGCCGCACCCAAGGCGCCGACACCCTCACAGACTCCGGCGGCACCGATCGTCTCGACGTCCTCTCCGGTGTCACCACCAACCAACTCTGGTTCCGCCACATCGGCAACAACCTCGAGCTGTCCGTGATCGGCACCAACGACAAGTTCACCATCAACAACTGGTACGCATCCGCCGCCAACCAGGTCGAGAGCGTGAAACTGTCCGATGGCAAAACGCTGACAGCCAACAAGGTCGACAACCTGGTCAACGCCATGGCGGCCTTCACGCCACCGGCCGCAGGCCAGACCACCCTGCCCGCCAACTACCAGACGGCCCTCAACCCCGTGATCGCGGCCAACTGGGCTTAAGCCCATCGCCAGCACCCATGCGCATCCTCTTCATCCACCAGAATTTCCCTGGCCAGTTCCGCCGCATTGCCCAACGGTGGGCACAGCAACCCGGCTGGGAAGTGCTGGGCCTGGGCCGCAAAACGGCCCCAGGCATGGACGGGGTGCGCTGGGTGCCCTACGACCTGCACCGCGCCCCCGGCAAAGGCCAGCACCCTTACCTGCGCCAAATGGAAGGCGCGGTGCTCCATGGCCAAGCCGTGGCCCGCGTGCTGCTCAAGCTCAAAGCCCAAGGCTTTGTGCCCGACGTCATCCTGGCCCACCCCGGCTGGGGCGAAACGCTCTACGCCAAAGACATCTTCCCCGACGCCAAACTGGTCCATTTCTGCGAGTGGTACTACGGCACGCCGGATGGCGACGCCGGCTTCGACCCCGAGTTCCCCTTGAGCTTCGACGCCAAAGCTCGCATGAGCACGTGGAACGCGCTGCACGCCCTGAACCTCACCCACTGCGACGCGGGCATCAGCCCCACGCAATGGCAGCGCAGCCGCCACCCCGCCATCTTCCAGCCCAAGATCCACCTGGCCCATGAAGGCGTGGACACCCAAGCGCTGGGGCCTGACCCTCAAGCCACCGTCACCCTGCCCAATGGCCACACCCTGAAAGCCGGCGACCCCGTCGTCACCTACGTGGCCCGCAACCTCGAGCCCTACCGTGGCTTCCACCATTTCATGCGCGCCCTGCAGCGTGTTCAGCAATCCCACCGCCACTGCCACACCGTGATCGTGGGCGGCGACGAGGTCAGCTATGGCGGGCGCCCCAAGGACTTCGCCAACTGGCGCCTCAAGATGCTGGACGAGGTGCAACTCGACCCCGCCCGCACGCACTTCCTCGGCAAGCTGCCTTACGATGCCTACCGCAAGGTGCTTCAGGTTTCGGCGGCGCACGTCTACCTCACCTACCCCTTCGTGCTGTCGTGGTCCTGCCTGGAAGCCCTGGCCAGTGGCTGCCTGGTCATCGGATCACGCACTGCCCCCGTTGAAGAAGTGATCGAGCATGGGCGCAATGGCCTGCTGGTCGACTTTTTCGACCTCGCCGCGATGGCGCGCACCATCGTCGATGCGCTTGAAACGCCGCAGGCCATGGCACCGCTGCGCGCCCAGGCGCAGCGAGACATGCAAGCGCGCTACAGCTTCGACGCCGGAGAAAAAGCCTACCGCGCCTTGCTGGGTTGATTCAGCCTGCTTCGGCATCCAAAAAAAAAGCCGGGCAGTGCCCGGCTTTTTGAATCGCACAACGCGGAATCATTCCACCGCCTTGACCATGTCCTCAACCACCTTCTTGGCATCGCCAAACACCATCATGGTCTTGTCGCTGTAGAACAGTTCGTTGTCCAGGCCCGCGTAACCCGCGGCCATCGAGCGCTTGTTCACGATGATGGTCTTGGCCTTGTAGGCTTCCAAAATGGGCATGCCGTAGATCGGGCTGCCCTTGGTGTGCGCGGCGGGGTTCACCACGTCGTTGGCGCCCAGGATGATGGCCACGTCGGCCTGACCGAACTCGCCGTTGATGTCTTCCATCTCGAAGACCTGGTCGTAAGGCACTTCGGCCTCGGCCAGCAGCACGTTCATGTGGCCTGGCATGCGGCCCGCGACCGGGTGGATCGCGTACTTCACGGTGATGCCCTTCTCGGTCAGCTTGGCGGCCAGTTCCTTGACGGCATGCTGCGCACGCGCCACGGCCAGGCCGTAGCCCGGCACGATGATCACGGTCTCGGCATTGCCCAGCACGAAAGCGGCGTCGTCGGCCGAGCCGCTCTTGACGGGACGTGCCGCTTGCGCGCCACCCGCCACAGCCGCGGTGGCGTCACCACCAAAGCCGCCCAGGATCACGTTGAAGAAGGACCGGTTCATGGCCTTGCACATGATGTAGCTCAGGATCGCGCCCGACGAGCCCACCAGCGAACCGGCGATGATCAGCATGGAGTTGTTCAGCGAGAAGCCGATGCCCGCCGCCGCCCAGCCCGAATAGCTGTTCAGCATGGACACCACCACCGGCATGTCGGCGCCGCCGATCGGGATGATGATCAGCACGCCCAGCACGAAGCTGAGCACGATCAGCGCCACGAACAAGTCCATGCGCTGGGTGGCCATGAAGGCACCGATCAGGCCGATCAGGCCCAGGCCCAGCACCAGGTTCAGCAGGTGCTGGCCCTTGAAGCTCACCGGTGCGCCCTGGAACAGGCGGAACTTGTACTTGCCGCTCAGCTTGCCGAAGGCGATGACCGAGCCGCTGAAGGTGATGGCACCGATGGCGGCACCGAGCGACAGCTCAAGCCGGTTGCCCGTGGGAATGGGCGGCACCGTGCCGTCGGCCAGCTTCTGCACGATCTGGAAGGCGTAGGGCTCGGCCACCACGGCCACGGCGATGAACACCGCGGCCAGGCCGATCATGCTGTGCATGAAGGCGACCAGCTCAGGCATCTTGGTCATCTCGACGCGCTTGGCCATGATGGCCCCAGCGCCGCCGCCGATCACCAGCGCGCCCAGCACATAGCCCAGGCCTGCACCGAAATCAATGCCCAGCGACTGCGCCTGGCCATGGATGAGGCCAATGGTGGTCAGCACGGCGATGGTCATGCCGACCATGCCGAAGAAGTTGCCACGGATGGACGTGGTCGGGTGGCTCAAGCCCTTGAGCGCCTGGATGAAACACACCGAGGCGAACAGGTAGAGCAAAGCGATGAGGTTCATGCTCATTTACTTGGCTCCCGCTTTCTTGTCTTTCTTCTTGAACATTTCGAGCATGCGCCGGGTGACCAGGAAGCCACCGAACACATTGACCGCGGCCAGCGCCACGGCGAGCACGCCCATGGTCTTGCCCAGCGGCGTGACGGTCAGCGCGGCGGCCAGCATGGCGCCCACGATGACGATGGCCGACACCGCGTTGGTCACGGCCATGAGGGGGGTGTGCAATGCCGGCGTCACCGTCCACACCACGTGATAGCCCACATAAATGGCCAGCACGAAAATGGACAGGTTGATGACGACATGGTCGACTTGAGCGAGGGCTTCCATCGTGTCTCCAGAGGATTTGAAAAAATCAGTCGAACTTGCGGATCTCTTTGATGGCGTTGCCCTCGTCGAGCAAGACCACCTTGGGCTTGTAGCCGGCCACTTCGGCCTCGGTCATGGGCGCGTAGGTGCAGATGATGAGCAGGTCGCCCACGTGCGCCTTGCGCGCGGCCGCGCCGTTCAGCGAGATCACGCCCGAGCCGCGCGCGGCCTTGATGACGTAGGTCGAAAAGCGCTCGCCGTTGTTGATGTTGTAGAGCTCGATGTACTCGAACTCTTTCATGTCGGCCGCTTCGAGCAGGTTCTCGTCGATCCCGCAGGAACCTTCGTAGTTCAGGTCGGCCTCGGTCACGGTCGCGCGGTGCAGCTTGGCACGCAGCATTTGGCGTTGCATATCAGTCTCCTCGATCTCTCGTCAATCAGGCGCGCAGCAGTTGGCCGTCCCGGCACACCAGGCAAGCCTTGACGATGTCGTCTTCCAGGTCCACGTGGAACTGGGCGTCCTTGTTGAAGACCAGCTTCAGGAAGTCCAGCACATTGCGCGCATACAGGGCCGAGGCATCGGCGGCCACCAGGGCCGGCAGATTGGTCTCGCCCACCAGGGTCACGCCGTGCTTGACCACGGTCTGGTTGGCTTCGGTCAGCGGGCAGTTGCCACCCTGGGCGGCGGCCAGGTCCACGATCACCGAGCCGGGTTTCATGGCCTTGACCATGTCCTCGGTCACCAGCACGGGCGCGGCCCGGCCGGGGATCAGGGCGGTGGTGATGACGATGTCGGCGTTGGCCACGCGCTTGGCCACTTCGATCTTCTGGCGGTCCAGCCACGACTGCGGCATCGGGCGGGCATAGCCCCCCACGCCTTCGGCGGCTTCTTTTTCTTCGGCCGTTTCATACGGCACGTCGATGAACTTGGCGCCCAGCGATTCGACCTGCTCCTTCACCGAAGGACGCACGTCGGAGGCTTCGATCACCGCGCCCAGGCGCTTGGCCGTGGCGATGGCTTGCAGGCCGGCCACCCCCACACCCAGGATCACCACGCGGGCGGCCTTGACGGTGCCAGCGGCGGTCATCAGCATCGGGAAGATGCGCTGGTATTTGTCGGCGGCGATCATGACGGCCTTGTAGCCCGCCAGGTTGGCCTGCGAGGACAGCACGTCCATGCTCTGGGCACGGGTGGTGCGGGGCGCGGCTTCGAGCGCAAAGCCGGTGGCCTTGGCGTCTGTCAAAGCCTGCAAGCCAGCCTTGTCGAAAGGGTTGAGCATGCCCACCACGACGGCACCCTGCTTGAGCAGGGCCAGTTCGTTGGCGAAGGGTGCGCGCACCTTGAGCACCATGTCGGCACCGAAAGCGCCCGCGGCGTCGGTGATCTCGGCGCCCGCGGTGACGTAGGCTTCGTCAGTCACGCTGGCGGCGATGCCGGCACCGGACTGCACGCGCAAGGTGTGCCCTTGCGCTTTCAATTTCTTCACCGTCTCGGGGGTCACGGCCACGCGGCTTTCACCGACAGCGGTCTCCAGGGGTATGCCAATCAGCATACGGTCTCCTAAGCTAAGGGGGGCGGCTGGCGCCATTCGCGCCAAACCTGCCAGCATACACAACAATCCCACATTCTCCGTGTAACCTTGGCCCCAGCCCCTCAAATGTGAGGGCGAGCGTTGTCACATTGTGAAGAATCGCGACAACAACACGGCGACACACCATTGACGGATAATCCTGCGCTCATGAAGACCGCCAATATCCTGGAAGCGGAGGCCAAAGCCGGCTCCCCCCCCGTTCCCGCTCAACGCTGGAAGCCCAACGTCACCGTGGCGGCCGTGGTCGAGCGCGACGGCCGCTTCCTGCTGGTCGAAGAACAGACCAGCGATGGCTTGTTGCTGAACAACCCGGCCGGCCACCTGGACCCGGGCGAATCACCGCTCCAGGGCGTGATCCGTGAAACGCTGGAAGAAACCGCCTGCCAGTTCACGCCGCAGGGCTTCCTGGGCATGTTCATGTCGCGCTTCCGGCGCACCCGCACCGGCGAGGACATCACCTACCTGCGCCTGACGTTCTACGGCACCGTGTCCGAGCCCGACCCCACCCTGGAGCTGGACGAAGGCATCGTGCGCGCCGTGTGGATGACGGCCGACGAGATCCGCGCCTGTCCCGAGCGCCACCGCAGCCCGCTGGTGCTGGAATGCCTGGAGACCTACCTCTCCGGCGTGCGCTATCCGCTGTCCATCCTGACGATGCACGACAGCGTCTTCGCCCCCCCGGCCGCCATCATCCGCAAGGCATGAGCACCGCCCCGCCGCAACGGGTCGTCGTCGGCCTCAGCGGCGGCGTCGATTCCGCCGTCACCGCGCACCTGCTCAAGCAGCAGGGCCACGAGGTGATCGGCATCTTCATGAAAAACTGGGAAGACGACGACGACAGCGAGTACTGCTCGACCCGGCAGGACTTCCTGGACGCGGTCAGCGTGGCCGACGTGCTGGGCATCGAGATCGAGCACGTCAACTTCGCGGCCGATTACAAAGACCGCGTCTTCGCCGATTTCTTGCGCGAATACCAGGCCGGCCGCACGCCCAACCCCGACGTGCTGTGCAACGCCGAGATCAAGTTCAAGGCTTTCCTGGACCACGCCATGCGCCTGGGCGCCGAGAAGATCGCCACCGGCCACTACGCCCGGGTGCGCGAGCGCGGTGGCCGGTTTGAGCTGCTCAAGGGCCTGGACCCGCTGAAGGACCAGAGCTACTTCCTGCACCGCCTGAACCAGGCGCAACTGAGCAAGACGATGTTCCCCGTGGGCGAGCTGCCCAAGACCGAGGTGCGCCGCATCGCAGCCGAGATCGGCCTGCCCAACGCCAAGAAGAAGGACTCGACCGGCATCTGCTTCATCGGCGAACGGCCCTTCCGCGAGTTTTTGAACCAGTACCTGTCGAACCAGCCAGGCCTGATCAAGGACGACCGGGGCCGCACCCTGGGCGAGCACGTGGGCCTGAGCTTCTACACCCTGGGCCAGCGCAAGGGCATCGGCATCGGTGGCGTGAAGGAAAAAGGCGCGCCGCGTGGCGGTGGCGAACACGACGCCTGGTTCGTGGCCCGCAAGGACATGGCCGCCAATGTGCTGTACGTGGTGCAGGGGCACGACCACCCCTGGCTGCAATCGCACACCTTGAGCGCCGATGACCTGAGCTGGGTGGCGGGCGAAGCGCCGCCTTTAGGCGCCTCTGCGGCCAAGACGCGCTACCGCCAGGCCGATGCAGGCTGCGTCATCGAGGCGGCCGACAACGCCCAGCTTCGCGTGAATTTTGCCCAGCCGCAATGGGCCGTGACCCCCGGCCAGTCGGCCGTGCTGTACGACGGTGATGTCTGCCTGGGTGGTGGCGTGATCAGCGGCGCGGCATGAACACGACCACCCTCACGCCCACGGCGGGCGAGGCGCCCATCATCATCCTGGACACCAACGCCCTGCTCGACTGGCGGGTGTTCAAGGACCCGTCCGCCTCGCCGCTGGCCGCGGCCCTGCAAGCCGGCCGCCTGCGTTGGCTGGCCAGCCCCGCCATGCAGACCGAATGGGGTCACGTGTGGCCGCGCAGCGTGTTCGCCCGCTGGCAGCCAGATGAAGCCCTGACCACCACCGTGTTCGAGCACGCCCACATGGTGGACGAACCCCCACGCGGCCCGCTGAAATGCAAGGACCCGGATGACCAGGTCTTCATCGACCTGGCCCTGCACGTGGGGGCACGCTGGTTGCTGAGCAAGGACGCCGCCCTGCTGAAGCTGGCGCGGCGCGCGAAGTTGCAAGGCGTGAGCGTGATGACCTTGCAGCAATGGTCCACCTTGAGCCCCGCCCCATGACCTCATCCAAGCGGAACCGAAGAACCCTGCTCATCGCCAGCGCCCTGGCCATCGGCCTGGCCGGGTGCGCCAGCCTGATGGGCCCGCGCACCGTCGAGATCTCGCGCGAACAATTGCTGGCCAAGCTGTCCAAGCAGTTCCCCATGCGCAAGACGCTGGCCGAGATCTTCGAGATCGAAGCGCAAGCGCCACGCCTGCAGCTCAATCCCGACACCAACCGCGTGGCCGCCGAGTTCGACATCCAGGCCACCGACCGGCTCTTCCACCGCCGCTACCAGGGCACGGTGGGCGTGAGTTTCGGCATGCGCTATGAAGCGCTGGACCGCACGATTCGCCTGAACCAGGTCAGCATCGACAAGGTGGCCATCGCCGGCCTGTCGGAAGACACGCAGCGGCAGTGGACCAAGGTCGGCGCGATGCTGGCGCAAGAGAAGCTGCAGGACTACCCCATCCACCAGTTCAAGCCCGAAGACCTGCGCGAGGTCGACCGCCGCGGCTACCAGGTCGAGGAACTGCGCGTGACCGCCACGGGCCTGTCGGTCCAACTCGTGCCCAAACCCTGATCGATTCCCTTTTCCCTGATCCTATGAGCCTCTTCAACGACACCGACCGCCTGCAGTGGGTCCACGCCTTCATCGCCGGCATCCCTTACGCCCGCGCCTCGAACATGCACGTGACCGAGGCTTCGCAGAACCACGCGATCCTGGCCATGCCGGCCCATGGCAACTGGACCGGCGACTCCGAACGCCAGCTCACGCACCCTGGCGTGCTGACCGTGCTGGCCGACACCGCCTGTGGCGTGGCCGTGGGCACCGCCCTCGACGTGATGGAACCCTTCGCCACCCTGGACCTGCGCATGGACTACCTGCGCCCTGCGGTGGCCGACCGTGAACTGGTCTGCCATGCCGAATGCCACCGCCTGTCGCGCAGCGTGGCCTTCGTGCGCGGCGAGATCCGCCAGCCGGGGCAAGATGAGGTGCTGGCCACGGTCCATGCCACCTTCATGCGCGCCACCGCCAGCGCGCGCCGCGACCCTTCGGCCGCGCCCAACCCCGCCCGGCTCAGCCCCGACGCCCAGCCCCAGCCGGTTGCCCTGCCGCCCACGGTCACGCCGGCGTTGAAGCCCGGCGTGTCGCCTTACGTCGACTATTTGAACGTGCACCAGAGCGCGCGCCAGGATGACGACGCCCCCTTGTTCCGCCTGCCCTTCAAGCCCGAACTGATCGGCAACCCCGTGCTGCCCGCCTTGCATGGCGGCGTGCTGGCCGGCTTCGCCGAAACGGCCATGGTGCTGCACCTGGTGTCGACCATGGGCCTGAGCGATGGCACGCCACCGCGCGGCGTCGACTTCTCGATCGATTACCTGCGCTCGGCGCGCCCCGTGGACACCTTCGCCCAGGCCACCACCATCCGGCAAGGCAGCCGCGTGGCCCTGGTGCAGGTCACCGTGTGGCAGGAAGACCAGGCCAAGCCAGTCGCCACGGCACGCGGCCACTTCCTGCTGCCGCGCGACCAGGCCTGATCACAGGCCACGGGCCTGGATGTCCACCTGGATGGCGCGCAGGATCTGCGGGTAGTCCAGCACCGGGGCCCAGCCCAGTGAACGCGCCTTGTCGGTCGGGAAGCGGTTGTCCCAGGCGATCAGGTTGAGGGCCTCGCGGGTCACGGGCGGACGCCGGCCCGGCATGAATCGCCGGAACAAAGGCTCGGAGGCGCTCGCGCCCAGGTAGGCCAGCCCACGCGGAATCGAACGCGGCGGCTTCGCGCCCATCAAGCCGGCCAGGTCCATGAAATAGCGGTGCCAGGTGATGGGCAGGCCATCGTGGACATTGAAGGCCTGGCCCTGTGCGGCGGGCAGCCTGGACGCCAGCACCAGGAAGTCGGCCACGTTGTCGACGATGGCCAGGGCGGCGTTGCCGTGGCCACCGCCCACCAAGGCCGGCAGGCCCTGGCGCAAGGCCTGGGCCGCGTCCAGCAACCAGGGGCCCGAGCCCGGCCCGATGATGTTGGCCGGCCGCACCACGCACACCTGGCCGCCTTGGTCCCGGAAACGCCAGGCCAGTTTTTCCTGGCCTTGCTTGGCCTGGCCATAAGGGCCTTGCGGCTTGCCCAGGGGCGTGTCTTCCGAGCACAGGCCGCGCTGGATGGCATCGCCATAGGCGCAGACGCTGGTGGTCAGCACCACGGACGCGCCCTGCCCCAAGGCCACGTCGAACACATGGGCCGTGCCGCCCACGGTGACGCGCTCGTGTTGCGCGTGCGTGCCGCCATCGCCCACCAAGGCGGCCAGGTGGAAGATCCGATGGCAGCCTTGTGCCGCACGTTCGACGTCCTCGCGCCGCGTGATGTCGCCGCGCAGCACCGCGACGCGCTCAACGGGCCAATCGCTCGGCACGGCTTCGTGCGGCAAGGCCAGCACCCTGATGTCGTCGCTGGTCTGGCGCAGCAACTGGATCACCAAGGAGCGGCCCAGGAAGCCACAGCCCCCGGTGACCAGCACCGCACCTGGCGCTGCCGCGGCCATCACCGCTGCACCTGCCCGAAGTGCGCCTCGCCGAACAGGTGGCTGGCGACGTCACCGGGGAAGAGCCAGAAGGGCGTGCGCTCGCTCGACGTGGCGCAGTTGGGGTACTCGGGGTGGGCCGAGGGGCCGGCCAGCGTCTTTTCCAGCACCATGGAGATGTACTGGTCGTTGCTGTCTTCCAGCGTGTTGCCGTTCAGGATCACCTCGACGCCCGTGTTCAGCGCATGCCGGCGCACGGCGTTGATGCGCGAATGCCGAGGCTCGTAGGCATCGACGCCCACCCCGTTCTCGCTGGTCACGCGGAGGCCATCGGGCACGCGCGCGGCCATCGAGTGGTTGCCTTCGGTGTGGCCCGGCGTGTGGATGAGTGCCAGGCCTGGCCCCAGGCTCAGGCTGCCACCGAAGGCCAGCACGCGGTCGGCTTCGATGCCCTCGATGCCTTGCGGGCAGTACCAATCGGCCTGGAGGGGCAGCAGGTTCTGGGTGGACTGCCACTCCTGCCGGTGCACCAGCAGCTGCGCCTTGGGGAAATACCCCGGCTTGCTTTTTGACCCCAACCAGCGCCGCACGTCCTGTGTGTGCAGGTGGTCGTAGCTGATGTAGTCGACCCGTTCAGGCGCGATGCCGCATTCGGCCAGCGCACTTTGCACGGTGTGGTACTGAGGTGCGAAGACGCTGTCCAGGCTGCGCGGCACCTTTTGGGCCAGGCGCTTGAAGAAAGGCGTCTCGCGGTTGGCCTCGTGGTCGGTGGGCGAGAGCATGAGCGTGCGCACCACCCCATCATGGTCGCGGTACTGGACCACGAAGAGGCGGTTGAGCAAGTGCACCAAAGGGAACTTGAAGGCCGCCTGCGCGAACACGCCAGAAAAGGCGTAGTAGGTCGGGTAAGGCGCGCGGATCAGGTTGAAGCTGCGGTAGAACAGCACTTCGGGCTCGGCCATCATGCGTTCGCGCAAGGCCAGGGCGCAGCGGCGCACCTCCTTCAGCCGCGCCTGGGGGCTGCTGGATTGCCGGGCCTCGTCGAAGTCGGTGATGGCCTTCATGCCGGCAGGCAGGGGTGTGGTGTGGGTGTTCATGGGCATCGTGGATGAATAGGCGGTGTCAATGGCCGGCCATGCGGGCCGTGACGAAGCGGTTGAGGGCATCGGGCGTGTGCTTGGCCAGTTGGTAGAACAAGTGCGTCTGCCAGCCCACGGGCGAATGCAGGGGCAGGCGCGAGGGCCGGCCTTGCGACAGGCGCCACACGGTGCGGGCCACGTCCTCGGCACTCAGGCGCACGCCCAGGGTCTGCACGGTTTTCATCTTGCTGACGTCGTCGCGCACCATGGCCGTGTTGACGAACAGCGGCAGCACATCGACCACGCGGATGCCATGGCGTTGCCATTCGATGTCCAGCGCCTCGGTGAAGCCGCGCACCGCCGCCTTGGTGGCCGAATAGGTGCTGAGCATGGGCTGCCCGAACAAGGCAGACGCCGAGCACAGGTTGACCACGCGCGCGCCAGGCGTCTGCTTCAGGAAGGGCAAGGCGGTGTGGCAGCCGTTGACCACGCCTTTCAGGTTGATGTCGATGAGGCGGTGGTGGCGCGCCAGCTCGGCGTCTTCGAAATGGCTGGTCACGGCGATGCCGGCGTTGTTGAGCAGCAGGTCCAGCCGCTGGCCGGCCGCTTGCCAGAAGGCTTGCAACTGTGGTGCCCAGTCCTCGGCCCGCGACACATCGAGGCGGCCGGCGTGGCAGCGGTCCGGCCCCAGTTGTTGGCGCAAGGCCTGCACGGCGGCCTCGTCCACGTCGTACAGGCCGACGAACCAGCCTGCTTTGGCGAAACGCTCGGCCACGGCCCGCCCGATGCCAGCGCCCGCGCCGGTGATGAAAATGCTTTGCCCTTGCAAACCGCGCATGGATGAGCCGCCTGTTGAATGAGGTGAGATGAATCCATCGGCAGGATAGCCAGCCAGGGATGACCCGTCTTGACCTCATCGTCCTAAAATTTGACAATTTCGTCCATGCTGAAACTTCCCGCGCGCCTGTACGAGCGCGATGCCGTGCAAGGCATGGTGCCGCTGACCTTGGTGCGCGTGCTGCGCGATTACCTGCTGGCGCAAGGCCTGGCGCCCGCCGAGGTGCTGCCATCCAGGCTGAAACTGGACGACGCCGACCAGCTGGCGCGCTTCCCGGCCGAGGCCTATTGCCAATTGCTCATCAAGGCCGCCGAGCACCTGCACGATCCCCTGCTGGGCCTGCACCTGGGCCAGACCATCCAGCCCGCGCACCTGGGGGCCTTGGGCTATGTGCTGCTGGCCTGCGAGAACCTGGGCGCCAGCCTGATGCGCATCCAGCGTTACCACCGGCTGGTCCACGACATCAACCCCGTGCAGCACCGCTTCGAAGGCGGCAACCTGGAGCTGCAATGGGGCATCGCGCAGGGCAAGCCGGGCGCGCTGTTCGACGAGTCCGGCATCACCGGCATCGTGCAGTTCGGCCGCGATGTGTGCGGCCAGCGGCTGCCGCTGGCCCTGGTCGATTTCGTGAACCCACCGCCTGCCGACACACGCCCCTACCAGGCCTACTTCGGTTGCCCCGTGCGCTTCGGCCAGCCGATCACGCGGCTGGCCATCCCGGTGCAAGGCCTGCTGGCCCCTCTGCGGCAACCCGATCCCACTTTGCTGCGGCTGATGGAAGAACAGGTGGACGCGGCCATGGCGCAATTGCCCGATGCCGGCGATCTGGCCGAGATGACGCGCCGCGTGGTGGCCCACCTGGCCCCGCGCGGCACGCCGGAACTGGAGCAGGTGGCGCAAGAACTGAGGCTGTCGCCCCGCGTGTTTTACCGCCGGCTGGCCGAGCAGGGACTGAACTTCCGGGCATTGCGTGACACGGCATTGCGGCAAGTGGCCGAACTGCATTTGCGAGATCCGCGCCTGACCTTGGCCGAGGTCGGCGCGCTGGTCGGCTATTCGGAGCAGAGCGCGTTCTCGCGCGCTTTCAAACGGTGGTCGGGCGTGCCGCCCTTGCAATGGCGGCAGGCACTCAAGCACGTTTGAAGCCGGGTCAGCGGCTCATCCCACTGTGGTGGAACCCCAGCGTGCGCCCACTGTCGGCCTGCGCCTGCACCCAATCCACGACCGCCTGACGCTGCGCCGGTGTGTAGTGCAAGCCCAGCTTGCTGCGCCGCCACAGGATGTCGTCGGCCGTCTGCGCCCACTCGTGCCGCTTCAAGTAGAACAGCTCGACCTCGTACAGGTCGGGGGCCACCTCCGCGCCCAGGTCGGTCCGCGAGGTGACGCCATCCAGCATGCGCAACACCCGGCTGCCATAAGCGCGCGTCCAGCGCCGCATCAGGGCCAGGTCCAGCCAGGGATGCCGGCGGCGCAGGCGCGACTGGAACTCCGTCATGTCCAGCTCGGGATGCACGGCCTCGTCGATCAGGTCGGTCAACTGGCCGCCAGGCAACACCGCATCCGCCGTCCAGCGGTGGCGCAATTCGCCCAACTGCCGGCCCACCATGTCCGAGGCCTCTTCCGACAGCAAACGGAAGGTGGTGAGCTTGCCGCCCCACACCGTCAACCAGGGCGATGGGTGGGCGTGCGCCTCCAGCCGGTAATCGCGCGTCACGGCCGAGGCCTTGCCCTTGGCGTCGTCCAGCAAAGGCCGCACCCCCGCGAACTGCCAGACCACGTCGCCCGGCTGCACTGGCTGGCGGAAATAGCGGCTGGCGTGCTGGCACAGGTACATCACTTCTTCGGGGTCGATGCTCACGGCGCCAGGCGCCTGCTTGTGCTCGACATCGGTCGTGCCGATCAGGGTGAAGTTGCGCTCGTAGGGGATCGCGAAAATGATGCGCCGGTCTTCGCCCTGGAAGATGTAGGCGTGGTCGTGGTTGAAGATGCGCGGCACCACGATGTGGCTGCCCTTGACCAGGCGCAAGTGCGCCCCCGACGCCGCATCGCGCTGCTTGCCGCCCGCGGCCCTGGGCTGCACGTTCATGGTCTGGCGCAGCAGCTGTTCGGCCCACGGCCCCGCCGCGTTGACCACGGCCTTCGCCCTGACGCGGATGGTGTGGGTCGCCTCGCCCGTCAGGGCATCCTGGCGGACCAGCTCGGCCAGCCAGCCGCCCGGCATGGGCTGCAGCTTGTCGCAGCGCGTGCGCGGCAGGATCATGGCGCCGCGTTCAGCGGCATCCATGGCACACAGCGTCACCAGCCGGGCGTCGTCCACCCAGCCATCCGAATACACGAAGGCCTTGGTCCATTTGGCGTTCAAGGGCGCCCCCAGTGGGTCGCCCTTCAGATTGACCGTGCCGCTGCCCGGCAGGAACTCGCGCACCGCCAGGTTGTCGTACAGCCACAGGCCGATGCGGATCATCCAGGCTGGGCGCATGGAGGCATCGTGCGGCAACACGAAACGCAGCGGCCACATGATGTGGGGCGCGGACCGCAGCAGCAGTTCGCGCTCGGCCAGGGCCTTGCGCACCAGTGAGAACTCGCCATATTCCAGATACCGCAGCCCACCATGGATCAGCTTGGTAGACGCGGACGACGTGTGGCTGGCCAGGTCATCCTGCTCGCACAAGACCACGTTCCAGCCTCGCCCGGCCAGGTCGCGCGCGATGCCGACGCCATTGATGCCGCCGCCCACCACGAGGACATCGCAATGGTGATCCGCCGATGAAGCCTCGGCACTGGTCGTTGACAAACGAGGTCTCCTTTTCCGCTGACCGCAAATCATACTGGGGCAGCATCGACGCCGGAACCGGCCACCGCGGCCAGGCCATGAGGGTGAAGCCAAGCGCGGACGCAACCGTGTCGTCGCCACCACCGAAACGCCCGGCCAGATCATTCCCCACTAGGCAAGCTCGTTTTTTTTCATTATTGTCGCTTTTTTTCGTTTAGCTGACAGCCATGACGAGCACCTTGCCCTCGAAGGACGCCACGGCCACGCCCGTGGGCAGCGACTGGCGTCCCAACCCCCGCCAGATCGCGCTGCTTGAAGAAGTGCGCGCGCGCGGGGCGGTCTCGGTCGAACGCCTGGCCCTGCGCCTGAACGTGACCATGCAGACCGTGCGCCGCGATGTGCAGCGCCTGGCCGACGCGGGCCTGCTGCTGCGCTTCCATGGCGGCGTCAGCCTGCCGCGCACCGCGCCCTCGGTGGGCGCCTGGAAAGAACGCCAAGCCCTGCGCGCCGACGCCAAGGCGCGCATCGCGCGCTCGGTGGTCACCGCCATCCCCGATGGGGCCAGCATCATGCTGGGCAACGGCACCACGGTCGAGGCCATCGCGCGCGAACTGCTGCGCCGCCCCGGCCTGCGCATCATCACCCACAACCTGCACGCCGCCCAGGTCCTCAGCGAACACCCCGATTGCAAGCTGCACATCGCCGGTGGGGTCCTGCGCGGCCGCGACTGCGCGCTCGAAGGCGACAGCACCGTGGCCTTCCTGCAGCAATTCAAGGTCGACATCACCATCCAGTCGGCCATGGGCATCGACCCCGATGGCACCATGCGCGACATCGACCTGCGCGAACTGCCCGTGGCCCAGGCCATGATGAACCAGGCGCGCGAGTGCTGGCTGGCGACCGACGTCAGCAAGTTCAACCAGGCCGCGCTGGCCGAATCGGGCCGCCTGCACCACATCAAACGCGTGTTCACCGAAGCCTTGCCGCCCCCGCCCTTCCCGGCGCTGCTGCAGGAAGCCGGTGTCGCGCTCACCATCGCCCCCTGACATGGCCTTGATCCTCGCCCTGGACCAGGGCACCTCCAGTTCGCGCAGCATCGTGTTCGACGAGCACGGCCAGATCCTGGCGCAGGCCCAGCGCGAGATCCGCCAGATCTACCCGCGCCCCGGCTGGGTCGAGCACGACCCGATCGAGCTGTGGACCAGCCAACGCGACACGGCGCTGGCCGCCTTGCAGCAAGCCCAGGCGCAAGGCCATGCCCTGAGCGAGGTGCGCGCCATCGGCATCACCAACCAGCGCGAGACCACCGTGCTGTGGCGCCGCGACACGGGCGAGCCCGTGGCCCACGCCATCGTCTGGCAGGACCGCCGCACCGAAAGCCTGTGTGCCCAATGGCGCGAACGCGGCCTGGGCGACACCATCCGCGACAAGACCGGCCTGGTGATCGACCCCTACTTCTCGGGCACCAAGCTCAAGTGGCTGCTCGACCACGTCGAAGGCGCGCGCGCCGCCGCCGAACGCGGCGAACTGGCGTTCGGCACGGTGGACAGCTGGCTGCTCTGGCAATTGACCGGTGGCCGGGTGCACGCCACCGACATCACCAATGCCTCGCGCACCTTGCTGTTCAACATCCACACCCAGCAATGGGACGACGAGTTGCTGAGCCTGCTCGACATCCCGCGCAGCTTGTTGCCCAGCGTGCACCCGTCCAGCCACGAGTTCGGGGTGGCCGACGTGGGCACCTGGGGTGGGCAAGCCGAGGCCTTGCCTGGCTTGAAAGGCTTGCCGATCGGCGGCATCGCGGGCGATCAGCAGGCCGCGCTGTTCGGGCAAGCCGGTTTCGAGGCGGGCCTGGCCAAGAACACCTACGGCACCGGCTGCTTCATGCTGATGCACACCGGCGGCCTGGCCCAACCCTCGGCCAACGGCCTGCTGACCACCGCCGCCGCGCAAGTGGGCACCGCGCCCGCCCAGTACGCGCTGGAAGGCAGCGTCTTCATCGGCGGCGCCGTGGTGCAGTGGTTGCGCGACGGCCTGCAAGCCATCCGCGCCGCCAGCGAGGTGCAGTCCCTGGCCGAAAGCGTGCCCGACTCGGGTGGCGTCATCTTCGTGCCCGCCTTCACCGGCCTGGGCGCGCCCTACTGGGACAGCGACGCGCGCGGCGCCATCGTCGGCCTGACGCGCGGCAGCACCGTGGCGCACATCGCGCGCGCCGCGCTCGAATCCATCGCCTTCCAAAGCGCAGCCCTGCTGCTGGCCATGAGCCGAGACGCGGTCGCCGCCGGTGGCCACCCGGTGACCGAACTGAGGGTGGACGGCGGCGCCTGCGTGAACAACCTGCTGATGCAGTTCCAGGCCGACCTGCTGGGCATCCCGGTGGTGCGGCCCAAGGTGGTCGAAACCACCGCCCTGGGCGCGGCCTTCCTGGCCGGCCTGTCCTGCGGGGTCTACCAGGACACCGCGACCCTGGCGCGCCTGTGGCGAACCGAGCGCGTCTTCCACCCCACCCTGCCCCGCGAACGCGCGCAGGCGCTGATGGCGCACTGGGAGCGCGCCGTGAGACAGGCCTGCACCCACTGACAAAGGGAAAGACCCTGGGCCCGAATGTCGCCGGCACTTCCCTGGTGTCGCGATGCCCCCTAGGCACTGACCGGCGAGTCAGTAACATGCAGGCGGATGAACATGCCGCTGCCCACCACCTCTTTTGTCCAGTCACCCGGCGGCCGCCTGGCCGTCAAACGCTGGGGGGCCCCGGGCAAGCCCGTCATGGTGTTGGTGCATGGCTACCCCGACAACAGCAGCAAGTGGGACGCCGTGGCCCAGCACCTTCACCAGGACTTCGACCTGGTGGCCTACGACGTGCGCGGCGCGGGCGACTCCTTCAAGCCCAAGGCCGTGGCCGACTACAAGCTGGCCCGGCTGACCGAGGACTTCACCGCCGTGATCAACGCGGTCAGCCCCGACCAGCCCGTTCACCTGGTGGCCCACGACTGGGGTTCGGTGCAAAGCTGGGAGTTCGTCACCGAGCCAGCCTTGAAGGGCCGCATCGCGTCCTACACCTCGTGCTCAGGCCCGTCCTTGGACCACGTGGGCTTCTGGATGCGCGACCGCATGCGCCACCCCAGTGCTTCGGGCCTGGCCCAGTTGGGCATGCAATCGCTCAAGTCCTGGTACATCTATTTCTTCCAGCTGCCCTGGCTGCCCGAGGCCCTGTGGCGCGGGGTGCTGGGCCGCCATTGGCCCGGCCTGATGCGCTTTCTGGAAGGCACCCACATCGAGCCCAGGGCGTCGCAGGCTGAAGACGGTGCCCACGGCATCAACCTGTACCGCGCCAATGTGTTGGCCTGCATGCTGCATCCGCGCGAACGCTTCGCGCATGCCCCCGTGCAACTGCTGGTGGCCATGAAGGACCGCTTTGTCAGCCCGGCCCTGACCGCCGACCTGGCCCGCTGGGTGCCGCACCTGACACGCCGTGAACTGAACGCGGGACACTGGGTCACGCTGCAGCAACCGCAGGCTTTCGCGCAGGCCGTGCGCGAGTTCGTCGGCAACCTGGGTACACTCAAGCCATGAATGCCGCCGCCCTCCTGCCCCTGACCACCTGCGCCCCCGTCGGCGTGGCGGGGCCACGTGCGGTCGCGGCCTTCCTCAAATCCAAAAAACAGCAGCTCATCTGACCGGAGCCACGCTGTTCCGTCCCAGATGGGCGACGGAACAGCCGCTGAACGCCCAAGCCGGGCGCCATCACGACAACCTTCCCTCGCACTTCTGAACGGCCCCTTCATGCGGTCATGTTCTTCAGGAGTGTTGTCGATGTCTTCCGTCTTTTCAGGAATCTGGGTTCCGCTGGTCACGCCCTTTCACCAAGGGCCGGTCGATCACGCGGCCTTGCGGCGCTTGGTGGGCCATTGCGTGGCGCACGGTGTGCACGGCCTGGCCCCGCTGGGCACCACGGGCGAACCCGCCATGCTCGATGAGGACGAGCAGATCGCCGTGCTCGACACGGTGTTGGACAGCGCGCACGGCCTGCCCGTGGTGGCCGGCCTGGCGGGCGTGCATGGCGGCGACTTGCTGCAGCGGCTGCGGGGGCTGCGGGGGCTGAACCAGCGGCCCCTCGCCGGTGTCATGGTGCCCCCGCCTCCTTACGTGCGGCCATCGCAGCAAGGCATCGTGGACCACTTCACCCGCCTGGCCGACGCCTCGCGGGCCCCCATCGTGCTGTACGACATCCCCTACCGCACCGGCGTCACGCTCGAATTGGACACGCTGCTGACCCTGGCTGGCCACCCGAACATCCGCGCGATCAAGGACTGCGGCGGCTCGCCCGACAAGACCCAGGCCCTGATCGCCGATGGCCGGCTGGCCGTGCTGACCGGCGAGGACGCCGCCGTGTTCAGCCACCTGTGCATGGGCGGGCACGGCACGATCGCGGCCGCGGCGCAAGTCAGGCCCGACCTGTTCGTGGCCATGCACCAGGCCATCCAGGCCCAACGGCTGAACGAGGCACGCGCCATCTTCCACAGGCTGGCGCCCCTGGTGCGCACGCTGTTCGACGAGCCCAATCCCGCTGGCGTCAAGGCTGCGCTGCACCACCAGGGATGGCTGGGCAACGAACTGAGGTCACCCATGACCCCGGTCTCGGCCACCACCCAGGCCCGTGTGGCGAAACAACTGCAAGACCTGGCCGCGGCCATCCCTCCTGACAGCACGTTGTCAGGAGCCCCTCGGCACCATGAGGGCTCACTTCAACCGAACACCCAAGGAGCCCTCTCATGAGCACAGCCACCCCCACCCGCCACGCCATCCACTGGTTCGAACTGCCCGTGCGCAGCATCGACCGCACCCAGCCCTTCTACGAGCAGCTGCTGGGCGTCAAGCTCAAGCGCGAGAACTTCGGCGGCGCCGACATGGCGGTCTTCCCCTCCGACGACGGCGGCATCCACGGCTGCCTGCTGGCCGAACCCAATGTGCCGCTGGACAACCATGGCGCCGCCCTGGTCTACCTGAACGCCAACCCCAGTCTGGACGATGCCCTGCAGCGCGTCGAAGCCGCGGGCGGGCGGATCATCAAGCCACGCCAGGAACTGCCCCCAGGCATGGGCTGCTTCGCGCACGTGACCGACCCGGAAGGCCGGCGCGTGGGTTTGCACGCCCAAAGCTGAGGACAATACCGGCACCATGCGCCGCGCCGACCGACTCTTCCAACTGCTGCAACTGATGCGGGGCCGCCGCCTTTCGACGGCGGAATGGCTGGCGCAGCGCCTGGAGGTGTCGGTCCGGACGGTCTACCGCGACGTGGCGGCCTTGCAGGCGCAAGGCGTGCCCATCGACGGCGAGGCCGGCGTAGGCTACCGGGTGGCGCACGACTACAACCTGCCACCGCTCATGTTCACCGCCGAACAAGCCCAGGCCCTGGTCGCGTCGGTGCGCATTGCGCGCCATCGGCTCGACCCGGCGCTGGCCGCGCAGGCCGACAACGCCTTGAGCAAGATCCTGAGCGTGCTGCCCCTGGACAGCCGCGCCGCCGCGGACAGCCTGCAGCTGCACGCCATCGCGCGGCCGCACGAGGCCCTGCACCTGGACCGCCTCGGCCACCTGCGCCGCGCCATCGAGTCGAAATGCGTGGTCAACATCCAGTACCAGGACGTGAACGGCCAGCCCACGGGCCGCTGGCTGCGCCCGCTGGCCTGCCTCTACTGGGATGCGGTCTGGACGCTGTCGGCCTGGTGCGAGCTGCGCGAGGATTTCCGCCAGTTCCGCATCGACCGCATCCAGCAGATGGACGTCGGCCCGCGCACCTTCACCGACGAGCCCGGCAAGACGCTGGCCGATCTGTTCCGACAGATCAGCCAGCCCATGCCGCGCTAGCGTCCGGCTGAAAGGCTCACTCCACCGTGGTGGTGCAGGTCTTGCCGCCCAGGTCGGCCGTGAGGCCGCTCACTGTGGGGATCGTCTTGCCCTTCAGGCTTGTGAAGGTGAAGGCCGTGCTGCCCTTGGCCGCGATGGTCTGATTGGCCGTGACCGGCGTGGCCTTCACGGTGGTACCCACGACCTTGAGCTTGGCGTTGCTGCTGGCGATGATGAAAGGACTGGCGCTGTAGGTCCAGCCCACGTTCCAGCCCGTCAGCGGCGCATCGCCCAGGTTGGACACCGTCACCTTGACGGCGAAGCCAATGAGGTTGTTGGTGCTGGTGATCTTGTAGCTGGCCGTGCAGGCCACCACGGGCGCAACGTAAGGCGTCATCAGGAAACCGCCGGCTTCGATGATGTTGGGCCCGCCGGACGGGATCTTGACCAGGATCTGCCCGGCATCGTTGATGTCGTAGGCGGCGTCCAGGACCGTGCCGGCCGGCAGCGAACCCGGCACCAGCAAGGTGTTGAGGTCGATCGCCTTGCCGTCAACCCACATGGTGGCGCGCTGGACGCCATTCGCATCCTGGGCAGATCCGACCACCACACCCAACTTGTTGATGGCCCGCGCCGTGCTGTTCTGGCCACCGAGCGTGCCCAGGTCGACGATCGCGTTGCTGTAGGCATCCCACCGCGTGGCATGCCGGGCGGCGTCGCCAGCGGTCTGGGCCTGGCCCACGATCACGCCGTCGTCGTTGATGTCAAAAGCGTTGCTGCTGCTGCCCCCCAGCGTCCCCAGGTCCGAGCCGAACGAGCCGGACCACGCGGCCGCGTGCTGTGCGGACTGTCCGGACAGCTGGTAGGACCCCACCGCCATGCCGCCATTGCCCAGGGCCCTCAAGACATTGCCGCTGCCCAGCGTGTTGAAGTCGAGCAGCCACTCGCCGCTCAGCAGGTAGAGCCCGGTGGTGGTGGCCACCAGCCCATGGTCATTGACCGCCACGGCGTCCTTGATCGACACAACGGACTTGCCCGGCAGGTCCTGCAGGGTCCACGCAGGCGCCGGCTTGGGATAATCGGCACCGCTGTAGTCGTATCGGCCGATCAGCTGGCCCACGTTGTTCAGGCCGACCAGCGAATAGTTGGTGCGGGGCGCGATGGGGCTGGCCGACTTGAGTTCACCGCTCGCCGTCCAGAACAGCGCACCGCTGTACAGGCAGCAGGAAGGCGATGTGACCACCCCCACGATCTCGCCCAGGTTATTGATGGCGACGGGGGTCTGGTGGTTTTGCTGGTTGCCCAGTTCCTTGAGCACATACGCAGTGGACGCCGTGGCCGCATGGCCCACGCCGGCCAGCCAAAGACTGGTGGCCAGCAAGGTGGCCTTGAAGAATCGAGACTTCATGTTTCTCCCTTGTATAGATTTTCAGGACAAAGCGCATGCAGGCCCATCGGCCATTGCACGCTTTGCGTCAGCATAGTGGCCGGTGTCGACACAATCCATCCGCAAAACCACGCGGGTGCCACCCTTCCTATAATCCTGGATTCCCCTTTCCACAGGCTGGAAGCCCGCATGACGCAAGCTGGGCACCAGCCTGATCTTGTCTTTGCGGTGCACCCATGAGCGATTCAGCCGAAAACCAGCCCTACGACCCACGCGCCACCGAGGCGCGCGCCCAGCAGCACTGGAACGAGCGCGACGCCTACCGCGTCACCGAGGACAAGTCCAAGAAGCCCTTCTACGCCTGCTCCATGCTGCCCTACCCCAGCGGCAAGCTGCACATGGGCCACGTGCGCAACTACACGATCAACGACATGCTCACGCGCCACCTGCGCATGAACGGCCACAACGTGCTGATGCCCATGGGCTGGGACGCCTTCGGCCTGCCGGCGGAAAACGCCGCGCTCAAAAACAAGGTGCCGCCCGCGCAATGGACCTACGACAACATCGCCTACATGAAGAAGCAGATGAAGGCGATGGGCCTGGCGATCGACTGGTCGCGCGAGGTCGCCACCTGCCAGCCTTCTTATTACAAGTGGAACCAGTGGCTGTTTTTGAAGATGCTGGAGGCCGGCATCGCCGAGCGCCGCACGCAGACCGTGAACTGGGACCCGGTCGACCAGACCGTGCTGGCCAACGAGCAGGTGATCGACGGCAAGGGCTGGCGCTCGGGCGCGCCCGTTGAAAAGCGCGAGATTCCTGGCTACTACCTGAACATCGTCAAGTACGCGGATGAACTGCTGAGCGCCGTCGCCAACCCCGAGGACAAGAACTACCTGTCGGGCTGGCCCGAGCGCGTGCGCGTGATGCAGGAGAACTGGATCGGCAAAAGCGAAGGCGTGCGCTTCGCGTTCAAGCACGACATCAAGGGCGCCGATGGCGCACTGATCAACCACGGCCAACTGTGGGTCTTCACCACGCGCGCCGACACCATCATGGGTGTGACCTTCTGCGCCGTGGCGCCCGAGCATCCCCTGGCCACGCACGCGGCCGCATCCAACCCCAAGCTGCAGGCCTTCATCGAAGAGTGCCAGAGCGGCGGCACCACCGAAGCCGAGCTGGCCACGCAAGAGAAGAAGGGCCAGCCCACGGGCCTGTTCGTCAAGCACCCATTGACCGGTGACCAGGTCGAGGTCTGGGTCGGCAACTACGTGCTGATGTCCTATGGCGATGGCGCCGTGATGGGCGTGCCCGCGCACGACGAGCGCGACTTCGAGTTCGCCAAGAAGTACGGCATCGCGGTCAAGCAAGTCATCGCCGTGGAAGGCGAGGCCTTCGACACCGCCGCCTGGAAAGACAGCTACGGCGACAAGCAAAAGGGCGTGTGCGTCAACAGCGGCGTGCTCAACGGACTCACCCACAAAGAGGCCGTGAACAAGGTCGCCGAGCTGCTGGCCGCCCAAGGCATCGGCGAGAAGAAAACCACCTGGCGCCTGCGCGACTGGGGCATCAGCCGCCAGCGCTACTGGGGCACCCCCATCCCCATCATCCACTGCGGCGATTGCGGCCCCGTGCCCGTGCCCGAAAAAGACCTGCCCGTGGTCCTGCCCGAAGACGTGGTGCCCGATGGCAGCGGCAACCCGCTCAAGCTGCGCCCCGACTTCCTGAACGTGGGCTGCCCGAAGTGCGGCAAGCCCGCCCAGCGCGAAACCGACACCATGGACACCTTCGTGGATTCGTCCTGGTACTTCCTGCGCTACACCGCGGCGGACAACGCCACCAGCATGGTCGACGAGCGCACCGAGTACTGGATGGGTGCGGCCAACGCCCCTGGCGACCGGGGCATGGACCAGTACATCGGCGGCATCGAGCACGCCATCCTGCACCTGCTGTACGCGCGCTTCTGGACCAAGGTGATGCGCGACCTGGGCCTGACCCAGGTCGACGAACCCTTCAAGAAGCTGCTGACACAGGGCATGGTGCTCAACCACATCTACTCGCGCAAGACCGCGCAAGGCGGCGTCGAGTACTTCTGGCCGCACGAGGTCGAACACGTGATGGACGACAGCGGCAAGGTCGTCGTCGGCGCCAAGCTCAAGTCCGATGGCTCGGTGGTGGACTATGGCGGCATCGGCACCATGTCCAAGTCCAAGAACAACGGCGTGGACCCGCAGGAGCTGATCGAGCAGTACGGCGCCGACACGGCCCGCCTGTTCGTCATGTTCGCCTCGCCCCCCGAGCAGACGCTGGAGTGGAACGACTCCGGTGTGGAAGGCGCGCACCGCTTCATCAAGCGCGTGTGGAACTTCGTGACGCGCAACGCCGAGCTGATCAAGCCCGGCTTCGGCGTGGACCGCACACAGCCCGTGGCTTTTTCAGACGAGGCCAAGACCCTGCGCCGCGAGATCCACACCATCCTGCGCCAGGCCAATTACGACTACGAGCGCATGCAGTACAACACCGTGGTGTCGGCGCTCATGAAGATGCTGAACACGCTGGAAGCCGCCAAGCTGCCCGCCACACCCGAGAACAGCGCCGCCCTGGCCGAATGCACCAGCATCCTGCTGCGCCTGCTGGCCCCCGTGTGCCCGCACATCAGCCACGTGCTGTGGACCGACCTGGGCTACGCCGAATGCTGCGGCGAACTGCTCGACGTGATGTGGCCCGGCGTCGACGAAGCCGCCCTGGTGCAGGACGAGATCGAGCTGATGCTGCAGGTCAACGGCAAGCTGCGCGGCTCGATCAAGGTCAGCGCCACCGCCGACAAAGCCGCCATCGAGGCCACCGCGCTGGCCAGCGAAGATGTCGCCAAGTTCAGCGAAGGCAAGCCGCCCAAGAAGATCATCGTGGTGCCCGGCCGCCTGGTCAACGTGGTGGTGTAAGGTGCAAGGCATGAACCGGCGCACCTTCACCTTGTCCCTGCTGGCCTTGTCGGCCAGTGCCGCGGTCAGTGGCCTGGCCGGTTGCGGCTTCGAGCTGCGCCGCGCACCGCACATGTCCTTCAAGAGCGTGCAGTTGTCGGGCTTCGCCGCCAACTCGCCGCTGGCCGCCGAACTGGCCAAGGCCCTGGAAGACGCGGGCGTGTCCGTGGTCGAGAGCACGGCCGTGGCCGCCGCGCAGCAAAACCTGCCCGCGGCCGTGGCCGCGTCCAACCCGCGCATCCTCACCTCGCACGTGGTGCTCGAAGCCCTGTCCGACACCCGCGAGCAGGCCGTGGCCTCCATCACCGCCTTCAGCCAGGTGCGCGACATTTCGCTGCGCACCCGTTTCCGCTTCCGCCTGACGCGGGCCGATGGCAGCGACATCATCGTCCCGACCGAGCTGCTGCTGACCAGCGACCTGCCCTACAACGAAAAAGACGCGCTGGCCAAGATCGACGAATCGGCCGCCATGCACCGCGCCATGCAGACCGACATCGTCCAGCAGGTGATGCGCCGCCTGGCCGTGGTGCGGCCCGAGCAACTGGCCGCGCCCTGAGCCCTTCATGCAACTGCGCCTGGACCAACTGGCCGCCCACCTGAGCAAGGTCGGCCCCGCCGGACTCAAGCCCATCTACACCGTCCATGGCGACGAGCCCCTGCTGGCGCAGGAAGCATTGGACGCGATCCGCGCCGCGGGCCGCGTGGCGGGCTTCACCGAGCGCCAGGTGCACACCGTCTCGGGCGCTTATTTCGACTGGTCCAGCCTGCTGGGCGCGGGCAATGCCATGTCCCTGTTCGGCGACAAGCAGCTCATCGAGATCCGCATCCCTTCCGGCAAGCCCGGCAAGGACGGCTCGGTCGCCCTGCAAAGCTATTGCGAACACCACGCCCACGACGACAGCGTGCTGACCGTCATCACGCTGCCCCGGCTCGACAAAACCCAGACCACCAGCGCCTGGTTCACCGCGCTCGACAACGCCGGCGTGACCCTGCGCTGCGACCCCATCGAACGCAACGCCTTGCCCCTGTGGATCGCCCAGCGCCTGGCCGCCCAGGGCCAGCAGGTCGAGCCGGGCGAAGAAGGCCAGCGCGCCCTCGCCTTCTTCGCCGACCGCGTCGAAGGCAACCTGCTGGCCGCCCACCAGGAGGTCGCCAAGCTGGGCCTGCTCCACCCGCCCGGGGTCATCACCATCGCCCAGATCGAGGACGCCGTGGTCGACGTGGCCCGCTTCAACGTCTTCAAGCTGAGCGACGCCGTGCTGTCCGGCCAGGTTCAGCGCACCCTGCGCATGATCGATGGCCTGCAGGCCGAAGGCGAGGCCGCCGTGCTGGTGCACTGGGCCCTGTCCGAAGAGATCATGGCCCTGCACCGCAGCCGCGCCGGCCTCGACGCCGGCAAACCACTGCCGATGGTGCTCCGCGAACAGCGCGTCTGGGGCCCGCGCGAGCGCCTGTTCGAGCGCGTTCTGCCGCGCCTGAAAAGCCCGGCCCTGGCCCGCCTGGTCACCTCGGCCAGCACGGTCGATGGCATCGTCAAGGGCCTGCGCCACCCCCAGTGGCCCGAAGACCCCTGGGAGGCCCTGCGCCGGCTGGCGCTGATGCTCTGCCGCCAACTCGCGCCCCAACACTGAGGGTGGTGGTGCGGTGCACCATCGCTTGAATTGGGCCGGCTTGCTGTGGAAACTCCGCACGGGCACCCACCGGCCCACTTGTTATATTGGGGAACGACCGGCATTTGAGAAGAAAGCATCCCTTGAGCGACGCCACCCTGGTGCCCCTGAACCGTTCCGAGCACATGTACTGGGCCGGAGAAGGCTTCTTGGGGCCCATCAACATGCCCTTCATGATGCGCTTCGACCGGCCGGTGGACGAAGCCCTGCTGCGCCAAGCCCTGCGCGAACTGACCACGGCCGTCCCGCGCCTGCGGGGCGTGATCGTGCCCACTGCCCTCACCTACAAGCTGCGCATCCTGCCCGACGACGCCTGGCTGGACCAACTCTTCGACGACGCCTACCGCGTGCAACCCGGCATCGACGCCACCTCGCGGTCCGCGCTGGAGCACTTCCACAGCGCCTTCATCAACGAACCCATCTCGCTGGAACGCGGCCTGCCCTGGCGCGCGCGCTTCATCCCGCACGATCAAACACCCTTGCTGGTGTTCTCCGTGCACCACATCATCGGCGATGGCCGTTCGGTCGTGCAGATGCTGACCGCCTTGCTGGGCCGGCTCAGCGGCCAGCCCATCAAGTCCGTCCCGATCGAATCGTCCAGCATGGTGGCCGCCGTCACGCCGCACAAATGGACGCAATGGCCCGCCAGCATCCAGGGCTGGTGGCGCAACAAGCGGCGCGACGAGCAAAGCAGCCGCGGCCAGAAGATCATCACCCTGGCCAGCCGCCGCAGCGAGCGCTACACCACCACCAGCGTCCGGTACCACGAGCTGCCCTGCACCTCGGACCAGCTCAAGGTGCTTGCCAAGCAGACCGGCACCACGGTCAACAACCTGGTCGTGGCCGTGATGGCCAATGCCTTCCTGACCCTGGCGCCGAACGATCCCCAGGCGGTCTCGGCCATCCGCATTTCGGTCGACCTGAGGCGCTATTTCCCGGAAGGCCAACAACCTGAATTCGGCAACTTCGTGTCCTCGTTCACCGTGCGTTCCGGCCGCCAGGACACCCTGGCCGCGCAGGTGCAATCGGTCGAAAGCCAGGTCAAGGATCACCTGTCACGGTACGAGCGACGTGAGTACGCACTTCCACTCATGTTCTACGAGGCATTGCCCTTGATGGGCCGCACCCTCTACAGCCACTTCATCGTGCAATCCAAGGCCAAGGGCTCGTTGCCCATCCTCAGTTGCCACTTCACCAACCTGGGCAACGTCGAGGCCATCCACCCGAAAGACGCCCAGGCGCGCTTCACCGAGATCTGGCCGGCCACACTCAGCACCGCCCTGCTGCTGGCCCTGGTCAACCTGGGCGGCAAATTGTTTTTCACCGTGGCTTTTCAAAACGACGAAACTGACGAAAGCGCGGTGCTGGATTTCTTCCAGCGGCTGGACCGCCAGTTCCGGGACATCACCTCGACGCCACCGCCAAACCCGGTGGCGTGACGGGCATCACGATCTGAAGGGCCTCCGACCGCCATGAGCATCCGCCAGCCCATCAAGACCTTGCCGCCACTGCCGATATTCCATGGGTCAGACACAGGTCCATGGAACAAAGAGACTCGGCATGAAGCAGCGGTTCGATCAGGTCGATGCAAGCAGATCCCACGCGGGCACCCGTTCGGAAACGGGCGCCACGCCGGCCCTCCCCACCCAACACCCAACCCAGACCGTGGCCACGCCCGCGCCCACCAGTGGCGCCTGGCTGTCCGAAGCCCTGAAGCTCTGGTGCACTGACCCCCACGCCCCCCACTGAACCCATGCTGCCCGCGTTCATGAACCCACGCCGACTCCAGGCCCGCATCGTCGCGGTGTACCTGGGCTTGCTGATCGTGGTGCAGGCCGTGAGCTACTGGTTCATCCAGGACAGCATCGACCGCAACGCGCGCGCGTCCATCCACACCGAACTGCTGACGGGCGAGAAGGTGTTCCTGCGCCTGCTCAGCCAGAACGCCGACAACCTGGCCCAGGCCACGCGGGTGCTGGCCTCCGACTACGGCTTCCGCGCGGCGGTGGCCTCGGGCGACCAGGAAACCATGCAGTCCGCCCTGGGCAACCACGGAGAACGCATCAAGGCCAACGCCGCCGTGTTCACCGACGACCAGTTCCATGTGCGCGCCAGCACCCTCCAGGCGCCCGACCACTTCGTGGCCGCCGTGCAGCGCTATGCGCGCCAGTCGGTGGCGGCCGGCACCGACCAGCACCAGGTCGAGATCATCGACGGCCAGCCCTACCAGATCGTGGCCGTGCCCGTGCGCGCGCCGGCCATCATCGGCTGGGTGGGCATGGGCTTCCCCATTGGCGACAAGCTGCTGTCCGACATGAAGGGCCTGTCGGGCCTGGACGTGTCCTTGCTGTTGCGCAAGGCCGATGGCGACTGGAGCGTCAGCTTGGCCACGCTCGAGAACAAGGACTGGCCAGCCCTGGCCAACGCTTGGGCCCGCCCGTCCGGCGCCAGCACCGGCGGCCTGACCCTGCAGGTGGCCAACGCCGAGTACAGCGGCCACCAGTTGATCCTGCCCGGTTCGCCCGGCCAGCCACCCGTCACCGCGCTGCTGATGCGCTCGGTCGACCAGGCCCTGGCGCCCTACATGGAGCTCAAACTCACGCTGCTGGTGCTCAGCGCCATCGGCGTGGCCGTCTTCGGCTTTGGCAGTTACGTGACCGCGCGCCGCATCACCACGCCCTTGCGCGTGCTCTCCAACTCGGCCCGCAGGCTGGAGCGTGGCGACTACGGTGCGGAAGTGAAGATGGCCTCGCGCGACGAGATCGGCGAACTGGCGCAATCCTTCGAGACCATGCGCCAGGCCATCCAGACCCGCGAAAGCGAGATCCGCCGCCTGGCTTATCAAGACGCCCTGACCGACCTGCCCAACCGCGAGCAGTTCCGCCACGACCTGCGCCAGGCCATCGGCCGCGCCAAGGAAGAACAAACGCCCTGCACTGTGCTGCTGCTGGACATGGACCGCTTCAAGCACGTGAACGACGTGCTGGGCCACCGCTTCGGCGACCGCCTGCTGCGCTCGGTGGCCGAACGCCTGACGCAAGAAGTGCTGGGTGAGCGCGACGTGCTGGCCCGCCTGGGTGGCGATGAGTTCGCCATCCTGCTGCAGGGCACCAATTCGCAGAAGGCCTACCCGGTCTCGCAGCGCATCCTGCGCGCCTTCGAACGCCCCATCACGCTCGACGACCACACGGTCGACCTGAGCGCCGGCATCGGCATCGCCAGCGCGCCCGAACACGGCCTGGAAGCCGACACCCTGCTCAGCCGCGCCGAAGTGGCCATGTACGCCGCCAAGCAGCAGCAGGCCGGCACCGTCACCTACCACCCCGGCCTCGATTCGACCAGCGAAGAATCGTTGACGCTGCTCAGCGAACTGCGCTACGCGGTGGACAACCACCAGCTGCGCCTTTACCTGCAACCCAAGATCAGCCTGCACACCGGCCAGTGCATCGGCGCCGAAGCCCTGATGCGCTGGGAACACCCCACGCGCGGCATCGTGCCGCCCATGCGCTTCATCCCGTTTGCCGAGCAGACCGGCTTCGTGCGCGTGCTGACCGCCTGGATCATCGAGCAGGCCGCCATCGTCAGCAAGCAGCTGAGCGACGCGGGCATGCCCATGAAGATCGCCATCAACCTGTCGACCCGCGACCTGATGGACCAGGACCTGCCCGCCAAGCTCGACAAGCTGCTCACCCAGCACGCGGTCAATCCCGGCATGCTGGTGATGGAGATCACCGAAAGCGCCATCATGGACGACCCGCAGCGCGCGCTGGTCACCCTGAACAAGCTGCACGCCATGGGGCTCAAGTTGTCGATCGACGACTTCGGCACCGGCTATTCATCGCTGGCTTATCTGAAGCGCCTGCCGGTCGACGAGCTCAAGATCGACAAGTCCTTCGTGATGAACATGGAAAGCGATCTGCAAGATGCCAAGATCGTGCGCTCGACGGTCGACCTGGCCCACAACCTGGGCCTGACCGTGGTGGCCGAAGGCGTCGAGAACGCCAAGTCCTGGAAGCTGCTGGCTGGCCTGTCCTGCGACGAAGCGCAAGGCTTCCTGATCTCGCGCCCCATGCCCTGCGAGCTGTTCGAGACCTGGGTGCGCGAGTGGACGCCGCCCGACACCTCGCACGAGTGGCTGGGCACCGAATTCGCCGCGATGATCTGAAGGTCCGAAGGTCTGAAGGCGACGACGATGGGGGCGCTTGACAAGCGCTGCCCCAGCACGTAAACCAGGCGCCTGCGCAGCGCAGTCAGGCTACGCACTTCCAAACGAATACGGAGAGTGCGAATGAATACCCAACGTGTCTTGGCGGCGGCCATTTTGGCCGGCAGTGCGGTCCTGGCCCCCTCCGTGGCCCGGGCGGGTCCGTACACCCTCACCGACTTCAGCGCTCATGGCAGTCATTTGTCCCTGACGGACATCAACAACGCAGGCGATCTGGTCGGCCAAATGCTGATCACGCTGGCCGGGCCACCTGGGGATCCCGACCCCTATGTCGAATACCACGGCTTTGTCCTCAGTCATGGCCAACTCACTGAGCTCGCCCCTTTCGGACTCCCGCAACACCCTGAGGGGGGCGTGGATCCGTCTGATTCGGTGTGGAACTATTTTGCGTACAGCGGTGCGCACGGTCTCGATCAGCAAGGCCAAGTGGTAGGCCAGGCGGACGACTGGGGCACCGTGTACGGGAGGGCCGTCACCGGTCGCCAGGGCTTTGTGTACCAGAACGGCCAGTTCACCAAATTGGGCGATTTCAACCCTGCGGGCATCAATCGGCAAGGCAAGATCGCTGGCACCGTCGGTGTGAACATCTTCCACGGGGGCTTTTACGATACCCGAGTCGCCACCGTTTATTCGAACGGCCAGTTCACCTCACTGGGAAGCTTGGGGATCAGCAGCGTCGCCCACGGCATCAACGACCAAGGCCATGTGACGGGCTCCTCCGTGCTGTCCCATGGCATGGGCCCCGATGAGGTGGAGCATGCCTTCTTGCACGACGGCACCACCCTGACCGATCTTGGCACCCTGGGCGGTTTTTTCAGCGAGGGCCTCGCCATCAACAATGCAGCCCAAGTCACCGGGTCATCCACCACTGGCGATGGCGCTTCGCATCCCTTTCTGTACACGGATGGGCAGTTGATCGACCTGGGCCTGCTGGCCGGCACCTCGGAAGGCAGCGGACTGGACATCAACGCCCTGGGCCAGGTGGTCGGCTACAGCGGTGACCGCGCCTTCTTGTACAGCAATGAGCAGTTGCAGGACCTGAACGACCTGCTCGACCCAGCCACGGCGGGCGAATGGGCATTGAGTTCGGCCGTCGGGATCAATGACCGGGGCATCATCATCGGCTACGGCCTCCACAACGGGATACGCAGTGCCTTCATGCTCACGCCTGTGCCCGAGCCGCAGCTTGTGGCGCTGCTGGGGAGCGGGCTGCTTGTCCTGGCTCTTCTGACGCGGCGCCAGGCCGGAGCTCAGCCCGACGATGACGGTCGAGCCACCTCGCGGGCCAAGGCCTGGTACGCCGCAGCCTGATCGGGCAACAAACCTGACAGCGCCGTCGGCGCCTCGCCCGAGGCCAGGCCGTCCACCCGCACTTGCAACAAGCGCTGCGCATCGCCCAGGCGCGGCAATACCGGCCCCGCGAACAAAACCTGCCCCTGCCACGCCACCAGCAAGGTGGGGAAGGTCTCGACATCGATGTCCCCGATCAAGTCCGACTCGTCCTCGATGTCGATCCAGCGGTAGCGGTGGCCGGGCAGGGCGTTCTTCAAGGCCTTGAACACAGCTTCGTACTCACCACAGGTGCCGCACCAGGCCGCGCACAAACACACCACGTCCAGCGCGGGAACGGCGAGGCTCGACGATGCGGGGGCGGAAGCTGGGCTCATGGTGGCGAATATTAACCATGGCCGGACACGGGCGCCGAAGGCTTGCGCTATAAACGCAGCGTTCACGGGCTTTCAAGGAACCCCCAAGGGAGGCGCCTTCATGGATCCACACATCACCATCCTCACCCTGGGCGTCGATGACCTGGAGCGCGCCGTGGCCTTCTACCGCGACGGCCTGGGTTGGCCGAGCAAGGGCATCATCGGCGCCGACATCGAGAACGGCGCGGTGGCCTTCTTCAAGCTGCAATCCGGCCTCAGGTTGGCTCTTTGGCCTCGGACAAGCATCGCCCACGACACCGGGTTGCCGCCGACCTCGCGGGCCCCCACGGGCATGACCATCGGGCACAACGTGGCGTCGCAAGAAGAAGTCGATGCCGCGATGGCCAGGGCCAAGGCCGCGGGCGCCACCATCACCAAGCCGGCGCAAGCAACGTTCTACGGCGGCTACGCCGGCTACTTCCAGGACCCCGAAGGCCACCTGTGGGAAGTCGCCTTCAACCCGGGCCTGGCCGACCTCGGTTGACGACCCAAGCCTTTCTCTCCGCCATCCCTACCAATGGAGTCCTTCCTGGCGTGGCGAATAGACCGAAGCAGGCCATTGCGCCATGTGCGCCAGCAAGGCCTCCAGCGCCAAGCGCACCTTGGCCGGCTGAGCACCACGCTGCGGGGTCAAGGCATAGATCGGCAAAGGCGGCAAGGACCAACCCGGCAGCACAGGCACCACGCGGCCTTCGTGCAGGATGTCCACCGTGTCGTGCGCAGCCAGCACGGCCAAGCCCATGCCCGCTTCGCACATGTGCTGCACCCACGATTGGCTGTTGCTGCTCAGGCGGCTGCGCCAGGCGGCCTTGACGGGCACCTCCACGCCAGAGGGGTTCAGCAGGTTCAGGTGGTTGGGCAGGCGCCCGGTGTTGAGCTGCACGGCATCGTGCCCGGCCAGGTCGTCTGGATGCACGGGGATGCCGCGCCGAGTCAGGTAACTGGGTGCCGCGCACAGGTGCATGCGCAGGAAACCCAAGGGCTGGGCCACCCAGCTGGAATCGGGCAGGCGGCCGAAACGCAAGGCCAGGTCGATGCGTTCGGCCACCAGATCGGTGTGCGCGTCGTCGGCCAGCAGGTGCAAGGACAACTGAGGGTGGTGGTGCAGCAAGGGCATCAAGGCCTGGCCCAGCACGCGGGCAAAGCCGGCCGGCGCGGTCACCCGCAGTTCGCCCACGGGCGCATCGCGCATCTCGAGCAGGGTCTGGCCCGCCCGCCGCGCCGCGGCCACCATGTCGGCGCAGCCTTCGTGGAAGCGCTGACCCGCGGTGGTCAAGGCCACTTGGCGGGTCGAGCGCACCAGGAGGGTCACGCCCACCTCTTTTTCCAACGCGCGGATGTGTTGGCTGACGGCCGAGGTGGTGGTGCCCAGGGCGCGGGCCGCGCCCACGAAGGAGCCGTGCTCCACGATGGCCGCGAAGGTGGCCATGCGTTTGAGTTGGTCGATCATGTCATGTAGTTTTTCTTAATGATGAAGGCGATTTTCAGGACTTCCCAGCCGATTGTGAAGCTTCTATTGTTGAACCATTGCAACGCACCGGAGAAATCACATGAAGATCGCACTGATTGGCGCCACGGGTTTTGTGGGCTCGGCCCTGTTGACGGAACTGCTCAACCGCGGCCACCAGGTCACGGTGCTGGCCCGCGATCCCGGCAAGCTCACCCCCGCCCCCGGGCTCACCGTGGTTCAGGCCGACGCGCAGAACGCCGAGCAGGTCGCCCACGCGGTCAAGGACCATGAGGCGGTGGTCAGCGCGTACAACCCCGGCTGGTCCGTGCCCGACCTGCACGACCAGTTCCTGAAGGGCGCGCGCGCCATCGTGTCGGGCGTCAAGGCGGCGGGCGTCAAGCGCCTGCTGGTGGTGGGCGGCGCGGGCAGCCTCTTCGTGGCGCCTGGCGTCCAGTTGGTGGACACGCCCGAATTCCCGGCCGAGTGGAAGCAAGGCGCCTTGGCCGCGCGCCAGGCCTTGAACGAACTGCAGACCGAATCCTCGCTGGACTGGACCTTCGTGTCGCCCTCCATCCTGCTGGAACCCGGCGCGCGCACTGGCCAATACCGCCTGGGCACCGATGCCCCCTTGATGGCCGCGGACGGCGGGCCTGGCCGCATCTCCACCGCCGACCTGGCCATGGCCATCGTGGATTCGCTGGAACAAGGCAGCCATGTGAAGCAACGTTTCACGGCAGCGCATTAACGTTCAATCAGGCAAACCCTCAAGTCAGTTACACCGTGGTCGATATGAAAGGACCAAGGTGTCGCTGCAACCGGTGCATTGCTCGACACGCAGGCATCCATCTGAGGGACTTCATGCCAACGCACCTGCCGACCGTCACCGCGAAGAACAGCCTCGATGTCCAGTCCCATTGGGACCGGGCTCAAACCATGGCCCACATCGGCTCGCTGGAGCTGGACTTCGTTCGCCAGACGTCATTCGTCTCGCCCCGACTGTGCGACATGCTGGGCCAGCCCGTGGGCTGGGCACCGCCGGCGCTGGAACTGCTGCGCCTGCATCCCGAGCACGAACAAGACAACATCCAGCAACTGTGGCGCGGCGCCTTCAAGCACCGGCGCACCCACATCCAGTACCAGTGCTCGGTCATCCATGGCGGCCAGACCCGGCACCTGCACTACCAGGGCGAGATCAGCTACTCGGACGACGGCGAGCCCACGACCTTGTTCGCCGTGGTGCAGGACCTGACCCAGCACAAGCAAAGCGAGGCCATGCTGCAAGCCGGCAGCAACCTCAAGGCCCTGGAAGACGCCACGCCCGACACCATCGCGCACTTCGACCTGGACTGCCGCCGCACCTACGTGAACCCGGCCATGCTGCGCCTGAGCGGCGTGCCCGCCGAGGCCTTCCTGGGCCGCAAGCCCACCGACGATTCGAGCAGCGACCAGGCCCGCGAGCTCGAAGCCGAACTGCGCACCTGCATGCAGGAAGGCAAACGCCGCCGCTACCTGTACACCTACTACTACTTCAATGAACGCGGCATGATCCGCGGCATCGCCGACCTGGCCATCGTGCCCACGCACAATGCCGAGGGCGAGGTGGTGGGCGCCTTCACCATCGGCCGCGACATCTCGGCCCTGAAGGAGGCGCAAAGCCAACTGGAAGACGCGCAACGCATGGCGCGCATGGGCCATTGGAGCCTGGACCTGGTGCTCAAGGAAGCGCAGATCAGCAGCGTGGGCCGCGACCTGCTGGGCCTGCCGCAAGACAAGCACCTGAGCTTCAATGACCTGCTGGACCATTTCCCGGCGTCGCAAGTCAGCGGCATCGTCGCGTCCTACCAGCAAGCGCTCGAACAGCAGCGCGAAGAGTTCCGCCACGACGCCAGCCTGACAGGCGCCAATGGTTCGCTCAATGAACTGCACAGCTGGGTGCGCATCGAGTACACGGCCAAGGGCCGCCCCGTGCGCGTGATGGGCGTGACGCAAGACATGACCGCCCTGCGGACCCTGGAACGCCAGACCCACCAGCTGGCCTACTACGATGCCCTGACCCACCTGCCCAACCGCGCCATGCTGCGCAATGCGCTGCAACAGGCCATCTCGGATTCGACCCGCCACCAGCTGACCTTCGGCCTGGTGATCCTGGGCATCGACCATTTCCAGAAGGTCAACGATTCGCTGGGCCAACCCACGGGCGACGCCTTGCTCAAGGCCATCGCCAGCCGCCTGACACAGCACCTGCGCGGCTACGACACCGTGGCCCGCATCGGCGGCGACGAGTTCGCCATCGTGGTGCCCAAGATCCGCCAGGCGCTGGACGTGGGCGTGACCTTGAGCCACTTGAAGAACGCCTTCCGCGCACCCATCCACCTGGCCGACACCGAGATCATGGTCACCGCCAGCGCGGGCATCTCGGTCTTCCCCTTCGACGGCGTGGCGGCCACCGAATTGATCGCGCATGCGGACGCGGCCATGCACCACGCCAAGCGCTGCGGCCGCGACAACTTCCAGTACTACTCGCCCGAACTGACCAGCAGCGCGCTAGAGCGCCTGAAGATCGAGAGCGACCTGCGCAAGGCCGTGGTGCGGTCCGAGCTGGAGCTGTTCTACCAACCCAAGGTCGACCTGACGACCGGCCGCATGGTGGGCGCCGAGGCCCTGATGCGCTGGCGCCATCCCACACGCGGCCTGGTCCCGCCCGACCAGTTCATCGGCATCGCGGAAGACACCGGCCTGATCCTGGGCATGGGCGAATGGGCGCTGCACAGCGCCTTCGCGGCAGCCAAGCGTTGGAACGACCAGGCCGCGGAGCCCTTGAAGATCGCGGTCAACCTGTCGCCCAAACAGTTCTACAACAACGACCTGGTGGCCACGGTGTACGCAGCCATGGAAGCCACTGGCTGCAAGGCCGAATGGATCGAGCTGGAGATCACCGAGAGCCTGCTGCTCAACGACCCGGCCGAGGTGCGCTCGACCTTGCAACGCCTGCACCACATGGGCATCAGCATCGCCATCGACGACTTCGGCACGGGCTACTCGGCGCTGTCCTACCTGGCGCGCTTCCCGGTCAATGTGCTGAAGATCGACCGCTCCTTCATCCGCGAGCTGACGACCAACCCGGACAGCGCGGCATTGGTGCAGGCCATCGTCAGCCTCGCCCGTGGGCTGCGCATGACCTTGGTGGCCGAAGGCGTGGAAACCGGTGCGCAGCGCGACGAACTCAAGCGCTTGGGCTGCGAGCTGGCGCAAGGTTTCCTGTACAGCAAGCCCGTGCCGGTGGACCAGTTCGACGGGCTGATCACCTCCTGGCAGCCGCCGGCCTAAGCCTGCGCACCTGGGCGGAACGGCAGGCTGAGGCTCACCGTCACGCCTTGCCCTGGCGAGGCCGAGATGGCCAAGGCGCCCCCCGCCGCCGCCACGCGCTCGCGCATGCCGATCAGGCCGATGCCGGCGCTGTGGCCGCTTGCCGCGTCGAAGCCTCGGCCGTTGTCCTCGATCACGATGTGCAGGTGTTCGCCATCGGGCGCCTTGCTCAGTCGCACCGAAACCTGGCTGGCCTGCGAATGCTTGACGATGTTGTTCAATGCTTCCTGGGCGACACGGTAGGCCGGCATGGCCAACTCACCCGGCAAGTCCGGCAGACCGGGCTCGGCGTGGTAGCTGAAGCGGGCCTGGGGAAAGACGTGGCCCGCGTTGCGCACCAGCTCTTCCACGGCCCCGGCCAGGCCCAGGGTGTCGATGACCTCGGGACGCAGGCGCTTGACGATGTCGCGCGTGGTCGCGTAGATGGACTCGGCGGTGGTCGCGATGCGGCGGGCATCGCCCTCCATGTCGGGCTCGCCCAGGCTGCGCGCCCGGGCCGCCAGGCCGCTGGCCTCCAGACGCACGGAGATCAGCGCCGCGCCCAGGTGGTCGTGGATGTCCAGGGCGATGCGTCGGCGCTCCTCTTCGACCACGGCGTTGCTGTGCACGATGAGGCGGCGCTTCTCGGCATCGGCCTGGCGGGCCAGCTTGACCGCGTCCTCCAACTCGCGCGTGCGGGTCGCGACCTGCTGTTCCAGCTCATGGCGTGCGCCGTCCAGGGTTTCGGCCATCCGGACGATGGTGGTCTGCAACTCGCCCAGTTCGCCTTCGTGGCGCTCGCCCAGCTGGACATCGAAGCGGCCCTGCCGGATGGCGCGCAAGGCCGCCATCACCGAGCCCAATGTGTCGCGCAAGCGCCGGGCCAGGCGCAAACCCACCAAACAGCTCAGCACCGCCGCGCCCAGCACCAGCGCGAAGGCCACCATCAAGGCGCGGCGCTTGGCCTCCAGAATCGGGGCTGGCGACATCGTCACACGCACTTTGCCAATGACCCTTTCAGGCCCCGAGGTCGGCGGGGCCGGCGAGGGTTCGAACAAGTCGACCTCGGGCAGCGATTCGATCTGGATGGGCACCTCGAAGGTGTCGGACTCGCTGGGCAAGGTGTCCTGGCAGTCGGAGGCCACGGCATGGTTGATGGTGTCCATGATGTCGATGCAGGCGATGCTGGGGTCGGCGTCCAACAGGTGCCGCAGCGTGGTGCGCAGGTAGGCCACATTGCCCGACACCAGGCCGTACTGGCTGCTTTGGGCCATCGAGGTGGCGATGAGTTGACCGCGCGCGGCCACGTCGCGGCGCACGTCGGCCTGGGCCGTGAAGTACAGCGTGGCCGTGACGGCGATGAACATCACGCTCGCCGGCAACACCGCAATGGCCAGCAAGCGCGCCGCGATGCCCCACCCTTGCCAGAAACGCCCGGCCATCAGCCTGCCCTCCCCGTGGGGCGGTTGCCCAGCCGCAGGATGCGGTCGTTCAAGGGCACGCCCAGCGAGCGGGCCACGCTCTCGTTGACGGCCACCCGCCAGTACTGGGGAAAGCGCGGCTCCGGCAGAACCTCGGCGGCGGATGGCGAGCCCAGGCCATCGAGCAGGTCGACCAGGTCGGCCACCACGTCGTCGGTCGAACAGTAGGCCGTGGCCAGCGTGCCCGCGGCCACGGTGGCCGAAGAGAAACCCACCACCGGCATGCCACGCCGGTAGGTCGATTCCAGGATGGCCCGCAAGGTGTCCGGGGTGTACAGCGCGCTGTCGGGCACGGCCAGCAGCACCTGCGCGCCCCTCAGGCGCGTGAGCGACCGCACCACGTCCACCGAAGGGGCCACGCGCTCCACGAGCAGGTCCAGCCCCGTGGCCGCCGCGGCATGGCGAAGGGGACGCTCAAGGTAGGAGGACGCGTCCGACAACAGCACGCCCACATTGGCGCGCCCCTCGAAGATGGCCGAGATCAGCTGCAGCTGTGCAAGCGGAGACGCCTCGGCGTAGATGGCGGTGACGGTGCCTTTCTCGCGGCCCGCTTCCTGCGCCAGCAACTGCCGGTACACCTGGCTGGACGCCAGCACCGACACCAGCGGCCCCCTCGCGCCGGACTCCAGGGCCCGCCGCAGACCGGCCGACCCGATGGCCACCTGCGTGACGCCGCCCTGGTTCCGGCGAGCCTCGGAGGAGGGTGCAGGCAACTCGGCTTCGACCACCAGCCCGGGGTAACGCAGCTTCAAGTCTTGCAGGATCTGCCGGCCGGAGGCCGTCTCCACGCCCATGATGAGGCGCAGTTCGCGGGGCGCGCCCGCCGTCGCAGCAGCCTTTGCCACACCGCACGCTGCCCAGGGCGCCCAACCCAGGCCAGCCAGCATGCGCAGGGAGTGTCGGCGGGTCAGTTCGGGCTTCAAGGCGATGGCCTGCTCAGCGGCTAGAAGGCCACACGGACCTGACCGTGAACGCCGAACTGCGAACTGTAGGTGGAGGTGTAAAAACGGTTGGCGTCCAGGAAAGTGCTGACCGTGGGCGTGTCCAGGTAGCTCAAGGTGAGCGAAACAGACCCAGGCTGCCCTTGCAGGGCGAACAGGTGCAGGACCGTGAGGTCGGTGCGGCCATAGCGGTTCTCATACACGCCATCTCCGCTGGACGCATAGTAGGCCGCCGACACCCGCCAAGCATCGGACACCGCCAGGCTCAGGCCCGCCGCGCCGCTGTGCCGGGAGTACTGCGCCATCTCCTGGGCATGCGTGGCCTCGCGGTTGAGCAGGTAGGCATAGCTGAGCCAGCCCGACCAGCGCCGCGACAGATCCCACCGGGCTTGCAACTCCGTCCCGGTCAGCCGAACGCCGCCCGAGTTGTCGGGCGTGAACTCGCTGATGGACAGGCGCCCCGCGACCAGGCGGCTCAGGTGGTCGTCGAACAAGCGCGCATCCAGCGTCAAACCCATCGGCCGCAGGATCAGCAGATAACCCAGTTCACGCGACCAGTTCTGCTCGCTGGCCAGCTCGGTCTTGGCCTGCGCGGCCAGGAAAAGGCGGCCCGTCCGCTGATCATCGATCGGCACCGTCAGGTCGCGCAGGGTGTAGCTCCAGTTGGCCCGCTCCTCGAACAGGTCCGGGGTGCGCGTGCCTTTGGACACCACGGCACGCACCGTCTGGTTCTCGCTCAACCGTGCATTGAGCGCGACGCGCGGCGAGAAGGTGCTGCCGCTCAAGGAGTTGGACTCGCCGTAGCCACCCACGTTGGCCGTGAGCCAGTCGAGAGGTCGGTACTCCGCGTGCGCGAACATCCATTGCACATGGTTGCTGACGGTGCCGCCGAAGTAGGTTTCGCTGCTCGCCCTTTGCTCGCGCAGGCCCAGGCCTGCCACCACGCGCAAGGCTTGCGAAAAGACATAGGTGTCCTGGAACTCGATCTGGGTGCGCGACTCGGAACCATCCTGGTTCGCCTTGCCGCACGAGGTGTTGAGCACCGCTGCCAACAGGCCCAGCGGGCCCAGGCCCGATGCCCTCGTCTGAATCTGCTGAACCAGCTGGAGGTCCCGCGCCGAGATGCTGGTGGGCGGCTCCGTGCCCAGCACCAAGGCGGAGACCAAGGCCGGGTTCGATTGGTAAAGCTCGCCCACCTCCGGCCAGAACGCAGCCTGCGGCCAGCACGTGGACCACCGCTGCTTGGCCCGGGTGGTGGCGTGCGACACATCCACCTTCACCTCATGCGTGGACGTCAGCGACTTGGTCCACCGCGCACTGAGCTGTCCGGCGTTGATCTGGTGGTCCGGGTAGCTGACCTGGAAAATGTCCGTGGAGTCTTCCTGCTTGCCGCCCACGTAAGCGGCCTGCACATCCAGCGAGGACCCGTCGGCCAGATCGTGCAGGGCCCGCAGGTTTAGGCGGTGCAGGTTGCTGCTGTCGTGCGCGCCCCCCACGAAGGTGCTGGACTCGTACCCCGCATTGCGCTGGGTGCTGGCCGTGGCCCGCAAGCTGGTCGAACCCACGGTGGTGGCCAGGCGCACGGTGGTGTTCAGCGTGTCGTGCGGACCGGACGTCACGGCCACCAAGGCGCGTTCGACGTCCTTGGGGTGCTTGGTCAGGATGTTGATGACCGCGGTCATCGAATTGGGCCCATAGGCGGACGAGTCAGGGCCACGGATCACCTCGATGCGGTCGATGTCTTCGAGGGCCACTGGCAACAAGTTCCACTCCACCTGGGAAAAAGCCGGCAAGTAGGCAGACACGCCATCGACAAGCACGTTCAGTCGCCGTGGCGCCACGGCGGCGGTGCCGTGGAAGTTGATCCGGTAGTCATTGCCGCGGGCCTGCGACACCGCCATGCCCGGCACCATGCGCAAAGCCTCCTCGATGCGCGTGATGCCATGGCGTCGCAAGGTCTCGGCGGTGATGACGGTGACACTGGCGGGCACATCGGACAGGGATTGGCGCAAACGGGTCGGGGTGATCACCAGCGGGTAGGCGGTGTCGCTGACGTCGACGTCGACCCCGTCCGCCTGCACACTGCCGACCATGCCGCAAAGCACGAGGGGCACGGTGCACAAGGGCGTCAGGAGTCGGGAAAGGTACTGCTTGAGGTTCATGAAAAGAAAAGAAAGCTCAGGGCTCGATCAGGCCGCAACGCACCGCCAACAAGGTGATGTCGGCGGGACGATGAATGCCCAGGTGGTCCTTGATCGACTGGCTGGTCATGCTGATGGTTTTGGGGGAAAGGTTCAACTGCGAGGCGATCTCGGCGTTGGTGAGGCCTTGCGCCATGAGCTTGAAGACATCGACTTCGCGCGGCTGCAGCTTGGCCAGCGGTGACTCGTCGCCACGCACGCTCATCAAGGCCAGGCGGTTGGCGATGCTGGGCATGAAGACCGTTTCGCCCTGGTGCACCTTGACGATGGTGTCGGCCAGGTCCGTGGGGTCGGTGTTCTTGGTGACGAAAGCCTTGGCGCCGCGCTTGTAGGCTTCGCGCACCACCTCGTCCTGGTCAAACTGGGTGTAGACGATGACCTTGGCCGACAACTGCCGGGCCTGCAAATCCTGCAGCACGTCGAGGCCGCCGATGCCGCCATCGCCGAAGCGCAAGTCGAGGACCAGCACGTCAGGCTGGAGCGACACCCAGGTGTCCACCACGGCCGAGGCCTCACTGGCCGAGCCCACCACCTTCAGCCCGTGACGGGCCAGGACGCTGGTCAGCCCTTCCACGATCAATGGGTGGTCGTCGGCAATCATCACGCTGATCTGGGTCATGGCGTCTCTGGGAAGGGTGGACCGAAACGGAATCGGGATGGCGCGGCAGCCACGCGGTGTTGCCTGCCATTGAAGTTACATAAGATTACCAGGACATCGCAAAACGTCAGCCCCCGGGTTGGGCCGAATTCTATCGGCCTGGCAGGGAAAGGGGTGGCCCCTTTTGTGGCGTTCACCGGCCCGCCATGGCCCCACCCCCTGAACAGGGGGAGCCACTCCATTGCCCATTGACAGCCCAAGTACTGCCACTTAGCATTCATTCAGTTGCTACTTAATGGTAATTTAAATACAAACGCGTGGCAACTGCTCAGGGAACCCGTGCTGTCTCAACCCCCTTCGTGGTCATGCCGCGTCGGCGACAGCACGGCATGGGGCGGAACGCCTGGCTTTCCAAGACATCAATGAATGTCGAAAGCCGGGGAGGTTCCGCCCATTTTTTCACCGCGCCAGGCGGATCCAGGTGGTCTTGAGGTCGGTGTACTTGTCCAATGCGTGCAAAGACTTGTCGCGCCCATTGCCCGACTGCTTGACGCCCCCGAAAGGCACGGTGATGTCGTCCTCGTCGTACTGGTTGACGTGGACGGTGCCGGCTTTCAACTCGCGCGCCACGCGGTGCGCGCGGTCGAGGTGCTGCGTCCAGACGCTGGCCTGCAGGCCGTAGGCCGAGTCGTTGGCGAGCGCCACGGCTTCTTCCTCGGTCTTGAAGCGGATCACGCTCAGCACGGGGCCGAAGATCTCTTCTTGCGCGATCTTCATGTCGTTGCGCACGCGGTCGAAGATGGTGGGCTCGACGTAGTAACCACCCGACTCCTGGCGGGCGCGTTGCCCGCCAACCACACAATCGGCGCCCTGCTGCCGGCCCGAATCGATGTAGCCCAACACGTTGTTCATCTGCGCCTCGTCCACCAGCGCCCCCATTTGCGTGCGCGGCGACAAGGGGTCGCCCGGCTGGAAGCGCGTGGTCTGGCCCACCACCGCCGCGACCACGGCATCGGCGATGGATTCGTGGACCAGCAGGCGCGTGGGCGCGTTGCACGACTCGCCCTGGTTGTAGAACACCGCCCCCGCCACGGCCTGCGCGGCCCGGTCCAGGTCGTCAAAATCTTCGAACACGATGAAGGCCGACTTGCCGCCCAGCTCGTTGAACACACGCTTGAGGTTGCTTCGGCCCGCGTATTCCAGCATCTTGCGGCCCACGCGGGTGGAGCCGGTGAAGCCCAATGCATCGACGTCCATGTGCAGGGCCAGTGCCTCGCCCGCCTCGTGGCCATGCCCGGGCACCACACTGAAAACGCCCTCGGGCAAGCCGGCCTGCAAGGCCAGCTCGGCCAGTCGCATCGCCGTGAGCGGTGATTTTTCAGAGGGCTTGAGGACCAGGCTGTTGCCCGTGGCCAGGGCCGGCCCGATCTTCCAGGCCGACATCAGCATGGGGTAGTTCCAGGGCACGATGGCCCCCACCACGCCCACGGGTTCGCGCTGGATCAGGGCCAGGGCGTTGGCCGGTGTGGGCGCGATCTCGTCGTAGACCTTGTCGATGGCCTCGGCGTACCAGGCAATGCAGCGCGCCGCGCCAGGCACGTCGGCATCCAGGCTGAACTGGATGGGCTTGCCCATGTCCAGGGTTTCGAGCAAGGCCAGCTCTTCCTTGTTCTGCAGGATGAGTTCGGCAAAGCGCTGCAGCACGCGCTTGCGCACGGCGGGCGGCTGGCGCGCCCAGATGCCGCTGTCGAAGCTGCGCCGGGCGACGGCCACGGCCAGATCGATGTCGGCGGCGCGGCCGCGGCTGACCTGGGCCAGGAGACGCCCATCGATGGGCGAGCGGCATTCGAAGACCTCGCCCGCCTGGGCCTCGACGCGTTGCCCGTCGATCAGGGCGCGCCCGTCCGGCGTGATGTCCAGTGCGAGCCGGTGCCAAGGGGACGTGAGGGGTCGCTCGGTCTCGGATGGTGTCATGCGCAGCCTCCTGAAGCATCAACGTGGCCCCCACTCTAGCCCACATTCAGGCCACAATCAGGGCCATCGCCAACTCCAGAAAAAGGCAGTGCAATGCCAGTGATCGTTGTCGCCAATCCCAAGGGAGGCGTGGGCAAATCCACCCTGTCCAGCAACATCGCGGGCCACCTGGCCCAGCAAGGTCACAGCGTTCTGCTGGGTGACATCGACCGGCAGCAGTCCTCGCGGCTGTGGCTGCAACTGCGGCCGGGCAACGTGCCGAAGATCGAGGCCTGGGAGGTGGACGAGCAGTTCGTGGCCAAGCCGCCCAAGGGCGTGACACACGTGGTGCTGGACACCGCGGCCGGCCTGCATGGCAAGCAGCTGGATGCCGTGATGAAGATCGCCGACAAGGTCATCATCCCGCTGCAGGCCAGCGTGTTCGACATCTACCCGACGCGGGACTTCATCGCCAAGTTGCACAAGGGCCGCCGGTCCGACAAGGTGCAGCTGGCCGTGGTGGGCAACCGCATCAAGGAACACACCAAGGCGACCGAGCACCTGCGCGAGTTCCTGGCCACGCTGGACGTGCCGGTGCTGACCCTGCTGCGCGACACGCAGAACTACGCCCACCTGGCCGCGCACGGCTTGACGCTGTTCGACGTGGCCCCCGCCAAGGTCGAGAAGGACCTCGAGCAGTGGACCCCGATCACGACCTGGCTGAAGGGCTGATTCAGAAGCTGACCAGCACCGAGGTGCCGATCAGCTGGTTGTTCTTCTTGTAGCCGCCGTCTTTGGCATCGAGGAACACCGGGCCGCTGGCGTGGTCGAAGCGGTACTCGAACTTGAAGGTGGTGTTCAGGTTGTAGAGGTAGCTCAGGCCGAAGGTGAGCGCGCTGCGGTTGACGCCACGGTCGGGCGTGTCATAGATGGGATCGCCATTGATGTCCAAGCCCGAGACCGCCGGCCCCAGGCCATTGCGATCATCTGCGGCGGTGTAGCCCAACAAGCCGCCACCGTTCTTGCGGTTGTTGATGAAGTCGGCGCGCACGGTGCCTTCCAGGCGCGGTTCGAACTTGTAGGCGGCCAGGGCCGACACGCCCCACCAGTGCGAGTCGCGCAGATCACCGGTGGCGGCATCGGCCGATACCGCCGCATTGGCTTGGCGCCCATAGCTGACCTGTCCTTGCACGGTCCAGTCACCCCGGATGAAGTAGGCATCGAGTTCGAACAGATCGATGCGCGTGTCCCTGGTCGAGTAGGCCTCTGCCGAGATCGGATTGATCGCGGCATTGCCATCGTCATCGAAGGCGCGGAAGTTGGCGGCCTTGCCATGCACCCCCGCGAAGCCAAACCCCTGGAACTCGCCCTTGGCGTAGTCCACGCGGTAGGCCAGGCCCGGCGAGGTTTCACGCTGACCGCGCTTGCTGGCGTTCACATTGGCCAGCACGACCTTGCTCAGCCACTTGCCGCGCGTGACCTCCAGGCCCGCGCCGGTGTAGGCCGTGGGCAGGGTGAAGTCGAACAGCAGGTTGTGGGTGATCAGCTTGTTCAAGGTGGGCTGCAGGTACTCGTAGCCCGACCAGTCCGGGATCTGGCCCGCGATCAGGCGCGTCTGCAGGTCGGTGAGCGGGATGGACACCGAGGCCTCGTGGATGGGCGAATTGCCATCGAACACCGAGCCCACGCCGCGGTTGGGCGCCAGGGTCAGGCGCCAGCGCGAGCCGCCGTCGGTCTCCTTGGTGAAGTCGATCACCGCCGCGCCGAAGTAGGAGTTGTCGTAGTTGTAGCCATCGCCGCCATTGCCCAAGTCCACCCGGTTCAGGAACTGGAAGCCCGCCCGGTCCTGGCGCTGGTTGTAGATGAAGGTCGGGTCCATGTAGCCGCTGATCTTCAGGTTCTTCAAACCCAGGGCATCGCGCGAGTCTTCCATGGCCTCGGCCTTGACGGCGATGCGGTTGAAGTCCTGTTGCTGCTGCTCCGTCATGCCCTGCGGGGTTTCGGCGATCTTGGCGTCCTGCGCTTCGAGCTTCTTTTCCAGCTCGGCCACACGCGACTTGAGCGCCTTCAGCTCGTTGAGGATGTCTTCGTTGACACCGGCATGGGCCACGGCGGGGAAGGCCAGGCAGACGGCCAGGGCCACGGGCAACAGGGCAAGGCGTGTGGGGCGGATCATGGGCAAACCTCCTTGAAATGGGTGTGTTGATTCGTTGTTGGATGTCGTCAGGATCGGGCGGCTTGCGCGGTCTCACGGGCCTTGCGGCGCTCGGCGCGGGCCAGCGCGTAACTGCCACCGATCACGGCCAACGACACCACGGCGATGACCACCGTGGCCACCGCGTTCACGCTGGGATCGACGCCCAGCTTGGCGCGCGAAAAGATCACCAGGGGCAAGGTGGTGGAGCCGGGCCCGGACAGGAAGGCGGCCAAGACCACGTCGTCCAGCGACAGGGTGAAGGTCAGCAACCAGGCCGACAGCAGGGCCTGCGAAATCATGGGCAAGGTGACGAGGTACAAGACCTGCACGGGCTTGGCGCCGAGGTCGAGGGCGGCTTCTTCGAGCTGCGGGTTCAGCCCTTGCAGGCGCGCCTGGACCACCACCGTGGCATAGGCCATGCCGACCAGCAGGTGGCCCGCCCAGATGGTGCCCATGCCCCGCTCGGGGAAGCCCAGCCAGCGCTGCACCGACACCAGCATCAAGAGCAGCGACAGGCCGACGATGACCTGCGGCATCACCAGCGGTGCGTTGACCATGCCGACCATCAGCGTGCGTCCGAGGAAACGCCTGTACCGCGTCAGGGCCAAGGCGGCCAGGGTGCCCAGCACGGTGGCCGCCGTGGCCGTCATGAAGGCGATGCGGATCGACAGCCACAGGCCCTCGAGGATCTCGCGGTCGTTCGCCAGCTCGTGGAACCACTTCAGGGTGGCACCGCCCCACACGGTGGGCAGGGGCGAATCGTTGAAGGAATAGCCGACCAGGGCCACGATGGGCAGGTACAGGAAGGCCAACACCGCCGCCATCCAGCCGAGCGGCAACCAGGCGCGGCGTTGGGGGTGGCCGGCACTCATGCGCGGGCCTCCTGCTCATCGGCCTTGGCTTGGCTGAACAAGGCCAGCGGCACCAGGATCAAGAGCACCATCACCACCGCCACGCTGGAGGCCATGGGCCAGTCGTTGTTGGCAAAGAACTCATCCCACAGCACGCGGCCGATCATCAAGGTCTGCGGGCCGCCCAACAGCTCGGGCACCACGTACTCGCCCACACAAGGAATGAACACCAGCATCGAACCCGCCAGGATGCCGGGGCGCGACAAGGGCACGGTCACTTTCCAGAAGGCCACCCAGGGCGAGGCACCCAGGTCGTGTGCGGCTTCCAACAGGCGGCCATCCTGCTTGGAGAGGTTGGCGTACAGGGGCAGGATCATGAAGGGCAGGTAGGCGTAGACCATGCCCAGCACCAATGAGAACGCCGAGTTCAGGTACTGCCCCGGCCCGGCGGTCACCCCGAAGGCCACCAGCACCTGGTCGACGTGCAAGGCATTCAGCACCACGGCCACCCAGCCGCCTTCGGCCAGCAGGCCTTTCCACGCGTACACGCGCAGCAGGAAGGAGGTCCAGAAGGGCAGCATCACCATCATCAGCAACGCGGGTTGCGCCGCCTTGCTGGCGCGCCCCATGAAGTAGGCGAAGGGGTAGCCCAGCAGCAGGCACACGGTCGTGGTGATGGCGGCGTACTTCAGGCTGGCCAGGTAGGTCTTCACGTACAGCGCGTCCTGCGCCAGGAAGCTGTAGTTGGACAGCTTGAAGCCGGCCAGCTTGCCGGCCATGTCCATGTCGGACACGCTGATCCGCAGCACGATCAGGAACGGCAGCAAAAAGAACAGCAGCAGCCACACGAGGGGAATGCCGATGATGGTGCGGTCGAGCGCTTTCATGGGCGCGGCCTAGCGGGTCAGCACCACTTGGGCTGAAGGCGACCACCACGCCCAGGCTTCATCGCCTTGGGCCAGGGTGTCATCAGGGTGGCGTTCGCTGTTGCTCTGGCTCACCTTCAAGGTCTGGCCGCTGGGCAGTTGCAGGTGGTAGACCGTGTAGCTGCCGAAGTAGGCGATGTCGCGCACGCGGCCCTGCACCTGGTTGAGGGGCACCAGTGGCTGTGCGGGCGGGAGGTGGCGCCCCAGTCGGATCTTCTCGGGGCGCACGGCCAGCGCGCCTTCCATCACATTGACGTTGCCGATGAATTCGGCGACGAAACGCGTGGCGGGGTTCTCGTAGATGTCGCGCGGCGCGCCCACCTGCAGGATGCGGCCTTCGCTCATCACGGCGATGCGGCCGGCCATGGTCATGGCCTCTTCCTGGTCGTGGGTCACCATCACGCAGGTCACACCCACCGACTTGAGGATGTGCACCAGCTCGATCTGGGTTTCCTCGCGCAGCTTCTTGTCGAGTGCGCCCAGGGGTTCGTCCAGCAGCAACAATGAAGGCTGGCGTGCCAGGCTGCGGGCCAGGGCCACGCGCTGCTGCTGCCCGCCCGACAACTGGTGCGGCTTGCGCTGCGCCAGCTTGCCCAGCTGCACCAGCTTGAGCATGGCCTCGACCCGCTCGCTGACCTGCGCCTTGGGCAGGCCTTCGCGCTTCAGGCCAAAGGCGATGTTGTCCCACACGCTCAGGTGCGGGAACAGGGCGTAGGACTGGAACATCATGTTCAGCGGCCGCTCGTGCGGCGCCAGCTTCACCAGGTCTTGCCCGTTCAACAGGATGCTGCCCGACGTGGGCGTCTCGAAGCCCGCCAGCAGGCGCAGCAGCGTGGACTTGCCGCAGCCGCTGGAGCCGAGCAAGGCGAAGATCTCGCCCTGCGCGATCTCCAGGCTCACGTGATCAACCGCCCTGAAAGGCGCGCCGCCCGCGCTGGCGCCGAAGTCCTTGACGACCTCGCTGATGCTGAGGAAAGCGCTCACAGGCCCGTCTTGAAGGAGGTGTAGATGCGCGTCATCTGGCGGCGCAAATCGTTGTTGATGGCCTCGGGCATGGCCATTTTCTTCATGTCGGACTCGGAGGGGAACACGGCCGGGTCGTTGGCCACCTCGGGCTTGAGCAACTTGCGCGCGGCCAGGTTGGGGTTGGCGTAGAAGACCTTGTTGGTCAGCCCCGCGTGCACCTCGGGCCGCATGATGTAGTTGATGAACTTGTGCGCGTTGTCGGGGTGCGGCGCATCCACCGGGATCACCATGGTGTCCATGAACACCACGCCGCCGGTCTTGGGGATCAGGGTCTGGATGTTCTGCCCGGTCTTGCCTTCGATGGCGCGGGCGCGGGCAATGTTCATGTCACCCGACCAGCCCAGCGCCAGGCAGATCGAGCCGTTGGCCATGTCGTTGATGTAGCCCGACGAGCTGAACAAGGTCACGTAAGGGCGGATGGCCTTGAGCATGGGGCCCACGGCCTGGTAGTCGGCGATGTTCTTGCTGTAGGCGGGCTTGCCCATGTAGTGCAGCGAGGCCGGGATGACTTCGCTGGCGGCATCCAGGATGGACACGCCGCAGCTCTTGAGCTTGCTGATGTACTCGGGCTTGAAGACCAGGTCCCAGGCGTTGTCGGGCATGGGCGTGCTGCCCAGCGCGGCCTTGACCTTGTCGACATTGATGCCCACGGTGGTGAAGCCCCAGAGCCAGTCGGCCATGTACTGGTTGCCAGGATCGAGCCTGGCCAGCTGCGCCTGGAATTGCGGGTCGAGGTTCTTCAGGTTGGGCAGCTTGGACTTGTCGAGCTTTTGCAGCAGGCCCCCATCGGCCTGCATCTTGGCCCAGTACGACGAGGGCATGACCACGTCGTAACCCGTCTTGCCGGCCACCAGCTTGGCGTGCACCACTTCGTTGCTGTCGAAGTTGTCGTAGCGCACCTTGATGCCGAATTCCTTCTCGAAATTGGCGATGGTGTCGGGTGCGATGTAGTTGGACCAGTTGTAGACGTTGAGCACTTTCTCTTCGTCGGCACGGGCGGGCACGGTGGCCAGCAGAGACAGGGCTGAAAAGATTGACAGAACCAGCGTCGTGGGACGGATCATGAAGTCGCTCTCCTGAAATGTGGTCGCTCGGGTCTCGGGCCCAAGGTGGTGAGGCGTATTGTTTCGCAAGATACGGGCCTGCCGGCATCCGTTTGGAGGCGTTGGGGAATTGCCAACAGTCGGGCTACATCCGGTCACCACTTGGGGCCTTCTCGCCGGGCCGTTTTCGCGGTCAAATCCGCGGGCCGCTTCAGGCACCACGATCAGGGAGCCCGCCATGTCATTCAGAGACCTGTTCCGCCTTGCGCCCTCAAAGGCCGCCACCTGGCTTGGCTGCCTGGCCTTGCTGGGCGCCACGGGCGTTCACGCACACGGCGTGCCCCAGCGCCACCTCTACCCCATCGGCGGCGGCTACGACACCGCGCTGCGCGGCTTCGCCACCGAAGTCATCAAGCATGCGCGCGGCCCGGCGGTCAACATCACCGTGCTGCCTGCCGCCTTCGCCGACGACCCGGTGCTGCCAGAAGACCCCGGCATCCTGGCCGAAGACGTTCAGGCCCTCCAGGACGCCTGCGACGCCGTGGTCGACAAAGTCGCCTTCCCTGCCGGGTGCGCCGTGGACTCGCAACCCCTGTACGTGGCGGCCGACGCCAGCAACCCCGCCATCGTCAACGCGTTGAGCCAACCGGTGCTCGACGGTGTGTTCTTCACGGGGGGCGACCAGGGATACGCCATGCGCATCCTGGCCAAGACCCCGGCCGAAGCGGCCTTGTCAGTGGGCGCCCAGCGTGGCTTGGTCGTGGGGGGCACCAGCGCCGGCGCCGCCATCCAGTCGCTGGCCCTGAACGCGGGCTACACCGAGGCGGGCGACTCGACCAACGCCTTGCAGAAGGCCTCGATCGACCTTTGGTTCGGCACCCCCGACACCTCACGCGGGCTGATCTTCGGCTCCCGCCGGCTCCTCATCGACGAGCACGTCTACTCGCGTGGGCGGCTGGGGCGCATGCTCAACGCGTCGGCCCAATCGGTCGATGCCCTCGGCCAGGGTGGCTTGCTCGGCCTGGGCTTCGACTACGACACGGGCGGCGCCGTCACGCACGACCGCTGGCTGGGTGCCGTGTCCGGCGTGTCCTCGGGCGTGGTGGTTGATTTCCAAACCGCTGGGGCACGCCACACCTGGCGCGGGCCAAACTCGGCGCTGTCGGCCCGCCGCATCCTGACCCACCTGCTGCCGCCTGGCCAGGGCATCGGCTTCGACCTGTGGGCTCGCACGCCCTGGCTGGCAGGCCGGCCGCTGCCCTGGCGTGGCGGTCGGCACGACCCAGCCCTGACGCTCCGCGCTCGCCATCCCGCCACCTTGATCCTGGGCGGCGATGTGTCGGAAGACCTGGGAGGTCCCGTCATCAAGACCTTGGTGCGCCTGGCTTCGGCGCGGCACCGCGTGGGCGGCCAGTTCGTGGTGGTCGCGGCAGGACACGCCACACCCGCCGATGCGCAGGCCAGTGCCAGCCTCTACGCCCAGGCCTTGGTCGCCGCAGGCTGGCGGGGCACGACCCGCACGGTGGTCCATGGCCAAGCGCCTCTGAACGCCACATCCCTTCAAAACCTGGCCGGCGTGCTGCTGGTGGGTGGCGACCAGTCCCTGTTGGACAGCGCCCTGGGCGACCTCCAGTTCCGCGCCTTTGTCGACCAGGCGCTGCGCCGCGCAGGCGTGGTGATGCTGGACCACGCCATGACGGCGGCGGCCGGCGAGCACTTCGACGCCATCGGTGAGGACGCCTCGGCCGACGACGCCATCGCCGCCTTCACCACCCGGCACGCGGTGCTCAAGCCCGGCCTGGGCCTGGTGCGGGGCGCCGCCTTCGAGCCGCGCCTTCAGATCGACAAGCGCTGGGGCCGGCTCTACGGCATCGGGGCGCAGCGCCCACAAACGGGCGTTTACGGCATCAGCGAATCAAGCGCCATCGTGCTGACCGGCCACCGTGCGCTCGTCGTCGGCCAGAACCCCGTGGTCTCGCTGGACGCGCGCCGAGCCACCTTCGTGAATGGCGACAACGGCGCGCTGGGCGCCTTCAACGTGCTGCTGGACGTGCACGAGCCCTTTGAAGACCTGAACCGCTGAGGGGCCCTACACCAGGCCGCGCTGTTGAACCTCGGCCCAGGTCAGGTCGAGGCAGCGGCGGATCAGGGTCACCATCTCGTCGATCTGCGCACAGCTCAGCACCAAGGGTGGCGCGATGATCATGCGGTCGCCCACGGCGCGCATGATCAGGCCGTTGCCGAAGCAATGCGCGCGGCACAGCATGCCCACCGAGTGCTCGCCGGCAAAGGCCTCGGCGGGCTGGTCAAGCTGCGCCTTGCGCTTGACCAGGCGGATGGCGCCCATCAGCCCGCAGGTCTCGGCCTCGCCCACCAGTGGGTGCTCGGCCAGCTTGGCGTATTGCCGGGCCAGGTAGGGGCCGGTCTCGTCACGCACCCGTTGCACCAGGCCTTGTTCTTCGATCAGCTGCAGGTTGGCCAGGGCCACGGCACAGGCCACCGGGTGGCCGCTGTAGGTGTAGCCGTGGTTGAAATCGCCGCCCTGCTCGATCAGCACGCGCGCCACGCGCTCACCCACCAGCACACCGCCCAAGGGGATGTAGCCCGAGGTGATGCCCTTGGCGAAGGTGATCAGGTCGGGTTGGTAGCCCAGGCGTTCGCAGCCGAACCACTCGCCCGTGCGGCCGAACCCGCAGATCACCTCGTCGGACACCAGCAGGATGCCGTGCCGATCGCAAATGCGCTGGACCTCGGGCCAGTAGGTGTCGGGCGGGATGATGACGCCACCCGCGCCCTGGATGGGCTCGCCAATGAAGGCCGCCACCTTGTCCGCACCAATGGCCTGGATCTTGGCCTCCAGCCACGACGCCGCGCGCAGGCCGAAGTCGTCACGGCTTTCACCGGCTTTGGCGTGCTCGGCCATGTAGGGTTGGTCGATGTGCACGATGCCCGGGATGGGCAAGCCGCCCTGCGTGTGCATGTCGACCATGCCGCCCAGCGACGCCCCCGCCATGGTCGAGCCATGGTACGCGTTCTGCCGGCTGATGATGACGCTGCGCTCGGGCTGGCCCAGCAGGTCCCAGTAGCGGCGCACCATGCGCACGATGGTGTCGTTGCCCTCCGAGCCCGAGCCCGTGAAGAACACGTGCTCGAAGCCCGGCGGACTGAGCTGCGCCAGCTTCTCGGCCAGCGCGATGGCCGGCGGCGTGGCAGTCTGGAAAAAGGCGTTGTAGAAGGGCAAGGTCTCCAGCTGGCGCGTGGCGGCGTCGATCAGCGCGCGCTGACCGTAACCCACATTCACGCACCACAAGCCACTCATGGCATCGAAGATTTTGTGCCCTTCGCTGTCCCACAGGTGGATGCCCTCGGCCTTGGTGATGATGCGCGAGCCTTTGGCGGCCAGGGCCTTGAAGTCGGTGAAAGGGTGCAGGAAGTGGGCGGCGTCGGCGGCTTGCCACTCTGCGGTGGTGCGGGTATGGGGCATGGTGGTGGTCCGTTCAGACATGCAGGAGCAAGTGTTCACGCTCCCACGGTGAGATCACCTTCATGAACTCGGCGTATTCGACTTCCTTGATCTCGGTGTAGACCGTGATGAAGGATTTGCCCAGCACATCGTGCAGGTCGGATTGCTCGCGCAGCAGGCCCAGCGCTTCTCCCAGGCTGCGGGGCAGCTGGAAGTCGCCCAGGTAGGCATCGCCGCGGCATTCGGGCGAGGGCTCGATCTTGTTCTTGATGCCCAGGTAGCCGCAGGCCAGCGTGGCCGCCAGGGCGACGTAAGGGTTGGCATCGGCACCGATGACGCGGTTCTCGATGCGGCGCGCGGCCGGCGTGGCCAGGGGCGCGCGGAAGCCCACGGTGCGGTTGTCCACGCCCCATTGGGTGTTGATGGGCGCGGCCGTGGCGCGGGCCAGGCGCCGGTAGGAGTTGACGTAGGGCGCGAACAGGCCCATGGCCGCCGGCACATAGCGCTGCAGGCCGCCGATGTACCAGTAGAACTCTTTCGAAGGCGTGCCGTCTTCGTTGCTGAAGATGTTGCGGCCCGTCTCTTTGCTGACCACGCTCTGGTGCACGTGCATGGAGCTGCCGGGCTCGTTGGCCATGGGCTTGGCCATGAAGGTGGCGTACATCTCGTGGCGCAGCGCGGCCTCGCGGATGGTGCGCTTGAAGAAGAACACCTCGTCGGCCAAGCCCAGCGGGTGGTCGTGGAAGAAATTGATCTCCATCTGCCCGGCGCCGACTTCGTGGATCAGCGTGTCCACGTTCAGCTCCATCTTCTTGCAGTAGTCGTAGATGTCTTCGAAGAGCGGGTCGAACTCATTCACCGCGTCGATCGAATAGGCCTGGCGCGAGGTCTCGGCGCGGCCACTGCGGCCACGGGGCGGGCGCAGTGGCTGGTTGGGGTCGATGCTGCGTTCGATCAGGTAGAACTCCAGCTCGGGCGCCACCACGGGCGACCAACCTTCGTCGTCGAACAACTGGCACACCCGCCTGAGCACGGACCGCGGCGCATAGGGGATCAGCGCGCCTTCGCGGTCGAAGCAATCGTGGATGACCTGCGCGGTGGGGTCGGTGGCCCAGGGCACGATGCGCACGGTGCTGGGGTCGGGCTGCAGGTGCATGTCCCGGTCGGTGGGGGTGATGACGTCGTAGTAGGGCCCCTCGGAGGGAAACTCGCCCGTCACGCCAATGGCCACGATGGCCTCGGGCAGGCGCATGCCCCGGTCCTCGGTGAACTTCTCGCGCGGCAGGATCTTGCCGCGCGCCACGCCCGTGAGGTCGGGCACCAGGCATTCGATTTCAGTGACGTGCCGCTGGTTGAGCCATTGCTCCAGCTCGCCGAAACTGCTGGGATCCTTGGATTGCATTGCGTCCCTTCGTTTTCATGATGTTTGCTTGCCAGCATGCCACGCCCGGCACGCCTTGCCAAAAGCTTCGAGGATGCGCATCGACACCGGGTTGTCGGCGGCCTTCCATTCAGGGTGCCATTGCAGGCACAGGCTGAAGGCTTCGGGATGGACCGGGTCGGCGATGCTGACCGCTTCGACCACGCCATCGGGCGCGCGGGCTTCCACCTTGAGCAGGGCCGCCAGGCGGTTCACGCCCTGGCCGTGCAGGCTGTTGATCTGGAATTCGCCTTGCGGGTTGACGATGCTGTCGGGCAGACCTTGCAGGGTCTGTGCCAGGAAGCCCCCGGGCACCAGCTTCGCGGTGTGGGCAAAGCCGTATTCCTCGTCCAAGGGCAGGGTTTCGTCGCTGCGGTGGTCGTTCAGGCCGGGTTGTTCGTGCACGGCCTGGTGCAGCGAGCCCCCCAAGGCCACGTTCACTTCCTGGAAACCACGGCAGATGCCCAGCAGCGGCAGGCCCATGGCCACGGCGCGGCGCACGATGGGCAGGGTCCAGGCGTCGCGCTCGGGATCCAGGGGCAGGGAAGGGTCGTGGACCTCTTCGCCGAAATGGCTGGGGTGCACGTTGGAGGGCGAGCCGGTCAGCAGGATGCCGTCGGCGATGGCCAGCAGCGCATCGAGCTCGGCCGGCGTGGCGCCGGGCACGACCAGGGGCACGCAGCCCGCCAGCCGCACAGCGTCCACGTATTTCTGGCCGACGGTGTAGCAAGTCAGGCTGCCGACCGGTTTTTGGCAGGCGGGGACCAGGACAAGAGGATGAGGAACCATCTGTTCAGTTTGCATGATGCTCAAGAACCCGCAAGTGGCATGCCATGCAGCGGCGCATTGCCACAAGGCCCGAGCTTACAACTGAACACAGGTCTCCCGGAGTAAATGCCGACAATGCCCGCAAACGTCAAACACAGGGAAGAGCATCCATGACACTTCAATATCGCATGGCGGTGGCCATCGGGCTGTCCGCATTCTTTTGCGCCCCAACCTGGGCCGGGACCAACTTCACGAACCTGACCACTTACCAGGAAGGCGGTGCGACCGTCAACGCCAGCACCAACGGCGCAGCCATCACACAGGCCATGAACAATGGCGACAACCTCCAAGGCCTGCGATTCGACTTCACAGCCGGCGGCAGCGCTGCCTTGAGTTTGCCTTTGAGCCAGCCCAAGACCGGTGCTTACCTGGCCTTGTCGGTCCGCGCGCCACTGGACAACAAACTGAGCGTTCAAATCATCGGCACCAACGGGCAAACCGACCAGGTCGTGCCCTGCAACACAGGCAATGCACTGTGCATGATCGACCGCTCTGCCTCATCCCTGGACGACCAGGGCTGGTCCCGCCACAGCTTGGCCTTCACGCTGCCCACCAATGTCACCGTCAAGACGATCAAGCTGATCGCCGATGGCGCCGCTCACAACAAAGGGGTGGCTTATGTTCGCAGCGTTCAAATCCTCCCGTACGCCCCCTCATCCGCCTATCCAGAAGCGCCGTCGCCATCGCTGACGCTGTCATCCGTGGCAGCCGAGGCCAGCGCAGGTGCCGTGGTCAGCTTGTGGCCATCAGGGCCCGCGTACTCGGGTGACGCCATCCAGGTTCTCGAATTCTCTTTCACGGGTCCCGGCCAGATGATCGCCCTCAACATGACGCCAACACTGCCCTCCGCCCGGTCGGAGACCAGTTATGTGCGCTTCAAGATGAACGCCCCCGTCGCCAACAACGCGTATTTGCGGGTGGTGGACAAGGATGGCGAGGTGTTCCCCTTTCTCGTCAACCGCAAGCAAACCCCTGCGGACATCCAGGGCTGGACCACACACCTCGTCAAGCTCTATTCACACAGCGGCGCCTGGGGCGGCGTCCCCGGCGTCACGGACAACAAAATCATCGACCTGCCCCTCAAGGAGATCCGTTTGGTGGTGAACTCCACCGCCAGCGCGTCTTCCGGCCGAGCCTATTTCAAAGACATCGACTTGTTGGACCACGCACCTTCGCCGCTGGAGTCGCTGGGCAATCTGCCTTACTTGGCCACCAATTCCGCCACAGCGGTGTCCGTCTCCAACTGGGCGGCCGCCACCGTGGCCACCAACACCGCTGTCGCCGCGGGACAAGATGGCGTGCGGAGTTTCAAGTTCACACCCAGCGCCGGCAAAACCATCGCGGGCATGTCCATCGGCTTGCCCAGCGGGCGCCCCACGAACGGCCAGACGCTCCACTTCCTGGCCAAGCTGCCGTTGGGCTACAACCTCAACCTGCAATTCAATGACGAGGCCGAACAGGCCTTCGATGCACGGGCCATCCGTCCATTGGCCGTCGTCGATGACGCAGGCTGGGTCGAGCACACGGTGAAGCTGGAACGCACCGGCACCCCGTCCATTTACAACGCCATCAAGCGCTTCATCTTCGTGGTCAGCGCCAATGGCATGGGTGGAATCGTGGCCGCCTCGCCCACCCCAGGCTCCTCGGAGGTCGAAGTGCAGATCAAGTCGCTGTACGTGGACGAACATGTGTACGCGCCCCAAGATGCCAGCACGCCGGAACGTGTGAAAGCCGACCACGCCCTGGACCTGGTCGCTGGCACGCCCGTCAGCGCGGACTGGCGTGCGGTCTACGCCGACCCGCTGCTCAACACCGGCGTGGCATCCCCCGCGAGTGACGCGGCCTTGGCCCGCGACATCGGCTTCAGGAAAGTCCGTTTCGAGTTCTATTGGGCCAGCATCGAGAAGACCGCCGGGGTCTACAACTTCACCAACTACATCACCCCGATGCAGTCCTTGATGGCGCTGCCCAGCCCCACGGTCGACCCCATCGTCATCCTCGACTACAACAACACCTTGTATTCAGGCGCGACCGACAAGTCGGCCATCCATGCAGGCACCACCAACCAGACGGCATTCCTGAACTTCGTCACCCGAGCCGCCACCGAGGTCAAGAACAATTTCCCGAACCAACTGGGCCGCGTCACCTTCGAAATCTGGAATGAGCAGAATGTGGCAGCCAAGAATTGGGTGCCGCTGCCCAGTGATCCGCCCGGTGGCATCAATGCCGAAAGCGACTACGCCGATTTGCTGAGCAAGGCCTCGGTGGCCATCAAGCAGGTCAGCCCTTTGTTCAAGGTGGTGTCCGGCGGTCTCGCGCTGACCACCGACAGCTCGCAATTCGACACCGAGTACCTCAAGAAAGTGGCCGCGGCTGGAGGCTATGCCGCCACCCCCGTTACCAGCAAGGCCGATGCGGTGGGACACCACCCTTATCAGCACGATCTGCCGGAGTTGAAGACGGTGGAGTTGGCGGGGGTCGCCGCGTACATGCGCAAGACCCTGAACTTCCAGACGCCGTTCTGGGTGACCGAAGTGGGCACCGCAGCCTCCAACTTCACCGAGGGCCTGGCGACCAACGTGCCCAACGATGCGAATCGCAAAAAGCAGGCGCGCATCCAGCTCAGGCACGTGCTCAACAGCTGGGCTACCAACCGCCCGCTGCACGTGCTGTATTCGCTGCGTGACCGAGGCGACAATTCGCTCAGCAGCGAGTCCTACTACGGACTGTTGGACAGCCTCGGGCAATACCGCCCCGCCGGCAACGCCATCAAGCAATTGTTCAGCGTGGCCAATGGCCGCAAACTGGAAGGCATGGCGACCGGCCTTCCCTCACGCGTGCAAGCGATGAAGTTTTCGGCGAACGACAAGGACCCTGTCTACGTTGTCTGGTCTGACAACAGCAGCACGGACGAGGTCGATGCCATCACGACACTGAGCACCACGAGTTCTCCCCCCAAGGCTTGGGTGACCGACATGGAGGGCAATGCCGTGGCTTGCCAGCCCGTGGGCGGCGACGGACGCGACCGGTGCCCGCTCTCGGAGGTGGGCGGGCCCATTTTCGTTCGGGTCGCACGCCCCTGATCCGGCATTCAGCAGGGACCCGAGCCCATCTTCGCCATCCCCGCCTTGATGTCCTCGGGCGTCAGATCACGCGTGTGCGTCGCCAGCGACCATTTGTGGCCAAAGGGGTCTTCCACCTGGCCGTAGCGGTCGCCCCAGAACATGTCGGCCACCGGCATGGTGAGCTTGGCGCCTGCGGCCACCGCCTGCGCCACGCCCGCGTCGACATCCTCGACGTACAAGTGCAAGGTGACCGGCGAGCCCTTCAAGGCCTTGGGCCCCAGTGACCCCCATTGCGGGAATTCGTCGACCAGCATGAGCACCGAGTCGCCGATGCGCACGGCGGCGTGCATCAGTTTTCCGTCAGGCCCCGGCAAGCGGGCTGTCTCTACCGCGTTGAATGCTTTCTTGTAGAACTCGATGGCCTCGGCGGCGCCGGCGCACACCAGGTGCGGCGTCAATGAATGCATGCCGTCGGGGATGGCTTTGACATTGGAAGCAGTGCCCATGGTTTTTCTCCTGTGGTGGGTGGTTGCATCAACACGACGAAGCACCTTGCGTGAATTCGACACCTCAGGTCAAGCGGGCTTTCAAAAAATCGCCCAGCACGCGCATCCGTGCGCTCAGGTGCGTGCCCTGTGCCAGGGCCAGCACCAGCGGGTAAGGCGCCGATTCCACCTTGGGCAGCACCTGCACGAGCCGCCCCGCCGCGCGGTCGGCCGCCACGTCCAGCCGCGATTTCAAGGCGATGCCATGGCCATCGATGGCCCACAGGCGCGTCATCAAGCCGTTGTCCGCCACGCGGCGGATGCGGGGACGGATCTCGACCGGGCTGCCGTGGTCCAACAGCTTCCACACCAGGCCTGAACGGCCGGCCAGGCGCAGGGCGATGCCTTCGTGGCTGGCCAGATCGGCCACGCTCAGGGGCGTCCCGGCGCGCCGCAGGTAGTCGGGCGATGCCACCAGGATGGCCGTGTTGTCGGCCAGGTGGCGCACGATCTGGTCGGCCTGGGCAGGCTCTCCATAACGGATGGCCGCGTCCACCGGTTCGCGGCTCAAGTCGGCCACGCGGTCGCCGATCAGCACGTCGAGCTGGATCAGCGGGTGGCGCTGCAGGAACTCGTCGAGCAAGGGGCGGATCACCTGGGTGCCCAGGTCGGTGGGCACCCCCAGGCGCAGCACGCCGCGCACCTGGGTCATGGGCGCGTGCAGTTCGCCCACGCCGTGGTCCAGCAGCAGCAGGGCCTCGCGCACCCGGCCCAGGAATTGTTCGCCTTCGGGCGTGGTGCGAAGCGCGCGGCTGCTGCGGGCAAACAGCTTGACCTTGAGGTGGCCTTCCAGCCGGCGGATGGCGGCGGTCGCGGTGGCGGGCAGCAGGTCCTGTTCGCGCGCGGCCGCCGCCACGCTGCCCAGGTCGGCCACGCGCAATGCCAGCCGCAGTGCGGGCAATTCCAGGCTGCTGAGGGCAAGGTTCGGCATGGTCGATTGACAAATGGTGTTTGCGGCTGGTGCAGTTTCCCACGTCTGGTTTGTGCGTCAAGGGCGGCGCACAGTCGCCCCATCAACCTTTCGGAGATCCGCCATGAAAGCCGTCGGCTACCAGCAGAACCTGCCCCTGTCCCACCCCGAATCCTTGCTTGACCTGACCTTGCCCGAGCCCACGCCCGGCCCACGCGACCTGCTCGTGGACGTGCACGCCGTGTCGGTCAACCCCGTCGACACCAAGGTTCGCCAGAACATGGCCCCAGAGCCAGGCCAGACCCGCGTGCTGGGCTGGGACGCGGCCGGGGTGGTGCGGGCAGTGGGTTCGGACGTCAAGGACTTCAAGGCGGGCGACCGGGTCTGGTATGCGGGCAGCATCGGCCGCGCAGGCAGCAACGCCGAACGCCAGGTGGTGGACCAGCGCATCGTCAGCCGCATGCCCACCAGCCTGGATTTCGCCCAGGCCGCCGCCCTGCCCTTGACGGCCATCACCGCCTGGGAGTTGCTGTTCGACCGCCTGGGCGTGCCACGCCGCGGCGGCCAGGGCCAGCGTCTGCTGGTGGTGGGGGCTTCGGGCGGGGTGGGATCCATCCTGGTTCAGCTCGCGCGGCAGTTCACGCAATTGGAGGTGATCGGCACCGCCTCGCGGCCCCAGACCGTGGACTGGGCCCTGGGGCAAGGCGCCCACCACGTCATCGACCACCATCGCCCCCTGAAAGATGAACTGGCCCGCATTGGCGTCGACGGCGTGCACCTGGTGGCCAGCCTGACCCACACCGACCGTCACTACGAGGCCTTGATCGACGCCTTGCTCCCGCAGGGCAAGCTGGCCCTGATCGACGACCCCGCCACGCCCCTGGACGTGCGCCCCCTCAAGCGCAAGAGCCTGTCCATCCACTGGGAAATGATGTTCGCCCGCTCGGTGTTCGAAACCCCTGACATGGCCCAGCAAGGCGCCTTGCTGGCCGAAGTGGCCCTGGGCGTGGACCAGGGACTGCTGCGCAGCACGGTGACGCGCGACTTCGGCTTGCTCAACGCCGCCAACTTGAAGACAGCGCACGCCTGGGTGGAAAGCGGGCAAGCCGTGGGCAAGGGCGTGCTGCGCTGGCGCTGACGCCCGCAAAGTGGGAGCACACGCCGGATTTGTCGCAAACAGCCCCCAAACTGTCGCCTAGGGGACTGTCGGCGACAGGGACCCCTGCCTACAGTGCAGGCATGCTCGACACCACCCGCCCGGGTCACCCCAACAGCGACATGCCCTTCATCGCCGCCAACGCCTGGATCAAGGCGGCGACGCATTGCCGCTTCAACATCGACCCGCTGTTCAGCGAGGCCGGCGTGGCCCTGGGCGCCGCGCACCAGGTGCCCATGGTCCGCCGACAGGCCCTGGCCCGGCTGATGCAGCAGTGCGTGGCCCGCGCCGCGCCGCACTACCACTTCCCCCTGGTGCTGGGCGAACTGTTCGCCTTCGACCACCTGCCCGCGCTGGAAACTTTCCTGGCCACCAGCCCCACCTTGCGCCAAGCCCTGCCCGCGCTGCAATGGGCCGGCATGACCATGCCCAACATGGCCCTGCGCGTGGAAGAGCAAGGCCCCCAGTCCATCCTCCTGGTGGACATTGAACTGGGGGACCACGACCCCGCCGTGCGCGGCTACTTCGTCGAATCCGTGCTGGCTGCCATCAGCAAGATCGTGCGCCTGGCGCTGGGCCACACCGACCTGATCCACCACATCGAAGTCCGGCACCAGCCCAGCGCGCTGTTCATGGCACAAGCTTCCACCTTGTCGGCGCCCGTCAGGCCCGTCCAGTTGCGCGATGCGGCGGTCTTCTCGACGCGCCTGCTGGACATGCCCTTGCCCGGCGCGGCGCCCGGCCTGCATCGGAGCGCGCAGACCTTGCTGAACCAGCAGCTGCCCGTCGCCAGCGGTGACCTGGTCACCCAGATCGAAGGCCATTTCCGGCAAACGCCGGCGCTGTTGTGCCAGGGCATCGAACGCATGGCCCTGCGCCTGGAACTGCACCCCCGCACGCTGCAACGCCGCCTGCGCGACCAGGGCCAGGCCTACACCGACATCCAGGCCCGCTGCCGACTCGACATGGCCAAGGCCGCTTTGAACGAACCACGCTGCCACATCGAATCGCTCAGCACCGCCTTGGGCTTCGCCGACCGGCACAGCTTCACCCGCGCGTTCAAGCGCTGGACCGGACTGTCGCCCAGCGCCTTCCGCCAATCCCAAGGGCGGCGCGCCTTGCCAGAATCAGGAGACACCGCACCATGAGTGAACAACACGCCACCATCGTCCCGCGCGAACAGCTCGACTTCGGCCTGGACCAAGACATCCCCAAGTACTGGATGGACAACGACCCGTTCAAGACGCGCTTCTTCGATGCCATGTCCACGCTGTTCCCGCAGGGCGAGAAGTTCTTCATCACCAGCGTGCGCGAGTACCGCGACCAGATCACCGACCCCAAGCTGCTGCAAGAGGTGAAAGACTTCACGCGGCAGGAGGCGCAGCACAGCCTGGTGCACCGCCATTACAACGACCGCCTGAAGAAGCAGGGCATCGAGATCGACGCGATCGAAGCCGAGTTGCAACAGCGCTTCTTCGTCGATGCGCCCAAAGTCACCACGGCACGACAACGCGTGGGCATCACCGCCGCGCTGGAACACCTGACGGCGATGATGTGCACCACCTTTTTCGAGCGGCGCGAGTTGCTGGACAGCAGCGATGCCCGCGTGCGCGCGATGTACGCCTGGCACGCGGTCGAGGAGGTCGAGCACAAGGCCGTGGCCTTCGACGTGCTCACCAAAGTGGCCAAGGCCGGCTACTGGAGCCGCGTCATGCCCATGGTCACCGTGAGCTTCGGTTTTCCGCTGACGGTGGCCGGCATCATGAACCACATGTTCAAGGTCGATGGTTTCAGCCGTTGGCAACGGGCCAAGCTGTGGGCACGCGGCTTGTGGTGGTTCTACAAGCCGGGCGGCTTGTTCATCCCCACGCTGGGCTACTACCTGGCCTACTACAAGCCAGGCTTTCACCCCTGGAAACTGCAGGAGATGCCCAGCTATGGCACCTGGCTGGACACCTTCCAACGCACGGGCGATGCCATCGCGGCGGGCAATGCGCTGCACGCGGCGGGGCATTGAGCAAATAGCCCCCGATCCGAGACTTGTTTCTCAGGCTGAGGGATCGATTCTGTCGAATCAAGGAATTGACGAGATCAAGACGAAATACGTGGTGATGCTGGGCATCGGCATGGAGATGCATGCCGTGGCCCTGCTCTACCAGCGCGACCTCGCTCAGGCCAGGACACCCGCGATCGAACCCAGGGTGAAGCTCAGATTGCGCACGCTGCCTTGGCCCTGCTCGACCATCAGGCCATTGTTGTAGCTGGCGTTCAGCGTGGCCGGAGGCATGCCGCCAATGGGGTTGCCCTTGAGCTTGCGCTGGTAGGTGAACTTGCCGGTGTCGGTCACGGTGACGGCCACGGTCACTTGGTCTTCCACCTTTTGGAAGGCGTCTTCAGGACGGGCAGGCATGTCGAAGATGGCGGGCGATCCGGCATCGTGGATGTTGCGCCAGACCTTGAGCTCACCGCTCAGGGTCTTCTTGTCGGCCGAGAGCTTCAGGCGGCCGTTGGTGTAAGTCACCAGGTCGGACGATGCGTTGGCGCTGCCGGGCGGGTGCGAGTTGGCGAAGTGCTCGACAAAGGTCACGTACACGGCGGGGTAGATGGGGAAGTCCTTGCCAGGGTTCAGCGCGCCTTGCTTGGCGTAGTCGAACAGAGACTGGATGGAGGTGTCGTTGGCGGTCGTCATGGTGTGTTCCTAAGTTTGTGATGATGAAAGAAGTCCCGCAGGACATCGGAGCGCTTGGTTGTGTTCCGATGCCATGAAGTTTGCAAGGGCCCCGTTTCAGCAGCGTTTCACCCGGCGAACGCCTGTGTTGCAATTGTTGTGGTGGCCGTGCGCGGGTTCAGCCCACCAAGGCCGCCACCTTGGCCAGCAGATCCCCCTTGGAGAATGGCTTGTCCAGGCTGTCGCTGCGCGAATCGCGCAAGAACTTCTGCGCGTCCATCGACAAGGTATCGCCCGTGACGAACAGCATGCGGCGTGACAGCACCGGGTGCCGTGTCGAGAGTTCGCGCCACAAGGCCGATCCATCCATGTCGGGCATGCGCAGGTCCGAGACGACCGCGTCGAAACGGGCCATGTCCAGCAGCTCCAGCGCCACCGCGCCCGACTCGGCCGTGGCCACCTCATAGCCGGCACCTTCGAGCATGTCACGCATCAGCGAGGTCAGCTCGGGCTCGTCGTCCACCACCAGGATGCGGGCCAGCATGGGTTCCTCGTCCAGCTCGGGCAAGGGCGATGGGAGGGTGTCCTCGGCCGGCTGCGCGTTCATGGGCAGGACCAGTCGGAAGCTGGCGCCGCCCAAGCCACTGGGGCCGCGGCTGGCGCCCAGGGATTCGAGCAGCAGATCGCCACCATGTTCGCGGGCGAGGGCCCGCGAGACGGCCAGGCCCATGCCCGTGCCCATGCCATCGGGCTTGGTGGTGAAGAAGGGCTCGAACACGCGGCCATGCAGCTCGGGCTTCACGCCCTGGCCGCTGTCGCGCACGCGCAGCCACACGCCGGCTTGATTCGACCCCGTCTCGGCACCCGTTTGCACCTGGACATGACGCGGGCCATCGAGGCCGGCCAGGGCTTGCTGGGCATTGACCAGCAGGTTCAGGATCACCTGGCCGATCTGGTCGCCATCGGCCAGCACCTCGGGCAGGCTGGGGTCCAACTCAAGGCTCAACTCGATGCCGTGGCTGCGGTAACCGTAGTGCAGCATGTCGGTGGCCGCCCGCACCATCTCGTTGAGCCCGACGTTGTGGCGCTGCGAAGGCCGGCTGCGCGCCATGTTGAGGAAGGTGCGCACGATGCGGCCGCAACGCTCGGCGGCCTCGCGGATGCGCTGAACATCGGCCTTCAAATCGGCCGACTCGCACTTCTCTTCCAGCAGACTGGCACGGCCCATCACGATGGCCAGGGGGTTGTTCAACTCGTGGGCCACGCCCGCCAGCAGGCTGCCCATGGCGGTGAGCTTTTCGCTTTGCCGCAGGGCCTCGCGTTGCCGCTCGATCTGCTCGGAGGCTGTGTGGCGCTCGGTCAGGTCCACCATCGAGGCCGTGTAGAAGACCGAGTCGTGCACGCTCGTGCGCCACAGCACCATCTCGATCGGGAACTCGCTGCCATCGGCGCGCAGGGCGTGCATCTCCATGCGCTTGCCCAGGATGCGGGCTTCGCCCCCGCCATCCATGCGCTGCATGCCGGCTTCGTGGGCTGCGCGAAAGCGTTCGGGCATCACGACCTCGCTGACGGGCCGGCCCAGCACATTGGCGCGCGACCGGCCGAACATGGCCTCCGCCGAGGGGTTGAACTCGACGATCAGGCCTTTGGCGTCGGTGGAAATCAGCGCGGCCAAGGCGTGGTCCACGATGGCGGACTTGAGGACTTCGCTGGCTTGCAGTTCCTGCAACTTGTCGGCCAGCTCCAGTTCGCGTTGTTTGAGTTCGGTCAGGTCGTGCCTGAACACGGCCACCGATTGCACCTCTCCATTGACTGGCGCGAAAGGCACCAGGGCCTCTTTCAGAAAGCGCCAGCCCTGGCCGGGGCCGCCCAGCCAGCCACTCCAGCGCAGGGTCTCGCCGGCGAACAGACGCTCGCTCAGGCGGGCGTAGCGCTTGACGTACAGCGCGGGCCCCAACACGGTGGACAAATGCTGGCCCACCACCTGCTCCCAGGTGCGGCCCAGGCCATCCAGCATCTCCTGGTTGGCGTATTGGTAGACATGGTCGCGGCCAAAAATGCCGACCTGCGTGGTGCTGTGGTCCAGCAAGGCGCCCAGCAAGGTAGGGTCCAGCGGAAAAGCCGGCGACTTGTCGGTCCGGTCGGGCGTGACCGACCAGGTGAATTCGCCTTCTTGTTCTTCCCTGCTCATGCCTGTCGCGCTCCCGCTTTGGTGGGCCATCGACTGGCCGGTGCGGCATTGTGATGGATGGCGCTTTGGCGGCAGTCGGCGGCCGGCCTCTTTTGTTTCATTCGTTGCAAGCAGCCCGAGGCCAGGGCATTTCAGGCCCTGGGCCCGATATCATCGCGCCCAGACAACAACGCGGGGACCCCAGGCCATGGTGCCAGGCAACAAGACCGATCCGGTGGTGATGGTGGTGGACGACGAGCCCGAGTTGCGCTCGCTCCTGAGCGAGTATTTCGAGCGCCACCAGTTCACCGTGCGCACCGCGCAGGATGCGCTGTCGGCCCGTGCCCTGGTCGCCGAAGCCGTGCCCGACGTGGCCATCCTGGACATCAACATGCCCGGCGAGAACGGCCTGTCGCTGGCCCGCTGGCTGCGCGAAACCCACCCCGGCATCGGGCTGGTGATGCTGACCACGGCGGGCGATTCGGTGGACCGCATCGTGGGCCTGGAACTGGGCGCGGACGACTACCTGCCCAAACCCTTTGAAGTGCGCGAACTGCTGGCCCGCGTGCGCGCCCTGGTGCGCCGGCTGCGGGCCGAGGTCACGCCCCAACCTTCAGTGACACCCATCACCACGACAAGGGTCCGCTTCGGTCAGTGCGCACTCGACCTCGACTCGCGCCAGCTGTTCAGCCACGACGGCGTCGAAGTCCCCGTGACCGCCTCGGAGTTCGAGTTGCTCGCCCTGTTCGCCTCGCACCCCAACCGGCCGCTCAACCGCGACCAGATCATGGAGCAGGCGCACAACCGCGGCTGGGACGTGTTCGACCGCTCCATCGACCTGCGCGTCATGCGCCTGCGCCGCAAGGTCGAGCGCAACCCCGACAAGCCCGAGGTGATCAAGACCGTGCGCAACGTGGGCTACGTCTTCGTCCCGGTCGATGACGACGTCAACCGACCAACACGAAGCGGTATTGGCCTGGATTAACATCGTCTTATTTGTTGGGGTTTGGCATGGATCGATCAGGCAAGCATGTGGCAATCCTCGGATTAGGATACCAAGTACCCGACGCCATCCGGGGCAACGACGACCCGGTGTTCGACCAACTGAGGGCGCACCAGCCCGCCGGCTCCGACATCTTCCATGGCCTCAAGTACCGCCGCATCTTGCGCCACCCCAGTGACCTGATCGGGCTCATGGTCACGGCCGCCAAGACAGCAGCGGAACAGGCCAAGGTGCCCCTGGACCAGGTGGACATGTTGCTCGGCTCTCTTTCTGTGGGCCAGTACTATTCCCCCAACGACCTGGCGGCGGTGCACCGCGACCTGGGGTTGTCCCGCCACTGCCGAGTGATCGGCCTGAACAACGACGACAGCAATTACATCGACGGCCTGCGCCTGGCCAATGACCTGGTGCAATGCGGCACCATCCGCCATGCCCTGGTCGCCTGCGGCAACAACTGGTCGCACCACGTGGATTACACCGAAGCGGTGGCCCATGCCGCATCCGATGGTGGTGGCGCCGCCCTGATCGGCTGGACGGACGATGTGTCCAGATTCAGGCTGGTGGATTGGGACAGCGACACCCAGACCCAGTACTTCGGCGACCTGCGCATGGCGCAACGCCCATCTCCCCACGAAGGCCTGTTCACCACGCCGCTCATGAAGCTGGACGACGAACGCGGCCCCGCCACCGTCAGAGCGTTCGGCTACCACGCGCCGGGCCCGATGGTTAACCGCATGCTGGCCCGCAATGGCCTGACCGGGCAAGACATCACCCTGGTGCCGCACCAGACCTCCAAGGCTGTCTACGACATCTGGAACGAGGCCATCAAACCCGCGCATTACATCGAGACCATCGAAGAACTGGGCGACATGGTGGACTCTTCCGTGCCCGTCAATCTGGCCAAATGCTACGACGAGATCAAGACGGACTATTTGGTGCTACAGGCCATCGGCATGGAGATGAGCACCACCGCCCTACTCTACAAGCGCGGGTAAGCAGCCTTCAGCAGCCTGGGTCCCCTTCAGGAAAGAGGGGGCTGGCAGGCCAAGATGCCGTTGAAGGACTTGTTCCGCGGTGCTCAGTGCCCCCTCCACCCAACCCTGCGCGTGCGAATAAGCCTCGCCGCAGATGTACACCGGCAGGCCTGGCACCGGCTGCATGATGTTCCTGGCCACCTCCTGGCTGTTCACATGGCATGGCCAGAAATTGGCGCCTCCGCCATACAGGTCATCGCCCCAATCCCGGTAAGCGGCCGCATACGGGAACAGGTCCGGGCAAGGTTGCAAACCATGCATGGTCATCAGTTGCCGATGCGCTGCCATGACCAGTCCTGTCGGAGCGGCGTACTCCGGCCACGGTGTCATGGCAGCGACATCGGCCGCAAAGCTGGTGGGGTACGGCCGTTGATCGCTCTTGGCCGCCACATCCAGGACGTCCGACCCCATCCCGTCGTTGTAGATGAGCACAAAGCCTGCGTTTGAACCATCGCCACTGGTCTTGTAATAGCACTGGCGGATGGGCAGATCCGTGACCGACCGTCCTTGCGTGATGCCCAGTTGCTCCCACCAGCGTTGCCGGTAACAGAGCGCCAGCTTGCGCAGCGGGATGGGTTGCACGGACTTGATCATGCGGCTGACATGGACCTGGTCGGCGCCAAGCACCGCGCCCGTGGGCGCCAGCGATTCGAGCGAACGGCGCGGCATGGCCAGGACCAGCTTGCGCGCCAGCACGGACCGGCATTCGCCCCTCACCAGGAACTTGAGTTCGATCGCCTTGGAGCCGTCATCGAGCTGAACCCGGTCGAAGCTGAGCAGTTGATGCTGCAAGTGAAGCTCACCACCTTGCGCCACGAACTGCTTCGCCATGGCCTGCGGCAAGGATTCGTAGCCCTGCACAAGGCTGCGGTATTCCACATGTTGGCCGTAGCCGGACAGCTTCCATGGAAAGCCATCGGCGGCATTCCAGGTCGAATAGATGCAGTCATAGCCGCTGGCATCCTGCGCGAATTGACAGGCTTCCTGGCTGACCGAACGGTCGAAGACCTGCCTCATGGTCAGGTCGAACAATTTGTGGCCGTCGTACTGGACAGAACGCGCCAATTCATCCCAGGCGATCCCGCCAAGATCCCTGATCGGTTTCTTGAGGATCGACTCCAGCAGATGCCGCGCCGCCATGGCAGTGATGCCCTCCTTGATCCCTGCACGCTCCCGCGCGTTCAGACCATAGGGCAGTTTATCGGGATCGATCAGATCGGCCATGCGCAAACGACGGCCACGCAGGTAGGCGATGTTGCACCCATGGTTGACCTCGAAGGGCACCGTCGCCAAACCAAGCTGCTCGACCAAGGCATGCACCAGGCGATGGCTCAAAGGGAAGCGCATGCCCCCCAGCTCGACCCGCGCCCTTGGCATGCCGGGAGGGGCCACCGACAGCAGACGCCCCCCGATCCGGTCGCTGATTTCGTACAAGCCAACCCGATGCCGCCCGTCACCCCGCTCGGCCTGCTGTTGCAAACGCCAAGCGCTGTAAACACCTGCCACACCAGCCCCGACGACCGCCACATCCTGCACTGCCAAACGACTGCTCATCAAAACTCCGCATTCACGTCCATATGCGAGACTCTGCTAAGCTTATGACAATAATGCAAGTCTCCCAGGTGGGACGGTCGGAAATAGCAGTCATGTCCTCGCGCACCCTTTCCTCATCCACCGTTGCCCAGTTGCTGATCGCCCTGTTGAAGGCCGAAGGGGTCACCAAAATTTTCGGGATCCCCGGGGGGACCGTCGTCTGGCTCATGGCCGAGTTGAAGAGGCAGGCCCCCGAGATCGAGTTCGTGATTTGTCGCCATGAAGCCGGGGCCGCCTACATGGCCGACGGCTATGCCCGCGCCAATGGCAAGCTCGGTGTGGTCATGACCACCTCCGGGCCGGGTGCGATCAATGCCCTCTCGGGCGCCATCAATTCACAAGCCGGACACACGTCGGTGCTGGTGATCACTGGCGAAGTGCCTGAAAAATATTTCGGCCAAGGCTATTTGCAAGAAGGCTCGGACACGCAGCTCAACGTCAGCGGTGTCTTCAGGCACGCGGTTGAATCCAGCGTGCTGATCACCAACACCAGCCACTTCCAGACCTTGTTCAAGCAAGCCCTGCGCAGTGCCTTGTCACTGCCCAGGCGCACGGCCCACGTCAGCCTGACCAACGAACTGGCGAGCCGGAACATCGCCTACGACGCCGCCAGCCTCGACCCCCAAAGCTACCGGGCCCGCGCGGCCTGCACGGACATCAAGGCTGTTCAAAGCGCCCTTGGGCAATTGCTGGAAGCTCGCCGCCCCTTGATCTTCCTGGGCAATGGCTGCCGCGAAGCCCTGGCCTGCCCTGAACGACTGGCGGCCTTTGTGGAGCTGGTCGAACGCCTGGCCATCCCGGTGATGACCACGCCGAACGCCAAAGGCATTTTCCCGGAGTCACACCCGCTTTCGCTCAAGAACTACGGCATTTGCGGCAGCGCCTGGCCCCGGGCCTACATGAAGCCCGAGTCCGACCCGGACCATTTCGACGCATTGCTGGTGCTGGGCTCGAGCCTGGGCCAGCTCACCACGTCGGTGATCGCACGCGAGCCCTACTCGACTGGCTTGATCCCACGTGGCCCGTTCATTCAATTCGACCTCAACCCCGGCATGATCGGGCGCAGCTTCCCGGTCACCCAGGGCGTCATCGCCGAGCTGGGCGCCACGCTGGACGTCTTGTGTGAACTGGCGCCCCGGCAAGCCCCCGATGCTCAAGCGGCCGATGAGCGCCGGGCCCTGATCGCGGGCATCAAGCGCGAACAGCCCTCGTGTGTTGACAGCGCAGGCTACGCCTCCGAGCAGGCGCCCGTCCATCCGGCGGCCATGATGCGGGTGATCAATGAAGTGATCACGGATGGGCACATCTTCATCGACGCCGGCAATTGCGTCGGCTGGTCGCTGAACTACATGGCGGTCGACCCGCCCGTGCGTTATCAAAGTGCCTTGGCCATGGGCCCGATGGGCTTCGCGGTGGCGGCCGTGGTGGGCGCCAAGATGGCCGCCCCGGATGTGCCTTGCCTGGCCATCGTGGGCGATGGTGCACTGATGATGCACGGCGCTGAAATCTCCACGGCAGCCCAGAACAAGGTCGGAGCCATCTGGATCGTGCTGGACGACAATGACCTGAGCATGGTCAGCCAGGGCATGGAGCAGTTGGTGCCCGACCAGAACACCTGGCTTGAGTACTACAAACTCGGCCGGCCGGACCTGGTCAGTTTCTCGCGTGGATTGGGCGCCGAAACCTTCGCCATCCAAGCAGACCAAGGCCCAGGTGCCTTGAAGACCGCCCTAACGCAAGCCGTGGCCTCCGCGCAAAGCACCGGTCGCCCGCAGGTCATCGTGGTCTACATCGACACCAAGCCCTCACCACCCTATGGGTGGCCGGAACTGGTGCAAGGCTGAACGGCGCCTGGTTTCACGCCTGCAGGAAGCTGGCCAGCGGAACGGTTTGCGCCCACATTCCGAAGTAGCGATCGATTTCCTGCTGGCTGCCAGCCACGTCGCGGCAAAGCCGCTGAACGTTGTCCGTGACCGGCAACAATGCCGCCACTTCCTGGGAAAACAGATGGAAGGGCACCGACACGTGATCGCGTTGGTCCTTGAATCCAAGCATGGCCTCGTCCAGCTCCTGCCCACCCGACAAGCCCTGGTGCAGGGCGTTGGCCAGGCTTTCCGCGTCTCGCAGTGCATTGGTGATGCCAGCCATGGTGATGGGATCCATGGTCAGGCCAGCATCCCCGACCAGGCTCCATCCGGCGCCTGAAGGTTCACGGCAGAAGGTGTTGATCGAAGTGCTGATCCAGTCTCCTTCACGCCGGCCGGCGCGAACACGGGCGGCCAGCAAGGGGCTTGTCAACTCAAGCTCTTCGAAGAACCGGGCTTCGACCTCGGCGCGGGGCATGCGTGCCTCCCGGCCAGGCATGACCATCCCCACCAGCACCTGGTCGTCATTCGTCTGCCAGGCATAGCCCAGGCGCCGGGGACGCGACACGAACTCGGCCCCCTTGAGCGACATGCCCGAGAAATAAGCGAAGGTGTTGAGCGACCCTTGCTCTTTGGGAAACGCATGGTATGGCTGGCTGCCCACCGCAGAAGCCACGGCCGAATGCCGGCCATCGGCGCCCACCACCCAACGCGCCGTTTCCTCCGAAACACTGCCGTCGGGATTTTTCACACGGACGCCCACAACGCGCGGGCCGTCCCACAGCACGCCATCGAACAGCAGGCCTTCACGCAACTCGGCGCCAGCGGCCACCGCGGCCTCCAGCAGAATTTGATCGAGCACCACCCGTTTGGGCGCGAACGCGGCGCCCACATTGGCCTGCGCAGGCCGACCTTTGAGCACCACCGGCCCAAGGTCCAGTGAAAATGCCGTCAATGGCGGGCACAGAGAAGCCCGCACGGCGTCCAGCACGTTCCATTTTTGAAGCAGGTCGACGCCAGCATGCCAAATCAGGTGAGTGGACAAGCGCATGTCGCTCGGAAACCTGTCCTGGTCGATCACCAGGACCCGGTGCCCCTGCCTTGCCAACAACAAAGCAGTCGCGGCACCTGCGCACCGTGCGCCCACCACAATCACATCCAACATGCAAAGACTCCAGATACAGCCAAGACGTCTACTGTTTGCGGGATGCTAGCGCATTTGCCACCGCCCGGTTGGATGACCTGGGCGGGGCCGTTCTGGTCAGGACTCGTCGTACTTGGCGTAGCACAAGCGGCTGGGCCTTATCCGCAGCCTCACCAATGAAACCAGGAAGCTGAACCCGGCCTGATTTGGGTCGATCACCGGAACATAGGTTTGAAGCGCTTCTTCCAGCATGGTGGACAAACGCGCCGCCACCCCCACAAAACCCGTGCATCCCAGCAAGATGGATTGGGCACCGTCTTCCTTGATGGCCTTGAGCGCCAGTTCGAAGGCCTTGACCACCACCACATCCACATTGGACAACTGGTCCACCGGGCAATCGATGGCCCGGATGGATGCGAAGGAATCCTCCAATCCATAGGTGAGGATGTGGCCACGCTGCATGGCCAAGGTGCTGTCCAGAATCGTGAGGATCGAGAACCGTTGGCTCAAGGCCAGGGCCGTGAAGGCCGAGGTCGGAAAGCCCCCGATGATGGGAATGTCTACCACTTCGCGCGCGGCCTCCACGCCGCACATGTCGAAGTCGCTCAGCCAGATGCCCTGGAAGCCTTCTTGCTCCAGCTGCTTGGCCAGCTCGACCACCGGGTAGCCGTTGTGCAGCCAATCGGTGCGGCTTTCAATGCAGTCATGTCCTTCGGTCAGGTTGCGCACCTCGACTTCGAAGTCCGGCGGAATGACGGGGGTCACCGCTTCCAGCAGGAGCTGGTTGAACTTGTCGGTGTTCACCGGTGCCAGGATGCAGACGCGTGTTTTGTTGCTCATGATTGATTTCCCTGCGTTTTGATGTGAGCCAGGACTTCCACCGGGACATAAGGCCCGTGGTACCCCATGGTGCCCAGGAGGTCCATGAAGCTGGTCAGAATCAGTCCATCCGGGATGCGCAAGGCCGCATTGGCCGACAAGCCGAGCAGGGTCACTTGCCGGCCTTTCACCGCCGGGTTCAGTGAACCGTCACTGAGCACGAGGTCCCCGTTGGAGAACACCGACTGTCCGGCGCCTTCCACGAAGTAAGCGATGCCATCAGGCGCCAGGCAGATGGGATGCGGCTTGGCACTGTCCCACGCCAGCAGAGACTCGTTCTGGTAGAGCACCGTGGCGCTGCCATGGGCGCTGTCGATGCGCACCGTGCCCAGGTCAAAGCCACCCGTGGTGTCGACCTTCGCGGACTCGATGGTGCCCGGCCCGAAGATGACCTGGGCCTTCACGCCTGATTCTTTGTGCAGGAACTCGATCACGGCCTTGGGCGTGCTCAGGTGCCCTGCCTGGATCGCCTGGCCGAACTTCAAGGCCCGCGACAGGGTGCCCCTGATGGGCAGGGCCTTGGCCAGGGTTGCCGGGTCCATGACCCACATGGCCAGTCCGCCAAACTCATCGAACTCCGGATCGGCCACGATGGGCCGCATCATTTGTTCGACAATCTCCGACACATCCTGCTGATGCTGATCACCGCCATGGCTGCCCTGGCTGGGCGTGACGTTCAACTCCACCGCCAGCCCACCTTGGCTGACCAGGAAGGCCGGCCGTGGATCGACGTGTTGCGCCGCAAAGGTCAGCATCGGAAGCGAAGGCACGGCACGGCCAGCGCCATCCGCATCAACCACCGACAAGCCCAATCGCGCCGCAACCAGACACGCCACGGTGAAGCCCAGCGCACCACTTTCTGGAGGCACCACATAAGCCAGTTTCTTGCCGCTGGCCGCCAGACGCGCCTGCACCTGCTGAACGGCGCCCACGGGGCCCTCCGGGTATTTGGCGCCATCGATCGCCTCCGGGGCGCCCATGTAGGCCACCATGACGGATTCGCCATGGGTGGCCTCTTCAACCGTCACCACCTTGACGGTGTCCTTGGGGTAGTAACTTCCGGCCTGGAAGTTCGACACCAGGCTTTTGGCGGACACCACCGTGCCCCCGCCTCCGCTGCCAAAAAAGCAGCCTCCCAACAGCAAGGCCTCCAAATCCGCCCTGACAAGTTCGTATGCCATCGTGACCTCCTTCTCCCCTGGGGGAATTAGTGAACGAACAGCTATCTTCGAAGCTTGCCGAGGAAGGTTATTGCACGAATAAGGCCTGGGAAAGCCGCGTCTTTTTCTTCTACCTGGATGGATTTGGTCAGAACTTCGATCGCCTGCGCGCGGCGGCCGGTCTGGTCAAGCAAGTGCGCCAAGTGGGTGGCCGCCCCGAGCCGGGCGGGAACCGCCCCCAGGATCAGGGCGGTGGACAGTGCGCCTCGCAAGCCCTCTTCCGCGCCACCGAGATCCTTCATGGCCATTTTTGCCCGCGCCTGCACATAAAGCAACTCGCTCAAATAGGCGCGATCCTGGTGCTGGATGGAGACCTCCAGGGCCCGCGCAACCATGCGCTCTGCCTCCGGCGCACGCCCGGCCTCCAGCAGCAGCTCGCCATATTTCCAGGCCTGGAATGAATAGAACAACTTGCCGCCATTGCGCAAGACGTGGGTGTCATAGCCGTCCCTGATCGCTTCTTCGGCTTCTTCGAACCGCCCTTGCGACGCCAGGTGGCATCCACGGAAGATCTGGCCTATGCCCCGGTAGAACACGAAGCCATGGGCAATGGACAAGGACTCCAGGTCGGCGGCCAGGGTGGCCAGTTGCTCCATGTCCTCGAACAGGCAGGCCAGCCAGGCGGCCCCCTGCAAGGCGATGGCCCGATTGAAAGGGTGGTCCTCGTCCGTTTCGTAGGAACGCTTGGCCAACCGGGCACCAACCAACTGGGCATGCTTGAAATGGCCCACCTGGAACGATGCCAGGCCCTCGAACGTCATCGCCAGCCCGATCAGATCGAAGCCCTGCGTGCCGGTGCAATCAGGCCTTTGCACAGGCATCAGCCCGCCACGCGTGAGGCAGGCCAGGGTCTCGATGCTGTCCCCCACCCAGAACAGCGTGTTGGTCATGGCGACGTGGGCTTCCACGATCAAGTCCTCGTTGCCGCTGGCCTGGGCATGCTGCAGCATTTCCTGGGCTGTCGCACGGGCCTTGCCCAGTTCCATCGTCATCAGTTGCGTGGACCAGATGCCAAACAGCAGGGAGTTGAGCTCCACGTCCTCGACCATGCCCTTGCCCGCCTTGAAGGCTGCTTCGTAGGCCTGCTTGGCGCTGTCACTCAACCAGCCATCCACGCTGCGCAAACACACCCCCAGCAAACGGTAAAGATCGAAGATGGTGCGCTTGACCTCGGGTTCGACCGAGCTCATGTCCACCAGATCAAGGCCCTGTCTGATGAGCGGAATGGCTTCTCGAAAATCCGACCGATCGACCAACAACCGCGCATTTTCAAGGGACTGTGCCGCCGTCATGAGCTTGTCGTCACGCGATTGCAAGCGCCGCTCGACCGCCTTGCGGCTGACACCCAAGGCCCGGGCGGCAGCGGTCTTGTTGTTGCCGGCAAGTCGCATGGCGCGGTTCACCAGCAGTTGCTCCACCGCGACCAGTTTGTCCGGCCCTTCGAGCGCCATGAGCGCATCGGCCAGCGCGTCATCGGACACCCCACCCCCCAAAGCCGGCGCGAGGAACGGCTGCAAGATTTCCGCAGTGATGTGATCACCGTCGGACAACACGCCCAACCGCTCCACCAGACTGCGCAACTGGCGAACATGGCCGGGCCATTCCTGGGCCTGCAGACATGCCAACGCCTCGGCGCTGAAGCTCAGCTTGCGCGGCTGCAACGCCGCGAAGTGGGCCACCAGGGCCGGGATGTCGTCACGCCGCTGGTCCAGCCCTGGCACGTTCAGGACAAAGACGGCCAGCCGGTAATAAAGGTCTTCCCGGAACTTGCCCTGGTGCGCCATCTGGGGAAGGTTGCGGTGCGTGGCCGCCAAGAGCCGTCCTTGAAAGCGCCGGGCTTCTGCCGACCCCAAAGGTCGAAAGGTGCCCGTCTCCAGAACGCGCAGCAGTTTGGGCTGCAAGGCCTTGGGCAACTCCCCGATCTCATCGAGGAAGAGGGTGCCGCCGCTGGCCCGCTCAAAATACCCCGCCTGCTCTCCCACGGCACCGGTCACGGCCCCTTTGGCATAGCCGAAGAATTCCGCCTCTGCCAGGTGCTCGGGAATGGCGCCACAGTTGACATCGACCAAGGGGCCGTTGTGCCCGCCTCTGGCCTGTTGATGGATCAGTTGCGCGATCAGCTCCTTGCCAGAGCCGGTCGGCCCCAGGATCAAGACCGGTCGGTCCGTGGGCGCCACCCTTTCAAGTTGCCGCAGCACTTGCAAAAACTCGGGCGCTTGCCCAATGACGTGGGGAATCGATGACATTCTCAAGCTCGCCAAGGCAAGGACAACATTGCTCTCACCACGAACCCGCGCATAAGACCCCCAATGACGACGTTGAACAGGCTGTGCACAATGCACTGCCAGCACGTTTCAATGTAACAGGCAGGTCAGCGGTCCACGCGCGCCAAGGCCCATGAACAGACAGTGGCGGGCGCCATCTGGGCACCCTCTTGAGACAGTCGATTGACGACCGCAGGCGACAGCATTGCATTTACCATGCCATGAGCCTGCTCCAGGGCCTGCGCCAACTGGGCGTCCCCCACCTGATGCTGCGCCCGCTCTGCATATCCCAGTACACGCGCCGCGGTTTCATGGCGCCCTTCCAGTGCGGCCAGCAAGGCGAACAAAGCAGAGTACAAGTCGAACCATTCCCAGCCACGGCTTCTGGACGCCTCGGCAAAAACCACCAAGGCGCCCCGCGCCTGTTCGACCTCTTTCTGCATGAACAACGCCGCGGCCATGACCGCCATGGCCTGCAACACGATGTTGTCTCGCCTGTGGCGCCCATGGGCCAACAGCTCTCGGCAATGCTTGACAGCGGCCCGGGATTCACCGACGGCCAGGCTCAGGCCAGCCAGGTCTGCCAGCGCCGTCGAGGCCACGACATCAAGGCCATGCGCTTGCGATTGGGTCAACAAGACCTCGCAAACGCGCTTGGCCTGGCCCAGTTGTCCTGCTGACCGCATCACGCTGACCGTGGCCAACTGCCTCTGCATGCGCAAACGCAAGGGCCAGTCTGGCCGCTCCAGCCGGATCATTTCTTCCAGAAAATCATGGACATGGGCAATTGGCACAACCCCGCTGCCAGCCACACAACCCAAGGCCATGTAGCGTCCCTGGCTGTCTTCCAGCGCCAGGCTCTGGGATGCGGCGCGGCAGGCAAATTCGTGCATCAAGGTGCTGGATACGCCCCAGTGCAGGCGGCTGCGCTCCACCCAATACCGGGATACGGCACGGCTGGCCGGCATGGCCACCACCTGAGCCTCCACGGCCACGCAACGCTTGCGGAACTCGGCTGCCAAGCCCAACAACAGGAAAAGGAAGCTGGAAGCTGGAAGCGCCGATCATGTCCACGGCCAACGCAGGCTCGTGGGCCATCATCCAATCCAGTGCTGCGCGGACATTGTCGATTTCCGGGCTGTAGGTTGCCAGCCAGGCCGCATCCGGCATGGTCCAGTAACCGAGATAAGCCTGCTCCATCAAGGCCGCCATGGCCGACACATGGCGGCGCTTCATGAGCCAGTATTCGCCCGACAGGTCCAGTTGCATGCACGCGTATTCGCGCGCGCTTTCCAGCAGGCGGTAGCGGGGCACGTCGGCGCCATCGGCTGCGACCAGCGAATAGTCCACCAGGGAACCCAGCAGTTCGATCACCGCCCATTCATCCAGCAGCTCGTCGAGCGCCACAGCGCCCGCCAGTTGCAGAGTGAAACCCCCAGCGAACACGGCCAGCCGTCGGAACACCCTCTGCGCGGCCGGCGATAGCAAAGCGTGGCTCCATTCCAGGGTGCCCAGCAGCGTCTGCTTGCGCGGCAGCGTTTCACTGCTGTGCCCACGCAAAAGCTTGAAGCGCTCATCCAGGCGGTCCAGGATGCCTTGCAAACCCAGCAAAGGGAGTTGGGCGGCCGCCAGCTTGATCGCCAGGGCCATGCCATCCAGACGCCGGCACAGGGCAATCACGGCATCCACGTTCAGATCGCTGACCACAAAGCCTCTGTCCACGGCTTGGGCCTGGTCAATGAACAAGGCAATGGCGCCGTGATCGACCGCATTCATCGCTGGCGTGCCCGCGCCTGGGACCGACAATGGGCCCAATCGGAACACGCGCTCGTTGTCGAGCTTCAAGGCGGCCTGGCTGGTCACGAGCAGCCGCACATCCGGGGCTGCCACGGTGATGGCCTGGGTAAGGCGAACCACCGCCTCCTGCAAATGTTCAGCGTTGTCGATCACCAGCAAAAGCTGCAAAGGCCTGAGCGCCGTCACCAGCGCAGCCATGGGATCCGCCCCGCCGGAGGACACCCCCACTGCCTGAGAAACGGCACTGACCACCAGCAAGGGATCGGTGATGCCCGCCAACTCGACCCAGACGGCGCCTTGGCGGTGATCTCGGCACCATTCGTGCGCCGCCGCCAGCGCAAAGGCGGTCTTGCCGATCCCACCGGCCCCGACAATGGTGATCAAGGGGTGGTGGCGCTCCTGGGCCAGCGCAGCCAGGTCACGCTCTCGACCCAGAAGACGCCCAGGCAGACTCGGCAGGGCAGACAAGCCGCTGGCAGAAGGCACTGAAACGATGGGCTCATCCCGCAGTCGCGATGGCCGCGACTCCTCGCCCCCGTCATTGCGGGTCAGCGGCAAAGCAAAGCGGTAGCCCCGCCCCGGGATGGTAGCGATAGATTGCTGTCCCAGCAGCTTCCTCAAGGTGGAGATCTGCACCTGCAAGTTGTTTTCTGTCACCACCCTGCCTGGCCAGACCAGATCGATCAGTTCGTTCTTGGACACCATGCGTCCGGACCGACCCAGCAGTGCCAGCAGGAGGTCAATGGCGCGCGCACCCAGCGTGACAGGCTCGCCTTCGGCATACAACACGCGCTCTCCGGCGCGCAGCTCGAAGCGATCAAAGCGATAGCAGTGCGACAACTCTACCTCTGTGGTTTAAGGCTGGCGGGGCTCCGCCCAACAACACACGCCCTGCAACACTTCTTCAAAAGTTTTCAGAAGATTTTCAGGCTTTTTAAGGACATTCCAGACGGCAGGTCAGACAATGGAGTCATTCTAAAGAAAAGCCGCATTTCTGCACCCTCCACCGGAGTCATTTCACGTCAAGTAGCGTTATTTTTTAAGCCTAGGCATTCCATGGAGGTGGAATTCACCAAAGTTGCGAAAATAGCTCGTCCGATTAACCGGGTCTTGATTTGAGGTGTGTTCGATGAGGTGCCGAGCAATGCAAATAACGCTGTCAGCCGTGTTCAGAAACAAACCATCAAGGACCACAGGGAGGTCGGATACAGGGTCGCCCTGAATTCGACAGAGATCAGGGAGCTCTATTCGATCCACAGGTTCCCATTGTCTGGCCAAAGAGCCAGGGGTGGGAATTTATTAGAAAGCCCGCCTCCGTGCGGGCTTTCATGTTTCTATCACCAGGCTCTGGCTTGGTCACCACAGGGTGTCGTCCATGCCGCTTGGCTCCCACGCGCACATGCGCCGCTGGCCCTGCCACGCTTTCCAGGGTTGCCTGTTCAGCAAGCCGGTGCCGCACGACGCTTTCGAGGAGTTGCCCGGCTTGCGCTCGGCCGCGACCACCGCCTAGGATCGCGGACATGAACAGCCAACCCATCGACATCTTCCAGCCGCTCACCCTGCTGGTGTTCTGGACCCTGCTGGTGCTACTGCAGATCCCCATCCGGCGTTTCCGCGCGGCCTTCAAGGGCGAGGTCAGCCCGGGCGACTTCCGCTATGGCGAATCGGCCCGCGTGCCGCCGCACGTCTCGCTGGCCAACCGCAACTACATGAACCTGCTGGAGTTGCCCGTGCTGTTCTACGCGGGCTGCGTGGTGGCCTACGTGACCCAGCATGTGGACCACGTGCTGGTGCTGCTGGCCTGGGTGTACGTGGCCCTGCGCATCGGACACAGCCTGGTGCACCTGAGCTACAACAACGTCGTCCACCGGCTGGGGCTGTTCGCGCTCAGCAATTTTGTGCTGGTGGCCTTCTGGGGGCGCCTCGCCTGGACACTCTGGCTGGGATAAGCTGGGCGGCATGAAGCTGCTCCTCCGCTGGTTACTGCTGTCCTCCGCCCTCATGCTCCTGGCCCAATGGGACCACGGGGTTCAGGTCAACAGTTTCGGGGCGGCCATGATCGCGGCCCTGGTGCTTGGCCTGCTGAACGCCTTCGTGCGCCCATTGCTGATCCTGCTGACCTTGCCGGTCACCGTGCTGACGCTGGGCTTGTTCCTCTTCATCATCAACGCCTTCACTTTTCAGATGGCCTCGGGCCTGCTGGACGGCTTCCATGTGCGCAGCTTTTGGGATGCGCTGCTGGGTTCGGTGGTCTACAGCCTGTGGGGCCTCGTGATTGATGCCGCGCTGGAGTACATCTTCGGCGGGCGCCGGACGCGCGCGAACGACTGACGGGCGCCCGCCGCTCAGCTCAGCAGACCTTGCAAGGCCCGCAGCACCGTGGCCTGGCGCACCGCCGCACGGTCCCCAGGAAACAGGCAACGCTCCGCCCGCGTGGCCTGCCCCTGAACCGCCCAGGCCAGCCACACGGTGCCCACCGGCTTGTCGGGCGAGCCCCCGGTGGGGCCCGCCACGCCCGTCACCGCCACCGCCACCTGGGCGCGAGACCGGGCCAGCGCACCTTCGGCCATGGCGCGGGCCACCGGTTCGCTGACCGCGCCATGGGCCGCGATGAGGGCGGCATCCACCCCCAACAGATCGGTCTTGGCCTCGTTGCTGTAGGTGATGAAACCGCGCTCGAACCAGGCGCTGGAGCCCGACAGCTCGGTGCAGGCGGCTGCGATCAGGCCACCCGTGCAGGATTCGGCGGTGGCCAGTTGCCAGCCACGCGCCGTCAAGCGTTCGGCGAGGGACCGCACCAGCGTCGGCAAGGGGTCTTTTTCTTCGAAGGCGGGCATTGGCATCTCCTCCTGGGTCGTCATGGCATCACGGCGCCAGCCAGGCTGGCCGAACCCGGGCCACCAGGGCCAGGACCAGCAAGGTGCACAAGGCCGCCACGAGGTCGTCGAACAGGATCCCGAAGCCCTGGGCCCAGCCAATGCCCTGCCCGGGCTTGCGCTTGAACAGGCGGTCGGCCCAACCCACAGGACCGGGCTTGGCGGCATCGAAATAGCGGAAGAGCGCGAAGGCCAGCAATTGGCCCACAAAGCCCGTGGGAGACAGTATCCACAGCACGAGCCAGAAGGCCAGCACCTCGTCCCACACGATGGCGCCTGGGTCGGCCAGGCGCAGGCTGCGCGCGGTGTGAGTGCACGCCCACCAGCCCAGCGGCAGGCCCAGGCCGATCAGCCAGGCCCATTTCAGGCTGGCCTCTGCCCCCGTGCCCCAGAACTGTTGCAAGGCCCAAAAACTGACCCAGGCCCACAGCGTGCCCACGGTGCCGGGCGCTTTGGGGCTGAGGCCACTGCCGGCACCCAGGGCGATGAAGTGGGCTGGGTGACTCAGCAGCAGGGTGACGTCGGGCCGGCGAGGCAGCAAGGGGGCCTCTGGGGTGTCGATGGGCTCGGGGTCGGGCTGGCTGGGCAGGGTCATCAATCAGGCCTTGAAATGGTCGAAAGCGGTCCAGCGGTTGGGCACCTCGCGGGGCGGGGCGTCGTCGTCGGGCCAGGCGTCCAGCTCGCCCTGCAGCAGCTGCAGGCCCGGCTCGGCCTGGATCGCGCCAATGCGGGTCAGCGGCAGGCCCAGGGCGTCGCTCAAGGCCAGGATCCGCGTGCGGTGCGCGGCGGGCGCCGTGAACACCAGTTCATAGTCGTCGCCCCCGGCCAGCAGGCAATCGTGCTGCTGCGGCAAGGGCCGGGTGGCCAGCACCGGGTGCACCGGCAAGGCATCGAGCACCAGGCGCGCGCCCACCCGGCTGCGGCGCAGCAGGTGGGCCAAGTCGCCCAGCAGGCCGTCGGACACGTCGATCACGGCGCTGGCCAGGCCTCGCAAGGCCAGGCCCAGTCCGACCCGGGGCGTGGGGCATTCCATGGCCAGGCGTGCGAGGTCGAATTCATCGCCAGACAGCGATGGCGCCAGGCTGCCCCGAAACGCCTCCAGCGACAGCCGCGCCAAGCCTGGCCAGCCGCTGACCCACAGGTCATCGCCCGCGCGGGCGCCACTGCGCAGCAAGGCTTGGCCCGCCGGCACCTCGCCCATCACCGTGATGCCAATGCTCAGGGGCCCGGCCGTGGTGTCACCGCCGATCAGCTCGCAGCCATGGGCATCGGCCAAGGCCAGCAGGCCTTGCGAGAAGCCGGCCAACCAGGGCTCGTCCACGCGGGGCAAGGTCAGGGCCAGGGTGAAGGCCAGGGGCTGGGCACCGCAGGCCGCCAGGTCGGACAGGTTCACGGCCAGGGCCTTGTGGCCCAGCCGGCGAGGATCGACGGTGGACAGGAAATGCCGCCCTTCCACCAAGGTGTCGGTCGACACGGCCAGTTGCATGCCCGCGGCTGGCGCCAAGATGGCGCAATCGTCGCCATTGCCCACCACGGCGCGGCGCGGACCCTGACCAGCGGGTCGCCAGAAAAATCGTTCAATGAGGTCGAATTCGCCCAGGCTCATGGGGTGATTGTCGCGCGGACCGTGCGCGATTCACGGCAAGGCCACCACCTGGTGCAAAACCGCCTCAACCTGCGCGCCCCCGCACCCGAAATCAACGGCGAAGACCGTCCACCGGCACCACCACCCCACTTCATGGAAAACATGGCCCCCTCCCTGGCGCTGCACCTGGCGCCACAGCACCCCACCCAGGGCGAGTCGTTTCTCGCCCGGGCGGTGCTCGGCCCCGCAGGCCCTGTGCGCCAAGGGGTCAAGCGCCTGCTGTGGATGTTGCCAGCCTACGCCTTCGCCATGGCGCTGATGGTCTGCGCGGTGGCGTTCCAACGCGTCCAGCCGTGGCAAGCCTGGGTCCTGGGCAGCCACGTCCTGGTCGGACTGGCCGGCTTCTATGGCGTGCTGCGCACCGGCCTCATGGCCCACCGCCGCGAGCCCACCCTGGCCTTTCCGCAAGTGCTGTTCAGCCTGAGCACGGTCTGCCTGTCCTACGCCATCATCGAGTCGTCGCGAGGCATGGCGCTGGAATGGATGTGCCTGGTCCTGGTGTTCGACATGCGCCGCCTGAACGGCCGCCAGGCGCAAGTGGCCACGTTTGGGGGCCTGGGACTGCTGGTGGCCATGCTGCTGCTCACCTGGTGGCTGGCGCCGGCGGCCACGCACTTGAAATCCGCCATGGCCGCCATCGCCACGGCCGGCTTGACCATGCCCACCCTGCTGATCGTCACCAAGGTGGGCCGACGCTTGCACCAACGTCGCCTTGACCAGCGGGCCGCCATGGCCGCGGCCTTCGAGCAGCTCAACGCCCTGTCCATCCGCGATGGCCTGACGCAGCTGTTCAACCGCCGCCACATGCTGAGCCTGCTGGAGGACGAAGTGCGCCGCCAGCAGCGCAGCCACCGCGTGTTTTGCGTGGCCCTCCTGGACATCGACCTCTTCAAGCAGGTGAACGACCAACACGGGCATGCCGTGGGCGATGCCGTGCTGCGCGATTTCGCCACCCTGGCCCAAAGCGCCTTCTCGGGCAGCGATGCGGTCGCACGCTGGGGCGGCGAGGAATTCCTGGTCCTGCTGTCCGAAGCCGGCCAAACCCATGCCCTTGAGATGATGGAAAGCCTGCGTCAGGCCGTTCTCCAGCACGATTGGACCAGGCATGCACCCGCGCTGGCCGTGACCTTCTCCGCCGGGGTGTGCGAGCACGCCCCTGGAGACGCCCTGACCCGGTCCCTCGAACGGGCCGACGCCGCCCTTTACCTCGCCAAGGCGCAGGGCCGCGACCGGACCCTCGGCTCGGGCGATTTGTCCCACGCCACGACATGAACAAGTGGCAGCCACTGGTCGAGCTGATCCTGACCACCGATCCCCGGCGACGCACGACCCTGGGCATGTGCCTGCTCGGCACCGGTGTCTACCTCGGCTTCCTCGCCCTCATCTGGTGGTACATCGCCCCGAATTTGCTGTCTGACGAGGAAAGGACCTGGACTTGGGTCTTCACCACCCATGAACTCATCGCCATCGGCCTGTTCTACCCCTTGATCCGGAGCGGGTACACCCTCCGATACGACGACCCTGGCCTGGTCGCCGTCCAGATCATCTGGGCCAGCGCCGCCGTCGTGCTGGGCTATGCCGTGGCGCCCGTCATGCGGACCGGCAATCTGCAGATCCTGTGCCTCATTCAGGTCTTTGGCTTCATCAGCCTGCGCCCCCGCTCGGCCGTGCTGGCGGGCGGCGCCACGATCACCATGCTGCTGACCATGTGGGTGACCATGACCGTCCTCCATTCGCCCGGCTTCAACCCCGCCGACGAGGCCTTCCAAGTGTTCCCGACCTGCTTCATCCTGGGCCTGCTGACTTGGCAATCGCGCAACTTCGGCCTGTCGCGCCAACGCATGGCCGACGAAAAGGCCCACTTGGCCGCCGCCACCGAACGGGTCCGGCAGATCGCCCTGCGTGACCCACTCACGGGTTTGTTCAACCGCCAGCACCTGCAAACCCGCATCGACGCCGAATGCGACCGGGCCACCCGCAGCGGCAGCAGCTTTTGCATTGCCCTGGTCGACCTGGACCATTTCAAGCGCGTGAACGACACGCATGGCCACCACGTGGGTGATGACGTGCTGCTGGCCTTTGCCCAGCAGGCGCGGGCCTGCCTGCGCGAAACGGACCTGATCGGACGCTGGGGCGGCGAGGAGTTCGTGGTGGTGATGCCCGAGACCGAGCCCGGCCACGCCGGCAGCCATGGTCTCGCCAGGCTCAAGGAGGTGCTGCTGGGCACCGAACTTTCTGCGCAGGCACCCGAGTTGCGGATCACTTTTTCGGCAGGGCTGGCCGCCTGGCGCGCTGGCGAATCCACCGAGCAGCTCCTGCAACGGGCCGACCAGGCCCTGTACCTGGCCAAGGCGCAAGGGCGCAACCGCTCGGTGATCGCGGGTTAAATCGCGACCCTGCGGCCACCCACATCGCGGGCCGCGTTTCAAGTTCCTACAATGGAGGGTCGGGTGCCACCAACATCGGCAGCGCCCCTGAAAGGCTCCCTGCATGACCACCCCCGAAGAAAAACGCGCCGAACTGAAAAAAGCCGCGCTGGAATACCACGAGTTCCCCACCCCCGGCAAAGTCGCCATCAGTGCCACCAAGCAGCTGACCAACCAGCGCGATCTGGCCCTGGCCTACTCGCCCGGCGTGGCGGCCCCGTGCGAGGAAATCGTCGACAACCCGGCCAACGTCTTCAAGTACACCAGCCGGGGCAACCTGGTGGCCGTCATCACCAATGGCACCGCCGTGCTGGGCCTGGGCAACATCGGCCCCCTGGCGGCCAAGCCCGTGATGGAGGGCAAGGGCGTCCTCTTCAAGAAATTCGCCGACATCGACGTGTTCGACATCGAGATCAACGAGAACGACCCTGAAAAGCTCGTCCAGATCATCGCCTCGCTCGAACCCACCTTCGGCGGCATCAACCTGGAAGACATCAAGGCGCCGGATTGCTTCTACGTCGAACGCAAGCTGCGCGAGCGCATGAAGATCCCGGTTTTCCACGACGACCAGCACGGCACCGCCATCGTCGTGGGCGCCGCCCTGCTCAACGGCCTGAAGGTCGTCCACAAGGACATCAAGCAGGTCAAGCTGGTGGTGTCGGGGGCCGGCGCCGCCGCCCTGGCCTGCCTGGGCCTGCTGGTCAAGCTGGGACTGCCCCGCGAAAACATCTGGGTCACCGACCTGGCGGGCGTGGTCTACGAGGGCCGCCTCGAGTTGATGGACCCGGACAAGGCCTTCTTCGCGCAGGAAACCAACCTGCGCACCCTGAGCCAGGTCATCGAAGGCGCCGACATCTTCCTGGGCCTGTCCGCCGGCGGCGTGCTCAAGGCCGACATGGTCGCCAAGATGGCCGCCAAGCCCATCATCTTCGCCCTGGCCAACCCCAACCCGGAAATCCTGCCGGAAGAGGTCAAGGCCGTCCGCGACGACGCCATCATGGCCACCGGCCGGTCGGACTACCCCAACCAGGTCAACAACGTCCTGTGCTTCCCCTACATCTTCCGGGGCGCGCTGGATTCTGGCGCGACCACCATCACCGATGAGATGGAGATCGCTGCGGTCCACGCCATCGCCGAACTGGCCCAGGCCGAGCAGAGCGACGTGGTGGCCCAGGCCTACGCCGGCGTCAATTTGAGCTTTGGCCCCGAGTACCTGATCCCCAAGCCCTTCGACCCGCGCCTGATGATCAAGATCGCGCCGGCGGTGGCCATGGCGGCGGCCGCGTCCGGCGTGGCCCAGCGCCCGGTCAAGGACTTCGTCGCGTATGGCGAAAAGCTGCAAAGCTTCGTCTACGCCTCGGGCCAGACCATGAAGCCCATCTTCAGCGTGGCCAAGCGCGCCAAGAACAAGCGCATCGCCTTCGCCGAGGGTGAAAACGAGCGCGTGATGCGCGCCGCCCAGATCCTGGTGGATGAAGGCCTGGCCTGCCCCACCCTGATCGGCCGCCCACAGGTGATCGAGCAGCGCATCGAGCGCTTCGGGCTGCGCCTGAAGGCCGGCGTCGACTACCAGGTGGTCAGCGTCGAGAGCGACCACCGCTACCGCGACTACTGGCAGACCTACCACCGCCTGGCCGACCGCAAGGGCGTGACCGAGCAACTGGCCAAGATCGAGATGCGCCGCCGCCTGACCCTGATCGGCGCCATGCTGCTGCACAAGGGTGAGGTCGACGGCCTGATCTGCGGCACCTGGGGCAACACGCCCCTGCACCTGCACTACATCGACCAGGTCATCGGCAAGCGCGCGGGTGTGAAAACCTACGCCGCCATGACGGGCCTGCTGCTGCCGGGCCGCCAGGTCAACATCCTGGACACCCACATCAACTACGACCCCACGGCCGAGCAACTGGCCGAAATCACCATCATGGCGGCCGAAGAGATGATGCGGATCGGCCAGCGGCCCAAGGCGGCGTTGCTGTCGCACTCCAATTTCGGCTCCAGCAACCACCCCTCGGCCCTGAAGATGCGCGAGGCCCTGGGCCTGATCCAGGAACGTGCCCCCTGGCTGGAAATCGACGGCGAAATGCATGGTGACGCTGCCCTGAACGCCACCTACCGCGCTGAGCTGATGCCCCGCAGCACCCTGGCCGGCGAGGCCAACCTGCTGGTCTGCCCGAACATCGACGCCGCCAACATCGCCTACAACCTGCTCAAGGAGGCGGCCGGCCAGGGCATCGCGCTGGGCCCCGTGCTGCTGGGCGCGGCCAAGCCGGTGACCATCCTGACGCCCTCGGCCACCGTGCGGCGCATCGTCAACATGACGGCCATGACCGTGGCAGAGGCCAACGCGGTCCGCTGAGTCCTTCAAACGGACGTTTGTCAAAAAAACGTCATATACCACAAACTGTCAACCCCCCACGCAAAGGCCCCTGCGCACCGGATTTCCGGGGCTGGGGCCTTGAGCTTTTGGCCCGATTTCAGTAGCATCACGGCTTTTGGAGACCTGAGCTGTTCAGGCTGAATTCAAGGCTGGAAACACAGCAATGTCGGTGTCTTGCGCGAACGTGAAGCAGTTTTCAACCGATTCACGGAGCCCCTCAAGGAAGGCCCAAAGCATTGCCAGCGGCATGGCCAAAACGGCCTCCTGGTTGATGTGGGCAAGCTTGTTGAGCTGCGCGGCACTGTCAGACGTTGGCGTTTCTTCAGCCTGGGCTCGGTCCAGGCCAGCGGCATCGGCGCCCAGCCTCGTTGACTCCGCGTCAGCGATTGGTTTGTCGCAGTTGCCGCCCCAGGCCCAGGACGTCCACCGGCGCATTCTGGCGGGTGGTCCTTTCAGATACGCCAAGGACGGCATCGTCTTTGGCAACAGGGAGCGTGCCTTGCCTCGAAAACCGCGTGGGTTCTACCACGAGTACACGGTGCCTACACCAGGATCGCGTACCCGAGGTGCCCGGCGCATCGTTTGCGGAGGTGAAGTAGTGCAAATCCCTGAAACTTGTTTTTATACCGAGGATCACTACAGCAGCTTCAAACCCATTGATCCCCGGCACTGAGTCCTCACCGGCTCTCGGCTGCTTCGTTCTTTTGTCCTTTTCTTCGACCTTCAAAATCTGGCCCACGAGGGCAATGCGCATGTCAATGCACTCTCGGCCCCAAGCGATCATGTTGTTGCAATCCGTTCGACCCAACATCGTTCAATCCATCCGCGCCTTTCGCCCGGAAGACTTGCAACAGGCGGCCCTGGATGCCGGGCAGCACTTCCTGTACACCAACCTGAGCGAAGCCCAGTCCAAGCAGGACGTCCTGGACATCATCGCCCGCGACTTCCTGTTCCCCGACCACTTCGGCAAGAACATGGACGCGCTCTACGACTGCATGACCGACCTGGTCCACAAGTCGGGTCCGCAGCCAGGCTTCGTGGTGGTGCTGGAACTGATCCCGGACGGCGTCAAGTTCGACCGCGAAACCCGCGAGTTGCTGCTCGACTCCTTCCGCGATGCCGCCGACTTCTGGAGCGAGCGCAAGATCGCCTTCCGCGTGTTCTATTCCATCGCCGTCTCGGGCAAAGAGTCCGCCGGCAATTGGGACCGCGCTGAAGTCGCTCAAAACGATGCCGCGCCCGCCGTCGTCGTCAAGCCGACCAAGGTGTCGAAAAACGCGCCTCAGCCCATGACCATGAACCTGCCGCCCATGAGCAGCGCGTTCGACACGGCCATGCTGCTGGTGGCCTGAACCGGGGCTCAACGGCCGGCGCGGGAGCGCCAGTCGTCGAGTTGTTCGCCCCCTGCGTGCCCTCCACGCAGGTAGATGGGCGCAATGCTCGTCACTGGCGTGGGTGCCACGCCCAGGGCCGGCAAACCAGGCCAACGCCCGGTGGCCACATTGGGCACCTGCATCGAATCCAGGTTGTCCTTCGACATCAAGGGCTCGCCAGGCAGGACCGACATGGCGAAGGCCTGCGCCCGCCCCACCCAGCCGGGCACGGGCACCACCCGCCGGGGGTGGCCACTGAAGCGACCCGCCATCTCCACCAATTCCTTCAAGGTGTAGACCTGCGGCCCGACGCATTCATACGTCTGGCCTGCAGTCGTGGGGTCGGCCAGGCAACGCGCGATCGCCCGGGCCACATCGCCCACCCACACGGGCTGGAACCTGGCGTCGCTGCCCGCCAGCGGCACGACCGGGAAGGCAGCCTGCAGGCGGGCGAACAGGTTCAGGAAACGATCGTGCGCCCCGAAGATCACACTGGGGCGCAGCACGGTCAGGTCCAGGCCGGCGGCGCGCAAGGCCAGCTCGCCCGCCGCCTTGGTGCGCAGGTAATTGGACGGCGCCGAGGCCGGGTCGTCGGGCACGCCCAGGGCGCTGACATGCACCACGCGCCGGACCCCAGCGCGCACGCAGGCCGCCGCCAGACGCTGGGGCAGGCCAACGTGGGCGTGTTCGAACTCGTCCTTGCTGCCATGCAGGATGGCGACGAGGTTGACCACGGCGTCGACGCCGGCCAGCAAGCGCATCAAGGCTTTTTCGTCGTGCACGGAGGCCTCGACCACGTCGACCGTGGGCAAGGGCAGGAGGTGCTGGGCATGGGCCCGGCGTCGGGTGGGCACGGTGATGCGGACGCCGCCCCCGCCGTGCTGGTCCACCAGTTGTTCGCACAAGGCCCGGCCCACGAAACCGGAGCCGCCCAACACCAACCATCGTTTCATCTGTGGCCTCAGGGCAAGTCTTGCTGGGGAGGCGGCTCGTTCCTGGGCCGAGGCCCGATGGTGCCACCCAGCCTCGTTTTAATCGACAACGGACGTCCTTGCAAGACATGGCCGTACAGCACGGCGTTGGCGAGCACCTTCTTCACGTAATCGCGCGTCTCGTTGAAAGGGATGTTCTCGGCCCAGGCGGCGGTTTCCAGGCGCGGGCCTTCACGCCAGCGGCGGGGCCGCCCGGGGCCGGCGTTGTAGGCGGCGGCGGCCATGGCCTGGGAGCCGTCGAAGTCGTCCTGGATCAGCTTGAGGTAGCCCGCGCCCAGCTTGATGTTGGTCAGGCGGTCGGTGATGAGGTCGGGCGTGTAGGCGATGCCCAGTTTCTTGGCGGTCCAGGCAGCCGTGGCGGGCATGACCTGCATCAAGCCCGCGGCGCCCACATTGGAGCGGGCGGCAACGATGAAGCGCGACTCCTGGCGGATCAGGCCATACATGTAGGCAGGGTCCAGGCCGACTTCCTGGGCGGCGGCCTGCACATCGCGCCGGTAGGGCGTGGGAAAGCGCTGGTACAGGTCCACCTCCACGCGGGTGCGCTCGCTGGTGTTGATGCAGCGGTCCCAGATTTCTTGCTCGCAGGCCACGTCGGCCACGGCCAGCAGTTCGCGGTCGCTCAGCCCCCCCACCTTGCTGTAGCCCACGGTGTAGTTCCATTCACGGACCGCCTCGCCGCGCCAACCCAGCGCGAAGAGGCGCATGGCGCGGTCGATGCCGGGCAAAGCGCGGGCTTCGGCCTTTTCGGCGTCGTTCAGGGCGGCGGGCCTGGCGGGGGCCTTCGCTGGCGCGCCTTGGAGATCCTCGGCGGCCAACAGGCCATAGAAACTGGTCGTGCCGCTGATGCGCGCCATCAGTTCACGCCCTTGCTGGCGGGCGTCGGCGGGTTGCGCAGCGCCTGGCACGGGCACAGCCGGGTTGGCCGGACGGGCCATCAGGGCCCGCGCTTTCCAGTAGACCCAGGCCGGGTCCTGCTGCTGGTCGATCGGCATGGCGTCCACGGCACGCTCCACCAGCGACCAATGCTGCGGCTGCCCCGCTGTGGCCGCCCGCAGCGCCGCGCGCCCCATCCACGAGAGGGTGTCGTTCGACCAGGTCCGGGCCACATCGGAAGGCGACAAGCCGCCACCCACCGCCATCGCCCGTTCGTACAAGGCGGGGGCTTCGGGCTGCAAGCGCCAGGCGCTCTGGCGGGCCACCTGGGCCCAGGCCCAAGCCGCTTCCTCGGCGGTCAGTTGCCAGCGGGTGCGGGCATCGGGATCGTCCAGGGCGGCGGCCACCGCCGGCGCGTCCATGGCGGCCCAGCGGATCAGCGCCAAAAGGTTCAGCGGCCCCTGGATCTCCTTGGGCAGCCCCGCCACGGCGGGCGCCAGCTGCGGCAAGTCGCTGGGCCGCACGATTTTGTGGCGCCCCGACTTTGGCCGGCCCTTCGCACTGGACTCCAGGTGGGCACCGGCTCCACGTTGGCCGCCGGCCCTGCCCGCCGAGGCCGTCACTGGCCTGGGGAAGAGGTACTCCCGGGGCTGCCCCACCAGGCGGGCCACCGCCTGGGCCACGGTGGCGCCCAACAATTGCGCGGTCTGCTGAACGACCTTGGGCTTGTCGGTTTCCAGGGACAGACGCAGCTTGCGCCACACATCGGTGGTCGTGAGGACGCCGGCGGGAAAGAGGGCCTGGGCCATGGTGATGCAGCCGGTGTCCGGGTCTTTCTGGGCCCACCAAGCTTGCCGGGCCTGTTCGCGCAAGTCGCCAGGCCCTTCGGGCACGGCATGGGTCTGCTGGCGGGCGAGCACCCCGTAACAGACCACTTCCTTGTCGTCATTCATGCGGAAACCGGGCTGGATGCGCAGGAAAGTCGCCCAATCACGACGTTGGCCCAGCACCAGCAACCAGTCGTTGCGCAAACGGTCGGCCACGTAGGTCTGGGGCCAGCGCGCCAGGAACTCATCCACCTCGGAGGGCGAGGCCTGCACCAGGCGGCTCTGCATCGCCCAGAAATCGGCCCAGGGGGCCAAGGGGTGGCCTGAGGCGATCAGCGCGTCGCGGGCGGCAAAAAGGCGGGGGTTGTCACGCACCCGAAGGGCTTCCCGCGCCTCGACCACGCCCAGGTCATCGACGGCCGCATGGGCCGGCGGCGCACCGCCCCACCACACGGCCCCGGCCAGGATCAGGCCCCTGGCCCACAGTCTCCCTGCCGCAACAGCTGCATACTCGTTAACTTGTATCAATTGTTTTGACCTTTTGTCCTTGCCATGACTGTTTCGCCTTCCACCGCGCCACCGGCCCCCGACGCTCGCGGGGCACTGCGCCGGCACCTGCTGGCCACCCGAAACACCTGGGCTCAGGATGCCAGCGCGCTCGCCCAGGCCCAGGCCGCCTTGCAGAAAAACCTGCTGGAGGTGCTGCGCCAACTGGAGCCGGAATGCCTGGGCCTGTTCTGGCCGATTCAGGTTGAATTTAACCCAAGGCCCGCGGCCCTCCAGGCGCAAGGCGAATGGGCTTGCCAACTGGCGCTGCCCTGGGCCGCCAAGGCGAGTCGGCAGATGCACTACAGGTCCTGGCAAGGTGAGGAATTGCGCACCATGGACGAGTGCGGCATCCCCAGCCCCGATGGCCGGCCTTGCGAGCCCGACGTGGTCCTGGTGCCCTGCCTGGGGTTTACCCCCGAAGGGTTCCGGCTGGGTTACGGCGGGGGGTATTTCGACCGATTCCTGGCGGCTCACCCCGACGTCACCGCCGTGGGCGTGGGCTGGTCACATGCCCGGATCGACACGGCCGCGCTCGCCCCTCAGCCCCACGACATTCCCCTGATCGGCGTTGTTACAGAGTTGCAAATCTGGGGCGCCTGACCCCCCAGAGTGGGGGGAGGGTCGCGACAACCCTATACGTTATGCGCTGTGCATGCATCAAGATGAGCCATCGTCAAGTCAAACCCAGGGCGTCCACTGCGAGAGCCCTTCAACGATCACTAAGACTAAGGAATCGACAAATGAAGTCTTCTCTCAAGCTCGGCGCAATGGCTCTGGCAATCGCCTTCTCCGGTCTGGCCTCCGCCGCCACCCAGCCTTTCACGGCCGTCACCGGCTCGGTCACCCTCGACCTGGTCGCCGTCACCGCTGCTTTGAATGGCTACACCATCAATGCCGCTGGCGCTTCGACCTACAACAGCACGACCGGCGTGCTGACCGACCCGGTTCAAGGCGTGTCCACTTCGGCCAACCACGGCGCACTGCTGATCGACTTCAGCGACAGCTCGGGCATGAAGTTCACGAAGGCCTTCGCCACGTCAATCACCATGTCGAACTTCAGCTTCGACCTGGCCACCAACACGCTGTTCGGCGATCTGCTGGTTGGCTCGGCTGCCTTCCCCCTGCTGAACCTGACCAACCAGTCCCTGCTGACCGCCAACACCGTGTCGAGCAGCTTCGGCAATGAAGTCGGCACCAGCGTGACCGACTCGGCCACGCCTCGCGCCCTGGGTCTGCTGGCCTCCAACTTCACCCTGTCCTCCGCCTTCCAGTCGTACCTGACCGCGCGTGAACTGAACCCCGCGGACTTTGGCTACGTTGCCAGCATGATCAAGGAAATCAAGGTTGGCACCGTGGCTTCCGTGCCCGAGCCATCCACCTATGCTCTGATGGGCATCGGCCTGGTCGGCATGGGCCTGATGGCTCGCCGCCGCAAGGCTGCCAACAGCTGATCGACGGCTTCGGCCAGTCGACAAAAAGGCTCCCCAAGGGGAGCCTTTTTTCATGGGGCATCGGCCGATCTGGAGGCCGCCCCCGGCTGGTGGCCGCTTACCAGCCCAGTTGCCGGCACAAGGCCAGCACCGAGGTCGATTGATTCATCGTGTAGAAATGAAGGCCGGGCACGCCAGCGCTGCGCAGCTTGGCGCACAACTCGGCCACCACGTCCAGGCCAAACGCCTGGATGGAAGCCTTGTCGTCGCCGTAGCCTTCCAGGCGCGTGCGGACCCAGCGTGGGATCTCGGCACCACAGGCATCCGAAAAGCGCATCAGCTGCGTCGAGTTGGTGATGGGCATGATCCCCGGGATGATGGGGATGCCCACGCCACGCTTGGACGCCTCGTCCACGAAGCGGAAATAAGCGTCGGCATTGAAGAAGTACTGGGTCAGCGCCACATTGGCACCGGCCTTGACCTTGGTCACGAAGGCATCCAGGTCGGCCTGCGGGTTGCGGGCCTGGGGGTGCATTTCCGGGTAGGCCGCCACCTCGATGTGGAAGTGATCGCCCGTTTCCTCGCGGATGTACTCGACCAGTTCGCTGGCGTAGCGGAACTCGCCGAAGCCACCGTAGCCGCTGGGCAGGTCACCCCGCAAAGCCACCAGGCGGCGAATGCCCTGGGCGGCGAACTGTGACAGCTGCTCTTTCACGCCGGCCCGGCTGGCGCCGATGCACGAAAAATGCGGCGCGGCGTCGAAACCTTCGGACAGGATCGCCCGCACGGTCTGGATCGTGCCGTCTTGGGTGGAGCCGCCCGCGCCATAGGTGACGGAACAGTACTGCGGCTTGAGCGGGTACAGCTGCTGGCGAACCGCCGCCAGCTTGTCGACCCCTTCCGGCGTCTTGGGCGGGAAGAATTCAAGGCTCAGCGGCAGGGATGAAGGGGCAAGCGTGCTCATGCTTCAAACTTTCAAAGGAAATTCAAGGAGCAGACGGCGCGGTTGATGAAGACGATGCCCAGATGAAGAACTCCTGGTTGCCATCGCCCCCCGCGATCGGGCTGTTGAAGCCCTTGTGCACGGTCCAGCCGAGGTCGGTGCAGGCGCGGCGCACCATGTCGCGGGCCTTGGCGTGCAAGGCCGGGTCTTTGACGACGCCGCCCTTGCCGACGTTGCCCTTGCCCACCTCGAACTGCGGCTTGATCAGCATCAGCACATGGCCACCCGGCTTGAGCCAGGTCTTGAGGTGCGGCACCACGGTCGACAGCGAGATGAAGGACAGGTCGGCCACGATCAGGTCGAAGCCATCGGCCGGGGCGTGCTCGCGCAAGGTGCTCTTGCCGAGCTCCCGCGCGTGCACTTCTTCGAGCGACACGACACGGCCGTCTTCCTTCAGGCGCTGGTGCAGCTGGCCATGACCCACGTCGATGCCCACGACCTGGCGTGCGCCGTTGGCCAGCAGCACGTCGGTGAAACCACCGGTGCTCTGGCCAATGTCCAGGCACACCCAGTCGGACACATTGAGGTTGATGACGGCCAGCGCGCCTTCGAGCTTGAGCCCGGCGCGCGACACCCAGCGGAGTTCATCGTCGTTGGTGACGCGGAACTCCGTGCCCTCGGGCAGGTCTTCGCCCGCCTTGCGCAAGACGGTCCAGCCTTTGGGGCCGAGCCATTGCGCCGCGCTGGCGTCAATCAGTCGATGGGCGGCCGAGCGGGTGGGCGCGTGCCCTTGTTGAACGAGGAGTTGATCTGCGCGAGGCATGGCTTCTTTGGTTGATCCAGCAACCACTGCGGAGCCGGCTTGGCCGGTCCGCTGGTGGTGCCCCCTTGAAGGGGGCGGCCGTCAGGCCGTAGGGGGTGGTTAATACCTGTAAGTGTCGGGCTTGTAAGGACCGTTCTTGGGCACGCCGATGTAGGCGGCTTGTTCGTCCGTCAGCTCGGTCAGCTCGGCGTTCAGCGTGGTCAGCTGCAGGCGGGCCACCTTTTCGTCGAGGTGCTTGGGCAGCACATAGACCTTGCCGGCTTCATAAGCATCCTGGCGCGTGAACAGCTCGATCTGGGCGATCGTCTGGTTGGCGAAGCTCGACGACATCACGTAGCTGGGGTGGCCCGTGCCGCAGCCCAGGTTCACCAGGCGGCCCTTGGCCAGCAGGATGATGCGCTTGCCGTCCTTGAAGATCACGTGGTCGACTTGCGGCTTGATCTCTTCCCAGGTGCAGTTCGTTTCCAGCTCGGCAACGTCGATTTCGTTGTCGAAGTGGCCGATGTTGCAGACGATGGCGTTGTTCTTCATCGCCTGCATGTGCTTGTAGGTGATGACGCTCTTGTTGCCGGTCGTCGTCACGAAGATGTCGGCCTTGTCGGCGGCCCAGTCCATCGTGACCACGCGGTAGCCTTCCATGGCGGCCTGCAGGGCGTTGATGGGGTCGATCTCGGTGACCCACACCTGAGCGCTCAGGGCGCGCAAAGCTTGGGCCGAGCCCTTGCCCACGTCACCGTAACCGGCGACCACGGCGACCTTGCCCGCCACCATCACGTCGGTGGCGCGCTTGATGCCGTCGACCAGCGATTCGCGGCAGCCGTACAGGTTGTCGAACTTGGACTTGGTGACCGAGTCGTTCACGTTGATGGCGCGGAACAGCAGGCTGCCCTTGGCCGACATCTCGTTCAGGCGGTGCACGCCGGTCGTGGTTTCTTCGGTCACGCCGATGATCTGGGCGCCCTTGCGGCTATACCAGGTGCTGTCCACGGCCAGCTTGGCCTTGATGGCGGCGAACAAAATGCGCTCTTCTTCGCTGCCGGGGTTGGCCAGCACGCTTTGGTCGGTCTCGGCCTTCTTGCCCAGGTGCATCAGCAGCGTGGCATCGCCGCCGTCGTCCAGGATCATGTTGGGGCCTTCGCCTTCAGAACCCTTGGGGCCGAAGTCGAAAATGCGGTGGGTGTAGTCCCAGTAGTCTTCCAGCGACTCGCCCTTGTAGGCGTAGACGGGCGTGCCGGCGGCCACCAGGGCGGCGGCGGCGTGGTCTTGCGTCGAGAAGATGTTGCACGAAGCCCAGCGCACTTGGGCGCCCAGGGCCTGCAGCGTTTCAACCAGCACCGCCGTTTGAATGGTCATGTGCAGCGAACCGGTGATGCGCGCGCCCTTCAGGGCCTGCGTGGCGGCGTATTCCTTGCGGATGGCCATCAGCGCCGGCATTTCGCTTTCGGCGATCAGGATTTCCTTGCGGCCCCACTCGGCTTGAGACATGTCGGCGACGACGCAATCGACGCCTTTGTGATCGGTGACCAGGGATTTTTGTGCAGCGCTCATGGCGGCTCCTTCAAGCAACATTGATTTCGATGCCGCAGGGACGCCGGGGAGACGAGGAAAAATACAACTCACCCAGCGGGACACTTGCGGGTGAGCGCGGTTGCAGTGGGAACACTTCCGAGCCTGGGGCCTGTGCTTTTCATGAAAGACGGCCTTGCAACGCTCCTCGAAAGGACTGCCAGTATAAAACCCCCCATGCGGATTAGACAAGTGAATATGCGGGATGGGACAATGCCAGCTTTGGCGATCGCATCGCCTTCCCGAGCCCGCTGGAGCCTTGTTCCGTGTCTTCCCTGCTTTCCGAAACCCGCCGCCGCCGCACCTTCGCCATCATTTCCCACCCCGACGCCGGCAAGACCACGTTGACGGAAAAGCTGCTGCTGTTCTCGGGCGCGATCCACATCGCTGGCGCCGTCAAGGGCCGCAAGGCCTCGCGCCATGCCACCTCCGACTGGATGGAAATCGAAAAGCAGCGCGGCATCTCGGTGGCCTCCAGCGTGATGCAGATGCTCTACCGCGACCACGTGGTCAACCTGCTCGACACCCCTGGCCACAAGGACTTCTCGGAAGACACCTACCGCGTGCTGACCGCCGTCGATTCGGCCCTGATGGTGATCGACGCCGCCAACGGTGTGGAAGCGCAAACCCGCCGCCTGATCGAGGTCTGCCGCCAGCGCGACACGCCCATCATCACCTTCGTCAACAAGATGGACCGCGAAGGCCGCGACCCCGTCACGCTGCTGGACGAAGTCGAGGCCGAGCTGGGCATGCCCTGCGTGCCCATGACCTGGCCGGTGGGTCAAGGCAAGGCTTTTGGCGGCATCGTCAACCTGCGCACGCAGAGCATGCGCCTGTTTGACGCTGGCGCCGACAAGCGCGGCGGCGAGGACGAAACCGTGCCGTTAGCTGAGCGCGACAAGCTGCACGAACGCTTTGGCCACGATTGGGAGCTGGCCGAGCAGAACATGGAACTGATGGCCGGCGCCGCCCCCGCCTTCGACCTCGATTTGTTTTTGGCGGCCAAGCAGACGCCCGTGTTCTTTGGCTCGGCCGTGAACAACTTTGGTGTGCAAGAGATCCTGGACGCGCTGGTCGATTTGGCGCCTTCGCCCCGCCTGCGCCTGTCCACCGACAAGTCCGGTGCCTCGACCGAGATCCAGCCCGAGGCGCCCAACTTCTCCGGCGTGGTGTTCAAGGTGCAGGCCAACATGGACCCGTCCCACCGTGACCGCATCGCCTTCGTGCGCGTGTGTTCCGGCAAGTACGAGCCCGGCATGAAGCTCAAGGTGCAGCGTTCCGCCAAGGAACTGCGCCCCACCAGCGTGGTGACCTTCCTGTCGCAACGCCGCGAGGCGGTCGATGAAGCCTACGCGGGCGACATCATCGGCTTCACCACCCACGGCGGCGTGCAGCTGGGCGACACGATCACCGATGGCGTGACCTTGCAGTACACCGGCCTGCCCTTTTTCGCGCCTGAGCTGTTCCAGACGGTCGAACTCGCCAATCCCATGAAAAGCAAGCAATTGCAAGCAGGATTGATGCAGTTGGGCGAAGAAGGCGCCATTCAGGTCTTCAAACCCGACAGCGGTGGCTCGATGCTGCTGGGCGCCGTGGGGCAACTGCAGTTCGAAGTCGTGCAGCACCGCCTGAAGGCCGAGTACGGCGTGGACATCCGCTTGATGCCCTGCCGCTTCACCGGCGCGCGCTGGATCACGTCTGATTCGGCGGCGGACCTGAAGAAATTCACCGACGAGAACGCTTCGAAGCTGGCCCATGACGCGGCCGACACCCTGGCCTACATGATGACCTCGGCCTACGACCTGCGCCTGACGCAGGAGCGGCACCCGAACATCCACTTCCACCCGCTGCGGGAGCACGCGGGGTTGAGTCTCTCGCAGCAGTGAGATGGGCCACCCCTGGTTTGGTGGGCTCGTAATCCCGGATATCCGGTCGAACGGAGCGTGGTGAAAATTAGTTCTACCACGTAACAATATGACCGCCGAGGAATCCCATGCGCCAAGCACTGTCCGCCATCCTGTCTGCCACCTCCATCACGCTCGCCGTGGCGGCAGGCTTGCTGCCACTGTCATCCGCCCAGGCAGCCACGGCCGCCTCCACGACGGCCCAGACCAAGTACCCCATCGTGCTGGTGCATGGCTTCATGGGCTTCAAGGACATCCTGGGCGTCGATTACTTCTACCAAGTGCCCAGCGACCTTCGCAAGAACGGCGCCACGGTGTACGTGGCGGCGGTGTCCCAAGTCAACAGCAGCGAGTTGCGGGGCGAGCAATTGCTGCAGCAGATGCGCGCCTGGGCGGCACGCGACGGGGTCAAGAAGTTCAACCTCATCGGCCACAGCCAGGGCGGCCCCACCGCCCGCTACGTGGCCGGCGTGGCGCCTGAGTTGGTGGCCAGCATCACCACGGTAGCCAGCCCCTCGCGCATGACGGTGGAAGACGGCAACAACCCGGTCAACGACCTCATCACCAACTACAGCAAGCTCACCACCTTCTTCGGCTCCTTCGTGGCCTGGGTGTCGGGCAACAGCCAACTGCCACAGGATGTGGAGGCGGCCAAGGACTTCGCCAAGGAGGTCAACGCCTTCGCCACCCGCTTCCCTGCAGGCGTACCGTCCACCTATTGCGGCCTGGACGGCAAGGAATTCGAGGCTGGCATGTACCTGTATTCGGTCACCGGCAATCAACCCAAGACCAATGCCTGGGACCTCTCGGATCTGGCCATGGTGGCGTCGAGCGTGCCCAGCGACGGCACCCTGCCGGTGTGCTCCACGCACTTCGGCAAGGTGCTGCGCGACGACTATCCCTGGAACCACATCGACGAGATGAACCACATCTTCGGCCTGTTGGGCAAAGGGGCGCCGGACCCCGTCGCCTTCTACCGCACGCAGGCCAACCGGCTCAAGCTCAAAGGCCTGTGATCCCACCAGAGAAGAAGGCCCGCCGCTCGTTCAGCGGTGGGCCATCCACAAGTCATCGAGCCCGGTGAAGCCCCAGGCGGCCGGCGATTCGCGCGAGGCGATCTGGTCCGACGCCCCGGGGTGGCCCAGGTCGAGCAGCTCGGGGGGAATGCGCTGGTTGGACTTGGTCGAAAAGAACACCTTCACCACCGGCGCCAACAGCGACTGCGGGCCCTGCTCCACCACCACGCCCAGCCGCCCGGACTTGAGCTTGACCAGCGAACCAGTGGGGTAGATGCCGATGCTGCGGATGAAGGATTGCAGCACCGCCTCGTCGAAGTGCCCGTCCTTGCCCCACTGCGCCATGAGGCGGATGGACTCGGCCGGGTCCCAGCCCGCCTTGTAGGGCCGGTTGGAGGTGATGGCGTCGTACACGTCGCAGACCGCCCCCATCTTCGCGAACAGGCTGATGTCATCGCCCTTCAGGCCGTGCGGGTAGCCCTGGCCATTGACCTTTTCGTGGTGGTGCAGGCAGACGTCCATCGCGATCGGGCCCACGCCATGGCCCTCCTGCAGCAGGCGGTGGCCGGCGCCCGGGTGGCCTTTCATGATGGTGAATTCGGCGTCGGTGAGCTTGCCGGGCTTGTTCAGCACCTCGGTCGGCATGGCGCTCTTGCCCAGGTCGTGCAAGAGGCCGGCCAGACCGGCTTCGCGCGTGTCTTCGGCCGACAGCTTGAGCTGGCGGGACAGCGCCACCATCAAGGCGCACACCGCCACCGAGTGCATGTAGGTGTAGTCGTCGCTGGTCTTGAGGCGCGCCAGGCTGACGATGGCGCCGGGGTTGCGCTGCACCGACTGGGTGATGTCGTCGACCAGCGGCAGGCAATGCTCGGTGTCGATGGCCTTGCCCATGCGCACGTCCTGGAACATGGTCTTCATGGCGCCCCGGGCCTTGGCGCAGATGCGGCCGGCGCGGGCGACCTCATCCTGCAGGGACACGGTGGGCGGCGCGGCCGAATCTGCTTGAGGCAGCTCGGGCTCTTCGGCGACTGCGGAAGCCGTGAATTCGACACCATCGACCACGTCGACCTGGCGGGGCAAGGCGTCCTCGATCACCTCATCGTCCACGTCGCGGCCCTTGCCCACGTCGATCCAGACCTCCTTGATGGGGCTGCTGCGGATCTGCGCGAGTTCCTTCGGGTCGGTCAGCAAAACGGCCGACTTCCAGAAAGGATTGTCCAGCCAGGAGCCGCTCACCTCGTCGATGAACATGCCCACCCGCAATTGGCCGACCGGTATTTTTTTGCGCATGATCGCGATGCCGATGCGCCCCGTCGGGCACCTGCCCCATGCTAACGGATTCAAGCCGAGCGGTGGCCCTGCCGATAAGCCAGATTGACCAGGCATCAATGAGGATCACCATGTTCAGGAATCTAGGTATCGCGGGCAAGCTGTGGCTGGCCGTGGGCGCGTTGGTCATGGCGATGGTGAGCATCGTGGGCCTGGCCGCCTGGCGGGCGGCCAACCAGCAGCAGCGGTCGGAAAGCGCACTCAAGGTCAGCGACCGCAAACTGGAAGTCGCCCACGAATGGGCGTCCATGAGCGAAGTGGCCATGGTGCGCAGCGTGGCCACCAACATCAGCGCGGACGAAAAGGTGGCCGCCAGCTTCAAGCAGCCGATCGCCGACGCCATCGCCAGGATCACCGAGTTGCAGAAGGAAGTGCAAGCCCTGCCGCTGGACGAGCAGGACCGCGCGCAACTGGACAAGATCGCCGACAAGCGCAAGCAGGTGCTGGCGCTGAGCACCGAGATCAAGAAGCTCAAGGCCGATGGCCAGCTGGACGCCGCCCGCGCGGCGGTCGATCAGCGCTTCCTACCCGCCTCGGCCGAGTACCTCGGTGCCCTGAAAGACTTCGCCAAGCTGCAAGCCCAGGCAGGTGTGAATGTCCGCGCGGAGATCGCGGCCGGCCGCCGATCCACCGTGCTCATCGCGGGCCTGATGGTGGTCGGCGTGCTGGTGGCGGCGGTGGCGGGCGCGGCTTTCCTGATCCGCTCGATCAAGCAACCCTTGAGCGAGGCCATCCACATCGCTTCGCGCATCGCCGAGGGCGACCTCAGCGTCGCCATCCAGACCCACCGCCAGGACGAGTTCGGGCAACTGGTGCGCTCCTTGCAAACCATGTCCGCCTCACTGGCCCGGCTGGTGAGCGAAGTTCGCCACACCACCGACGGCATCTCCACGGCGTCCACCGAGATCGCCATGGGCAACCAGGATCTGTCGAGCCGCACCGAGCAAACGGCCTCCAGCCTGCAGGAAACGGCGTCGTCGATGGAGCAGCTCACCGGCACCGTCAAGCACTCGGCGCAATCGGCCATGCAAGCCAACCAGCTGGCGACCTCGGCCAGCGATGCGGCGCAACGCGGTGGCCGCGTGGTCGGTCAGGTCGTCGAGACCATGCAGGACATCGCCAATTCGTCCAAGAAGATCGCCGACATCATCGGTGTGATCGATGGCATCGCGTTCCAGACCAACATCCTGGCGTTGAACGCGGCGGTGGAAGCCGCGCGGGCGGGCGAGCAGGGACGCGGCTTCGCCGTGGTGGCCAGCGAGGTGCGCTCACTGGCGCAACGCTCGGCCAATGCTGCGAAGGAAATCAAGGGGCTGATCGTGAGCTCCACCGAACGGGTGGACTCGGGCGCGCAACTGGTGGGCGAAGCCGGCCAGGCCATGAGCGATATCGTCTCGGCGATCCAGCGCGTGACCGACATGATGCAGGACATCAGTGCCTCGGCCTCGGAGCAGAGCGATGGGATCGTGCAGGTCAACCAGGCGGTCAACCAGCTGGACCAGATGACGCAGCAAAACGCCGCGCTGGTCGAGCAATCAGCCGCCGCGGCGGAAAGCCTGCGCGAGCAGGCCAGCCGCCTGGCGGGCGCCGTGAATGTGTTCCGGGTGGAGGAGCACGCTCACGGCTGAGGCTGAGGCTTACTTCAGACCGGCAGCGGCCTTCAAGATGGCCGCCTTGTCGGTGCGTTCCCAGGTGAACTCGGGCTCTTCGCGGCCGAAGTGGCCGTAAGCGGCGGTCTTCGAGTAGATCGGGCGCAGCAGGTCCAGCATCTGGATGATGCCCTTGGGACGCAGGTCGAAGTGCTCTTGCACCAGCGCGGCGATCTGGTCGTCAGGGATGACGCCCGTGCCTTCGGTGTAGACCGTCACGTTCATGGGGCGGGCCACGCCGATGGCGTACGCCACCTGGATCTGGCACTGCTTGGCGAGGCCGGCGGCCACGATGTTCTTGGCCACGTAACGGGCAGCATAGGCGGCCGAGCGGTCGACCTTGGAAGGGTCCTTGCCCGAGAAAGCGCCACCACCGTGGGGGCAGGCACCGCCGTAGGTGTCGACGATGATCTTGCGGCCGGTCAGGCCACAGTCGCCTTGCGGGCCGCCGATGACAAAGCGGCCGGTGGGGTTGATCAGGTACTTGGTGTCCTTCAACCATTCCTTGGGCAGCACGGGCTTGATGATCTCTTCGATGATGGCTTCGGTGAACGAGGCCTTCATCGAGTGTTGCGTTTCGCTTTGATCGGGGTCGTGCTGGGTGGACAGCACCACGGTGTCGATGCTGTGCGGCTTGCCATCGACATAGCGCATGGTGACCTGGCTCTTGGCATCAGGGCGCAGGAAAGGCAGGCGGCCATCCTTGCGCAGCTGGGCCTGGCGCTCGACCAGGCGGTGGGCGTAATAGATGGGCGCGGGCATCAGCTCGGGCGTCTCGTTGCAGGCGTAGCCGAACATCAGGCCCTGGTCGCCAGCGCCGATGTTCAGGTGGTCGTCGGACGCGTGGTCCACGCCCTGGGCGATGTCGTTGGATTGCTTGTCGTAAGCCACCAGCACGGCGCAACCCTTGTAGTCGATGCCGTAGTCGGTGTTGTCGTAGCCGATGCGCTTGATGGTGTCGCGGGCGACCTGGATGTAGTCGACGTGCGCGTTGGTGGTGATTTCACCGGCCAGCACCACCAGACCGGTGTTGCACAGCGTTTCAGCGGCCACGCGCGAGCGGGGGTCTTGCTGGAAGATGGCGTCGAGGATGGCGTCCGAGATCTGGTCGGCGACCTTGTCGGGGTGGCCTTCAGAGACGGATTCGGATGTGAAGAGGAAGTCGTTCGCCACGTTAAGTGCTCCAAAAAGATAAGTTCAAGACTGGCTGCGTCGCCGGGCTTGAAGATCTTTCGAACAAGCGGCGAACGCTTTAGCGGCATTTGTGAATCGCCCCGCAAGTTGTTCCTTTAACTCGGCGATGGGTCAGTGTAATGGATCGCACCCAGGGTTTCGGTCGGATAAAACCCCGAAACCGTTGGCAAATCGGGGCATGGGAGCCGCTGATCCGAGGGCTTCGGCACGCCGGTTGCTGACGGCGGGCATGGACTTGAACGACCTGAACCTTTCGCCCTGGGCCCTCACCATCCTGTCCGCCGCCCTGGCCATGTTCGTGGCCTGGCTGATCTTCCTGAGCGGCGCGGCGGTCCTCAAACGGAGCACGGCCCATTCCAAAGCAGCCTCCGCCGTGACGCAGTCGGCGCGCAAGCCAGCCAGCATCCTGCTGCCCCTGCTGGCCTTGCAGTTCGTGCTGCGCGGCGCGCCCGACGACCTGGACCACATCGCCTCGGTGCGGCAGGTCACCACCATCCTGCTGATCGCCTCCTTCACCTGGCTGCTGATGCGCATGGCGCGCGGCTTCGGCCAGGCCATCGTGCTGTCGCATTCGGTGAACGTGAGCGACAACCTGATGGCGCGCCGCATCCAGACGCAGACGCAGGTGGTCACGCGCCTGGCCGTGGGTGCAATCGGCCTGGTCGGCTTCAGCCTGGCCTTGATGACGATCCCCGATGTGCGGCAGATCGGCACCAGCCTGTTGGCGTCAGCGGGCGTGGTGGGCATCGCGGCCGGCCTGGCCGCGCGGCCCGTGCTCGGCAACCTGATGGCCGGCCTGCAGATCGCCTTCAGCCAGCCCTTCCGCCTGGACGATGTGGTGATCGTGGAGGGCGAATGGGGCCGCGTGGAAGAGATCAACAGCACCTACGTGGTCGTCAAGATCTGGGACGAGCGCCGCCTGATCGTGCCCCTGCAATGGTGGATCGAGAATCCCTTCCAGAACTGGACGCGGAGCAGCGCCAACATCCTGGGCACGGTGTTTTTGTGGGTGGACTACCGCATGCCCCTGCAACCCTTGCGCGACGCCATGCAGGCCTTGTGCGAGAAGTCGCCCTTGTGGGACCAGCGCGTGTGCCTCATCCAGGTGACCGACTTCAGCGAGAAGGCCATGCAGTTGCGTTGCCTGATCAGCAGCGCCGATTCGGGCAAGGCCTGGGACCTGCGCTGCCTGATCCGCGAAGAACTGATGCTGCTCATGCAGCGCGACTACCCCGACTTCCTGCCCCGCGTGCGCAACGAGATTGACCCGCCGCTGCCCGGCGGGACGCGCGCCGAAGCCAGCGACACGCAGGGCCAGCCGTCCGCGCCGCAGCAGCGCTCCCCCACGCCGGAACACGAGCAGCCGCACCGCGCCTGAAACAGAAAGCACCTGCCTGCCCGCCCGGGCACGGTGTTTGCCATGAAGGGGCCAACAACATTCTCCGGCTTCTTCATTGATGAACACACTGCGCCTCCAGCTCCGCTTTCTGGTCCCGCTGGTTTTGACGCTGATCGCCGCGGCCTACCTGGCCGTGCCCCTGATGGACCGCCTCACCCTGCGCTGGTTTTCGCGCGACCTCAATCTGCGGGGCTCGCTGGTCACCAAGACGCTGTCGGATTCGATCACCGAAGGGCTGGCGGAACCGGGCAGTTCACGCATGCAATCCCTGTTCAACCGCGTGGTGCAGGACGAGCGACTGGTGGCCATCGGCCTGTGCTCGATGGACGGCGAACTGCTGCGCCGCTCGCCCGGTTTCCCGCGCTCGCTGACTTGCGCCAAGGCCACCGTCATCGGTGAGCAGGACGAGCCGCAGATGCGCATCGAAGGCGGCCCCGTGCACGTGGGCATCTACCCCATCACCGACGAGAACGGCCCCATCGCGCAACTGATCCTGCTGCAGGACTTGAGCTTTGTCGAGCACCGCAGCCAGGACACCCAGAAGTACCTCATCATCCTGATCGCGGGGCTGGGCGTGATCATCGCGCTGATCACCGTCGTGGTGGCGCAATTGAGCTGGCGCGGCTGGGTCTCGGGTGCGCGCGCGTTGCTGCGCGGGGAAGGCCTCATCAGCCCGCTGATGTCGCCGGCCGCGCCCGAACTGGAGCCTTTCGCCGCCGACCTGCGCGCCCGACTGCGCGACCTGGAAGACGAGTACCGCCGATCGCTGGGGCCCGAGACCGAATGGAACCCCGAGCGCCTGCGCGCCCTGCTGCGCACGCAACTGCGCGGCGACGAGTTGATCGTGGTGGCCAACCGCGAGCCCTACATCCACGACAAGGTGGGCGATGGGGTCGTCGTCAAGCAACCGGCCAGCGGCCTGGTGACAGCGGTCGAGCCACTGCTGCGCGCCTGTTCGGGCACCTGGATCGCCCACGGCAGCGGCAGCGCCGACGCGGAGGTGGTCGATGCCCATGACCGCGTGCTGGTGCCGCCCGGCAAGGACGAGTACACCCTGCGCCGCGTGTGGATGAGCGAAGAAGAAGAAAAGGGTTACTACTACGGCTTCGCCAACGAAGGCCTGTGGCCGCTGTGCCACGTGGCCCACGTGCGGCCGGTCTTCCGCGAATCCGATTGGGAACACTACCGCGCCATCAACCAGCGCTTCGCCGACGCCGTGGTGGCCGAGGCCCGCAGCGAAGACCCGGTCGTGCTGGTGCAGGACTACCACTTCGCCCTGCTGCCGGCCATGATCCGCAAGAAGCTGCCGCGCGCCACCATCCTGACCTTCTGGCACATCCCCTGGCCCAACCCGGAGTCTTTCGGCATCTGTCCCTGGCGGCAGGAGATCCTGGAAGGCATGCTGGGCAGCACCATCCTGGGCTTCCACACGCGTTTCCACTGCAAGAACTTCATCGAGACGGTGGACCGCTACCTCGAAGCCCGCATCGAGCACGAGCACTCGACCATCTCCTTCCACGAAGACAGCACCTTCGTCGAAAGCTACCCCATCTCGATCGCTTGGCCCTCGGAACAGATGCAGGCCGCCTGGCTGCCGGTGGAAGAGTGCCGCGCCAATGTGCTGGCCTCGCTGGGCCTGCCGCCCGACCACCGCCTCGCCATCGGCGTGGACCGCTTCGACTACACCAAGGGCATCCTGGAGCGCATCCACGCGGTGGAGCGCCTGCTGGAGAAGCACCCCGAGTGGATCGGCAAGTTCGGCTTCGTGCAGATCGCGGCGCCTTCACGCGGTGAACTGGAAGAGTACAAGGCCTTCCAGGAGCGCATCCACGCCCTGACCGACCGCATCAACCAGCGCTTCGGCCGCGACGGCTACAAGCCCATCCACCTGCTGGCCGTGCACCACAACCAGGCCTCGCTCTACGAGCTGTACCGCGCCGCCGACGCCTGCATGGTCACCAGCCTGCACGATGGCATGAACCTGGTCTGCAAGGAGTTCGTGGCCGCGCGCGACGACGAACGCGGCGTGCTGATCCTGAGCCGCTTCGCCGGGGCCGCCCGTGAAATGGGACAGGCGCTCATCGTGAATCCGTATCATGTGGAAGAGACCGCCGATGCCCTGCACCGCGCGCTGACGATGCCCGAGGCCGAACAGCGCGAACGCATGGGCAGCCTGCGCATGACCGTGCGCGAGTTCAACGTCTACCGCTGGGCCGGCCGCATGCTGACCGACGCCGGCCGCTGGCGTCTGAGAGAAAGGATCGAGGCGCGCGTGCAGAGGCACCAGCCTGGCTGACATGAAGCACCACCTGTTCACCCCCCCGGGCCAGCAGGCCCTGGACGCCGTGATGAAGCGGCGCCCTTTGCTGGCCTTTGATTTCGACGGCACCTTGGCCCCCATCGTGACCCGTCCGGATGACGCCCGCGTGTCCATCGGGGTGGCGAAAAGCCTGGAACAATTGGCCAGCTACCTGCCCGTGGCCATCGTCACGGGCCGCCGCGTCGACGACGTGGCACCGCGCCTGGGCTTCGACCCCCACTACATCATCGGCAACCACGGCGCAGAAGACCCGGAGCGCCCTGAGTTGCCGCCCGAGGTTTACGTGGCGCTGACCGAGAAGCTCGACGTGCTGCGCCAGAAGATCAACCAGCACGAAGTCGACCTGGCCGCCTTGGGCATCCAGGTGGAGGACAAGCTGCATTCGCTGGCCCTGCACTACCGCCTGGCCCGAGACCGCGACGCGGCCCTGGTCACCATCGAGACGCTGCTGCGCAACCTGGACCCGGCCCTCACCAGCTTTGGCGGCAAGTGCGTCGTCAATGTGGTGGCCGCCAACGCGCCCGACAAGGGTGACGCCGTGGCCTCGCTGGTGCAACGCACGGGTGCCGGCGCGGCCGTGTTCACAGGCGACGACTTGAACGACGAGTCGGTGTTCGAGCGCGCCGAGCCGCACTGGCTCACGGTGCGCATCGGGCGCGATGACCCGCTGTCGCACGCCCGTTTTTACCTGGACACCCACGCCGAGGTCGCCACCATGCTGCAGATGATGGTGGCGACGCTGCGCTGAACGCGCCGGTAAATTTGACCGGCACCGGTCAAATGCGCGTCCCGATGACCGCTGCGCCGAGCAAGCCCAAATCCGGCGCCGTGACCACGTGGACAGGGATGGTCGCCATCAGATCGGCGTAGGGACCTTTCTGGTTGAAGCCGACCAGGAAACGTCCGTCCTGCATGACCGCACCCAGCTTCTGCGCGATCCCGCCGGCCAGGAAGACGCCGCCCCGCGCAAGCGTGGCCAGGGCGTAGTCGCCCGCCACGACACCATAGGACAGCAGGAAGTGGTGCAGCGCGTGCAGCGCGCGGGGCTCGCCGTCCTCCATGGCACGTCGGGCCACCTCTTCGCCCGTCAAACCCGTGGTGTCCATGGCGGTGGCCACCCTGTGCGGGGCTTTGTCGACCTGCTTGCCGCTGTCCTCGGTGTCCAGGAAGGTGTAGAAATTGGCCAGGCCGGGGCCGGACACGAAATGCTCGGCCACGGGGCGGGCCACGTGGGGCCGCAAGCGCATCAGGGCACGGTCTTGCTCGTCATTGGCCGGGGTGAAGCTGAAATGGCCCCCCTCGCCCGTGACCACGCCGTAATGCCCTGACTGGCCGTCGTCCGACGCTTGCCACACGCGGAAGGCCACCCCCAGGCCCGAGCCCGCGCCGATCACCAGTTGCGGCGCGCGCGCCGCTGCCTGGCCGGTTTGCAAGGACAGCAGTTGATCGGTGCGCAGCAGGTCGATCCCACTGGCCGCCGCCTCGAAATCGTTGGCCAGGCGCACGGGGATGCCACCCAGGCGCTGGCTCAATGCCGCGGCGTCGAGGTGCCAGGACAGGTTGGTCATCGTCACGGTGTGGTCCTTGACCGGGCCCGCCACGCCAAAACAGGCCGCGCGCAAAGGCACGGTCAGGTGGCTGGCGTGGTCGCGCAGGAAGCCGTCCAGCATGGCGTCGAACGAGCCGACTTCGGCGGCCACGTGGCGTTGCGAGGCCACGACCTCGATCCGGCCCGCGCCATTCATCCGAGCCAGGCCCAGCAGGGTTTTGGTGGCCCCGATATCCGCGCACAAGATCATGGGTGTCTCCTTTCGCGTGAACAGGTGCCCAGAATAGCCCGGCTCGCCAAGTAACATCGCGGCCCATGTCTCGCCTGTTTTTCATGCTGTCGCGCTGGCCCCTCGGCCTGCTGCACCCCATGGGTGCCGCCCTGGGGTGGCTGACCTACGGGCTGTCGCCAACCTACCGGCGGCGCTTGAAAGCCCACACCGACCAAGCGGGTTTGAGCGCCTGGCAACGCTGGTCGGCCGTGGCCCACGCCGGCCGAATGGTGGCGGAATTGCCGCGCCTTTGGGGCCGCCCGGCCAAGGTGCCCCTGGGCGACCGGGTGCGCTGGACCCACCCCGAGGTGGTGGAGCAAGCCCTCGCCCGACACAAGGGCGTGCTGGTGCTGTCCCCGCACCTGGGTTGCTTCGAGATCTGCGCGCAGGCCTACGCGGAGCGCTTTGGCGCGCAACAGCCCATCACGGTGCTGTACCGCCCGGCCAAGCAGCCGGCGTTGGCCCGCATCCTGGAACATGCCCGCGACCGAGAGCACCTGCAATCCGCCCCGGCCACGCTCAGCGGCGTGCGGCAATTGCTGCGCGCCCTGAAAAGCGGCCAGACCCTGGGCTTGCTGCCCGACCAGGTGCCGCCCGAGGGCATGGGGGTGTGGGCGCCCTTCTTCGGGCCGCAGGCCTACACCATGACCATGGCCACCAAGCTGGCCCACCAGACCGGCGCCAGCATGGTGTGGCTGCGGGGCGAAAGACTGGGCTTCTTTCAACGCTTGAAAGTGGGCGCTGACTTCGTCGTTCATGCCCAAGCGGCCGGGACGGACTTGGTCGACGCTGTGGCACAAGGGGACCCGGCACCATCGGCCGTGGCACTCAACCGCGAGGTGGAAAACCTGATCATGCAGTGCCCCCAGCAGTACCTTTGGGGATACAACCGCTACAAGCAACCCAAGGCGGACATCCTGACCACCCAGCGCACCACCACGGCCAAGGACGCGGCATGAAGGGACTTGGCATTCGACTGGCCTTGGGCCTGCTGTGGCTGCTCTCCTGGCTGCCCTTGCCGATGCTGGCCGGGCTGGGCTGGGGCCTGGGCGCGCTGTTGCACCCGCTGGCCGGCTCCCGCCGCCGCATCGCCCTGCGCAACCTGGCGCTTTGCTTTCCGCAGATGCCCGAGGCCGAGCGCCGCGCCCTGGTCAAGGAACACTTCCGCTGGCTGGGCCGCAGCGCCCTGGAACGCGCCCTGTTCTGGTACGCCCCGCCCGCGCGCATCAAGCGCCTGATCCAGGTCAGCGGCGACATCGATCTGGCGGAACGCGAGTTCCAGGCCACGGGCCGCGCCACCATGTGGCTGTGCCCGCATTTCGTGGGGCTGGACGTGGCTGGCGCGTCCATCCTGCTGCAGCAAAAGCGCCCAGGCGCGTCGATCTACCAGACGCAGAGCAACCCGATCATCGACGCCGCCATGAAGCGCGGCCGCCTGCGCCTGGGCGATGCCGAGATTTTCCCGCGCAGCGATTCGGTCAAGCCCTTGTTCCGCGCCATCAAGGCGGGACGGGGCTTCTTCAATCTGCCGGACATGGACTTCGGTGCCAAGGACGCGGCGTTCGTGCCGTTCTTTGGCGTCCCGGCGGCGACCTTGCTGGCGCCCTCGCGCATGGCCAGGATGCTGAACATGGTGGTGCAGCCGGTGATCGCCGAAACGCTGCCCGGCGGCCAGGGCTGGCGCATCCACTTCCTGCCGCCCATCGAGAACTTTCCCACGGACGACGCCGAGGCGGACACGGCCAGGCTGAACCGGCTCATCGAAGCCGAAATCCTGAAGTTGCCGGCGCAGTATTTGTGGGTGCACAAGCGCTTCAAGACGCGGCCGCCGGGCGAGCCCAGTCTGTATTGAGCCGGCGCTCAAGTCCACCCCATTTCGGCCGAAATGCAGAGACGGTACGTTTGCAATTTCGGAGACAAAAAAGATGGCAGCCTGGATCACCTTCTTGCGTGGTTTTTCGATCCGTGCACGACTCCTGTCCTGCATGGCCCTGGTGGTGGCGATCGGCCTGATCGTGGGCACCGGCTCAAGCTGGCAGCTGTCGCAACTGCGTGGTGAGTTCGACGCCTTCGCCACCCAGGAGTTCGCGGCCACCCAGCGCATGAGCACGCTGGCCCTGCAACTGGGGCAACTGCGCGGCTTCGAAAAGTCGGCCATCATCAACACGGGCGATTCGGTGTCGGCCGGCACCCACATCAAGGCCTGGCAAAACACCCTGAGCAGCACGGTCAAAGCCACGCAGGAGCTGGCCAAGGTCGCGCCCAACGCCACCATCGCGGCGCAGGTGAAGTCGGTCGAGGCCAAGCTGCAAAGTTATGGCAAGGGCCTGGCGCCCACCCTGGAACTCATCAACTCCTCGGCCATCAGTTCGCCCGGCGAAGCCTTCCAGTCGAGCGAGCCGCAACGCGCCGAAGGCGACGCCATCGATGCCATCGTCGCCAAGCTGAACGTGGACATCGAACAACTCGCCCAAGCCCGCCGCGCCAAGGTCAGCAGCGGCGTCAGCAACGCCATCATGTCGCTGTGGGCGCTGCTGCTGTCGCCGGGCATCGTCTTCCTGCCGCTGATGGGCCTGACCATCGCCTCGGTCACGGGGCCTTTGAAGCGTGCCGAAGCGCACACCCAGGCCATCGCGCAGGGCGACCTGACGCAAGAGATCAACCCCCGCGGTCAGGACGAAATTGCCCGCCTGATGCGGTGCATGAAGGAGATGCAGGTCTCGCTGCGCACCATGGTCGCCTCGGTGCGCGAATCGTCGCAGAACATGCTGGTGGCCAGCACCGAGATCGCCGCCGGCAACCAGGACCTGTCCGACCGCACCGAGCAGGCCGCCTCCAACCTGCAGCAGACGGCCTCGTCGATGGAGGAGCTCAGCACGACGGTGGCCCAATCGGCCCAGTCCGCCAACGTGGCCAACATCCTGGCCGACACCGCCTGCCAGCGCGCCGAGCAAGGCGGCCAGGTGGTCGAGAGCGTGGTGCAGCAGATGGCCGACATCAGCAAGGCCTCGCAGCAGATCAGCGACATCATCGGCGTGATCGATGGCATCGCTTTCCAGACGAACATCCTGGCGCTGAACGCCGCCGTGGAAGCGGCACGTGCTGGCGAACAGGGCCGCGGTTTCGCGGTCGTGGCCAGCGAAGTGCGCCTGCTGGCCAAGCGCAGCGCCGACGCCGCCAAGGAGATCAAAAGCCTGATCGGCCAGTCGGTCGAGCGCGTGGACATCGGCTCGCGCCGCGTGCAGGACGCGGGCGCCGTGATGGTCGAGATCGTGGACGCCATCCGGCGCGTCACCCAGGCCATGGGCGAGATCGCCGACGCCACGCAGCAGCAGTCGCAGGGCATCAGCCACGTGGGCGAATCCGTCAGCCAGCTCGACCAGATGACGCAGCAAAACGCCGCGCTGGTGGAACAATCGGCCGCCGCCGCCGACAGCCTGCGCCAGCAGGCCAAGGGCCTGACCGACGCCGTGGCGCGCTTCCAGGTGGACATTCAGCCCGCCTGACACACGCGGGGCCCCAGTCGGACGGATAATCTCCGTCCATGAAGCTGCGCTTTACCAAAATGCACGGCGCGGGCAACGATTTCATCGTGCTCGACGCCACCCAGGGGCCGCTGGCGTTGAGCCCGGCCCAATACCGCTTCCTGGCCGACCGGCGCTTCGGCATCGGCGCCGATCAGATCCTGATCGTCGAGCCCGGCTCCAGCGAGCGGAACACCGACTTCACCTACCGCATCATCAACGCCGATGGCGGCGAGGTCGAGCAATGCGGCAACGGCGCCCGCTGCTTTGCGCGTTACGTGCACGACCAGAAGCTCACCGGCAAGACCAGGCTGCGCGTGCAGACCATGCTGGGCGTGATCGAGCCCGAGTTGCAGGACGACGGCCGCGTCACGGTCGACATGGGCGAACCCATCCTGGCCCCTGAAAAGGTGCCGTTCAACGCCGCCGGCCTCACGCCCAAGCTGGTCAACGGCTGCGAGCTGTGGCCCTTGCCACTGGCCAACTACCCGGTCGACGTGGCGGTGGTGTCCATGGGCAACCCGCACGCGGTCACGCGCGTGGACGACGTCGACCAGGCCCCGGTCGGCGAGACCGGCCCGCAGATCGAAAGCCACGAACGCTTCCCCAAGCGCGTCAACGCCGGCTTCATGCAGCTGGTGGGCCGCTCGCACATCAAGCTGCGCGTGTTCGAGCGCGGCAGTGGCGAAACCCTGGCCTGTGGCTCGGGCGCCTGCGCGGCCGTGGTCGCCGGCATCCGCCTGGGCTGGCTGGACAGCATCGTCGATGTCGACACGCGCGGTGGCCGCCTGACCATCAGCTGGGCGGGCATCGGGCATCCTGTGATGATGACCGGCCCGGCCGCCACCGTCTTCGACGGCGAGATCGACGTGCCCGCCCTTTGACCCGTTCGAAGAACGCCTGAACGAACCAACACGCCCACCATGACGACACCCCTGCAAGGCATCACCGAAGACGACATCGCCAACTACCTGGTGCACACGCCCGGCTTCTTCGAGCGCCACGCCCAGCTGCTGTCCAGCGTGCAACTCACCAGCCCGCACGGCCAGCGCGCCGTCTCGCTGCAAGAGCGCCAGATGGAAATGCTGCGCGACAAGATCAAGGGCCTGGAGCGCCGCATCATGGAAATGATCCGCCACAGCCAGGAGAACGAGGCCATCGCCCAGCGCCTGCACCACTGGGTGCGCGCCGTGCTGATGACCCACGACGACGCCGCCCTGCCCGACGTGCTGCTGTCCGAACTGCAACGCGAGTTCCTGATCCCGCAGGCCGCCGTGCGCGTGTGGGACACCCCCGCGGTGCCCGTGCGCGAAGCCCTGCGCGAACTGCCCTCCGCGCAAGCCGTGAGCGACGACGTGCGCAGCTTCGCGGCCAGCCTGACCTTGCCCTACTGCGGTGTCAACGCCGGCTTCGAAGCCTCGAAATGGATGGCCGACCACAGCACCATCACCTCGCTGGCGATGATCCCGCTGCACCACGAGGGCCACACCTACGGTCTGCTGGTGCTCGGTTCGCCCGACCCCACGCGCTACACGGCCGACATGGGCGTGGACTTCCTGGCGCAGGTCGGCGAAACCGCCAGCGCGGCCTTGGCCCGCCTGCTGGGATGATGCGCATGGCCACCCTGCTGAAAAACCGCCTGATCCTGGCCGCCCTGCTGGCCCTGTCCTGCTCGGTCCAAGCCCAGGACGCCGCCTCCCCGGAACGCGCCTTCCTGGTCGACGACCAGGCCAGCTACCAGGACACCGGCAGCATCAGCGATGCCGCCAAGACCGAATGCCAGCTGGAACGCCTCATCCCCCAGGCGGTCGAGAAGTTCGGCCCCAAGTACAAGGTGCAGGTCGCGTTGGGCCAGGGCCAGGCCAGCACGGCCTCCGACCTGGCCAACCGCGTGTCCCTCCAGATCACCACCCTGGTGGGCGGACGGGCCAGCGTGGGCTTTGGCGGCCGGTGGGTCGAGTCCGAAGTCGGCATGAACGCCGCCGTGGCCCAGGGCGGCCGCGAGATCGCCAAGACCAACTTCTCGTGCAAGGCCGGCCTGGGCGCCAACCCCTTCGCCAACTTCAAGGCCTGCGACCGGCTGGAACGGTGCGCCGAACAGCTGGGGGCCAAGACCGCCCGCTGGCTCAAGACCGTGGCCCGCAAAGCCGACACCGCACCGGCCAGTCCCGAGGCCGCCGCCAACCCTGACAGCGCAGCATCCGAATGAGCAAGCCACCAGGCCTTCAAACCGCCCGCGAGGCCTTGGCACGCCTGCGCGAAGGCAACCGCCGTTTCGTCGCCAGCGTCCAGTCCGGCCAGAGCTTGTCGGGGCCCGCCAAGCCCATCGAACTGGGCCAGCCGCAGAACCCGTTCGCCATCATCCTGGGCTGCTCGGACGCCCGCGTGCCGGCCGAACTGGTGTTCGACCAAGGCCTGGGCGACCTTTTTGTGATCCGCGTCGCGGGCAATGTGGTGGCGCCCTCGCAGGTGGGCAGCGTCGAGTTCGCGGCCTCGCGCTTCGGCACACCGCTCGTGGTCGTGCTGGGGCACTCGAAATGCGGGGCCGTCCTGGCCACCATCGAGGCCTTGCAACAGCCGGCCGACAACCTTCAGTCGCGCAACATCCACTCCATCGTCAACCGCGTGCGGCCCTCGGTCGAAGGCCTGCTGGCCACCGAGTTGCGCCACGACATGGACCAACTCGTGCACCACGCGGTGCGGGCCAATGTGCGCGCGTCGGTCAACCAGTTGCGCCACGGCTCCGAGCTGCTGGAACAGCTGATCCAGCAAGGCAGCCTGGCCGTGGTCGGCGCCGAGTACTCGCTGGAGACGGGCGCCGTCGAGTTCCTGGACGAGCTGGGCACCTGAAGCGCCCCCCGCCCAGGGCCGATGATCCGGTCAAGCCGTCAGCTTGAACACCGACACCGTCTGCGCCAGGCTCGCGGCCTGGTGCCGCAGGCTTTCCGACGCGGCGGCCGACTCCTCCACCAGCGCCGCGTTCTGCTGCGTCACCTGATCGAGCTGGTTGACCGCGTCGCCAATCTGGCCGATGCCCGTGCTTTGCTCGATGCTGGCACTGGTGATCTCGCCGATCAGGTCGGTCACCCGCTTGACCTGCTGAACCACGTCGTCCATGGTCGCGCCCGCGGTGCCCACCAGGCGCGTGCCGGTCTCGACCTTCTCGACGCTTTCACCGATCAGGGTCTTGATCTCGCGGGCGGCCTGCGCACTGCGCTGCGCCAGTGAACGCACCTCGCCCGCCACCACGGCGAAGCCGCGGCCTTGCTCGCCGGCCCGGGCCGCTTCCACCGCCGCGTTCAGCGCCAGGATGTTGGTCTGGAAGGCGATGCCATCGATCACGCCGATGATGTCGGCCACCTTTTTCGAGCTGGCCGTGATGTCTTCCATCGTGGCCACGACCTTGCCCACCACCGTGCCGCCGTCCACGGCCACGGCCGAGGCGCTGCTGGCCAGTTGCGACGCCTGGCGCGCCGTGTCGGCGTTCTGCTTGATGGTGGCGGTCAGCTCTTCCATCGAGGCGGCCGTCTGCTGCAGGTTGCTGGCCTGCTCTTCGGTGCGTTGCGACAGGTCGGCGTTGCCCATGGCGATTTGTGCCGAACCCGTGGCGATCGAATCCGAGCTGGCCCGCACCGCGTTCACGATGCCACGCAGCGACAACACCATGCGCTGCATGGACTGCACCAACTGGCCGATCTCGTCGCCGCTGTCGGTCCGGATGTCGACGCTCAGGTCGCCATTGGCGATGGCCTCGGCCGCCTGCTGGGCCCGGCGCACGGGCACCACGATCGACCGGGTCAGCACCCAGGCCAGGCCGCCACCCACGATCAGTGCCAGCACCGTGCCGATGGCCAGGGCGGTCACGCCCTCGGTGGCGGCATGGTCGGCGGCCTCCTTCGTGGTCTGCATGAGCTTGACCTGGTGGTCGGCCAGGCGCTCGACGGACGCCAGGTAGTTCTGCGCCGCCGGGAAGACCTTGGCCAGCACTTCGCCGCCCACGTCCTCGCCCGCTTCCTTGCGTTTGAGCAGGGCATTGCGTTCGGCCTGGAAGGCGGTGCGCTGATCGGAGATGTCCTTGATCAACTGCTTTTGCTCATCGGACGTCGCCAGCTCGCCCATGCGCTTGATGCGGGCGGTGTTGGCCGTGACCGTGGCCTGCATTTCTTCCTTGACGCGGCTGATCACCGTGGGTTCGGCCGCGAAGAACACCACCCAGGTGCGGGCGGTGTTCGATTCGATGGAGCGCGTCCAGCGCTGCGTCAGGGTCAACAGTTCAGCGTCTTCGGTGCCCAGCCGCTCGGCGATGGCGCGCACGGCCCGGATGCGTTCGATGCCCACGCCAGCGGCGATCAGGCTGAGCAAGATCAAGGCGGAAAAGCCCAGCGCGAGGCGCTTGCCGAGTTTCAGATTGGAGAGGAAGTTCATGGCTCGCTTTCGTTCCCTGCGGTTTGATGACGGGGCCTCAGCGCAGACGACCCGTTCAGCGGTATCGGCAAAGCGGCCCTCAACTTGAAGGCTTGGCATGGATGGCCCCGACTGGAACCCATCGGAGCGACAATGCAGACATGGCCATTGAAGACCGCCCGCCGCCGCCCAGCTTGATCGCCAGCCACCTCGAGCACCTGCGCGTGCAGCGCCGCCTCGCCGACCGCACGCTGGCCATGTACCTCGACGCCTTCAAGCGGCTGGAAGCCTTTTGTGCCCGGGAAAGCCTGTCGCTGGACGCCGTCAAGCCCCACCACGTGCGCGGCTGGGCGGCGCGGCTGCATGCTGGCGGGCTGGGCCCACGCAGCATCGCGATCACCCTGTCGGCCTGGCGCGGCCTGTTCCGCTGGATGGGCCGAGAAGGCCTGGCCAGCATCAACCCGGTCGAAGGCGTGCGCGCGCCCAAGGGCGCCAAGCCCCTGCCCAAGGCCTTGTCGGTGGAGCAGGCCGTGGCCCTGTCCACCGAAGCGCCGCCCAAGCCCGCGCCCCCGCGCAGCCGCGACGCGCGCGAAGCACCCTGGCTGGCCGCGCGTGACCACTGCATGGTCGAGTTGCTTTATGGCAGCGGCCTGCGCAGCGCCGAGTTGCTGGGCCTGGACGTGACCGCCAGCCCACAGGCCCAGGGTTGGCTGGACCGCGGCGGCGCCGAAGCCCATGTGCTGGGCAAAGGTGGCAAACGCCGCACCGTGCCCGTGGGCAAGGCGGCTTTGCAGGCGCTGGACGCCTGGCTAGACATGCGCGCCGCCCTGGCCGCACCCGGTGAAACCGCCCTGTTCGTCAGCCGCCTGGGCCGGCGCCTGACCCCCGTGCAACTGCGCAACCGCCTCAAGCAGATGGCCATCGACGCCGGCCTGCCCACACACGTGCACCCGCACATGCTGCGCCACAGTTTCGCCAGCCACCTGCTGCAGTCCAGCGGCGACCTCCGCGCCGTGCAAGAACTGCTGGGCCATGCCCACATCACCACCACCCAGGTCTACACCAAGCTGGACTTCCAGCACTTGGCCAAGGTGTATGACGCGGCCCACCCACGGGCCAAACGCAAAGACTGAGCAATAACCACGTTTTTTCCTAGGGCATACAGAAGAGCGGACATGTGGATTGGTGTTGGCGGACATAATTTGTAACGTCATTGAACAACACCTGGAAGTACCGCATGAGTTCCAAGCCCACGATCTGGGATTTCCGCCGAGGCATCGCCACCGCCCGCGTCCTCACGCAACTCGGCTACGAACGGGGTGTCAGCGTCGACGCCATGCTGCGCCACACGGGCATCACCCGCGCCCAGCTGGACGACCCCAAAGCCGAGATCGAAGCCCTGCAGGAAGTTCAACTGATCCGCAACCTGAGCACGGAGCTCAACCACGCGCCCGAACTCGGCATCCACGCCGGCTGCCGCTACCACGTCACCACCTATGGCCTGTGGGGCTACGCCGTCATGAGCAGCCCGACCCTGGGCAACGCGGTATCCATGGCCTCGCGCATGCTGAACCTGACCTTCTCGCTGACCACCAACGTGGTCGAGCGCCACGGCGACCTCATCACCTCGACCTTCCAGACCGACCACCTGCCGCCAGACGTGCGCCAGTTCATCATCGACCGCGACCGCGCGGCCGTGGTCACCCTGCAGCGCGAGATCCTGGGCGCCCCGCTGCCCTACCGCGAAGTGCAGATGAAGTGCCCCGAGCCCTCGCCCGAGATGGTGGCCGCCTACACCGCCCTGTTCGGCGTGCGCCCCACGTTCAACTCGCCGCACGAGCGCAACATCTTCGATGCCAGCATCATGGACCTGCCCTTGCCGCAGGCCGACCCGCACACCGCCCAGATGTGCGAGCAGATGTGCCGCAACCTGATGGAAAGCCGGCATGCCCGCACCGGGGTGGCCGCCAATGTGCGCGACCGCCTGCTGCGCACCCCCGGCCACATCCCCGACATGGAAAAAGTGGCCGAAGAGATGAGCATGACCTCGCGCACCCTGCGCCGCCACCTGACGGCCGAAGGCGCCACCTTCCGTGGCCTGCTCGAAGAGGTGCGCCGCACCCTGACCGAAGAGCTGATGGCCACCGCCAGCCTGACGCACAGCGAGATCGCCGAGCGCCTGGGCTACGCGGATGTCACCACCTTCATCGAGGCCTTCCGCCGCTGGAAGGGCATGGCGCCCAGCGAATACCGCCGCAACCAGGGCCTGACCCCACCCACCACACGATTGGCCCGTGCGCGATTGAGCATCAAGAATACGGCCTGAAGAAGGGGCAATTCCCCTTTCACGATGTGGCGCGCAGGCATAGACTGCGTCGTGAAAGGTGCCCCACCATGACCATCGAATCGCCGCTGCGCAATCTGAACATCGACCTGCCGGCCTGCCCGAGCACGCTGGTCAAGCTGTCCCTGCTGATGGCCGAGGAGGACTGCACCACCGAGCAGCTGGCCGAGGTCATCGAGAACGACATGGCCTTGTCATCCGCCGTGGTGCGCACCGTCAACTCGGCGCTGTTCGGCCTGCTCAAGCGGGTCGAGACCGTGCACGAAGGCATCCGCTACCTGGGCATGGCACAGGTCGCCGGCCTCACGTATGAGATCGGTTTGCGCGGTGCCTTCCCGCCAGGGCCTCTGCTGCAAGCCATTTGGGACCGCGCCGGCATCCGTGGCCTGGCCATGGGCAGCATTGCCCGCCAGCTCGACGTCGACCAATGGCTGGCCCACACGATCGGCCTGTTCGCCGAGAGCGGCCGCGCCGTGCTGATCGCCTACGACCACCAGCGCTACACCGCCCTGGACAGCAAGAGCCCCGACGAAAACCAACTGGCCGAGGCCGAGATCGCCGCCTTTGGCGTGAGCCATGCCGCGCTGGGCGCCGCCCTGTGCCAATCCTGGGGGCTGTCGCGCGAAGTGGCCGATGGCGTGCGTTGCCGCCCGCAAGGCCCGGCGTCCTGGGCCAACGAGCGCCCGCAGGTGCAGCGCCTGCTGACCATCGGCGCCGCCGTCGATGGCCTGCTGCTCGACCCGGTCACGTCGGCCGACCCGGCGGGCATGTGGCAAAAGCTCGAACCGATCACCCACCAGATCGGCCTGAACTTCCAGGCTTTCCAGCTGGCCACTACCCGGGTGTGTGAACGACTCAACACCGCGCGTCAAAAAGCGTAAAGCGACCGGCCGCACGCTCAAGTCGTCTGCATGGCGGACGATAAACAGAGACGATGCTGCTTTTGAAAGACCCCTTGCGGGTCACCCCCGACGACCCCCAGCTCAAGCGCCTGATCGAAGCCGAACGGGTGCGGATGCTGTTCGGTGCCGCGCTGCCTGTCGAACTGGTCAGCAGCGTGTTCGCGATCGCCCTGGCCGCCCTGATCGGCGCCCAGGTGGGTTGGTTGCGGGCGGTGGCCTGGGCCATTTTCTGTCTGGTCGTCACGGGCGTGCGCCTGGGCGTGTACCGCGCCTATGTGCGGTCCCAAAAGCGCGACCATCCCCGTTGGCTGACGTCGATGGTGGTCATGTCGGGCATGCTGGGGGGCACCTGGGGCCTGGGCAGCGCCTGGCTGTTGCCAGTCAATGACCTCAACGTGTCGGCCGTCATCGTCGGCTCGCTGATTGGCGCCAGCGCCATCTGCACTTTCGCGCTGCAGGCCGATCCGCGCCCCAACCGCGTGCTCAACATCAGCATGCTGCTGCCTTGCGCGGTGATGCTGTTCACCCGACAGGACGCCTATGGTGTCTTCGGCGGCTGCGGCCTGCTCACGCTGATGGGCATCATGCTGCTCGAAGGCGAACGCTCGGCCAGGCGCATCACCGAACTGCTGTGGCTGCGCTTCACCACCGACCGCATCGCGCAGGAACGCGCCGAGGCGCTCAAGCTGGCGCAGCGCCACAGCGCGGTCAAAGACCAGTTCCTGGCCACCATGAGCCACGAGATGCGAACGCCGCTGCACGGCATCCTGGGCCTCGCGCGGCTGGTGGGCCAGAAATTGCCGCCGCGCCCCGGCGTGCTGAACGAATCGCGCGAACACCTGGCCTTGATCGAACGCTCGGGCGAACACCTGCTGGGCATCATCAGCGACGTGCTGGATTTCTCGCGCATCGAGGCCGGCAAGCTGCAGATCGACCAGGCGCCCTTCGACCTGCACGCGGTGGTCGACGACGTGCTGTCGCTGCTGGCCGTGACCGCCGCCGAAAAGGGCTTGCCCCTGCGGCGCGACATCCAGCTGAACTCGCCGTGCATGGTGTTCGGTGACGCGGCACGCCTGCGCCAGGTGCTGCACAACCTGGTGGGCAACGCCATCAAGTTCACCGACATGGGCCACGTGAAAGTGACCGTGCAACGCCACCATTGCGACGACGAAGGCCCCGACAGCCCCTGCGCCAAACGCGTGGTCTTCCGCATCGAGGACACCGGCATCGGCATCCCGCCCGACCAGCAGGCCATGGTGTTCGACGCCTTCCACCAGGCCGATGGCAGCTTCGTGCGCAAGCACCGCGGCACCGGCCTGGGCCTGACCATCTCGCGCGAGATCGCGCGGGCCATGCAGGGCGACATCCTGTGTGAAAGCACGGCCGGCCAGGGCTCGGTGTTCACCTTGAACGTGCCGCTGCCGCGCATCACCAACAGCGAACCCACGCGCTTCCTGGCCACCCGGCCTTCATCGCTGATGGACCAGCTGGACGACGGCGGCTTCAGCGGCCACGTGCTGCTGGCCGAGGACAACCCCGTCAACGCCCTCGTGGCCCAGGCCATCCTGAGCAAGCTGGGCCTGCAGGTCACGCACGTGGAAGACGGCCAGCAGGCCTTGGCGCTGCTGAGCCAGCCTCATGGCATCGACCTGGTCTTGATGGATTGCCAGATGCCCGTGCTGGACGGCATCGAGGCCACGCGGCGCCTGCGCTGCATCGAGCAGGAGCAGGGCCGCCCCGGCGTGCCCGTGATCGCGTTGACGGCCAACGTGATGAGCCAGGACCGCGACCGCTGCCGGGCTGCCGGCATGGACGACCACCTGGCCAAGCCCTTCACGCAGGAAGACCTGAGCGCCATGCTCAAGGCCCACCTGCATGCGGAGCGTCAGGCCTCGTTCACTGCTTGACGGCTTCGATCTGGATGATCAGGTGGATGTCGTTGGGGATGCCGGGCAGGCCATAGGTCATGCCGAAATCGCCGCGCTGGATGGTGGTGTCGAAATCGCCACCGCACACTTCGCGCTTGAGCATCGGGTTCTGGTAACAGTTGAAGTTGTGGGCCTTGAAGGTCACGGTCTGGGGCTTGCCCAGCAGCGTCAAGGTGCCCACCACGGCCGTCACCTTCTCACCCTCGAACACCAGCTTGTCGCTGACGAAGGTGGCCTTGGGGAAGGCTTCCACGTTGAAGAAATCCTTGCTCTTGAGGTGATTGTCGAACGGTGCCGTGCCGGTGTTGATCGACGCCGTTTCCAGGGTCACGTCCACCTTGCCGGTCTTGGCGGCCTTGTCCAGCGTGATGCTGCCAGCTTTCTTGTCGAAGCGGCCGCGGTTGGTCGAGGTGCCGAAGTGCTGGGCCTCGAAGGTCACGAAGGTGTGCGTGGGGTCGATGGCGTAGGTGGCGGGCTCGGCGTGCGCGATCGACGCGGCCAGGGCGGCGGTGGCGGCCAGCAGGGTCAAAGAAGTCTTGGTCATGGTCGGATCCTCAGGGTTTGGAAAAAAATCAAAGCGCCGGAACGCCTTGCAGAACGAGTTTGAATTTGACCTGCACGTCGTTGGCCACGACGGAGGTGTCGGCCCAGTCGCCATCACCCACCTTGAAGTCCAGGCGCTTGATGCCGAAGGTGCCGGTGGCGGTGGTCAAGGCGCCGGCTTGCGTCAGTTGCACAGGCACGACCAGGTCCCGGGCGTTGCCCTTGATGGCCAGCTTGCCGGCCACTTCGAACCGCCCCCCGCCCAGGGCCTTGATGGCGCTGGACTGGAACGTGGCTTTGGGAAACTTGGCGGTGTTGAACCACTCGGGCTTGACCAGCTCGGCGTCCGAATCGGCATTGACGGCCACGCTGCCCAGTTCGATCTGGAAAGCGATCTTGCTGGCGGGCAGGGCCTTGGGATCGAAAGCCACCTGCGCGGCAAAACGCTTGAAGCGGCCATCCAGTGGCACGCCCAGTTGCTTGGCGGTGAACGTGATCTCGCTCTGCGCGGGCACCAGGGCCTGGTCGGCCTGGGCCATTTGCGGCAGGAAGGTGGCGAACGCCAAAGCAGTGGTGGCAAACAGTCGTTTCATGAAAAGCTCCTCGGGGTTTGTTTTGAGCCGGGACTCATCAACGGCCAGGGCGCATGCGCAGCAGCAGGCCGTCGCGGTCGACGAAGTGGTGTTTGAGCGCGGCGGCCACGTGCAGGCCCACCAGGCCGATCAAGGCGAATGCCGAGATCTGGTGCCACGGCTTGATGGCTTCGGCCAGGTCCTTGTCCACCGGCACGAAGTCGGGCAAGGGCAGCACGCCAAACCAGACGATGGGGTAGCCGTGCGCCGAGCTGTAGGCCCAGCCGATCAGGGGCACCGCGAAAAACAGGGCGTACATCAACCAGTGGGTGCCGTGGTGCGCCAACTTCTGCCAACCCGGCATGGCGCGCTCGATGCTGGCCGGCAGCGCGGGCGGGCGGTGCGTCAGGCGCCACAAAAGCCGAACGGCCGACAGGAAGAGGATGGCCACCCCTGCCCACTTGTGCCAGTTGATCAGCTTCAGCTTGGTGGGCGACATGCCCAGGCCCACCATGTACAGGCCCACGCCGAACGCCGTGAGGATGGCCACCGCCAGCAACCAGTGCAAGGCGATGGCAAAGCCGGTGTAGCGTCCCGTGGCGTTCATGTTTTGGCCTTTTTTGCGGAAGGGGTGCGAAATCTGGAGCAGGTGGCACAGCTTAGCCTCCGCTCAATCAGCAGGGTTGAACCAACTTAACACCCTATTTCAATAAATTTGAACTTGCAAGCTTCCCTTAAGCTGACCCGGTTGGTGCCGAAATCCCATACACACAACACACAAACCCCATGAGATCACCTGCACTCAAGTGGCTCTTCATCGCGGCGTTCGGCGCAGATCCCAAGCAACGCCTGCGCATCAAGCGTTCGCTCATGGCCGCGACGGTTTACCTGTTGTGCATCGGGCTGCAGGTCTACGCTTATTACGCAGGCTACATGCACCTGGACGACGCCAAGGTGCTGTCGACCGCCTGCGTGGGCAACATCGTCTTCTGGTACGCCGTGCTGCGCTCGGGCATCAACCTGCGGTTCCAGGAACCCTCGCTCACCCTGCCGCAGATCCTGTCCTCCCTGACCATCATCGTCGGCGCGTATTCGCTGACCGGGCCGGTGCACGGCTCCACCCTGATGCTGCTGGCCCTGGTGCTGGTGTTCGGCATTTTCAACCTCAAGGCCCGGGGCGCGACCATTGCCGGGGCGTACACCGTGGTGATCATCGGCATCGCCATGGGCATCAAGGTCACGACCGATCCGGTCCACTACCCCTTCAAACTGGAGTTCGCCCACTTCTGGATGACCGTGGCCATCGTGCCCACCATCTCGTCGCTGGCGGTGCAACTCAGCAACATGCGCGAGAAGCTCAAGGCGCAGAAAAACGAGCTGGCCGAGGCCCTCACGCGCATCCAGGTGCTGGCCACCCGCGATGAACTGACCGGCCTGGTCAACCGCCGCCACATGCTCGACGTGCTGGGCCAGCACCAGAAACGCCTGGAACGTTCCGGCCACCACCGCTTCTGCCTGGCCATTTTGGACATCGACCATTTCAAGCGCGTCAACGACACCTACGGCCACGGCGTGGGCGACGAGGTGCTTCGCCATTTCGCCGAAGGCGCGCAGGCCGTGATGCGAGACACCGACGTGCTGGCACGCTGGGGTGGCGAAGAATTCCTGCTGCTGCTGAACGACACCTCGCCGGCCTTGGCCAACATCGGCCTGGAGCGCATCCGCACCCACCTGACCACCATCCAGTTCTCGGCGGAGCACCCCGAGCTCAAGCCGACCTTCTCGGCGGGACTCACCGGCTACTGCGACAACGAGCGCCTGGACGTGTGCATCGAGCGCGCCGACAAGGCGCTCTACAAGGCGAAGCGCGACGGCCGCAACCGCACCATCATCCAGGCCAGCCCTGCCGATGTTGCCGACCAAGCCGTCAGGGACGAAGCCCCGCAGAGCGCCACCAACACGATGGCCTGACCTCCGGCGCATGCACCCGCTCATCACCCGCATCGGCGATGCGGTCCTTGGCACGGACCGCAAGGTCCGCCTGCGCGTGACGCTGGCGATGATCGCGTTCTATGGCTACAGCATCAGCTCGATGCTGCTGCTGTTCGCCATCGACATCGGCCTGGTCAAACGCGGCCCCGGCCTCTGGTTGCTGGTCTACATGTGGGCCGGCATGATCACCTTCTACACGCTGGTGCGCACGGACTGGTCGTCCCGGCTGGGCAACCCGGGCATGGACCTGCCGCAGTGCCTGTACGCCACCGTGGCCATCCTGTGGGCCTACCTGATCAGCGGCGAGGTGCGCAGTTCGGTGCTCATGCTGGTGGCGCTGGTGCTGGTGTTCGGCATGTTCTCGCTCAAGGCGCGCGAGGTGCTCACGCTGGGCATCTTCACCGTGGCCAGCCTGGGCGTCATCATGACCGGCATGGTGCTGAGCGATCCACAGATGGACCCGCGCATGGAATTCATCCGCTTCGTGCTGGCCGCTGGCACGCTGCCCGCCGTGTCCGGCGTGGCCTACTACGTCAGCAAGATGCGCAACCGCCTGCAGGAGCAGAAAAGCGAGCTGGCCCATGCCCTTGACCTGCTGCAGGAGATCGCCTCTCGGGATGAACTCACCCGCCTGGTGAACCGCCGCCACATGCAGCAACGCATCGAGCAGGAAGCCTCGATGCAGTTGCGCAGCGGCGAGCCTTTCTGCCTGGCCCTGATCGACCTGGACCATTTCAAGCGCGTCAACGACCAGCATGGCCACGCCGTGGGCGACCAGGTGCTCAAGGAGTTCGCCGATGCCGCGCTGCAGGCCTTGCGCAAGACCGACATCCTGGCGCGGTGGGGGGGCGAAGAGTTCCTGCTGCTGCTGCCCAACGAACAACCCGGCAGCGCCCAGGCGGCCCTGGCCCGCATCGCCGACTGCCTGCGGGCCCACCAGCACACGCCCGGCGCCAGCGGGCTGCCGGTGACCTTCTCCGCCGGCCTGACCGACCACCCGGCTGGCGAACCCCTGCACGAGACCCTGGAGCGGGCCGACCAGGCGCTGTACTGCGCCAAGGACCAGGGCCGCAACCGCACCGTGATGCGCACCGCCGCGCACACGCCCGAGCCAAACACCCTGGCCGATGCCCGCCAAGTGTGAGACAGTTGGGCCTGGGTCGCGGGGCACACCACCCCCCGTGGCTCGACTGTCAAGCTCGGGTGGTGTCTGTCCTACAGATCCATGCACAGCCCTTCAGCGTCCATCACTGGCGACACCATCGCCCACTTGCTCAACCGACTGTCCACCATCGACGGCCGGGGCATCTCCGGCTGGGAACTGGTCCAGGGCCAGCTGACCGAACTGATGGCCGCCACCGGCAGCCCTTGCGGCTTCATCGGTGACATCACGGACGCGGTGTCGGGCACCCTGCAGGTCCACAGCGCGGGCCCGCTGATCTGGCCGAACGATCCCCGCCAGGCCCCCTCCACCTTGTGGGCCGGTGTGCTGGAAACCGGCGGCCCCGTGGTGAACAACCAGGTGTCCGTGCTGGGTGGCGTGCAACGCTTCATGGCCATGCCGCTGCTGCGCGGCGGCCAGCTGATCGGCGTGCTGGGCCTGGCCAACCGGCCCGAAGGCTACAGCGATGCATTCGCTGGCCAGCTGGCACCAGCCCTGGCCCTGATCGCCAGCAGCGTCGCGGCCTGGCAGGCCGAGTCGCGACACCGCGAGGCCCTGGGGGCCCTGGGCGTGGCACGCGACAACCTGCGCAGCACCGAAGAGCAGTACCGCCAGTTGTTCGACGCGGCCGGTGTCGGCATCACCCGCATGTCGCTGAGCGGCCGCTTCCTGGACGTCAACCACCGCTTCACCGAGATCACCCAACGCACCCGCGAGCAGTTGCTGCAACTGAGCCGCAACGACATCACCCACCCCGACGACCACGCGACCGACGAAGCCTTGGGGATTTCCGTGCTGGAAGGGCAACGCCCGCGCTACAGCCTCGAAAAGCGCTATGTGCGGCCCGATGGCCAGGTCGTCTGGGTGATGCTGTCGGCCGCCCTGGTGCGCGATGCCCAAGGCCAGCCTTTGCACTTCGTTGCCGTGAGCGAGGACATCACCGAACGCCGGCAGTTTGAAGAAGCCATGAACTCGGCCAAGGCCGCTGAAAAAGCCAACAAGGCCAAGACCGACTTCCTCTCGCGCATGAGCCACGAGCTGCGCACGCCGCTCAACGCCATGCTGGGTTTCGCGCAATTGCTGCGCGTCGACCCCACCAACCCCATCAACGACATCCAGCGCAAGAAGGTCAGCCACATCGAAAGGGCCGGCGCCCACCTGCTGGCCATGCTGACCGACGTGCTCGACCTGTCGCGCATCGAGGCTGGCGGCCTGCCGCTCAACCTGGAGCCGCAACGCCTGGCGGCCGTGCTGGAAGAAGCCCACGCCCTGGTCAGCAACCAGGTCACGCAAAGCGATGTGCAACTGCTGCTCACGCCGCCGGCCGAAGACCTCTTCGTCAAGGCCGACCAGGTGCGGCTGCGCCAGATCCTGGTCAACCTGATGACCAACGCCGTCAAGTACAACAAGCCCGGTGGGCGGGTGATGGTCGAAGCGCAAGGCGTGCGCTCCTTCGTCGTCATCACCGTGAGCGATACCGGCCGCGGCCTCAGCGAAGAGCAGCAGGCCCACCTGTTCGAGCCCTTCAACCGCCTGGGCGCCGAACGCACGGCCGTTGAAGGCACGGGCATTGGCCTGGTCATCGTCAAGCGCCTGGTCGACCTGATGCGCGGGCGCATCGAGATCAGCAGCCAGGTTGGCGTCGGCTCCAGTTTCCGGGTGTGGCTGCCAGCCGCGCTCGACCCGCACACCGCGGCGGCCGACTCGACCCTCGGCCGCCTGGGCGCCCGCTCGGGCTGGGGCGCCTTCGACGCGCTCAACCCCGGCACCCTGACCCTGCTCTACGCCGAGGACAACGTCGTGAACGTGGAACTGGTGCGCCAGGTCATGCACATGCGGCCCAAGTGGCACATGGAGGTGGCGCGCAACGGTGCCGAAGCCATCCAGATGGCCCGTTCCGCCCCCCCCGACTTGCTGCTGCTGGACATGCACCTGGGCGACATGAGCGGCCTGGATGTTTCGGACGTGCTGGCCCGCCGGGCCGAGACCGCCGGCATCCCGCGCGTGGCCTTGTCGGCCGATGCCATGCCCGACCAGATCGGCGCGGCCCGTGAACGCGGCTTCCTGGATTACCTGACCAAGCCCCTGGACGTGGCGCGTCTGCTGTCTTTGCTGGACCGCTACGCCGAACAATTGATCGCCGAGGGCAAGGCCGAAGAAACCGAAGGCTGACGCTTCAGCCCGGGCGGCTCACCAGTTCAGGTCGCTGAAGAAGCGGCCGCCGTGGAAAACCAGCGGCGCGGCGCCGATGCGGCGGTTGCAATGCGCCACCTGGCTGACGAAGATGACGTGGTCGCCCGCATCGTGGTGGCTGCGGTGCGCGCACTCGAACACCGCCACGGCCCCGGGAATCACGGGGGCGCCCGTCAAGCCTTCACGCCACTTCACGCCCTCGAAACGGTCGATGCCCTTGCGCGCGAAGCGCTCGGCCAGCTGGCGCTGGTCCGCCGCCAGCACATTGATGGCGTAATGCGTGGCCGACAGAAAGGCCGGCAGAGAAGACGACTGGCGCGCCAGGCTCCACAAGACCAGCGGCGGCGACAGGGACACCGAGTTGAAGGAGTTGGCCGTGAGCCCCACCAGCACGCCTTCGGGCGTGCGCGCCGTGACGATGGTCACCCCGGTGGTGAACTGCCCCAGGGCCGCGCGAAACTCTTCGGGCGTGAAGGGTGAGCCGGCGGGCTCGGGAACGGTTGCAGGGTCGGAAGGCAAGGACATTCGAAGGCATTTTCCTGGGCAAGGTCACAGTGTAGACCCCCGCCCACGAGGCCTCACGAGGCCGGCCGGTACACCCACACTGGCCGCCCCCCTTCCAACGTCAGCCGCGCCTGGGGTTTCAGCGGCACACCGTGCACATCCACCGCCTCGAACTCCAGGCTCACCAGCCAGGCGCCAGGCTTGAGCTCGCGCCGGGCCTTGTCCACCGCGCGCGGCATGGACTCGGGCCGCTGGAACAGGTAAACCAGGTCGTAGCCCGACCAATCGGCCACCCACATGTCGGCGCGGCGCACGGTGGCCCAGGGGCAGCGCAGGCCGCAGACGATGCGCCAGGGCCAGCCCCATTCGATGCCGTGGACCTCGGCCATGGGATAGGCGCGGTGCAGCTCGGCCAGGCCGTCGCCCATGCCGCAACCGGCGTCGAGGATGCGGGCATTCGCGGGCAAAGGCGCGTGCTGGGGCAGCTTGGTCAAAGCACCGCGCGGGGTGGGGAACACCGGGGCATCGCGCCAGGCATTGACCGGATAGGCCAGCAGCAGCAAGCCCAGCGGCGCCAGCCAGACCCAGGCCGGCAGGCCACCGCCCTGCCCCAGCGCCAAGGCCGACAGCGGAAAACCCCCTGCCACGAACACCCGCCGCCAGGGCGTCGTAGCCACCGGGGGCAGCAAGGCCACCAGGGCGCCCAAGGCGGTGGGCAAGGCCAGCGCCGCCCACAGTGGCGCATTGCTGAAACGCAGGGCAAAGCACAGGCCCCAGGCCAGGGCCCAGCTCAGCAAGGCGGGCAGTGGCCAGGGCCCCATGCCGGTCTTCGTCGCCCGCGCGTCAGGCGGGCGGGCCGCCGCGCAGCTTGTCGATCAAGCCGTTGAGTTCTTCCAGGCTGCCGAACTGGATGGCCAGTTCGCCCTGCTCGCCACGCTTGGTGCGCTTCTTGACGCGGATCTCCAACTGCGCGGTCAGCAGGTCGGACAGCTCTTCTTCCAGACGGAGCACGTCGCGCGACTTGTCGCCCTTGAGGCGCATCAGCGGTGTCTGCCGCCCGGCCCCGATCTGCTTGTTGACGAGCTTTTCGGCGTCGCGCACGCTCAGCTTCTTGCTGGCGATCTCGTGCGCCGTGGTGACCTGCTGGGCCTTGTCGAGCGACAGCAAGGCACGCGCATGGCCCATGTCGATGTCGCCGGCCATCAGCATGCCCTGCACCGCTTCGGCCAGGTTCAGCAGGCGCAGCAGGTTGCTGGCGGCGCTGCGCGAGCGGCCCACCGATTGCGCGGCCTGCTCGTGCGTGAGGCCGAACTCTTGCGTCAGGCGCTGCAGGCCTTGGGCCTCTTCCAGCGGGTTCAGGTCTTCGCGCTGGATGTTCTCGATCAGCGCCATCACGGCGGCCGATTCGTCGGGCACGTCTTTGACCAGCACCGGCACTTCGGTGAGGCCGGCCAGCTTGGCGGCGCGCGAACGGCGTTCACCCGCGATGATTTCGTAGCGCCCCCCACCAATCGGCCGCACCAGGATCGGCTGCATGATGCCCTGGGTGCGGATGCTCTCGGCGAGCTCGTACAGCGAGCCCTCGTCCATGCGCGTGCGCGGCTGGTACTTGCCGGCCTGCATCAGCGACAGCTTCAAGGTCGTGGGGGGGCCTTCGGCCGCCGGGGACGCGGGGGTGTCGCTGACTTTGGGGCCGAGCAGGGCCTCCAGGCCCAGACCCAGGCCTTTGGATTTTTTGGTCGCCATAGGCTGGGATTGTCCTTCAGTTTCTACAATGGCCGCTTCTCAGCCCGGCCCCGCTTTGCACGGAGCACCTTGATCATGGCGCGTTTTCTATTGTCCTGGGAACTGGGTGGCGGGCTGGGGCACGCTGGCCGCCTCAAGCCCCTGACGCAAGAGCTGATGCGGCGCGGTCACCACGTCGACCTGGTGCTGCGCGAACTGGTCCACACGCACACCTTGCTGAAGGACCTGAAGGTGCGCACCCTGCAAGCCCCCGTGTGGATGCACCGGGTGGTCGGCCTGCCCGACCCGCAGGCCACGCTGGCCGAGATCCTGCTGGCCAATGGCTACTTCGGGGTCGATGCCTTGAACGCGCTGGTGCAAGGCTGGAAGGCGGCGCTGGAGCTGACCCGGCCCGACGTGCTGGTGGCCGACTATTCGCCCACCGCCTTCCTGGCCGCGCGCATCCTGGGCATCCCCACGGCCACGGTGGGCATCGGCTTCTACCTGCCGCCCGACCGCGCGCCCATGCCGCTGTTCCGCGATTGGGAGCCCATTGCCAAGGGGCGCGTCGAGCACTCTGAAGGCGAGGTGCTGCGCACCGTCAACGCCGTGCTGCAGATGAATGGCGCACGGCCTGTGGAACAGCTGTCCACCATCCTGCGGGGCGAACGGCCACTGCTGTGCACCTGGCCGGAGCTGGACCACTACCGCCGCGGCGCCCTGCCCGAGGGGCAGCGCTACCACGGCCCCACCTTCCTGCCCAGCGGAGGCCAGACGCCCACCTGGCCGCCGGGCGAAGGCCCGCGCGTGTTCGCCTATGTGCGCAGCGCCCACCCTGATCACGCGGCCGTGCTGAAGGCGCTGGACGACCTGGGTTGCCGCACCCTGTGCTACTTGCCGGAAGTGGCCGGGGGCATGACGCCGCCCGTCGTCAGCGCGAACATCCACTACGCCAGCGGCCCGGTCCACCTGGGCCAGACCTTCCCCGACTGCCAGCTGGTGATTTGCCATGCTGGCGAAGCCACCCTGGCCCAGTCGCTGCTGGCGGGCGTGCCGGTGCTGCTGCTGCCGACCCAGGCCGAGCAGTTCATGATGGCGCGTTGTGTGGAGGAAACCGGGGCCGGTGTGAATGCGGCGCAGCGCAAGCGGCCCACGGATTTCAAGGCCTTGATCCAGCAGATGCTGAACACGCCAGGCCACGCGCAAGCCGCGCGGGCCGTGGCCGACCGCTACAAAAACTTCACCCACGAAGGCCAGACCCTGGCCCTGGTGGATGAATTCGAGTCCCTGGCCAGCGGGGCGGCTTGAACGCCAGGCCCCGCGCTTGAACCCTGGCCGTCAGCTCAGGCTTGCTGGCGGCGGCGGCGGGCCATCAAGCCCAGCACGGTGAAACCAGCCAGGGCCATGGCGTAGCCTTCGGGCTCTGGCACGGCCGAGAAGGTGACGGCATTGCCCAGGTGTCCGGCTTGCAGGTAGCTGTAGTAGTAAGGGCTGCCATCGCCATTGATGGTGAAGGGATCGCCACTGCTGGCGTGCGAACCGCTGCTCTCGTCCACATAGGTCTGGCCGCCCACGGTGTAGGTGTAGCCGGGGATCAGCTCGTTGTGCTCGGGCACGACCACTTCGTGCGAAGCGCCGTAGCCACCGTAGCCGCCATACCCACCATAGCCATAGCCGCTACCGTTGTCGTACACGGTGTAGCGCTGTTCGGGCACGAAGATGACCTGGTCGGGCACGGTCACCGTTTGCTCGGGCACCGTGAAGCTGCCGTTGCCCGTGGCATTGCCCTTGGCGTAGGTTTGCAGGTCGTACTGCAGGGAGATGGTTTCACCCGCGGCGATCACGCCCAGGTCGACCTGGAACAGGCCGCCAGCGATGGTGTAGGTCGTGGGGTTGCCGCCAGCCGAAGGCACGGCCGGGGTGTACAGGTTGGCGCCCGACAGGTTCAGCACGGTGCCCGAAGCCGTCGTGCTCAGGTCGGCTTGGCTGCCCCACACCGAGGTGCCATTGGTCTTGACATCGAACTTGATGCCCGAGGACACGTGCTGCGAACCGCTGATGTTCGAGCGGATGTCGTTCTGCAGCAGGCCGGGGATGATGAAGAAGTTGAAGGTTGCGCGCTGAGCGGTCGCCGTGTTGTTGGTGATGCTCTGCACGATGGAGAACGCACCGGTCACGTCGTACACGCCATAGCCCGACGAGCGGCTGCCGAAACCTTCGGTGGGGCCGCCATAGGTGTGCAGGCCCGACTGGTTGCTGCCGCTGTATTGGAAGTCCAGCACGTCGACATAACGGACATCGGGGGCGATCGAGCTGTCGCTCAAAGGCACCGAAGCGCTGCCGCCCACGCTGTAGGACGCGGTGGCGCTGACCGATTGGGTTTCGACGACCTGGGCTTGGGCCGCAGCGGCGTACAGGGCGAAACCGATGGCAGCGGCCAAAGGACGAAGGGCCAGACGGCAGAACGTGGCTTGCATGGAGGTGAATTCCTGAGCAGTTATATGTTTCAGAGCGTAACCGATGCACCAAAACAAAACACTCCCCGGTTCGTGGGGACTTTCACCAGCTGATCGTGCTCTGGTTCAGGGCCTGCCAGCCTTCGGGCCAATCGCCATGCCCCGAGGCTTCATTGACATGGCCTGCGTCGCCCAGGTCCTGAAGGGCGGCGCCCCAACCCTGGGCCAAAGCCTGGCTGCGCCCGAAGACCGAGTACGGGTCGGTGCGCGAGGCAAGCACCACAGCGGGGAATGGCAACACTTGGCGAACCACACGGCGCCAGCCCTGCAGTTGCGGGGCGGTGGTGGCGGGTGTGGCCTGCGGCCCGTCCAGGTCGGGGGGCGCCACCAGCCAGGCACCCTTGACACGGTGGGTGTGCTGCGAATGGGCCGCCCACGCGGCCACCAGGTGACAACCCAGGCTGTGCGCCAGCAGGATGGCGGGCTCGGTGCCGAAGGCCGGATCGGCCAACAGGGCCTGGTCCAGGTTCATCATCCAATCGCCCCGCTTGGGCCAGGCCCAGTCGTCCTGGTCAACCTTGCGAAACACGGCTTGGTCGCCATGCAACAACGGCCAGCGGCTCTGCCAATGGCCCGGCCCGGAATCGTGCCAGCCGGGCAACAGAAGGAATCGCTGAGTCATTGGCAGGAAATCATGCCAACGAGCGTTTGGCCACCCGGTCGACGACTTCCTGGGCAAAGGCGACGAAAGCCTGTGCGCCCTTGGATGCCGGGTCGAACACCACGCCTGGCACGCCATAGCTGGGCGCCTCGGCCAAGCGCACATTGCGCGGGATCACCGTGTCGAACACTTTGTCGCCGAAGTGTGCCTTGAGCTGATCGCTCACCTGCTGCTGCAGGGTGATGCGCGGGTCGTACATCACGCGCAAAAGGCCGATCAATTGCAAGTCGCGGTTGAGGTTGGCGTGCACCTGCTTGACGGTGTTGACCAGGTCGGTCAGGCCCTCCAGTGCGAAATATTCGCACTGCATGGGCACGATCACACCGTGGGCGCAAGTCAGGCCGTTCAGCGTGAGCAGGCTCAATGACGGCGGACAGTCGATCAAGATGAAATCGTAGTCGGCGGCGCAAGCTTCCAGCGCGGTCTTGAGGCGGCGGTCGCGGCGCTCCAGGGGCACCAGTTCGATTTCGGCGCCGGCCAGATCTCGGTTGGCGCCCAGCACGTCGTAGCCGCCCTTGGGGCTGCGTTGTTTTGACTCGGCGATGCTGGCATCTTCCAGCAACACGTCGTACACCGTGTGCGCCAGGGTGCGCTTGTCCACCCCCGAGCCCATGGTGGCATTGCCCTGAGGGTCCAGGTCGACGATCAATACGCGCTGGCCGATCTGGGCCAGGCCGGCCGCCAGGTTGACAGTGGTGGTGGTCTTGCCGACCCCGCCCTTTTGGTTGGCAATGCAGAAGATGTGCGGCATGCCGACATTATCCCTGTTACCGAGGGCACCTCCGCCGGGGGCACGAGACTCGCCATGGAATTCATTTTGGATGACCGTCACCGAAGCCAGACCAGGCAGCGTTCGGCATCCAGACCAGGCACCTGCAGTTGTTCCACGTGGAACACCTCCACACCTGCGGGCAATTCAGCCACTTCGTCTTGCGGATTCTTGCCCTTCATCGCCATCCACACGCCGCTTTGGGCGCGCAAGCCGGAAGTCAAGTTGACGAAGTCGCTCAAGGAAGCGAAGGCGCGGGAGGTGATCACCTGCCAGGGCTTGGCTGTGAGGTTCTCAACCCGTGCATGCTCTGCTTTCAGATTGGGCAGGCGCAATTCCGCTGCCACCTGCCGAACGAAGGCGGCCTTCTTGGCCACGGCGTCCACGCAGGTCACCTGCAGTTGCGGCATGGTGATGGCCAAGACGACACCGGGCAAACCACCGCCGCTGCCCACGTCCAGCACCGCAGCCGCGGCACCTTGAAGATGCCGCCACAAGGGCGCGCGCACAGACAAGCTGTCCAGCAGGTGCAGGGTCAGCATCTCTGCCGGATTACGCACCGCCGTCAGGTTGTAGGTCTTGCCCCACTGGCTGAGCATGCCGACGTAGGCGAGCAATTGCTCAATCTGTGGATCGGTCAGGGCGGGCGCGGGACCATTGTCCAGCGTGGCCAAAGCCCGGCGCAACTCAGGCGCCAGGTCTGGCCCGATGGGCGCGTTGGAGATGTAGCTCATGCTGATGCAGTCTCGGGCAGCCGGTCAAATCCTTTGAACCGTCCCTTTTTAAGATGGATGAGCAGCAGCGAAATCGCCGCTGGCGTCACCCCAGAAATGCGCGAGGCTTGACCCAAGGTCTCTGGCCGGTGCTTGCTGAGCTTCTGGCGAACCTCGAAACTCAAGGCCGGCACCTGCAAGTAATCCAGATCAACGGGTAGCTGCAGATTTTCAAAATGGGCAGAGCGCTCCACTTCGTCGTTCTGCTTGCTGATGTAGCCCGCATATTTGATGCTGATCTCCACCTGCTCGATCACGGCATCGGCCAAGGTCTTGCCCAGTTCTGATTCCAGCGCGGCCCGAGACACCGGGGTTGTTGTTCCACGTGAAACAAGCCCCTGCCCCGCAGCGGCCTTGCCCGCGTCCAAATCTGATTGGATGTGGTGTGCAATGGCACTGACTTCGGCCACCACATTGAAATCCACCGCGGGCCGGCGCAGCAAATCTGCCAGGCTGTATTCGCGCTCCAGGGCTTTGCCCACCAAGCGCTCAGCCGCCTCAGTGGGCAAGGTGGCCGGGCGCACCCACATGGCATTCAAGCGCCCTGTTTCACGTGAAACAGCATCGCGTTTGCGGTTGAATGCGTCCCAACGGGCATCGTCCACCAGGCCCAACCCCCGGCCAGCTTCGGTCAGGCGCATGTCGGCATTGTCTTCGCGCAGTTGAAGGCGGAACTCTGCCCGGCTGGTGAACATGCGGTAAGGCTCGGTCACGCCCTTGGTGATGAGGTCATCGACCAGCACACCCAGGTAGGCCTGATCGCGGCGGGGCAGCCAGGCATCTTGGTCTTTGGCCTGCAAAGCCGCATTCAAACCAGCGAACAGCCCTTGCGCCGCCGCCTCTTCATAGCCGGTCGTGCCATTGATTTGCCCGGCAAAGAACAAGCCCTGGATGGCCTTCGTCTCGAAGCTGGACTTCAACTCGCGCGGGTCGAAGTAGTCGTACTCGATGGCGTAGCCGGGACGCAGGATGTGCGCGTTCTCCAAACCGGGCATGGAGTGCAGCGCGGCCAGTTGAACGTCGAACGGCAGCGAGGTGCTGATGCCGTTCGGGTAGAACTCGTGCGTGGTCAGGCCCTCGGGCTCCAGGAAAATCTGGTGCGTGTCCTTGTCGGCGAAACGGTTGATCTTGTCTTCGATGCTGGGGCAATAACGCGGGCCCACCCCTTCGATCACGCCAGTGAACATGGGGCTGCGGTCGAATCCCGACCGGATGATGTCGTGCGTCCGCTGGTTGGTGTGCGTGATCCAGCACGGCCGTTGCGCCGGGTGCTGCTCGGCCGAGCCCAGGAAGCTGAACACCGGCACAGGGTGGACGCCATCCATGCCGTCGCCGGGTTGCTCGGTCAACTGATCGAAATCGATGCTGCGGCCATCGATGCGCGGTGGCGTGCCGGTCTTCAAGCGCCCTTGCGGCAACTTCAACTCCTTCAGGCGCGACGACAGCGACACGGCCGGCGGATCACCCGCGCGGCCGGCACTGTAGTTCTGCAGCCCCACGTGGATCTTGCCGTCCAGGAAGGTGCCCGCGGTCAGCACCACCGTGCGCGCCCGGAAACGGATGCCCACCTGGGTGACGGCGCCGACCACGCGCTCATTCACCCCATCACCCTCCACCATCAGGTCGTCCACCGCCTGCTGGAACAGCCAAAGATTGGGCTGATTCTCCAAGCGGGCGCGGATGGCGGCCTTGTAGAGGATGCGGTCCGCCTGGGCACGGGTGGCACGCACGGCCGGCCCCTTGGAAGAATTCAGGATGCGAAACTGGATGCCCGATTCGTCGGTGGCCGCGGCCATCGCCCCACCCAGGGCATCGATCTCCTTGACCAGGTGGCCCTTGCCAATGCCGCCGATCGACGGGTTGCAGCTCATTTGCCCCAGCGTCTCGATGTTGTGGGTCAGGAGCAAGGTGGCGCAGCCCATGCGGGCCGCGGCCAAGGCAGCCTCGGTGCCAGCATGGCCACCACCCACCACGATGACGTCGAATTCTTTGGGGTACAGCATGGAGCCACCTCGCGCTTGTCTACAGGGGTACTACAGGGGTACTGCCTCATTTTTGGGCAACCCGGGATTGTACTGAAATACCCTTGGCAAGGGGAAATCAATGCACCCTGGGTGCCCTGCCTGGACAGGGTCATCCTGGTCTGCTGAGACCGGGATTTGCAAAGAGCCCACGCTCTCGCTACGATCAACGACTGATAGACGCTGTCATCGCGACCATGATTAAAACAGGGCCCTTTTTTAAAATTCCGCGATGACCCTCCAGGCCATGAACTGCCGCCCGGGCTGCGCCGCGTGCTGCATTGCCCCTTCCATCTCATCGCCCATGCCCGGTTTGCCGCAAGGCAAGCCTGCCGGTGTTCCCTGCCCGCACCTCGCGGTGGATTGGCGCTGCCGCTTGTTTGGCCTGCCCGAACGGCCCGCCGTCTGCGGATCGCTTCAACCCGCGCCGGACATGTGCGGCACCGACCGGCAGCACGCCATGCAATGGCTTACACGGCTCGAAGCCGACACCTGCTAGGAACCGCCAAGCCTTCGAGGGTGGATTTCAGCGGACCGCCTTGAGGGCCAACTCGCCGTCGTCGGCACCCGTGGCAGAGGCACTCATCGAAGCACCCGGCCGGCGGTCCAGCAACTCCTCCGGCGGCACACCCGTGGGTGAGCCCGTCAGGGCCTTCATCTCACGGCGCAGGTCTTCAGTCGTCAGACCCCGGCCATCGGGCGCCCAGCCGGGCGGCATGAACATGTAGCCCAAGGCATCGCGCAGGCGGCGCGCGCGGAACACGTCCTTGAAGATGCCGATCCATTCGTTGAACAAAATCTTGATCGCGCTGTTGGTCGTCACCTGCTTGACCAGGCCATAGCGGATCGGCACGCCTTCCTTCTCGGGCACGTAGGTGCCGAACAGGCGGTCGAAAATCATGATGGTGCCGCCATAGTTGGCGTCCAGGTACTCGACGTTGGCGGCATGGTGCACGCGGTGGGCCGACGGCGTGTTCAGCCAGCCTTCCATCCAGCCCATCTTGTCGATCAGGTCGGTGTGGATCCAGAACTGGTATGCCAGGTTCACGCCATAAGAGATCAACACGGCATCGGGCGAGAAGCCGAAAAAGCACTGCGGCGCGAAGAACACGAAGCCGCCCGAGATCTTGCCCGTGACCGACTGCCGGAAAGCCGCCGACAGGTTGTACTGGTTGCCCGAATGGTGGATGGAGTGCGAAGCCCAGTACCAGCGAACGCGGTGGCCGGTGCGGTGCAACCAGTAATAGAAGAACTCGGTGCAGAAGAACATGGCCACCCAACCCCACCAGGTGTCCATCGGCACGGTGAACAAGCGGTGCTCGTAGACCCAGGCGCCGAAAGGCAAGGCCACGCCAATCACGGCGCCCATGGGAATGGCTTCCACGAGCGCACGCCACAGGTTGATGCGGATCGTCGTCCAGAACGCTTTCCAGTCGTAGGCCTGGGGCCCACGGGTGCGCGCGATCAGGACGCCTTCCAGGGCGGTGATCGCCACGGCCGATCCGCCGAGGATCACCATCATGGTCTTGACGGGGTCGAGTGAGGGCAACATGTGATGCGCTTCGTCTAATGCGTTGACTACAACCCCCAACCATACGGACTTGCCCGCGATTTGTCTTCCGGGGAAGCCCTTTCAGCTTGGCACATCCCCCCTCGTTTGGGGGGCATCCACGTAATACCAGCGCCCGCCTTCTCGGACAAAAGCGCTGATTTCGTGCAAACGGTGCGCGCGGCCACCCCATTTGCTGCGCGCCACGAATTCCACCGTGCCTTCATCGGCACCCGTCATCTCGGCCCGCCGCACCGAAAGACCCAGCCATTTCAGGCCCGGTTCAGGCGCCTCGATGAAGGGCGGGCGCGTCGAGGGATGCCAGGTGTCCAGCAGGTACTCGCGCAAGTCCTTGACGAAAGCGCTGTACCGGGAACGCATCAAGGCCTCGGGTGTCGGGGCCTGGCCAGCCAGGGCGCCAAGGTGGTACCGGCCGCAGCACGACAGGTAGGCGGCGGGCCATCCGCATGGGCAGGGTTCGGGCGTCATGATGGTGAAAAAGCCCTATCGTATCGGCCATGAACCCCGCTCACGCCTGCCCGCCCCACCCCTTTCGACTCGATGGCCGCCTGGCCCTGGTCACCGGCTCGGCCCGAGGCCTGGGGTTGAACATGGCCTGCGCCCTGGCCCAGGCCGGCGCCCAGGTCCTGGTGAACGGGCGCCAGGCCGAAGCCGTGCACGGCGCCGTCGCGCACATCCGCGCGCTGGGCGGCCAGGCCCACCCAGCCGTCTTCGACATCGCGCACGCCGACGAGGCGGGGACCGCTCTGAAGGCGCTGCACCAAGGCCATGGCCCTTTGCACATCCTGGTGAACAACGTGGGCCAGCGCGACCGACGCCCCCTGGACGACTTCGAACTCGACGACATCCGCCGCCTGCTGGACGTGAACCTGGTGGCGCCGCTGGAATTGGCCCGGCAGGCCGCGCGCCTCATGCCGCCCAGCGAGCCAGGCGGCCTGGGCGGCCGGATCATCAACATCACCTCGATCGCCGGGCCGATTTCGCGCGCGGGCGACGTGGCCTACACCACGGCCAAAGGCGGGCTGGACGCGCTGACCCGTGCCTTGGCCGCCGAGCTGGGGCCCCGGGGCATCACCGTCAACGCCGTGGCACCGGGTTATTTCGCCACCGAAGCCAACCACGAGATGGTGGCCGACACGTCGGTGGCCGAGTGGTTGGGCAAGCGCACTTCTTTGGGCCGCTGGGGGCGTCCGGACGAAATCGCCGGCGCCGTGGTGTTCCTGGCCTCAGCGGCCGCCAGCTACATCACCGGCCAGACCCTGGCGGTCGATGGCGGCTACCTGGCCCATTTCTAGATGCGCGCGCTGCGCATCGGTCTCGGCCATGCGCTCGCGCAAAGTCACGTAGATCTCGCAGACACCGCGCAGGTAGACCAGGGTGGGCAACAGCAAGCCCAGCGCGAACACCACGCCACCGCCCACCGAAGCGGCCGAGATGTAGGGCACGGCATCCGCCGGCACATTGGCCACCGGGATGCCACGCAAGCTGTGGCCGAACAACCCGGCCATGAACAGTTCGGGCGCCACGTCCACGTCCAGCAGCCACACCGACAACAAGGCCATGACCCGGCCGCCGACGATGACCACGAAGCTGGCCGCCGCACCGACCAGGGCCGTGACCACGCTCAAAGAGGCCATCAGCACGGCAGCCTGCAGCAACTGCTCGCGGATCAAACGCCACAGGATGCGGGGACTGTCGAGCGATGAAGCCCCAGCCCACACCGAGGGCCCGGCCAGCGGCCCGACGATGGCCGCCCCCGCGATCAAGGCCAGGCCCAGCACCACCACCGTCAAGGGCACGACCACCACGAACAACCAGGGCCCGACCTTGGGCAGGGAGCACAGCCAGAACAGGCCCAGCACCGCGCCGGCCAGGGCCGACGCCGCCAGGAGGATCACCACCAGGGACACCAACAGGCGGTGGGCGATGCCCAAGGCATCTTCCAGGGCTTGCACCACGTCGCGGCCAGGCCGGCCCATGGCGCGGTCCATCAGCATCAGCCCGGCGGTGTTGCTGCCGTAAAAGGCGATGAACAGGGCCGCGGCACCCTGCCCGATGGCCCAGGACGTCTGCCCGCGCGCGATCGACGACTGCGCGCAAGCCACCGCCAGCCCCGCCGCCGCGAAGCTGGACAGCAGCACGTACATGGCACGGCCGTCGCGGATGGCCTCCACGCTGGCCAGCACCCGCACCAAGGCGCGCCACCAGTCAAAACGTTGGGCAAAGGAGGAACCTTGTGGATGGGGAAAAGGGGACATCGACATGGGCAGAATCATAGGGGCAAGCCCTTAGCCGAACTTGAGGGGGAGGCGCAACAGCCGGGTCAGTGGGTTGACATATGCGCACAAATAAGGGTTGAAATGACTTGAAAGTGTTGGTCAGACCGGAAACTCTCACCCATAATGTACGAGTCTGTGTCTGGAAGCGGCACCTTCGATGGAATGGGTCCTGATGGGTTGAAGCTCCACATGGTTACTTTGAAAGGAGCTCTCTCGTGGGCAACAAACTTTACGTGGGCAATCTCGCCTACAGCGTGCGCGATCAGGATCTGCAAGATGCTTTCTCGCAATTTGGAGCAGTCAGCTCCGCCAAGGTCATGATGGACCGCGACACCGGTCGCTCCAAGGGCTTCGGTTTCGTTGAAATGGGTTCCGATCCGGAAGCCCAAGCAGCCATCAACGGCATGAATGGCCAGTCCCTGTCGGGTCGCGCCATCGTCGTGAACGAGGCCCGTCCTCGTGAAGAGCGTCCCTCCGGTTTCCGCAGCCCCTACGGTGGTGGCGGTAACGGCGGCGGCGCCGGTGGTGGCGGCGGCTTCGGCGGCGGTCGTCGCGAAGGCGGCGGCGGTGGTGGTGGCGGCTACGGTGGTGGCGGCGGCGGCGGTGGCCGTCGTGAAGGCGGTGGCGGCGGCTACGGCGGCGGTGGCCGCAGTGGTGGCGGCGGCTACGGCGGCGGCGGTTACTAAAACCCCCTGCTGAGTCCTTCCCGTGACACCATCAGCTCACGGAGTCGGACACCACAGCAAAAAGGCGGTGCCTCACGGCGTCGCCTTTTTTCATGTCCGCTCAAAATTCAGCGGCGGCGTTTCTTGCGGTGCTTTTGGGCGCCCACCACGGCGTCGAACAGCCCGCGCGGCATGAAGCGCAACACGGTGGCCACGATGCCCATGGGCCAGGGGATGACGCGGAAGCGGACCCCTGCGCCAATCGCCTCGAAAGCCCGATCGGCGAAAGCCTCGGGCGCCATCAGAAAGGGCATGGGGTAGTCATTGCCCTGGGTCAGGGGCGTGTCGATGTAGCCCGGCGTGAGGGTGACCACCTTGACGCCGAAAGGCCGGAGTTCGCCACGCAGGGTTTCACACAACTGCACCACGGCGGCCTTGGCGCCGCAATAACCGGCATGGCCTGGCAAACCCCGCATGGCCGCCACGCTGGCGACCCCCACCAGGGTGCCCGAGCCACGTTCGCGCATGGGCGCGATGAAAGGCTGGAACGTCGACGCCACGCCCATCACATTGGTCTCGAACAGGTCGCGCAACACGGGCAGGTCTTCGGCCAGCGACAGGTCCACGCCCACGCTGATGCCGGCGTTGGCAATGACCACCTCGGGGAGGCCCTGCCGGGCCAGGCATGCGCTGGCGGCGGAGAGCATCTGGGCATCGTTGCGCACATCGGCGCCGTAGACGGCCCACCGATCTTGCGGCCAACCTTGCCGGGTGGCCCAGGCGGTCATCTGGTCGGTGCGCCGGGCCACCAGCGCCACGCGCCAACCGGCCCGCAGGTAGCGGGCCGCCAAAGCCTGGCCCAGGCCACTGGAGGCCCCGGTGATGTAAGCCAGCGGGGCCGCGTTCACCGCCGCGCAGGCGCTTCGTACCGCCCGTGAACGCGCTGGCCCAACTGCACCGTCCGCGTGTTGTCGTCGTAGCGCAGGTTGCCACCTTGCACCTGCGCCTGGGCATGGGTGATCTTGACCGGCAGCTCTGAACTCACCACACGGCCTCGGGTGTCAAAGCGCAGCACCTCGCCTTCGAACACCACCGGCGACTGGTCCACGCGCGAGCCGTTGACGACCGCGCCCGAGGCCGGCGTGGCCACCACGCGGGCGCCGCCGCGCAGCACCACCGTCTCTTGCGTGCCGTTGGCTTCACCCAGCCGGGCCACGCCTTGGACGAGTTGCCCCTTGGGGTCGCGGGCCGACAACTGCACGGCATCGACCTCGATGCGGTCACCGTCGGCGTAGTGGCGCATGGTTTCGCCGTCCAGGATGGCGATCAGGCGGCCTTCGGGGTTGTAGCGCTCGATGCGGGCTTTGCGCAGTTCGTAGTCGGGGCTGGACGAGGCCTTGGCCGCGGGCCGCGCGCCATCCAGCGAGGGTGCCGATTGCACCAGCCACCAGGTGAAGCCGGCCAGGCCGGACAGCATCAGCACGGGCACCGCGGACCGGGCATGGTCGAGCAGCGTCAACCAGCGCTCGTGCTTGTTCATGACGTGGCGCCGCTGGACGTGGTGTCCAGGGTTTCGAGGTGGCCGCGCAACAAGGCTTCGTAGCGGCCGGTGGCCCACAACAGCAGGTCGCAGCACTCGCGCGCGGCGCCGTGGCCGCCATGCAAAGCGGTGACGTGGTGGGCGATGGCGCGCACTTCGGCGTGGGCATTGGGCGGGGCGCAAGCGAAGCCCGCGCGCAGCATCAGGGGCAGGTCGGGCCAGTCGTCGCCCATCACGGCCAGCTCGGGCCAGTCCAAGCCCAACGAGGCCAGCAAGGGCTCGGCCGCGGCCAGCTTGTCGTGGGCCCCAAAGACGGCGTGGACCAGGCCCAGGTCTTTCAGGCGGCGGCGCACCGCGGGCGAATCGCGGCCGGTGATGACGATGGGCGTGATCCCGCCTTTGGCCAGGAGCTTGAGGCCATGGCCATCGAGCGCGTTGAAGGCCTTGAGCGTTTCACCAGCTTCGCTGATGAACAGGCCGCCATCGGTCAGCACGCCATCGACGTCGAAGATGGCGGCGCGGATGCCCCGCGCGGTGGGCCTCAGCTCGGCCGAGAACGACAGGGTGGCTTGAAGCGCTCGCATCGTCAGATCACCTTCGCGCGCATCAGGTCGTTGGTGGTGACCGCCCCGGTCAGCACGCCCTGCGCATCGACCACCAGCAAGGTGTTGATGCGGTGGGTTTCCATCAGGGCCACGGCCTCGGCGGCCAGCACGTCATCGCGGATGGTGCGCGGGCCCGGGGTCATGAGTTGCTCGGCGGTGGCGCTGCGCAATTCCACCCCCGCTTCGATCTTGCGGCGCAGGTCGCCATCGGTGAAGACGCCCAGCAGCCGGCCAGCAGCATCGACGACGATGGCGGCGCCCAGGCCCTTGGCGCTCATCTCGCGCATGAGGTCGCCAAAGGGTGCTTGCGGCGAAACGCGCGGCAAGGCATCGCCCGAACGCATGACATCGCGCAAGTGCGTCAGCAGCTTGCGGCCCAGTGCGCCGCCGGGGTGCGAACGGGCGAAGTCTTCGGCCTTGAAGCCACGGGCTTCGAGCAGGGTCACGGCCAGGGCATCGCCCAGGGCCATTTGCGCGGTGGTGCTGGCGGTGGGCGCCAGGTTCAGCGGGCAGGCCTCGACGGCCACGGCGCAGTCCAGCACGATGTCGGCATGGCGGGCCAAAGACGATTGCGGCCGGCCGGTCATGGCCAGCAGGCGCACGCCCTGGCGTTTCAACAAGGGCAGCAGCGCGGTCAGTTCCTCGCTTTCGCCGGAGTTGGAAATGGCCAGCACCACATCACCGGGCGTGACCATGCCCAGGTCGCCGTGGTGGGCCTCGGCCGGGTGCACGAACATGGCCGGTGTGCCGGTGGAGGCCAGGGTGGCCACGATCTTGCGGCCCACGTGGCCGCTCTTGCCCATGCCCATGACGACCACGCGGCCCTGGCAATCGAGGACGGCCTGCACGGCGCGCGCGAAGGCTTCGCCCGACTCGCCATTCAGGCGGTCACGCAGGCCCTGCAAGGCCTGCGACTCGATGTCGAGCGCCTGGCGGGCCATGGCGACGAAGGAAGATGGGGACAATTGGGTCATGAACGCACCGGTTAGGATCAGAGGATTCTAGGGACAAGATGGCCAGCACGCTCGACCTCGCGCTTTTGTACTTGTTTGCCGCCGTGGTCGGCGTGGTCTTGTTCCGCCTGTTGAAGTTGCCGCCGATGCTGGGTTACCTGGCCGTGGGCGTGGTGATCGGGCCGAATGCACTGGCCCTGGCCAAGGACTCGGCTGGCGTGCGCAACCTGGCCGAGTTCGGCGTGGTCTTCCTCATGTTCGTGATCGGGCTGGAGTTCAACCTGCCCAAGCTCAAGAGCATGCGCTCGCTGGTGTTCGGCCTGGGCTTCAGCCAGGTGGGCTTCACCATGCTGGCCACCTTGGCAGGCTACTTCGCGGTCAACGCCGTGCTGCCTTATTTCAACATCGAACATGGCCTGCTGGGTTGGTCGGTGAACTGGCAAAGCGCGGTGGCGCTGGGTGGCGCGCTGGCCATGAGCAGCACGGCCATCGTCGTCAAGCTGATGGCCGAGCGGCTGGAGCTCGACAGCCAGCATGGCCGCCGCGTCATGGGCATCCTGCTGTTTCAGGATCTGGCCGTGGTGCCGCTGCTGGTGCTGATCCCCGCCCTGGGCGACAGCGGTGGCGACCTGCTCAAGACCCTGGCCATCGCTGGCGCCAAGGCCGCCGTGGTGCTGACCCTGCTGCTGGTGGGCGGCCAGAAGGTGATGCACTGGTGGCTGACCTTGGTGGCGCGCCGCAAGAGCGAAGAGCTGTTCATGCTCAACCTGTTGCTGGTCACGCTGGGCCTGTCGTGGTTGACGGAGCACGCCGGTCTGTCGATGGCGCTGGGCGCCTTCCTGGCCGGCATGCTGATCGCCGAGACCGAATTCAAGCACCAGGTGGAAACCGACATCCGTCCCTTCCACGACGTGCTGCTGGGCTTGTTCTTCATCACCATCGGCATGAAGCTCGACTGGCACAGCGTGGTCGACAGCTGGGGCCTGGTCATCGTGCTGACCACCTTGCCCGTGCTGTTCAAGTTCGGCCTGATCGCCGCGCTGGCACGCCAGGTGTTCGGGGCCGACACGGGTGTGGCCTTGCGCACGGGCCTCTACCTGGCGCAGGCCGGCGAGTTCGGCTTCGTGCTGCTGTCACTGGCCACCGACAACCACCTGTTGCCCGAACGCGCGCAGAGCCCCGTGCTGGCCTCGATGGTGTTGTCCATGCTCGCCACGCCCTTCATCATCCTGGGCAGCAACCGCGTGGTGATGAAGCTGTCGTCCAGCGACTGGCTGATGCAATCGCTGGCCATGACCAAGATCGCGTCCAAGGCCATCAACACGGAGAAACACGTCGTCATTTGCGGCTACGGGCGCAGTGGCCAGAACCTGGCGCGCCTGCTCGACCTGGAAAAGATCCCCTACATGGCGCTGGACCTGGACCCCGACCGCGTGCAGCAGGCCGCCGCGGCGGGCCAAAGCGTGGTCTTCGGCGATGCCACCCGCCCGCAAAGCATGATGGCCGCGGGCCTGGCGCGGGCCAGCGCCGTGGTCATCACCTACCCCAACACCCCTTCGGCCAAGAAGATCCTGCACCTGGTCAACGAGCACGCGCCCGAAGTCCCCGTGTTGGTCCGCACCATCGACGACAGTGCCCTGGACGAGCTGCAGGCCGCCGGTGCCACGGTGGTGGTGCCCGAGGCCATCGAAGGGTCACTGATGCTGGCATCGCAAGCGCTGGCCCTGGTGGGCGTGCCCATGCGCCGCGTGATCCGCCTGGTGCAGACGCAACGGCAAGCCCGCTACGGCCTCATGCGCGACTACTTCCACGGCGGCGACGACGACACCGTCGACGAGATGGAACTGCAGCGCCTGCAGTCGGTCACCCTGGGCGCCAACGCGGCCTGCGTGGGGCACACCCTGGCCCAGTCCCTGGCCGCGCAGGAAATGAAGGTGGCCGTGGTCTCGGTGCGGCGCGCGCATGGCGCCGTGGTCCAGCCCGACCACGCCCTGGTTTTGGAGGCGGGCGACACCTTGGTGTTGTCCGGCCGGCCGCAAAACCTGGCCCGCGCCGAAAGTGTGTTGCTCAAAGGCTGAAAGACCGGGCCAATTCCCTACCTTGTCCGCATCAAGACCGGGCACACTGGCCCGCTGAGGACAAGCCGGCAACGCTCCGGCGAGGCCTGGGACCGACCCAAACCCGGAGAGCATGGCCATGGAGGCTTCGGCAACATCCCCGCAGCAGGGGCGACCCACCGTCGCAGGCAAGCGTTGGCTCTGGCTGGCGATGGTCTGGACGGCCGTGGTGGCCGGCGGGGCGATCTGGCTGACCCAGCAGGACATCGACGACCACCGCACCGAGCAATTGCAGAGCTCGCAACACCGGCTCGACAGCCTGAGCGACTCCCTGGCCTTCACCTTCCAGCAACTGCAAGCCCTGCCCCGCGCCCTGGGCCGGCAGGTCGCCGTCCACCAGTTCCTGCAGTACTCGGTGGTGGCCAATTCCGCCACCCTGACAGAAGCCGACCGCCGCCCCCTGCAAGCCGAATTGTCCAAGCGCGCCGACGTGCGCGACCTGTCCCTGCTGCTGCGCCAGACCGCCGACGACTTCAACATCCACGACATCTACCTGATCGACCGGTTCGGCACCGTGGTGGCCAATGCCCGCCTCAACGAAGCCCTGAACGTGCTCGGCGCCAACTTCAGAACCCGCCGCTATTTCAACGACGCGATCGAGAGCGGCAGCGGCACGCAGTTCGCGGTGGGCCGCATCACCCGCATCCCGGGCTTTTACTTCGCCAGCGCGGTGGCGCAAAGCGCAGACACCACCGGCGTCATCGTGGTCAAGCAGAACACCGATGCCCTGAAACGCCTGTTCGACGACCCGCACCGCCTGCTCTTCCTGACCGATGCGCAAGGCGTGGTGCTGGTCGGCGGGGCGGGCATCGAAACGCTCAAGCGCGCGCCATTGCACGGCCCCATGTCCATGGATGCCATGCAAGCCGAGCGCCTGTACATGCGCAAGCTGGAGGACCTGCCCTGGACGGTGACGCCCCTGCGGGTGCGCGGCCAGAGCGTCTCGCAGATCACCATCCAGGGCCAGCGCTACCTGGCTCAGCAGAAAGCCCTGAGCTATGGCGGCCTGACCGCCTGGACACTGACCCCCCTGGGCAACGAGAACACCACCGTGCTGAGCTGGGCCATCGGGGCCGCGCTGGTGCTGGTCTCGGGCTACTGGGCCATGGCCTACCTGCGCCAGCGCTCGCACCGCCTGCGCGAACTGACCCAGGCCCAGACCGACCTCAGCAACATGGCGCACGCCTTGCCCCTGGTCGTGTTCCGCTACGAACAACCCGCCCTGGGCGCCGGCCATTTCACCTTCATCGGACAAGGCTTGAAGGCCGTGCTCGGCGTCGATGCCGTGGCCCTGAAAGAAGACCCCGAGCTGCCCTGGCGCCTGGCCGGCCTGTCGCCCCTGCTGCCGCCCAACGATTGCATCGAGTTCGCCATCACCATCGGTGGCAAGAACCGCTGGGTGCGCTGCGAAGGCACGCCCACTCACCACGAGAACGGCGACATCACCTACAACGGCTACTGGCAGGATGCGACCGACCAGCGACAGGCCCAGGCCCGCTCGGAGGCGGTGTTCAACCATGCCCCGCTGGGCTTCCTGTTCTTCGACGACCAGAACCACATCACCCGCGCCAACGCCGCGGCGGTGGCCATGTTCGGCGCCAGCACCGAGCAGGCCTTGCTGGGCCTCAAACCCACCGACCCACCCCTGAGCCAAGCCATCCCCAAGGACGACCTGGCCTTGCGGCAAAGCAGCGCCGAGATCCTGAGCAAGATCGCGCAGCGCGAGATCTTCCGCTTCGAATGGAAGCACACGCGCCTGGACGGTGAACTCTTCGACGCCGAGATGGTCGTCATCCCTTTCGAAGACCGGGGCCAGCGCCAGCTCTGCACCATCATGCAGGACATCACCCCACGCAAGCAGGCCGAGGCCGCCATGCGCGAAGCCAAGCAGGCCGCCGAAGCCGCCATGCACGCCAAGTCGCGCTTCCTGGCCAACATGTCGCACGAGATCCGCACCCCCATGAACGCCGTGATGGGCATGACCCACCTGGCCTTGATGGAAGACCTGTCCGGCCGCGCGCGCAACTACGTCGAGAAGGCGCACCGCGCGGCCGGCAACCTGCTGCAGGTCATCAACGACATCCTCGACGTGTCCAAGATCGAATCGGGCAAGCTCGAACTGGAGTCGGCCGATTTCCAGCTGGAGCAGGTCGTCAACAACATGTCCGATGTGCTGGGCGTGAAGGCCGAAGAGAAAGGCCTGGAGCTGCTCTTCACCGCCGACCCCGACATCCCCACCGCCCTGGTCGGCGACCCGATGCGCCTGGGCCAGGTGCTCATCAACCTGGGCACCAACGCCATCAAGTTCACGCATGGCGGCGACGTGCTCATCGGCGTCGAAGTGCGCCGCCTCGAGGCCGACCGGGTCGAGCTGCACTTCTGGGTGCGCGACTCCGGCATCGGCATGTCGCCCGAGTTGCTCGAGCGCCTGTTCCAGCCCTTCACCCAAGGCGACAGCTCGACCACACGCCAATACGGCGGCACCGGCCTGGGCCTGACCATCTCGCGCCAGCTGGTTGAGATGATGGGCGGCAAGATCTGGGTCGACAGCCAGGTGGGCAAGGGCTCCACCTTCCACTTCACCGCGCGCTTCGGCCTGCAATCGCAAGCCCTGCCACGGCGCGCCCTGCTGGCCAGCGAGCTGCAAGGCCGCCGCGTGCTGCTGGTCGACGACAACCCCACCGCGCGCGAAGTGCTGGGCGACATGATGCGCCGCCTGGGCCTGAACGTCGAAGTCGCCACCGGTGGCGAGCAGGCCCTGCAAAGCATGCGCGAGGCCCAGCAGGCTGGCCAGGCCCACCACCTGCTGCTGACCGACTGGAAGATGCCCGGCATGGACGGCATCACCTTTGCCCGCGAGGCCCTGAGCATGCCCCCCGAGCACCGGCCCTGCGTGCTGCTGGTGACCGCCTTCGCGCGCGATGAAGCCCTGCGCGCTTCACAGGGCGTGGGCCTGGCCGGCGTGCTCAACAAGCCCGTCACCCCCTCGACCCTGCACGACGGCATCTCGCGCGCCTTGGGCCAGAGCACCGAAGTGCCCACCACCGCCCACCACACCAGCAAGATTTTGGAAGTGGCCCAGCGCCAACTGGCTGGCGCCCGCCTGCTGCTGGTGGAAGACCAGCCCCTGAACCAGGAGCTGGCTTGCGACCTGCTGGAACGTGCTGGCATCCAGGTCGTCACCGCCGTCAATGGCCGCGAGGCGCTCGACAAGCTGGAAGCCGGCGCCCAGTTCGACGGCATCCTGATGGACTGCCAGATGCCCGTGATGGACGGCTACACCGCCACCGAACGCATCCGCGCCCGGCCCGAATGGCAGAACCTGCCCATCATCGCCATGACCGCCAGCGCCATGGCCTCGGACCGCGACCGCGTGCTGCAAAGCGGCATGAACGACCACATCACCAAGCCGCTCGACTTGACCCAGATGTTCAACATCATGGCCCGCTGGATCGTGCCGGCGCACCCCGCGTCCAACCCCAAGGCCAGCCACCAGCTGCACCTTGAAAAGGCCCACGGCCTGAACCCCGAGGCCGCCCTCACCACGCTGGACACCACCGACGGCATCGCCCGCTGCTTGGGCAACCTCGACCTGTACCGGCGATTGCTCAAAGGCTTCGACAAGACCCAGCAGGACTTCGGCACGCAGTTTTCACACGCGCTGCGCGACCAGGACCCGGAGGCCGCCTTGCGCCTGGCGCACACCCTCAAGGGCCTGGCCGGCAACATCGGGGCCATGGCTTTGCAGCACGCGTCCGCCGAGCTGGAAACCGCCTGCCAGGCCGGCACCGACGCCAGCCTCGAAACGGCCCTGGCCCAAACCTTGTCGGCCCTGAACGCCGTGCGCAGCGACATCCGCGCCCTGGTGCAACCCGCCCAGACCGAGGCGGCCGACGCCACCCCCCTGCTGCGCGACCCCGTCATCCAGGGCCAATGGCTCAAGCTGGCCCAGTTGATCGACGACAACGACGCACAGGCCCAAGACCTGATCCAGGACCTGGTGGAGGGTTGGCCGGGCTTGTCGCAACTGTCCAGCGTCCGCGACCTGAGCGACGCCCTCAGCCGCTACGACTTCGACGCCGCCGGCTCGGTGCTCAAGGGGATCCGGCAAGAAGCCTGATGGCGCGCGGCTTGGCGCGGCCTCACTGGTCGGTCATCGCGCCCCGGTCATCCGAGTACAGCTCCATGACCCTGAGGATCTCGAACTGCTGCTGGAAGAAGCAGTCCAGCAGCATCGGGTCGAAGTGCTTGCCCTTTTGCTCAGCCATGATGGCCAGCGACTCGGCGGCGGGCAGCGGCCCCTTGTAGGGCCGCCGCGTCATCAAGGCGTCGAACACATCGGCGATGGCCACGATGCGCCCGTACAGCGGGATCTGCTCGCCCTTCAGGCCCTGCGGGTAGCCGGTGCCGTCCCACTTCTCGTGGTGCGTGAGCGCGATGGCGCGGGCCGTGGCCAGCAACTCGTTGTCGTGCCGGCCGATGATGTCGGCGCCGATCTGCGCGTGCTGGCGCATGATCACCCACTCGTCCTCGGTCAGTGGGCCGGGCTTGAGCAGGATGCGGTCGGGCACGCCGATCTTGCCCAGGTCGTGCATGGCCGCGGTCTGGAACACCAGTTGCACGGCCTCGGGCCCCAGGCCCGCCTGCTGCGCCACCAGGCGCGCGATGTGGCTCATGCGGACCACGTGGTTGCCCGTCTCGTTGTCCTTGAACTCGGCGGCGCGGCCCAGGCGGCGGATGATCTGCTGGCGCGTGGCCACCAGCTCGGCGGTGCGCTGCGCCACCATGCGCTCCAGCTCTCGGGCCTGGTCGTGCAATGCCAGGTGCGTGCGCACGCGCGCCTGCACCAGGGGCGGGCTGATGGGCTTGGAGATGTAGTCGACCGCGCCCATGGCCAGGCCCAGGCTCTCGTCCTCGACCGTGGTCATGGCGGTCACGAAGATGATGGGGATGCGGCGCCGGTCCGGGTTGGCCTTGATGCGCTGGCACACCTGCAAACCGCTCAGGTCGGGCATCATGATGTCGAGCAGAATCAAATCCGGCGGCTCGTCGGAGTACGCGATCTTCAGGGCCTTTTCGCCCGAGGTCGCGACCTTGATTCGATACTCTTGTCCCAGCACCCTCGACAGCAACTCGATGTTCTGGGGTGAATCGTCAGCCACCAGAATCGTCGGGCGGCGCAACTCTTGGCTGATCAACATCCTGACCCAACTCCCTCATTTTTTGGAGCGCTTCAGGCCGACGGCACCTGGCGCTGCAGATTGGCGCGCATCCGGGTGGCCATGACGCCCCCGGCCGCGCGCATCACTTCAACGGCCACGCCCGGCACGCGGGCGATCAACTCTTCAAACCGCTGCAGGCGCAAGGCGAAAATCACGCAGGCCGTCATGGCCTCGATGTTGGCCATGCGCGGGGTGTCGGCGAACAGCCCGGGCTCGCCGCACATCGATCCTGGCCTCAAGATGGCGATGCGCGCGGCACCTGGCACGCCACCGGTCACGAACACCTGCAAGGAACCCTGTCCCAGAAAATAGACCGTGCGGTCGTGGTCACCTTGCTTGACCAGCAGGTCGCCAGAACGCAATTCGTGCCGGGTCAGGTACTGGCAAAACGTCCGCCATTGCTGGGCATCCAGACGGGGCCGAAACACATCTTCGGTGTTCAGAGTCTGGATGGCCTGAACCAGTTCAGTGACTTCCATCGTTTCCTCAAAGGTTGCGCTGCAGCGCACAATCGCCCAAATTTATACGATCCAGACGGGCTCGTGGTGGCTATTTCGCAGCAACCCCTGCTTGCTGGCCAGTGGGCCGTCACTTGCCGATGCAAAACCGGGTAAAGATCTCACCCAGCAGGTCATCCGGGGTGAAAGCACCCGTGATCGCGCCCAGGGCGTTGTGGGCCAGTCGCAGCTCTTCGGCCAGCAAATCCAGCGCGCCGTCCGCCATCGCCGCATGCGCTCGAGCCTGTTCCAGGTGTTCGCGCGCCAGGCGCAAGGCTTGCACGTGCCGCTGCCGGGCGATGAACACGCCCTCCGGCGCGGCCTGCCAGCCGGCCTGCTCCAGCAGCAGGCGGCGCAAGGCCTCCAGGCCATCGCCGGTCTTGGCCGACAAGGCCAGCACCGGGCCCTCGGGCTCATGCGCCAAAGTTTGCAAGTTGCCCACCGCCACGCTGTCCGCCTTGTTGAACACGTGGATCACCGGCACGCTTCCCGGCAACTTGCCCGCGATGTCGACGTCGGCTTGCGCATAGGCCGCCTCCTGGCTGCGCGTCAGGTCGTGCAGGAACAGCACCGCGTCGGCCTGGGCAATGGCCTCCCAACTGCGCGCCATGCCGATGCGCTCCACCTCGTCACTGGCCTCGTGTTCGGCGCGCAAGCCGGCCGTGTCGATCAAGTGCAAGGGCACGCCTTCGATCTGGATGGTCTGGCTCACCTTGTCCCGCGTGGTGCCGGCGATCGGCGTGACGATGGCCAGTTCGGCCCCGGCCAGCGCATTGAGCAGTGAACTCTTGCCCGCGTTGGGCTGGCCGGCCAGCACCACCTGCAGGCCCTCGCGCAGCAGGGCGCCCTGCTTCGCCTGCTGCAAGACCCTGTCCAAGGTGGCGGCCACCCGGTTCAAGCGACCACGCGCATCGGCCTTTTCCAGGAAATCAATTTCTTCTTCCGGAAAATCCAGGGTGGCCTCGACCAGCATGCGCAGGTTGATGAGCTGGTCGCGCAGGGCTTCGATCTCTTTCGAAAACGCCCCGCCCAGCGAACGCGTGGCCGAACGCGCCGCGGCCTCGGTGCTGGCGTCGATCAGGTCGGCGATGGCCTCGGCCTGGGCCAGGTCGATCTTGTCGTTCAGGAAAGCCCGTTGCGTGAACTCGCCGGGTTCGGCCACGCGCAGGCCGGGCAGGCGCTGCGGGCCGTCTTCGCCCACCACCGGTTCGCGCGCCGCTTCCAGGCAGCGCGCCAGCAACAGCTGCAGCACCACCGGGCCCCCGTGAGCCTGCAATTCCAGGACGTCCTCGCCCGTGAAGCTGTTCGGTCCGGGGAAGAAAATCGCCAGCCCATGGTCGATGGCCTCGCCTTTCGCGTCGCGAATCGGGCCGTAGGTGGCCTGCCGAGGGGCCAGCTCGCGGCCGCACAAGGCCCGCGCCAAAGGCGCCAGGCCCCGGCCCGACACCCGCACGATGCCCACCGCGCCCCGGCCTGGTGCGGTGGCCACGGCCACGATGGGACTGCTGCGATCCGTCCACGACATGCTGCTGTTCACTTTCTCACACACGGGAAAAGACCGATTGTCCCTCCTGGGGAAGCCCCTCTGCCCATGAAACGCTCCCCGTCATAAACTCGCCCGGTCTATCACGCGCAGTTCATGGGGTCTCGTCGTGTTCAAAATCCTGGCCAGTTGGGGCTTTCTGTTCGGTGCCGTCGCGGGCGGCATCATCTCGGTGCTCGCCTTCGATTTCGACGCCGGCAAGGTCGCGACTTATTACCTGATCCCCTATTACCTGCTCTGCACGGCCTTGCAGTATGTCTGGCCAGAGCAGGCCAACCAATTCGAAAAGAACGAGGTCTTCACCGACGCGCTCAACAACGGCGCCATGTTCGCCGTGTCCGGTCTGCAGAACGTGCTCACCCACGCGCTGATCGCGGCCACGGGGTCGGGCCTGCTCTTCCACTACGGCATCCTAGGCGAACACCTGGCCGCGCGCCACCTGCCTTTCGCTGCCCAGGTCGCCATTTCCTACCTCGTGTTCGACTTCATGTTCTACGTCACGCACCGCATGGCGCACGAGGTCGATTTTTTCTGGCGCATGCACAGCGTGCACCACAGCGCCCACCGCCTCAGCGTGGTCAACGCCAGCCGCACCCACCCGGTCGACCTGATCTGGCGCCGCATCGTGCCCGCCTTCGTCGTCTTCCAGACCGGTGTCAGCCAGGAGGCCTTCATCATGAGCGGCGTGATCGGCAGCATCCTGGCCACGATCACCCACATGAACGTCGACTTCAAGTTCGGCGTGCTGAACTACGTCATCGGCACGAACGAAGTGCACCGCTGGCACCACTCCGACAAGATCGACGAGGCCAAGAACTTCAGCGTCTTCATGCTGTGGGACCACCTTTTCGGCACCTTCGTGTACAAGCCGCGCGGCCAGAAGCGCCCCGCCAAAATGGGCCTGTTCAACGAGAACCACTACCCCGTCCACCACTTCTTCGGCCAGCTCTTCGTGCCTTTGACCTGGAAGCGCATGAAGGCCCGGCAACTGGCCGACGACCCCCTGGCGCACATCCCGCCCACGTCCACCAACCCACGGCCGACGGCCACGGTGGCCACGCCGGTCACCCCCGCGCAGGACAACGCCGGGGACAGCGTCACGGCCTGACAAAGGCCCCACCCGCGGACCAAGCCCCGCGTCATCGTGCTGTCACGGTGCTCTCTGACCATGGCGACTCAGGCCACAGCGTGGTCGCCAAAACGGGAGTCGGGTCATGATGCACATCCTCAACGAATGGCTGATGTTCAGCAGCAGCACGGTGCGTGAGCCATCCTTGTGGCCATTGGCCCTGGCCGCCATCTTCGCCTCGGCCATGATCCTCAACCGCCACACGGGCGACTGAGCCCGCACAGCCAGCAGGCAGTCAGCCAAGTAAACGCCCACAAAAAAGCCGCCTTGGTGTCGTGACCAGGCGGCTTTTTCAAGCAAGGGCCGTTTCTACTTCCCGGCCGCGGCTTCGATCTTCCGGTTGATCATCCACTGCTGGGCGATCGACAGGATGTTGTTGGTCAGCCAGTACAGCACCAAGCCTGAGGGGAAGAAGAAGAACATCACCGAGAACAGCATCGGCATGATCCACATCATCTTGGCCTGGACAGGATCAGGTGGCGTGGGGTTCAGCCAGGTCTGCAACAGGGTCGAGGCCGTCATCAGCGCGGGCAGCACGAAGAAGGGGTCCTTGACCGACAGGTCGTGGATCCAGCCGATCCAGGGCGCGTTGCGCATTTCGACGCTGGACAGCAGCACCGAATACAGCGAGATGAACACCGGGATCTGGATCAGGATGGGGAGGCAACCGCCGATCGGGTTGACCTTCTCTTCGCGGTAGATCTTCAGCATTTCCTGCTGCATCTGCTGCGGGTTGTCCTTCAGGCTTTCGCGCATGGCCTGGATGCGCGGGTTCAGCGCCTTCATCTTGGCCATCGATTGGTAGGCCTTGGCGTTCAGCCAGTAAAAGGCCGCCTTGAGCAACACCACCAGGGCCACGATCGCCCAGCCCCAGTTGCCGATCAGCTTGTGCAGCTGATCCAGCAGCCAGAACAAGGGCTCGGCCAGCACGCGCTGCCAACCGTAGTCCTTCACCAGTTCCAGGCCCGGGGCCAGGACCGACAGCTTGTTTTCTTCTTGCGGGCCGACGAACAGGACCGCGTCGAAAGACTTGGTCTGGCCAGCCGCCAGGTCGCCCAGCGGGAAGAGCATGCCGGTGCGGTACAGGTTGGGGCCCGTCTTGTCGACGAAGAAGGTGCGTTCTGCGGCGTCGTTGTGCAACCAGGCCGAGGCGAAGTAGTGCTGCACCATCGCCACCCAGCCGTGGGTGTCGTTCTTCTCGAACTCGGCGGTCTTCTCGTCCAAGTGCTTGAAGTCCACCTTCTGGTACTTGGACTTGGCCGAGTAGATGGCCGGGCCGGTGTAGGCGGTGGGGCCCATCAAGAAGCTGGGGCCAGCCTGCACGGGCTGCTTGCCATCGCGGGTCAGTTGCAGGTAGAGCTGCGGGTGCACCGTCGCGGCGGAACCATTGACCACGTCCTGCTTCACGCCGATGGCGTAGTCGCCACGCTTGAAGGTGTAGGTCTTGATCAGCTTCACGCCATCGACCGGGGCCGATTCCAGCTTGACCACCAGGGCGTCGGCGCCATTGGCCAGCGTGCGCTCCGGCGTCAGGATGGTCATGGGGGTCAGGTGCGTGGGCAGGCGCTCGGCGCTGCCGCCACCGATCAGACCGGTTTGTGCCACGTAGGTGTGGCTGGGGGTCTGGTCCAGCACGACCATGTTCTTGCTGGCATCGTCCTGGTCCAGGTGCTTGAGCAACTCGACCTTGACCACGTCGCCACCTTGCGTGTCCAGCGTGACCTTGGCCACGTCGGTGGTGAAGGTCACCAGTTCATGCTGGGCCGGCCCCGACGCGGCCACACCCGGTGCGGTGGCCGCAGCGGCGGCCGTGCCCGGCGTGGCCACGGCCTTGGGCAGGCTGGCCGCACCACTGCCGGCGCCCTGGGGCTCGGCCGCGGCGGTGGCTTGAGGCGCGGGCGGCGCGAACAGGGAAGGCTGGCCGGTGTGGCGCAACCAACCATCCCACATCATCAACAGTGAGACGGCAAACACCGACCACAACAGGGTGCGACGCAAATCATTCATGGGTGAGCTTGGTCTGACGGAATGTTGGAAGAGAAAGAAAACAGCCCCACGCGCCGTTCCGGCACGGGATCATGCCCACCTGGACAACCCGGGTGGCAGCGCACGAGGCGCCGCGCCGCCAGGTAAGTGCCCGCCGCCGGGCCATGGCGCTCAAGCGCCTGCAAGGCGTACAGGGAACAGGTGGGGGTGAAACGGCAAGCCGAGCCCAACCAGGGGCTCAGGAAAAACCGGTAACCCTTGACCAGGGCCAGGAGCACCGCGAGTATCCCAGACCTGAGCCACCGAAAGATGATCATGGCCGGGATTTGGCGCACAGCGCCGCCCACAAGGTGTCCAGCTCCAGGCGAACCACGCGGTTCAGCGCTTCTGAAGCGGCACTGGGAAACTGTTGGCGGTCGAAAGGCGCGCGCAGGCGCAACACCCAGGCATCGGAGGGATGCTGGGGTGCCCAGGCGGTGCTGGCGATCTGCGGCGCATGGCGGGCCGCAGCGGCGCGCGCCTGGTGCCGCAACAAGGAGCGGGTCACCGAGCGGCGTGCCAGTTTTTTAGGCAGCACCAAGCCGAGTCGCCAGTCTGGCAACTCCAGGGGAACGGAGGACTCATCCACACCCCCCACAGGCTGTGGGCCTGGGGCTGTTGACAACTCCGGCGGTTCAGCCGGCTTGGCCTCGGTGTGTGGCAGGTGGTGCAGCACAAAATGAACCGTGCGCGCCACTGGGCGGGTGCCCAGTGCCTTCTGAAACTCGGCGGCTTTCAGGCTGGGCCCAGGCACAGGGGTGTCCGAGCCAGGCCTGCGACAGCTTAGACAGCCAGGCGAGCGCGGCCCTTGGCGCGGCGTGCGTTGATGACCTTGCGGCCACCCTTGGTCTTCATGCGGACCAGGAAACCGTGGGTGCGGGCGCGGCGGGTCTTCGAGGGCTGGTAAGTACGCTTCATGATCAATCCTTCTTCTGCAATTAATTTGCAAGTTTTTTACCTTGGCGATGCAATTGCCGCGCAAGGATTTCCAGCCTGTGGCCGGTCGAACCCGCGATTACAGCAAAACTTGAGGCTTTGGTCAATGCCCTGGGCTCAGGGGTGCCGCGCCCCACCTGGACAACCCTGGGTAAAAATCTGTGGATAACCTGTGTTGGAAGGCGCCGGTCGCACGTAGAATTGCCGGCCCACTTCAGGACTTGTCCACACCCATGAGTGCGTTTGAATCCAGCGCCGCCAGCCACCCCTCCGCCGACCTGTCGAGTCTGTGGCAACGCAGTTGCGAGCGCCTGGCCACCGAGCTGCCCGAGCAGCAGTTCAACACCTGGATCCGGCCTCTGCCGCCGGCCGACATCAGCCTCCAAGACGGCCACACCGTGGTCAGCGTGCGCGTGGCCAACCGCTTCATGCTGGATTGGATCCGCACCCAGTACAGTGCCCGCCTCGAGGCCATCGTCGGCGAGTTGACCGGCGGCCCCGTCAAGGTCGACCTGGCCCTGGCCGTGCGCGCCGCGGCCCCCCGACCCGCCATGGCCATGCCCGGCATGGGCAGCCCCACCGGTCTGAGCCTGCCGGCCAATGCCACACCAGGGGGCTACCAGCCTTACAACGGCGGCCAAAGCGGCGGCCACATGACGCAGGGCCCAGCCAGCCACGGCCCAGGTTATCAACAGCCCCAGCGCCTTCAAGAAAACACCCAACGCGCCCACCCGCAGGTCATGGGCCTGAACCCGGCCCTCACCTTCGACACCCTGGTGCCCGGCCGCGCCAACCAGATGGCCCGCACCGCCGCCCTGCACGTGGCCGGCGCCCCAGGCCACATGTACAACCCGCTGTTCATCTACGGCGGCGTCGGCCTGGGCAAGACCCACCTGATGAACGCCGTGGGCAACGCCTTGCTGGCCGACAAGCCCGACGCGCGCATCCTCTACCTGCACGCCGAGCAGTTCATTTCCGACGTGGTCAAGAACTACCAGCGCAAGACGTTTGACGAACTGAAGGCCAAGTACCACCAGCTCGACCTGTTGCTGATCGACGATGTGCAGTTCTTCGCCGGCAAGGACCGCACCCAGGAAGAATTCTTCAACGCCTTCGAAGCCCTGCTGGCCAAGAAGGCGCACATCATCATGACCAGCGACACCTACCCCAAGGGCCTGGTCAACATCGATGAACGCCTGACCTCGCGCTTCGATGCCGGCCTGACCGTGGCCATCGAGCCGCCCGAGCTGGAAATGCGCGTCGCCATCCTGATCAAGAAGGCCGACCTCGAAGCGATCACGATGCCGGAAGACGTGGCCTTCTTCATCGCCAAGAACGTGCGCGCCAATGTGCGCGAGCTCGAAGGCGCGCTGCGCAAGGTGCTGGCCTTCGCCAAGTTCAACCACAAAGAAATCACCATCGCCCTGGCCCGCGAGTCGCTCAAGGACCTGCTGTCCATCCAGAACCGCCAGATCAGCGTCGAGAACATCCAGAAAACGGTGGCCGACTTCTACAAGATCAAGGTGGCCGACATGTACAGCAAGAAGCGCCCGGCCAGCATCGCCCGCCCACGCCAGATCGCCATGTACCTGGCCAAGGAACTGACGCAAAAGAGCCTGCCCGAGATCGGCGAGCTCTTCGGTGGCCGCGACCACACCACGGTGCTGCACGCCGTGCGCAAGATCGGCGGCGAGCGGGGCAAGGACTCCGAACTGAACCAGCAATTGCACGTGCTCGAACAGACGCTCAAAGGCTGACACGGGAAGCAACGCCGAAGCAGTGGAGAATGTCAAGCCAACAAGGTTGTGGATAAATAAAGGACAAGCACCTGCTTATCCACAGGCCCTGGGCTTTTTCCAAAGTTGTTGTCTGTTGTCCCCAAAACGCCGCCAGTGCTACCCACAGGCTTGTCCTTGGTCTAAACCATTGATGGAACAAGACAAAATAGCGTTGTTCACAAAAAATGCGGCCCTCTACTACGACGACCAATTTGAAAGACTGAAATGATTGTGTTGAAAGCAGCTCAAGAAAAAGTTCTCTCAGCCCTGCAGGTGGTTGCCGGTATCGTCGAACGTCGCCATACTCTGCCCATCTTGGCCAACGTGCTGATCCGCAAAACGGGCGGCTCGGTCGAATTCACCACCAGCGACCTCGAAATCCAAGTCCGCACAGCAGCCCAACTCGATGGGGACGATGGCAACTACGCCGTCACCGTCGGGGCCAAGAAACTGATCGACATCCTCAAGAGCCTGCCCAGCGACCAACTCGTTTCACTCACCGCCAACCAGGCCAAGCTGACGCTGCAAGCCGGCAAGAGCCGCTTCACCCTGCAGACCCTGCCTGCCGAAGACTTCCCCCTCGTGCAAGAGGCCGTCGATTTCGGACCCGCCTTCAGCGTGCCGCAAAAGACGCTCAAGAGCCTGATCGGCCAGGTGCACTTCTCAATGGCGGTGCACGACATCCGCTACTACCTCAACGGCATCTTGTTCGTCGCCGAAGGCAAGACCTTGACCCTGGTCGCCACCGATGGCCACCGGCTGGCCCTGGCGCAAGCCACGCTCGAAGTCGAGATGCCCAAGCAGGAAGTCATCCTGCCGCGCAAGACGGTGCTGGAGCTGCAACGCCTGCTGAAGGACGACGCCAAGGGTGCCGAAGAAGAGCAGCAGATCGAGATGCGCTTCGCCGGCAACCAGGCCAAGTTCAACTTCGGGGGCCTGGAGTTCGTGACCAAGCTGGTCGAGGGCAAGTTCCCCGACTACAACCGCGTCATCCCCAAGAACCACAAGAACCACATCACCCTGGGCCGCGCCACGCTGTTGTCAAGCCTGCAACGCGCCGCCATCCTGACCAGCGAGAAGTTCAAGGGCGTGCGCCTGAATGTGTCGCCGGGCACCCTGGGCATCGCCTCCAGCAATGCCGAGCAGGAAGAGGCCAAGGAAGAACTTGAAATCGATTACGGCGGCGACGCCTTCGAGATCGGTTTCAACGTGGGCTACCTGATGGACGTGCTGGCCAACATGAGCCAGGACATGGTGACCGTGTCGCTGCACGACAGCAACAGTTCGGCGCTGATCACCAACCCGGAAATCGAAGGTTTCAAGTACGTCGTGATGCCGATGCGCATATGACACATTGATCGAAGACCATTCAAACGGGTGGTTTGTCCTCGGGTGGCCTTGAAGTACCCTCTGCGCACTAATTTCAGAGGGAGTTTCCATGAAACGCGCATTTCCCATCCCAACCATCGCCCTGGCATGCGCCTTGTGCGCTGGCGCCCAGGCGGCCCCGTTGAGCAGTGCCTCGACCACCCTCACGGGTTTGAGCTACAAACTGGTCGATCTGGACTTGAACGATGGCATCACGCCATGGATCAACTTCAACCAGAACTACCTGGTGGTGGGCACCGACGAGAACTACAACCCGCAGATCCGCCTTCCGGCGGGCGATGCCTTCAGTGCGCCCCCCGAGACCGTGTCCGGCCCGGGACTGCTGGCCTCGAATGACGGCAACTTCCGCACCTCGGCGCAGTTGAACAGCCTGAACGTTCAGGACCTGGTGGTCGACACCAGCACCGCCTACAACGGCGTTTACTACAACGGCGCGGTGGTGTTCACGGCCTACGGCGGCGGTGTGCAAGAAGGCATCCCCTTCCCCGATGGCGGGTTCAGCTGGACGCTGTCGCCCCACACCGCCCTGGTGGTCGAAGGCAACGCACAGGTCTCGACCCAGGTGGACCTGACCCAGCTGGGACAAGGCTCCCTGCTGCAAGGCGCGAAAGACAATGCCTACGGTTTGCAGCTGGACAGCTACGCTTCGGTCACGGTGGAACTGCTGGCCAATGCCGGTTTCTCGTCCGTCACCGGGGATTTCCAGCCCGAACTCAAAGATGGTGCCGACGTGTCGGTCGAGGCGCACCAGGGCGTCAACCAGAACGGCTTCGTGATCGGTGAAGGTGAACTGCTGGCAGACAGCCTGCAGCAGTCCTTCAGCATCCAGGTGGCCAACGCCAGCGCGGAAGAGCGTGGTGGCGTGTTCTCGCTGTACGTCGGAAGCCAGAACTCGCTGTCGTTCACGCCTGCATTGGTGCCCGAAGTGCCCCAGGTGCCTGGCATTCCCGAACCCGGCACTTTCGCCTTGATGGGGATGGGACTGGGTTTGATCGCCTGGCGCGGCAGCAGGGCCCGCCGCGCCTGATTTCCCCCGTGAAACACCCCGGATTCGAGGGGTGAAAAACGGTAAAATGGGGAGCTCGGACCACCTTGTCCGGGCTCTTTCCTTTTCTGGGCCTCCCATGAGCGACACCCCTCTGATTCCCGTGCAGCAATTTGACGTCACGCCCGACCCCATCGTCGTGCCACAAACCGAAGCGCAGATCTCGGCCGGTTATGGCGAGGGCAGCATCCAGATCCTGGAAGGCCTGGAAGCCGTTCGCAAACGCCCCGGCATGTACATCGGCGACACGTCCGATGGCACCGGCCTGCACCACCTGGTGTTCGAGGTGGTCGACAACTCCATCGACGAAGCCCTGGCTGGCCATTGCGACGACATCGTCGTGACCATCCACACCGACAACTCCATCAGCGTGACCGACAACGGCCGCGGCATCCCCACCGGGGTGAAGATGGACGACAAGCACGAGCCCAAGCGCTCGGCTGCTGAAATCGCCCTGACCGAGTTGCACGCCGGCGGCAAGTTCAACCAGAACAGCTACAAGGTGTCGGGCGGCCTGCACGGCGTGGGCGTGAGCTGCGTGAACGCGCTCAGCAAGTGGTTGCGCCTGACGGTGCGCCGCGATGGCAAGGCCCACCTGATCGAATTCAAGCAAGGCATCCCGCAAGACCGCCTGCTGGAAATGCGCGACGACGGCAAAGGCGGCCAGGTTGAAGTCAGCCCCCTGCGCATCACCGGTGAGACGGAGAAGCGCGGCACCGAAGTGCACTTCCTGCCCGACGACGAGATCTTCAACAACATTGATTTTCACTACGAGATCCTGGCCAAGCGCCTGCGCGAACTCTCGTTCTTGAACAACGGCGTGAAGATCCGCCTGATCGACGAGCGCAACAACAAGGAAGACAACTTCGCCTACATCGGCGGGGTCAAGGGCTTCGTTGAATACATCAACAACGGCAAGAAGATCCTCAACCCCAACGTGTTCCACGCGCAGGGCGACAAGGTGTCCGAGTTCGGCACCAACGTGGGTGTCGAGGTGGCCATGCAGTGGAACGAGAGCTACAACGAGAACGTGCTCTGCTTCACCAACAACATCCCCCAGCGGGATGGTGGCACCCACCTGACCGGCCTGCGCGCCGCGATGACCCGCGTCATCAACAAGTACATCGAAGACAACGAGCTGGCCAAGAAGGCCAAGGTGGAAGTGGCCGGCGACGACATGCGCGAAGGCCTGGCCTGCGTGGTGTCCGTCAAGGTGCCCGAGCCCAAGTTCAGCAGCCAGACGAAAGACAAGCTGGTGTCGTCGGAAGTGCGTGCGCCCGTTGAAGACATCGTGTCGCGCTTGCTGACCGACTGGCTGCTCGAGAACCCCATCGACGCCAAGATCATCTGCGGCAAGATCGTGGAAGCCGCGCGTGCGCGTGAGGCTGCCCGCAAGGCCCGTGAAATGACGCGCCGCAAGGGCGTGCTCGATGGCATGGGCCTGCCCGGCAAGTTGGCCGACTGCCAGGAAAAAGACCCGGCGATGTGCGAGATCTACATCGTGGAGGGTGACTCCGCCGGTGGCTCTGCCAAGCAGGGCCGCGACCGCAAGTTCCAGGCGATCCTGCCCCTGCGCGGCAAGATCCTGAACGTGGAAAAAGCCCGCTACGAAAAGCTGCTGACCAGCAATGAAATCATCACGCTGATCACGGCCTTGGGCACCGGCATTGGCAAGGGCGGCGGCACCGACGACTTCAACCCGGACAAGCTGCGCTACCACCGCATCATCATCATGACCGACGCCGACGTGGACGGCGCGCACATCCGCACCCTGCTGCTGACCTTCTTCTTCCGGCAGATGCCCGAGCTGGTGGAGCGTGGGCACATCTACATCGCGCAACCGCCGCTGTACAAGGTCAAGCATGGCAAGCACGAGCAGTACCTGAAGGATGCGCACGACCTGGACACCTACCTGATGAAGGTGGCGCTGGACACGGCCTTGATCGAACCTGGCGCCGGCAAGCCTGCCATCAGCGGCGAGCCTTTGGTGGAACTGGCCAAGGCCTATGTGCTGGCCAATGACGTGGTCAACCGTTTGAGCAAGTGGATGGACGTGGACGCCCTGCGCGCCATGGCCAATGGCCTGACCCTGAACCTGGACACCCTGGAGCAGGCCGAGGCCAGCGCCGTGGCCTTGAAGGCCGGGCTGCACGATGCCGAAGTGACCGCCGAGTTTGATGAGCGCACCGACAAGCATGTGCTGCGCATCAGCCGCATTTACCACGGCAATGTGAAGAGCAGCATCATCACAGCTGACTTCATGCATGGGGCTGATTACGCGGCCTTGAGCACGGCTGGCACGACCTTCAATGGGCTGCTGGGCGCTGATTCGGTGGTGAAGCGTGGGGAAGGCGATCGCCAGAAGGAAGCGCGCGTGAAGGACTTCCGTGAGGCCATGGCGTGGCTGATTGGACAGGCCGAGAACACCGTGGGGCGCCAGCGCTACAAGGGGCTGGGCGAGATGAACCCGGCGCAGTTGTGGGAGACCACGATGGACCCGACCGTGCGGCGGCTGCTGCGCGTGCAGATTGAAGATGCGATCGAGGCTGATCGGGTTTTTGTGATGCTGATGGGGGATGAGGTTGAGCCGCGCAGGGAGTTTATTGAGAGCAATGCGCTGCGGGCGGCGAATATTGACGTTTGACCTGGTCGAACACTTGTTGATGTAAAAACGCCCGGCACCGTCCGGGCGTTTTCCATTAATGGGATGGGCGTTAACAAAACAAGGGAGCAAGCTTGATCGAGTACATCACTGGGGTCATCAGTGCCTTGAAGCAAGGTGTGGAAGGCATCGCTAAGGTCAAGAGTTGGTGGTCCGACAGGCAAGACGTTGTTCACTCTCAGGCGCAGCGAATGCTGATGCTGTTTGAACGTCATGAGATACCGCGTCAACAAATCGTTCGGATCTTGCCTCCGCAGTTCGCCATTCCGATGACTGCATTTTCAAGTGCTGACAAGCTGAAGGCCGTATTGACTCCGGCGTTGCTGGATTGGGCCAGCGAAACGTTTTGCGTGTCTCGCGCCTGGCTCGATGGAGTGCAGCGACATCCCCATGAGCCAGTGCATGTTTACAAGCGGCCTCAGCGGATGCACGCGTGGTTGAAAGAGCGTTCAGCAGCGGTTGATGGCAGAACCATGCTGCTCCATGTGCTCATGGAGCATTCAGCATCCGACCTTCAAGGTGCATCTGGAGCGTTCGTTGTTGTGCTGGAAGAATGCTTTGGTGAAATAGATCAACGAGCTTTGAGCAGGTATTGGGTGATGAGCGAGGGGTGGCACTTTGACCATCAGCCTTGTGCGATGGACCTCTTGTGCTTGATGACGATCGCGGAGTCGCTCAACGTCACGTCTTGTGGACATGAAGTGGATAGAAAGTTCATCAAGCAGTTTGAAGAGGGGGGCTTGCTTGCACCCGAGTTCATTGACAAAGGGCGAAGAGGTTGTCGCATCATCGAATGGGTGCCTGCATCTGGTGATGACGCGGCCATGACGCCATATCACCAGACCGTGTGGCGTGAAGCCAGGAAGCGCTTGATCGGCGTTGACCTCAAGGATGCGTTGTGGTTCGACAAGTCTATGCGTAGCGGTGAATTACACCCACCCATTCAAGGGAATCCCTGACAAAAACAAGCCTAACCTTTGGTTGACAAAAGACAATATGAACTAAACTTTGTCAACTAACAGGAGCACAAGATGATTCACGACCGGATCCGTCGTGCGCGCTTGTTGCGGGGGCTAAGTCTGGAGGCCGTCGCGCAGCGCGTTGGCGATATCAGCAAACAAGGGCTGAACAAATTTGAAAAAGGGGATGCCACCCCGAACTCCGCTCGCCTTTTGCAGTTGGCCAAGGCCCTGGAGGTCAAGCCGGAGTACTTCTTCCGGCCTGATGCGGTGCAGCTGGCCCCGCTGGAGTTTCGCAAGCTGGCCAGCATGCCGCAGAAGCGTCAACACCAGGTGGGTGAGCAGATGCGCGACCACCTTGAGCGCTACATCAGCCTGGAGCGTTGCTTCGAGGTAGACGGCGAACCAGCCACCATGGAGCCCTCAAGATCGATGCAGGTGCATAGCACGGCTGAGGCAGAGCACGCGGCGGAAACCTTGCGTGCGCGTTGGAACTTGGGTGGTGACGCCATTGCCCACCTGACTGAACTGCTGGAAGAGCACGGCATCAAAGTGGCGTTGCTGGACGAGCAAGACGGCTTTGATGGCGCCTGTGCGGCCACCGAAGACGAAAGCCATGTGCTGATCGCCTTAAACCAGAACCGCCCTGGCGAGCGCTTGCGCTTCACGGCCGCGCATGAGCTGGGACACTGGGTGATGGCGTTGCCTGAAGACATGCCAGAGAAAGACAAGGAAGCCTGCTGCAACCGCTTTGCAGGGGCCTTCTTGTACCCACAAGCCAAGGTGCTTGCCGAGTTTGGTGCCCACCACCGCAGCCGCGTGCTGGCCGTTGAACTGTTGAATGCCAAGCGCCGCCACGGCATCTCCATGGCCTTGGCTTTGCGCCGCCTGAAAGACCTGAACCTGATCACCGATGCTGGCTATCAAGGCATGAACATCCAGTTCAGCGCGAATGGTTGGCGCAAGAGCGAGCCTGAACCCTTGCGCCCTGAGCGCCCGCGCCGCTTTGAGTCATTGGTGTACCGGGCTTTGGCTGAAGACTTGATCAGCCTGTCTCGGGCCGCTGAGTTGATGCAATGCCCGGTGGCTGAGCTGGACCCTGGCCTGACCCACCTGCCTCACTGAGCGGGGCTATCGTCAGTCATTCACGCCAATTGGCCATGCGCACGTCGCATTCGTGCTGTGGCAGACGAGCACCTTCCGTCAACATGGTTTGAAGCGCATCAGCAGCTCTGGCGGGCTTGATCACGGCATGTGTGACCAGCTGATCCAACAGCCATAAGGCGCCGTGTACCTGCAGCCCGTCTTTGATGGCCTGTTTGCGTAGACGGCCGTCACCCGTGAGCAGAGGATGCCCCTGTGCTTTGGCCACTAGGTAGCAAGACACATCGGCCAGCGAACTGTTGCCGTGTTCGACCATCAGGCCAAACAGGTCGTTAACCTCGGCCTCGCTGAGGCCCAGCACAACCAGGCCGCGCGCGACCAGACCATCAGGATCTGGATGGCTCAACTCGTTCACCACGAAGTCGGTGCTCACGAAGGTGAAGGGCAACGCGAACAGCGCATCAAGCAATCCGGCGCGACCGAAGTCGATCCAGATGTTAGTGTCGCTTATGTAGACGCGCTGGGGCATGGAGTGACGGGGAGGTTTTAGGCAGCAACGGCTTGCTCGACGAGCACGGTGGCGAGTTGAGCGTGTTGCTGGCGAGCATCTGCCAGATGGACCTTGAGTTGATCGCACAGGGCCATCAGTTCATCGACTTTGGCGACGATGCGATGTTGAACCTCTAGTTGCGGGACGGGAATTGGAACGCCTCCGACGGTACCCTGGTTGATCTTCGGCATGTTGCCCTGTGTTCCAGTTGCCTTGCTACGCATGTAGGCCCTGCAACCCAAAGATGACAAGCATAGGTGAACAAACCTAAGCGACATCAGACTTGAGACGCGCATCCGCATCATCAAGTCCGGATAGATGTACTGATCGTCAGCAGCGTCATAGACGGCACTGACGCCAACATAGTCAATAGAGTTCGCTCGCTGCACCAAGAGGTCACCCGACTTGAGTAGGTACTTGGGCACGACGCAAGCATCCAACTCAACGTGCTTGAAGCAAGTCCCGTTGAATCGCCCACGGGTCGTAGCGCCCAGAGTCAGACAGCGCACGGATGTTTCGAAGGGCACTGGCTTTGGCGAAATACCATTCTGCAAACCCCCAGACAGGACCGAGCCAAGCTGAGCCCATCGCCATGATTCCGGGGTGTGCCATAGCGGTTCTGCTGGTCGAATAGCATGGCCTTCAGTCAAACCAATTTGGTCAAGTAGAGCAGACGCTGGCATGCCCGCAACATCGCAATCAACAAGGGCACCACCCACCGCCAACTGCAACACCGTCTGCTTGAGGGCATCAATGCTGGCCTCGGTGGTGAAGAGGGTGTGGAAGTGCTCGGACAGGCGTTGCCAGCTTGCGCGGAAGTCTGCGGCGTCAGTGGCTTGGGTGAGGCTGTCCAGCAGGGCTTGCACGAGCTGGACGTGGGCCGCTTCGGCATCGGCCTGATCGGCTTCCAGCCGGTCGCACAGGGCCATCAGTTCGTCGACTTTGGCGACGATGCGATGCTGCTCTTTCAAAGGCGGAAGAGCTAGTGTCAGAGCTTCCAGCTTGCCCTTGGTCACATGCTGAAGTCCTACGCCGCCATGAGCCTTTGCTATGAGCTCCTCAAGGCGGGTATTGATCGCAACTTGCAGGAATCTATCGAAAAACGATGCTCGCTTTTGGATGCAGGAGAAGATGTGCTGATTGAGTGCGGCTCTTCCGCGATTCCAGATAAACGCACCAAACGATGTCCCCGGCGTCCCAGACCAACTTATCAGCAATGTTCCGGTATCAATAACATGCCGAGATGCGACGGTGACCTCATCACAAAAGTTGAATTCCGCATCTGGGCGATTCAGATTCTGAATTCGAACTATGGGCAATCCAGACGAGATCCACTCTGTTGGCTTGAACGCTCGCCCATTGACCATATCCAATGTGTCACCTAAACGAACCCACTTCCAAGTTTTAGGCAGACAAAATGGGCCATCAAAATGAATCTGCTTGCCGGAATACTCTGCCTCTTCTAAATGAGAGTTTGCGAAACCATCCATCGCGTCTTGTGGAACCAGTTTGCCCCGCACAGCCAGCTCCAGAATCAACGCCCGCAGCTTCTTAATGCCATCCGGCGCATCTGCTACCAAAGGCAAGTGCCTCGTCACCAGCGCCGTCATGCGTCACGCTCCAAGGCCTCGGCCAGCGCAGCCTTCAACTGCTCACGCAATTGGGCAATGCCTTCCTGCTTCTTCGCAAAAGCCGCCAGCAACTCAGCCGGGTCATGGTTCACTTGCTCGCCCACATGCGGGTTCTTGCAATCGAGGTTCCAGTTGCGGGCCTTGATCTCCTCCAGGCTGACCTTCCAGGCAAACTCGTTAGCCTGGCGGCTGGCAAAGCCATCGGCCTCGCTGCCCCACCAGGCCTCTTCCACCTTGAACTCTTCCACGCGCATGGGCCGCGTCTTGCTGTAGTTCTTCACGCCTGCCGGGTATTGGTGTTCGTAAAACCACACCTCGCGCGTAGGTCGCCCCTTGGTGAAAAACAGCAGGTTGGTCTTGATGCCCGTGTAGGGGTTGAACACGCCATTGGGCAGGCGCACCACGGTATGCAAGTCGCACTCGGTCAGCAGCTTTTCCTTGATGCGGCTCTTGATGCCTTCGCCAAACAAGAAGCCATCTGGCAGCACCACAGCGGCGCGGCCACCGTCTTTCAGCAAGTGCATGATCAGCACCAGAAACAGGTCGGCCGTTTCACGGGTGCGGAAGGCGGCGGGGAAGTTGGTCTCGATGCCGTCTTCTTCCATGCCACCAAAGGGCGGGTTGGCCACGATGCAGTCCACTCGCTCTTTAGGGCCCCAGCTGATAAGGGGGCGCGCCAAAGTGTTGTCGTGCCTGATCTGGTTGGGCACCTCAATGCCGTGCAAGAACATGTTGGTGGTGGCCAGCAGGTGGGGCAGCGGCTTCTTCTCCACGCCATGGATGCTGACTTGCAGGGTACGCTCGTCTTCTGCTGTCTTCACATAGCGCTCGCGCTTGTGCTCGATGGTGCAGGTCAGGAAGCCGCCGGTGCCGCAGGCCGGGTCCATCACCTTCTCGCTCAGCTTCGGGTCCACCATGCGCACCATGAACTCGGTCACAGGGCGTGGGGTGTAGAACTCGCCCGCGTTGCCAGCGTTTTGCAAGTCGCGCAGCAGTTGCTCGTACATGTCGCCAAAGGCGTGGCGCTCTTGCGCCCTGTTGAAATCCACGCCCACCTGGATCTTGTTGATCACCTGGCGGATCAACTGACCAGACTTCATGTAGTTGTAGGCGTCTTCGAACACGCTGCGCACCACATAAGCGGCGGGCTTGCGCGCGTTGGCGTCGAGGTTCTGCAGGCCAGGGAACAGCTCGTTGTCGATGAAGCTCTTTAGCTCTTCGCCTGTCATGCCTTCAGGGTCTGCGGCCCAGTCGCGCCAGCGGTATTTCTCGGGGAGCGGCGACTTGTAGTGGTCGTCCAGCAGCTCCCATTCCATTTCGCGGTCGTCAAAGATCTTCAGGAAAAGCAGCCAGACGAGCTGACCAATGCGCTGGGCATCACCATCGACACCCACGTCTTTGCGCATGATGTCTTGGATGGACTTGATGGAACTGCTGATGGACACGAATTAGCCTTAAATGGAATCGATGCTGGCCGTTTCAGACGGCAAGTGGAAGGGATTGATCGAGGTCAGGCGTAAAGGTTCTTTTCAAGCTCGGCAAGGGCTTGGGTATAGCCCGCCTTGCCACCGAAGGCCTTGACGATTTCAATGGGTGAGCCAAGCTTGCTGAATGGATCGAGTTGAAGGATTTTGATGTCTTCAATGTTTGCGATGCCAGTGTCAGCGTACTTGTCCAACAAGGCCTCCAGCACTTGCCGCGCAGCGCCTTGGTACTTGGCAAAGTAATTGCGCTTCTTGACGTTCTCGGCCCGCTCTTTGCGCGACAGGGGCGGCTGATCAAAGGCCACGTGGCACACCAGATCGAATGGGTCCAGTGGCTTGCCCAGCTTGGCTTCCACTTCTTCTTGCAAAGCTTCCCAGAGCACGCCTTGGTTGGCCAGCTCTTCGATGATGGCGGTCTTTTGATCGGCGTCCGTCCAGCGGCGCAGGAAGGCATCCAGCGAGCCAAATTGCTTTTTGACGCAGGCACGGGTGTAGTCACGCAGTGATTCGGTGATCAGCTTGCCATCGGTGCCGTAGTACTGCACGCGCTCGGCCACTACATACACGGGCACATCGGCCACGACGTACTTGATGCGCTTGCCACCTTCGCCTCCACCGCCGTCAGGATCGCTTGGGGGGAAATCGTCGCCATCACCCGTCGTGCCAGGCAAGCCGCTTGTGTCGCCCGGTTGTGTGGTGTCATCAGGGTTGTCATCTGGCGGCACGGGAGAGTCACCAGGGCCTGGCTGGTAGATCTGCACGGGCTCACCATCGAATTCCTTGTCGGCAAACAGCTCGGTGGCCTTCTTGAAGTCCATGATGGTGAACCAGAACTTACCGTAGTCCTCATTGATGCGGGTGCCGCGCCCGATGATCTGCTTGAACTCGGTCATCGACTTGATGTGCTGGTCCAGCACCACGAGCTTGCAGGTCTGCGCGTCCACACCCGTGGTCATCAGCTTGCTGGTGGTGGCGATCACCGGGTAGCGTGATTCGGGGTTGATGAAGTTGTCCAGCTCCGCCTTGCCTTCTTGCTCATCGCCCGTGATGCGCATGACGTACTTGCGGCTTTCCTTCACGCGCTCGGGGTTGAGGTTGACCAGGGCCTGGCGCATGCGCTCTGCATGGTCGATGTCATCGCAAAAGACGATGGTCTTTTGGAAGGGGTCAGATGCTTTGAGGAAGGCGGTGATTCTTTGGGCCACAACCTGGGTGCGGGCTTCCAGCACCAACTGGCGGTCCATGTCCTTGAGGTTGTAGATGCGGTCTTCGATGACCTCGCCGTTCTTGTCGACCATGCCTTTGGTGGGGCGCCAGCCTTCGAGGTCTTTGTCCAGGTCAATGCGCACCACCTTGTAGGGCGCCAAGAAGCCATCCTCAATGCCTTGCTTTAGGGTGTAGCTGTACACCGGCTCGCCAAAGTAATGGATGCTGGAAACCTCTTTGGTCTCCTTGGGCGTGGCGGTCAGGCCGACATGCGTGGCGCTGGAAAAGTAATCCAGGATCTCGCGCCAGGCCGAGTCTTCAGCGGCACTGCCACGGTGGCATTCGTCAATGACGATGAGGTCAAAGAAGTCGCGTGAGAACTGCTTGTAGATGTTCTTGTCTTCTTCATTGCCCGATACGGCTTGGTACAAGGAGAGGTAGATCTCGTAAGACGTGTCGATCTGGCGCTTGCTGATCTTGGTCATCGCCGCGCCAAAGGGCTTGAAGTCGTTGTTCTTGGTCTGGTCCACCAAGATGTTGCGGTCAGCCAGGAACAGGATGCGCTTCTTCTGGCGTGACTTCCAAAGGCGCCAGATGATCTGGAAGGCCGTGTAGGTCTTGCCCGTGCCGGTGGCCATCACCAGCAGCACGCGGTTTTGGCCACGGGCCACCGCTTCAACCGTGCGGTTGATGGCGTTCATTTGGTAGTAGCGCGGCACGCGGCCGGAGCCGTCGTCGTAATACGGCGCTTCGACCTTGGCGCTGGCGGCGGCATCCAGGCCCCTCCATTGGCAATAGCGTTGCCAAAGTTCTTCCGGGCTGGGGAACTGGTCGAGGTTCAGTTCGGTTTCAACCTGGGCGCCTGTGCCCGTGCGGTCGTGAAACAGGAAGCCATCGCCATTGCTTGCGAACACAAAGGGCACGTCCAGCGCATCGGCGTAGTCCAAGGCCTGTTGCATGCCTGCGCCGATTGAATGCTTGTTGTCCTTGGCCTCAATGACGGCCAGGGGCAGATTGAGCTGGTGGTACAGGATGAAGTCGGCGCGGCGGGCCTTGCCGCGTGTGTGCAGCTTGCCTCGCACCATGATGCGGCCCTTGGTGAAGCTGAACTCTTCGCGCACCTGCTTTTGGATGTCCCAACCAGCCTGCACGATGGCTGGTGTGATGAACTTGGTGCAGATGTCCCGCTCGGACAGTGATTTTTTATCCATACCGCCGACTGCTCACCCTGGTGAATTCTGATCACCCAAATGCACAAAACAGAGGGTGGATGCCCCAATTTTGCCATCCCTGTCAAGAAGGCCAGCTTGGTATCGAAGGCTGCGGGCTGGTTCGGTGTCTTCGGCACTGACTCCGCTCGCTGGCCGAGTTCACGCGGGAGGCGGCCTGGGTAGAAAGTTGCAGAGATACTTGCCTCTGAAAGAAAAGTGGTGGCGCTGAAGATTTTTTCTGCGAATCCCACAGGCTGACGTGCGCTTGGCCTGTGGCGGCCGTTGTTCTGAAGAAAAAGTTGTTAGGGCACTCGTTTCTGATGATAATTCTTTGAATCTGAAGATTTTCTGCCCAAGAGGCCTCTGCTGACATGAGTGACATTGGCTACGCCTGGATTCAGACGGCAGTGGGTGCCCCGGATTTCTTGGGCAAGCAGCGCGCTCGCCTGGCGTCCGTCAACCGCATCGAGCGCCTGGGGGATGGCGCCACCCTGGTGCCGCACAAGCTGGCGCCAGAGCCCACCTTGTTGCAGCAAGCCCTGTTTGCCCTCAAGCACGAGGGCGTCCGGCTGGATCTGCTGGTGAGCGCCCTGCGGCGCATCCCTCCGGCAGAGCTGGTGGCCTTAGTGCAAGCCATGCCCAACAGCATTTATGGCCGCAAGCTGGGCCACCTGTGGGAAGCCTGGCATCAGCAACGGCTGCCGGGCCTGGGTGACCCCGGTGTGGCGTCGGCCTACGCTCCCTTGTTTGATCCGGCCCACTACTTTGTGGGCCCTGCCCAGCGTGATGCCCGCTGGCGCATCGAGTTCAATGGCCTGGGTGACCTGAACTTTTGCCCGGTGGTGCGCAAAACCCCGGCGCTGATGGCGCTCATTGGCAAGGACATCCTGGGCCAAGCCCAGGCCTTTGCCGAATCCGTGGGCGAGGCCATGCTGGAGCGGGCCCTGACCTGGGCCTACCTGAGCGAGACCGAGGGCTCCTTTGCCATTGAGGGCGAAGCACCTACCGCAGACAAGACCGCGCTGTTTGCCGCCTTGCTGCGACGCGCCCATGAGCAGCGCCCGCTCACCGAAGACTGGCTGGTGGAGTTGCAAAACGCCGCCATCTCCAACCCTTTTGACCAAGCCGTTCAATTTCGCACCGAGCAGAACCGCCTGCAAAGGGATGTGCCCGGTGCCGCAGGGGTCACCTACGTGCCGCCCGAGCCCGAACTGGCCGTGGCCCTGATGAATGGGTTGATGCGCTTGGCCAACCAACGCACCGCTGAGCTGGATCCTCTGGTGCTCGCCGCCGTGGTGTCATTCGCGTTCGTTTTCATCCATCCGTTCATGGATGGCAATGGGCGCCTGTCACGCTACCTGATCCACCATTGCCTGGGCCAATCAGGCCGCTTGCCGCCACAGTTCCTGTTGCCCATCTCGGTGGCCATGAAAAAGCACGAGGCCGACTACCTGCACGCGCTCACCACCTTCAGCAAGCCGGCGCGCCAACTGTGCAAGGTGAACTGGGGCGGCGATGAACACTACACCTATGAATGGGCCCCCGAGGCTGACACTTGGTTCCGCTACATGGACCTGAGCGAAGCGGCTACGTTCACATTGGCCATGGCCGAAGCGTCGCTGGACACGCACATGCGCCAGGAGGTGGAGTTTCTGGGCCTGTTCGACCGCGTGAAGCGCCACATCAACGAGCACCATGACCTTCGCGGCAGCGACTTGGCCCATTTGATCGTGGCCATCTTCCAGAATGGCGGCACGCTGTCCAACAACCGGCGCAAACGCTATGCGGAGCGGGTGCAAGCACATGTGCTGGACGCCATTGAACAAGCGGTGAGCCGGGCCATGCAGGGCCAGCTGCTGGACAACGAAGACGAAGATCAAGAAGAAAACTGAGCACCATTCACATGGAATAGACGTTGGCACTGCATCAAGAAATCGAATCAAACCTCATGACGTTCAGGGGTAATTGATATTCCGCAGCAGCCGCTCATAAAACTGAATCATCTCCGCATACCCCGCCAAGCCAATCCGCTCATCCGTCCCATGGATGCGCGGCAAGTCCTGCGCTGTCACATGAATCGGCCGAAACCGCAAGATGGTCTCCGCCAGGTCCGCAAAGTGAATGGAATCCGTCCCGCCAATCAACAGCCCCGGCGCCACCACAGTGCCTGGCTGCAACTCCCGCAGACTCTGCGCCAGCGCCCGATACGCCTTCGAATCAGTGCTTGAAACCGGTGCAGCCTCCGCTCCCTTGGCCTGCCGCTCCACGCTCACGTCCAACCCTTCCACCACCTGCTGCACATGCCGAATCACGGCCTCGCTGGTATCGCCCGGCAGCAGCCGATAGTTGATGGTGACCGTCGCCACACCAGGCACCACATTCTCCAGCTCACCGGCCTTCAAGATGGTCGGCACGGCCGTGGTCCGCAGCATGGCGTCAGCCGCCGGCGTCTTGGCCAGCTCACGCTCCACCAAAGGCCGCGTGAGCCACAGGTTGCTCAGCACCACGCGCATCGGGCCGCTCGCCTCAGCCGCCACGGACTCCATCATCTCGCGCGGCAGGCCTTGCAGGCGGCCAGGCAAGGGCTTCGCATCCAGACGCTGCAAGGCCTCGGCCAGCACACCGATCGCATGGCGCTTGGGCGGTTGGCTGGAGTGCCCCGGTTGCCCTTTGGCGGTGAGCTTGAGCGTGAGGTAGCCCTTTTGCGACATGCCCACCAAGGCCACCGGCGCCTTCACGCCGGGCACCAGGCCGTGCGTGATCACCATGCCTTCGTCCAGCAGAAAATCGAGCTTGATGCCCTGCTCGCGCCACTGCTTGGCCACCTGCGCGGCGCCTTCGTCGCCACCCACTTCCTCATCGGCGTTGAACAGCAGATAGATGGTCTGGCGCGGCGTGAACCCAGCCTTCACCAACGATTCGACCGCTTCCATGATCGCCATCACGCTGGACTTGTCGTCCCAGGTGCCGCGGCCCCAGATGAAGCCGCCTTCGACCGCGCCCGAGAAGGGCGGCACTTGCCAGTCTTTGTCGGTGCCCGGCGCCACGGACACCACGTCCTGGTGGGCCAGCAAGGCGATGGGTTTGGCCTGTGGGTCCGTGCCCGGCCAGGTGTAGAGCAAGGCGTGCTTGCCGATGACCTGTCGCGTCAAGGTGGCGTGTGCGGCGGGGTAGCTGGTCTGGATCAGTTGGCGCAGGGCTTCGAAGGCGGCCGTGTTGGCATCGGTGGCCGACCACACGGTGTGCAACTGAACAGCGGCGCTCAGACGCTGTGCGGCCGCTGCTGCATCGACCGCCACGCCCGGCCGGGGTTCGACCTGGATTTGCCGTGAAGGGAAGCGCCAGGTTTGCCAGGCCAGGATCAAGGCCAAGCTCAACAACAGCCCGGCCAACAGCCAGAGGATGCGCCGGACCAGGGAGGGTTGGTGGGATTGAATGTCAACCATGGTTCATCTGCTTTGCCAGTTGCGGAACACTGCCCCGTGCCAATAAGCGCCTGCGCGTGCGCTCAATGTTGTTCCGCAGCGCATACAACTCATCCGCGTGTGCGAGCGGCACCGTGATCTGCGCCGCCACCCGGTCCAGCTCATCCAGCTCGTTCAGCAATTCGCTGGTGTCGGCGTCGCCCTCTTCCATCTGCGCCTCCACCTGACGAAGCCGCTCGTACCAGCGGAACACCCGCCGCCTCACCCGGTAGGTGTACAGCGGCGGCACCACGCGTGACAGCGGCAGCAACAGCACGATCAAACCACCGATGACCAGCCACATCCGCTCAAGCAGGTTGCTGGCCCAGAACGGCAGGTAGCGCTGGTAGATGGGCGGCGTGCCATTGATGGCGCGATCACCCTCGGGGCTCACGGGCAGCTCGCTGGTCCGCGTGTTTGGAAAGTCGCGCGGGCCGTTGAACCAGCCGGAGTCGCCATGGACTTGCTGGGCCGTTTGCGCGAAGAGCTGGCGCAAGGCGGGGTGCGTGTCCTCGCGCGTGAGCAGCGCCGTGGTGGCCGCCAGCAGCCCGATGTCCTCGGGCGGCAGGTCACGGGCCAGGTGCACCATGCCGCGTGGCAGCGTCACCGTTTGCAAGAAGGGGAAGCGCCGGGCCAGGGCATCGGCCTGCGGCAACTCGGCTAGCGCGATGCCGGGTTGTTGCACCAGGCGTTGCACCACGGGGGATTCGGGCGCGGTCACCAGCACCAGGGCGTCCAGCTGGCCGTCTTGCAGGGCTTGCGCGGCGGCTTCCGGGGCCATCTGCCGGATGATGATCTCGTTGGACATCAGGCCATTGGCTTGCAGCAGCCGGTCCATCAGGTCGGACGCGCCGCTGCCGGCCTGGTCCATGTTGACGCGCAGGCCGCGCAACTGGGTCAGCGAGGTCAGCCGGGCATCGGGGGCGGTGCGCTTGTCCGTGCCCTTGAGCGCGGCGGGACGGTAGAACAGCCACAAAGGTTCGTAGAACAGTGCGCCCAGCGACATGATGCCGGCGTGGGCATCGTTGCTCATGTCGGCGCTGCCACCGCGCACGAAGGCCACGTCGGCACGGCCTTCGCGCAGGGCTTGCAGGTTGCCGGCCGGGCCTTCGGTGGTGAGCAGTTGCACGCGGATGCCCTCGCGCGCCAGGGCCTGGGCATAGCGCTGGCCGAACTCGGCGTAGACGCTGCCGGCCGACCCGGTGGCCAGGGTGACGGTGCGCGGGGGTTGCGGGTCCAGCCACCAGTAGGCGGCGGCCAGCAGGCCGAGGGCCAGCAGCAGCACGGGGCCGGCGGAGGCCAGCATGTCGCGCACCGACAGCAGGGCCAGGAGCAAGGCTTGTTTGAGGTGTTTGGTCATGGCCAACTGTATGCCATGAGCCGGTCCCTCAGGCGTCGCGCGCTTCCACCTGGGCCGAGAACACATAGCCTTCACTGCGCACGGTCTTGATGTAGCGGGGCTCGCGCGCGTCGTCGCGCAGGCGTTGGCGCAGTCGGCTGATCAAGAGGTCGATGGAGCGCTCGAAGGGCTCGGTCTCTCGTCCCTGCGACAGGTTGAGCAGCTGGTCGCGGCTGAGCACGCGTTGCGGGTGGTCCAGGAAGATGCGCAGCAGCCGGTATTCGCCACCGCTGAGCGGCACGGCCACGCCGTCGGCATCGAGCAACTGGCGGTCGATGGTGTCGAGTTGCCAGTCGCCAAAGGCCAGAAGCCGCGCTTCGTCGGTGGACCGCATGTTGGGCGGCAGCATGCGCGTGCGGCGCAGCACCGAGCGGATGCGGGCCAGCAGCTCGCGGGGCGAGAAAGGCTTGGTCAGGTAGTCGTCGGCCCCCATCTCCAGGCCCAGGATGCGGTCGTGCTCGTCGTCGCGGGCAGTCAGCATCAGGATGGGGATGGCCTTGTGCTTGCCTGCGCGCAGGTCGCGGCACAGGGTCAGGCCGTCTTCGCCGGGCATCATCAGGTCCAGGATGACCAGGTCGAAGGGGCCCGCCGTGTCGAGCGCCTGACGCGCATGGCGGCCGGTGGGCGCGGTCACGACGCGCAGGCCGTTCTTGCTCAGATAGATGTCGAGCAGGTCGCGGATGTCGCGGTCATCGTCGACGATCAGGACACGGTCTCCGGGGGGTGTCGTCATGGGTGTGTTCTTTCAAGGGCGCGGCAAGGTCAGCCGGGCTTCGAGCCCGCCGCCTTCGCGGTGGTGCAGGGAGAGCCGTGCGCCGATGGTCATGGCCAGTTGCTGCGCGATGGCCAGGCCCAGGCCAGTGCCGCCGGTGTCGCGGTTGCGCGAGCTTTCGACGCGGTAGAAGGGCTTGGTGACGGCCTCGAGCTGGTCGGGCGGGATGCCGGGGCCGCGGTCGAGCACGGCGATGGTGAGCGCGTGCTCGTCCGCTGCCAGGTGAACAGCCGCATCGCCACCGAACTTGAGGGCGTTGTCGATCAGGTTGCCCAGGATGCGGCGCAGGGCGTGGGGCCGCGTGACGACGGGCACACTCAGCTGCCCTGCCAGCGTCACCGGTTGGCCGGTGTCCTGGTAGTCGGCCACCAGCGCGTTGAGCAGGGCGTCCAGGTCCATCTTCTGCGGTGCTTCGGTGTCGCCGTGCAGCGTGCGGGCGTAGGCCAGGCCTTGCTTGACCAGGGCCTGCATGGCGTCGAGGTCCTGGCGCAGCTTGTCGCGCACCGGGCCCTCGTCCATCAGCTCGGTGCGCAGGCGCATCCGCGTCATGGGGGTTTGCAGGTCGTGCGAGATCGCGGCGAGGATCTCGACGCGCTCGTCCATGTAGGCGGCGATGCGGCGCTGCATGGCGTTGAAGGCCCGTGCCGCGCGGGCCACCTCGGCCGGGCCGGTTTCGGTCAGCTCGGGGGCTTTCAGGTCGGGCCCGAGTTCCTCGGCCACCGTGGCCAGTTGGGCCAGGGGGCGGGTCACCAAGCGCACGGCCTGCCAGCCGCACAAGCCCAGCACCGCCAGTTGAAGCAGCAAGACGCCTGGCACCCAGTTCGACACCGGCATGGGCACGCGTTGGCCATGGATGACCACGTGGCTGCCGTCGCTCAGGCGCACTTCGATCAGCAGGGCTTCGGGGTTCAAGGGGGACTGGGCCACGCGCGTCACAGCGAAGGGCTTCAAGGCCCCCGTGATGGCCTGGATCAACTGCTGCACGATGGGCGAGCTGGGGGGGGAGCCGCCCTCTTCCCAGCCGCCCAGCGAGAAGCGGTAGTTGCGCCGCTCCAGGCGGTCGAACCAGGCGGGGCGCTCGGCGGCAGGCAGCCGGTCCAGGATGGCCACCGAGCTGGCGATGTCGCGCTCGATGCTGGACAGCATCAGCGTGCGCAGGGCTTGCCCGCGCTCAAGCTGCATCGAGGCGAAGGCCAGCAACTGGGCGGTGACCAAGCCGATCACCAGGATCAACGTCACCCTGGCGAAGAGTGTCCGGGGGACCAGCCTTTGCCACCACGGCGGGGCGGGATCAATGGATGGCGGGGAGTGCGCGTGGTCGGACATCGGGGCACCTGGTCATGTTCACCGCGATTGTTGGGCATCCGGCTGGTGAGGGGGCGATGGTTGATGGCCTGGTGTAGTCGGCCAGTGGACCCGACACAGTACGTTACACAGCCAGCCCGGTTACACAGCCAGCCCGGTCACGAAGCGCTTCAGGCGCCGCAGGCCTTCGTGCAAATCGTCCTGAGACGCTGCGTACGACAGGCGCACATGCCTGGCCGCGCCACAGGCGCCGAAGTCGTACCCTGGCGTCAGGGCCACATGCGCCTCGTCCAGCGCCTGTTCGCAAAAGCGCATCGCATCCAGGCCGGTGCCGCTCACGTCGATGTACACGTAGAACGCGCCATCGGGCCGCACCGGCACGGGCAGGCCGATGTCGTCCAGCCCTTGCAGCACCAGCGCGCGCCGCGCCGCGAACTCCTGCCGGCGCGCCTCGCAGGCCGCGATGGATTCGGGCGTGAAGCAGGCCAGCGCGGCCATCTGGGCTGGCGTTGGCGCGCAGATGTAGTAGTTCTGCGCCAGGCGCTCCATCGCAGGCACCAGCGCATCGGGCACCACGGCCCAGCCCAGGCGCCAGCCCGTCATGCCGAAGTACTTGGAAAAGCTGTTGATCACACAGGCGCCAGGGTCGAAGGCCAGCGCGGTCTGCGCGGGCTGGCCCGAAGCCGCATCGGCGTCGCTCAGGTTCAGGTAGATCTCGTCGACGATGCGCCAGGCCCCATGGGCCTGCGCCCAGCCGCAGATGGCGGCCAGTTCCGCCTGGGGCACCGAAGTGCCGGTGGGGTTCGAGGGCGTGGCGATCATCAGGCCGCGGGTGCGGTCGCTCCAATGACGTTGCACGGCGGCCAGGTCCAGCTGGAAGCGCGAGGCGGCGTCGGTGGGCACCAGGCGCACGTCGGCGCCGAAGCCGCTCAGGAATTGGCGGTTGCAGGGGTAGGAAGGATCGCCCACCAGCACCTCGTCACCCGGGTCCACCAGTGCCGCGGTCAGCAGCAACAGCGCGGCCGAGGCCCCTGCCGTGACCACCACGCGCTCTGGGCTGATGCGCACGCCATGCGCATGCAGGTAGAAGCCGGCGATGGCCTCGCGCAGGGCGGGCAGGCCCAGGGCGCCGGTGTAGGGCAAGGGCGTGTGGCTGCCGGCAATGCGCTGCAACTCGGCGCGCACGGCGGGGGGCGCGCCAAAGTCGGGTTCGCCCAGGTTGAGCCGGATCACGCGGTGGCCGGCGGCTTCGAGCGCGGCCGCCCGCTTGCCGAATTCCATGGCCAAAAAAGGGGTGATGGCTTGGGCGCGTTGGGAGATTTTCATAAGGAGGGGGCCTTGTACACCAGCACCTTCAAGGCCCGATCGCTGGACACGTCCGCGAACACCGCCGGGTTGGCCACGCGCGCCACGAAGCTCAACTCAGGCGCGAGTTCCTTCATCTGATCCTGCAGGAACGCCGCGCTGTGCTTGGGCGAATTCAGGCACAGCAGCGCATGTCCATCCGGGGCCAGCAGGTCGGGCAGGCGGCGCATGAGCTTGGCATAGTCCTTCTCGGCCACGAAGCTGCCCTTCTGGTAACTGGGTGGGTCCAGGATGATCAGATCGTAAGGGCCTCGGCGGCTGATCGTGCCCCACGAGCTGAAGATGTCGTGCGGCAGGAAGCTGGCCCCGCTGATCAAGCCGTTGAGCTGGTGATTCTGCTTGCCGATGGACAGCGCGGCACCGCTCATGTCCATGTTGATGACCTGCCTGGCGCCCGCCTTCAGCGCCACCACCGAAAAGGCGCAGGTGTAGGCGAACAAGTTGAGCACTTTCTTCAAACCAGGGCGGGCGGCCACGTGGTCGTGCACCCAGTGTCGTCCCTCGGCCATGTCCAGGAACAAGCCGTGGTTGAGGCCTTTGAGCAAGTGCACACGGTAACGGGCGCCTTGCGCTTCCACGATGTGGGGATCGGGCACCTCGCCTGTCAGCAGGCGGGTTTCGGCCCGGGCGTCATCGCGTGTTTGAAGCACCAGGTTCAAAGGCAAGCCAGGCGCGATCTCGGCCCAGCGCTGGGCCAAGGCCGTTTGAATGGGCGCGAGTTCTTCATCGCTCACCGCTTGAAAGCTCGTCAACAGCCACACCGGCGTGAAGTAGTCCAGCGACCACTGCTCGCAACCCGGAAACAAACCGCCCCGGCCATGGAAGACGCGCTGGGCTTCGGAGGGCAACTCGATGGTGGCGATGGCATCGAGCAAGGCTTGGAAAGGGTTCACGGGTCGACTTCGGGGTGAGGCTGACCGGCATTCTGCCTGGGCGTGCGGCGCTGTCAGGATGCCGGCGGCCGTGTTGAATCAACTCAGCAGGCCAGACCCTGCTCGCCGTGGCCGGTTTGGCCCCCGTGTCCTGGCTTTCGGGCCGTTTCCGGCCGAACAGCGGAGCTACAGCATATCGCCGGATCGGGTCTTGTGCCGCCCAGTTGCATGAAAACCCCGAAACACGTTTTCCCTGCCAATTCGGTCCACCCAAGTCGGCCCGATTTCTGCATGATGGTCACCAGTGGCCCTTGCAATGCCGCAGGGGTCACCTTCCTAAACCGATTGATCTCACGAAGGATGGCGCATGAATTGGCTTGACAACGTTTCGTCTGACAGCGATCAACGGATTGCCCCGGCCTGCTTGTACCAGGGGCACTGGCGGCACCGCCTGCACCCCTACGGCGAACTGCTCTTGTGCCGGGTGGTGGTGGATGTGGCCGAGCCCCGCGTGGTGGCCGCCCAGATCACCGAAAACGGTTTGGTCGAAGACCTGGACGCCAGCGACCTGGAAGAACTGAATCAGGTGATGCTGACCCAGCAGGAAGTGCACCACCGGCCCACGGCCTGGGGACTCACCGCCTGCGCCATGCTGCCGGCCTGGGCCAAGCCCACCTTCAGCGAAAGTCAGATCGAAGAACTGGAGCGCATCCAGGGTTACCTGATCGAGGCCTCGGACGAGTCCGTGGACACGGTGCTGAAGTTGCGTGACCAGTTTCTGCAAGGCATCGGCATGACCCACCATGATGTGCACCGGGCGGTGCGGCAGCCCGCCGAATACGGCACGGGCCTGCGCAAGGGAGGCCGTGGCCTGGCCAGCTGACCACATGGTGTAGAAGGTGAATCCTGGCAACACCCTCACCAGGATTCACCACCGTGTCAACAGACTCCCTTCAACAACTGGCGCAAGCCTTGGACCAGTTCGCGCAAGCGCGTGATTGGCCGCGGTTCCACGCGCCCAAGAACCTGGCCTGTGCGCTCACCGTCGAAGCGGGCGAATTGCTCGAACACTTCCAGTGGTTGACCGAGGACCAAAGCCGGCAACTGGGCGGCCACCAGCGCGAGGCCGTGGCCTTGGAGATGGCGGATGTGCTGCTCTACCTGGTGCAGCTGTCCTCAGCGCTGGGCATCGACCTGCTGGACGCGGCCCGGCGCAAGATGGTGCTCAATGCCGAGAAGTACCCGGTCAGGCCACCGCTTTAAGCCACCGCTTTAATTAAGATGGGCGCCACCCTTCAGCCCGGACGCCTTGCCAACATGTTCGACCGCATCATGGCCACCCTCGCCGCCGAGTTCTCCGACGCCCCGGACGTGGAGCAGATCACGCGCATCCTGGTGCGGCTGTTGCTGGCCGCCATCCTGGGCGGGGTGCTGGGCTACGAGCGCGAGCACCATGGCAAGGCCGCCGGAGTGCGGACGCACATGCTGGTGGCCATGGGCTCGGCCTTGTTCGTGCTGGTGCCCAACCAGGCGGGCATGTCGATCGCCGACATGAGCCGCGTGATCCAGGGCGTGGTGGCAGGCATCGGCTTCCTGGGCGCGGGGGCCATCATCAAGCGCCAATCCGAAGAAGATGTGCAGGGCCTGACCACGGCGGCCGGGGTCTGGATGACCGCGGCGATCGGCATCGCCTGCGGGCTGGGCCGTGAGTCGACCGCGGTGATCAGCGCGGTCCTGGCCCTGGTGGTGCTCAATGTGGTGCCCCGCTTGCTGGGCAACGGCCGCCACCGGCCCGCCCGCTGATGTCCAAGCCCGCACGTGCCCAGCAACTGACCCTGCTCACTGGCCTGTACGCCGCGCAAGGCCTGCCTTTCGGCTTCTTTTCGCTGGCCTTGCCGGTGCTGCTGCGCGAGGCCGGGTGGTCGCTCACGGCAATCAGCCTCCTGCAATTCCTGGCCTTGCCTTGGGCCATCAAGTTCTTGTGGGCGGCGGTGGTTGATCACCACGGCACGCCGCGCACCTGGCTGCTCAGCCTGCAATGCGCGGCCATCGGCATGGCCCTGTGGCTGTCGCAACTCGACCTCCACCTGGGCAGCGTGGTGCTGTTCGCGGCGGTGTTCGTTTTCAATTTCATCGCGGCCACGCAGGATGTGGTCACCGATGGCCTGGCCGTGCGCCTGCTGAACGCGCAGGAGCGTGGGTTGGCCAACGGCCTTCAGGTGGGGGCCTATCGCCTGGGCATGATCCTGGGTGGCGGTCTGCTGCTGTGGGTCTTCGCGCGCAGCAACTGGTGGGTGATGTTCCTGTGCATGGCGGCCCTGCTGGCCCTCACCACCCTGCCCGTGCTCTTCTGGCGCGATCCGCCCAAGCCGCCAGTGCCCGCGGCCAAGGCGCCGCACACTCGGGGCTGGCACCTGGGCATCGCCTGGTGGCACCGGGTGATGTCGCCGGGCATGCTGGCGCTGGTGGGCCTGATCTTTTGCTATCGCTTTGGCGACCAGCTGGTCAGCTCGCTCATCATCCCCTTCCTGAGCGACCAGGGTTTGGGCAAGGAAACGATCGCCGTGATGAAAGGCGCCGTGGGCTCGACCACCAGCCTGATCGGGGCGGCTTTGGGCGGCTGGTTGACCTTCCGGGTGGGGCGCCGCCATGCCTTGCTGCTCAGTGGCTTGGCGCAGGCGGCGGGCTTCATGCTGTACATCGCGGCGGCGCTGGGCCTGGGGGGCACCGAACTGCTGTGGACGGCCACCATCGTGGAGGGCGTGGTCGGCACCATGGCCTCGGTGGCCTTGTTCGCCTTGATGATGGACGCATCCGACCCCGCACACGCGGGCACCGACTACACGCTGCTGGCCAGTGTCGTGGTGGTGGTGAGCAGCCTGGGCAATCTGGCGGGCGGCGTGCTGGGCGATGCCTTGGGCTATGCCGCGGCGTTCACCGTGGGCACGGTGCTGGCGGCGGCGGGGTGCGTGTTCCTGGTGTGGCGGCTGGACCGTCAACCCACGCACGAACGGGTGGCGCAGGCCTGGCGTTGATGCCCGTGCAACCGTGTCAGAGGGCGTGCTTCTCAGAGGCGTGCTTGGCGCAGGCCACGGCACACAACTCGCAAGCGGCCTTGCACTGGATGCAGTGGTCATGGTCGTGCTTGGCGCACTCCGCGGCGCAAGCCCGGCAGATGTGCGCGCAGACGGCACAGAAGTCACCGTGGTGGGGTGAGTGGCGTGCCATGGCGTTCAAGGTGGCCGCGCAGATGTCGGCGCAGTCCAGGCACAGCAAGGCGCACTTGACCATCGCCGGATCGCCTTCGCGGATGTCGGCCGCCGCGCAACGCTGGCTGTAGTGCAGGGCCTCTTCGCAGGCCTCGATGCATTCGTCGAAATCTTGTTCGGTGTCGGGGTGGGCCATGGCGGTCTCCTGATCAACTGGGGTCTCGGGCACGGGTCTTGGACACACCTGTGACGATGCCCAGGCCCAGCAGGATCAAACAGGCGATGCCGATGTAGAGGTGCGGCACGCCCGCAACCACCAGGCCCCAGGCGATGCCGCCGGTGATCAGCAGGAAGCCGACGAGGTAAAGGGTGAATGACATGGTGATGCTCCTTCGATGAAGCAATGGTTCCATGAGGCCAGGCTTCGCCCCATCGGCAGGCGCCCGAACTTCTTGTAGGCCTGCACCTACAGCAGGTTCCCCACGGGCAGCAGGGTGTTGTGCCGACCGCAAGACAGGCGCCATGCGCTTGCGCAGCATGAGCCCCATGACCAAACCATCACCACCGCACCGAAGCCCCGGATCGGGGGCCATCACGACCCTGGCTTCCCTGCTGGGCCTCGCCGTGCCAGGGGGCCTGCTGTGCGCGCAGGTCGCCAACGCCCCGCTGGCGCCAGCGCTGTCGGCCAGCGGCGTGTTGGCGCGCCCGCCCTCGCCCGATGAACATTGGGCCTTGGCCTTCAAGGACTTCGACCGCGCCGATGCCGCCCACCCGGTGCTGCCTGGTGGCGTGGTCTTCGTGGGCAGTTCGTCCATCCGTTTGTGGTCGGACATGGCCCGGCAGTTCACCGGCTGGCCCACCATCGTCAACCGGGGTTTTGGGGGATCCGAATTGGCCGATTGCGCGCGCCACGTGCAGCGCCTGGTGTCGCTGTACCAGCCGCGCCTGGTGCTGGTCTACGCGGGCGACAATGACCTGGCCGCGGGCCGTTTGCCGCAGCAGGTGCTTGAAAGCTTTCAATCCTTTGTGGATGGTGTTCGCGAGCGCCAGCCTGGTTTGCCGGTGGTGTTCATCTCGATCAAGCCCAGCCCCTCGCGGGCCAAGTTGATGCCGAGCGTGCGCGAGGCGAATCGCCTGATCCGTGCCTACACGGCCACTGGCAAGAACCTGTATTTCGTCGATGTGTTCACGCCCATGCTGGGCCCGGATGGCGAGCCGCGCGCCGAGTTGTTCAGGCCCGATGCCCTGCACCTCAGCCCCGCGGGCTATGCGCTGTGGCAATCGGTCATCGTCAAGAGCCTTCCGCCGGATTTGCTGGCGGCGCCGAAGATGTGAGCGGAGGCGCTGCCGGCTTGCCGCGCCAATGCGAGGCGCGCGTGCGGGGCTCCACCTGTGGCCAGGCATGAGCCACGGCCAGCATCAGCCCCATGCTGGTCAGCGCGATGGTGATGTCTTCCCACCAGGGCCGGTGCGGGTCGGCCTCGCCAAAGAACACCAGCACCAGCAGCACAGCCACCAGGTGCGTGCAGAACACGGGCAGGGAGTTCCGGCCCATGGCCTCCAAGGGACGCAGGCGCGGCAAGTGGGTTTTGAGCCACGGCCCGAAGCGCACGGTGAGCGTGACCAGCGCCAGCAGGTTGACCAGGCGCAGCGGGCCCACCTGCCATTTGTCGAACAGCAGGTTGAGCGTCGGGTGGTCCACGAAGGGCACCTGTCCCACGGCATGGCGCCACGCCAGGCCCGCCAGGCCGATGGCGCTGGCCGCGGCCACCATCCAGCCGGGGAAGCGCGCCTGGGGTGGCAGGTTTTGCGGCGCGATCGCCAGTTGCGACCCCATCCACAATCCCATCACCCAGACGAACTGCCAGGCCAGCGTGTCGAAGGAGCCGGTTTCGTTGAAGGGCACGGGCAGGCCGGTGTGCCGCACTACCACGTCGTACATGGCCTGGGTGACCCCGAACTGCGCCACCAGCCACAGGCCGAGGCTCAGGGCCAGGATGCCGTTCCAGCCATGCCGCATGCCGTGCGACAGCAACCAGGGACTGACCAGCATGAAGAGGATGTACAGCGGCAGGATGTCGAGCAGAGGCGGCTGGTAGACCAGGGCCAGGCCGGCGAGCAAGGCGGTGAGCGGGTGCTGCAGGTAGAAGGACATCAGGTTCTTCGCGGCCGGCTGGTCGATGCCCAGGCCCAGCACCGCGATCACCGTGAACAAGAACAGCAAAGCCAGCAACTGGCAACCATAGATGACCAGCGCCCGGTGCCGGAAAGCGCGCCGCATGACGGGCACGCCCGAACGGCGCCCCTTGCGCGTGTAAACCATGCCGGCCATGAAGGCCGACAGCAGCACGAAGCCTTCGGCGGCGGACACGTAGCCGAAGGGCTGGCTCAGGGGCTCGGCCAGGCGGGTGGGCAGGTGGGTGAGCGTCATCAGCACGAGCATCAGCCCGCGCAGTGCATCGAACTCCCAGCGGCGGGTCATGGTCTCCGGCGTGACAGCGCCCAGACTCCCGCGCCCAGCAGCGCCAGGCCGGTCGCGATGGGCGCCAGGTCCCGCACCTTGAGGCCACCGTAGTCTCCATGAACGCTGCCGATGCCCGATGGCGCCTCGAACAGGTTGCCCGCCGTCTTGCGCACGGGCGAGGCTTGGCGGAAGTAGGCTTCCAATCCGCGCGCCATCAGCTTGCTCGCCAGGCCTGGGGCCAGGAAATGCCCCAGGCGGATGGCCCTGGCCGAGGCCCCCACCGTGACCGCATCACGGGGCTGTTGCGCGAGCTTGACCATGGCCCTGGCCACCCGCCGGGGGTTGGACAGCGGTGGTATTGGTTTGAGCTCGCGGCCCGTGTAGTTGCCGGCATGGGCGATGCCCGGTGTGTCCAGGAAGGCCGGGAAGACATCGCACACGTGGATGCCAGGGTGGCGGCCCAGTTCGCCGCGCAGTGCTTCGGAAAATCCGCGCAGGCCGAACTTGCTGGCGCTGTAGGCCACCGAGTACGGCGCAGGCGCCCAGGAGCCCACCGACAGGGTGTTGATCAGCACCCCGGCCCCGCGTTCCTTGAAGTGCGGCAACACGGCGTAGGCGCCATTCATGGTGCCCATCAGGTTGGTGCGGATCACGCGTTCGTGGGCAGCCAGGGGCGTGTCGGTGAACTCGCCCACCGCGCCCACGCCGGCGTTGTTGATCCACACGTCGATGCCGCCAAAGCGCTCGATGGCCTGGGCCGCCAGCGTCTTCATGGCCTGAGGGTCGCCCACGTCGGTGAGGACGACCTCGGCCTCGCTGCCGTGCAGGCGGCATTCGGCGGCGACCTGGTCCAGGGCTTCCTGCCGGCGCGCGGCCAGCACCACGTGGGCACCCGCTTCGGCGAAGGCCAGCGCGGCGGCGCGGCCCACGCCGCTGGACGCCCCCGTGATGACCACGGTCTTCTGGCTGAGCGTGTTGTGTCGGTTCATGGATTTCTCTCCTTGTGTCAGCGGGGATCAGGATTGGAGAGCAATCGGCGTTCCGGCCTCGCTGCGCATCTGCGCCATCAGCGCATACCAGTCGAGCTTGCGTGTGGCCACCATGATCACAGTGAGCACCACGAAGAGCAGGCCCGAGCCCAGGACCAGGGCGTTCTGTTCCAGTTGCAGCAGGGCATACAAGGTGCCGAACAGGCCAGCGATGCCCGCGCCGAAAAGCACGCCGCTGCGCCACCCTTGCAGCACGAAACTGCCGTAGAAGGTCAGCAGCAGGGTGCAGGCCGAGGCGGCGGCCGTGTAGGCGATGCCAAAGGCCAGGCGTTCGGACAGGCTGACGAGCAGCAGGAAGAACACCGTCAGCGCCGCGCCCACCAGCAGGTACTGGATGGGGTGCACGCGCAGGCTGCGCAACACCTCGACCAGGCCCACGCCCACGAAGGTCAGCACGATGAACAGCAGGCCGTACTTGGTGGCGCGGTCGCTGAGCACATAGGGACTGACCGGGTCCACGAAGGCCACGCCAAAGGCTTCGATGCACCCCGAGGTGGGCTTGGCGCCTTCACCATCACCCGCGCTGGCGCCGCTGGTGTACTGCACCGGGTCACCCGTGAACCAGGCGGGGCACAAGGGCGCGTCGTGCGTGAAGGCCTGCTGGGCGGTGCTGGCCAGTGAGGTGACCTTCCAGTGGGCCTCGAAATGCTGTTCGCTCAATTCGCGCTGCGTGGGCAGGAAGCGCCCGCCAAACGATGGGTGTGGCCAATCGGCGTTCAGCGTCACCTGCGTGGTGTTGGCCAGTGGCGCCAGCGACAGGGATTGCGTGCCGGCGATCTCCAGGTTCAGGGTGGCCTCCCAGGGCCCGCGGTGGTCGATCAGTTCGGCGGGCACGGCGGCCTGGAAGCCTTGCGGGTACCTGGCCATGCCGCTGCCTGGCAAGATGGCCAGCGCCTGGTTCTGCAGCTTGAGTTCGGCCACGCGGATGCCGCGCGCATCGCTCAGGGCCACGGACACGAAGGGCGCCTCGCACTTGACCACGCCACCGGGGTGCTCGGCCTGCGCCACCAGCCCGCCCACGTCGGACCATTGCGCGACCAGGCCCGACTTCATCGCGTAGCCATTGACCTTGAACATGCCGCGGTGTCGCACGGTCATGTCGACCTTGGCATCGACCTTGAGCAAGGTGGGCGGCAGCCGCAGCTCGCGCGTCTCGGTCGAGACCACCGACCGGGCCTGTTGTGCTTCGGTCTGCACCGGCACCCAGCTTTCGGTGCAACGGCGGGCCAGCGTGGGACCCAGCAGGGTCTGGCTGGCGGCCAGGCTGTTGGCCACGCTTTGCTCGGCTTCGCTTTGGCGTTGCTGCCGTTCGCGCACCAGGGCCTGCACCGACCACAAGGACCACAACAGGCCCAGGATGACCGCCGCCAGGGCGGTGACCTTGCTCAACAATGGGAATTTCATGGATGCTCCGTTTGGGTTCAACGGAGCGAAGTCTGCTCAGCCAGGGTGAGGACTGGATGAGGTTTGTGAAGTCAGTGTGAAGTGGCGGCGGCGGGCAGGCGCAGTGTGGCGCGCAAGCCGGGTTCGGCGGGTTCAAGCCGCAGGCTGCCGCCATGCAGTTGCATGACCTGGCGCACGATGGCCAAGCCCAGGCCGGAGCCCTTGCGCGGCGTCTCGCCTGGTGCGGCGGGACGTGGGGTCGAATAGAAGCGCTCGCCCAGGCGGACCAGGGCGTAGTCGGGCACGCCGGGCCCGTGGTCGCGCACCGACAAGTCGATGCCGGTGGGCGTGCGTGTCAGCGTGACTTCCACGCGGCCACCGGGGCTGGAAAAATCGATGGCGTTCTCAAGGAGGTTGCTGATGGCCATGGCCAGCAGCTCGGGTTCGCCCTTGACCTGGGCCACGCCTCCCAGCGGGTGCCAGACCAGGGCCAATTGGCGCTGTTCCAGGCGCGCTGCCGCCGCCTTGATGGCCTGGTCGGTGCAGGCGCCCAGGTCCAGCAGCACTTGCTGATCGAGGCTGTGGCGGTGTTCCAGCTTGGACAGCTCCAGCAGGCGTTCGACCAGCACGTGCAGGCGCTCGGTCTGGTCACGGATCTGCTGGGCGAAGAGCTGCCGGTCGGCGGCGGGCAACTCGTCCTGCAGCAGTTCGGCGGCGCCGCCAATGGCGGCCAGAGGGCTTTTCAATTCGTGCGTCATGGCGCGCACCAGCTGCTCGACGTGCTCGTGGCCATCGAGGCGGTCGCGCATGGCTTCCATGGCCTGGGCCAGGTCGCCCAACTCGCCGGGCAACTCGGGCGGCGGCTGGCGCTGGCCCAGTTGCACGTGCTGCGCATAGTGGCGCAGGCGGCGCACCGACCACACGATCCAGCCCGTGACCACGATGCCGATGGCGAGCGATGAGCCCAGCAGCCAGAAGCCCTTGACGAGGATGTCGTGCTCGGCCCGGTCGATGAACTGCTGCACTGTGCTCATGGGCTTGGCCACGGTCAGCACGCCCACGATCTGTTCGCCTTGCCTGACCGGCGCGGCCACGTACATCACCGAGCTCTGGTCATCGCTGTAGACGAGGCGGGTGGAGCGCGCGCCGTATTCGCCACGCAAGGTGCGCGTCACGTCGCGCCAGCGCGAGTAGTCCTGGCCCGTGGCGGGGGCCACGCCTGCGCGGAAGCCCGTGTCGAAGACCACGCGACCACTGGCATCGGTCAGGTAGATGCGGAAGTCCATGGTCTGCTTGCTCAGGCCGCGGATGCGGGCGTCCACTGGCCGGGCCGCGTAGTCCTTCACGCGCAAGGCGAAGCGGCTTGTCTCCAGCGTGCCGCCGGGCTGCAAGGCGGCCAGGTCATCGGCGGCCAGTTCGGCCAGGATGTTGGCCGTGTCCACCATCATGTCTTCCATGACCTCGCTGACGCTGGGGCGCACCTCGGCCACGAACACGCGCAGCACGAAGAAGGCCGCGATGCCCGTGATCAGGAAGAAACCCAGCAGCAGGCGCAGGCCCAGCTTCACAGGCGCGCGGGGTCGATGGCGTAGCCCAGGCCACGGTGGGTGACGATCAGTTCGACGTCGCCGCAGGCCTCGCGCAGCTTGGCGCGCAGGGTCTTGATGTGGGTGTCGACGGTGCGGTCGGTGCTGTCGGCGTCCAGGCCCCAGACGGCGTCCAGCAGCGCCTCGCGCGACCAGATGCGGCCGGGCACTTTCAGCAAGGCCACGAGCAGGCCATGCTCGCGGCGCGTCAGGGGCAGCCAGGTGTCGCCATGGCGGATGCGCTGGCCGGCCTCGTCGCTCACCAGCAAAGGGGGCGATGCCGGGCTGGCCGGCTCGGGTGCCGATGCGTGCGACGCGCGGCGCAACAGGGCGCGCAGGCGGGCGCACAGTTCGCGCGGGCTGAAGGGCTTGGTCAGGTAATCGTCGGCGCCGAGTTCCAGGCCCAGCACGCGGTCCAGTTCTTCGCCGCGGGCGGTCAGCATGACGATGGGCAGGCGGGCGTGGCGGCCTGGGCCCTGGCGAAGGTCTCGGCACAGGTCCAGCCCGTTGCCATCGGGCAGGCCGACGTCCAGGATGGCGGCGGCATAGCCCTGCGTGGGGTCGGCGAGCCTGGCCCGGGCGTCGCGCACCAGCAGCACGTGGTCGACGGTGAAGCCTTCGCGTTCCAGCGCATAGGCCACGGTGCGCGCGATGGCAGGATCGTCTTCCAACAGCAGCAAAGGGATGGTCATGCGGGAAATTGTGCCAGTGATGCACGCCGGCACGTGCACGCTTTTGGGGCCCTTCTGCTACGCTGCCCCGGACATGAGCACCCACCTTTTCCATGACCTGATCCCTGCGGTCGGCCTTTTGCGCGGTTGGCGGCGCCTGGCCCTGGCCCTGGCCCTGAGCGTGGCCAGCCTGACCGTCGGCTGCGCCAGCCTGCCCCCGCCCGTGCCGCGCCCTGATGTCCACGCGCTGGCCAATCCGCAAACCACCGAACTGGGCAAGCTGGCGATCGCGGCGGCGCCGGGGCCCGGCCTGTCGGGCTTTCGGCTGCTGGCCTCGGGCGAAGACGCCCTGGGTTCGCTGGCCGCCCTGGCCGACAACGCCCGCCACACGCTCGACCTGCAGTACTACCTGATCCACAGCGATGGCTCCTCGCTCAGCCTCATCCGGCGGGTGCGCGAGGCCGCCGACCGTGGGGTGCACGTGCGCTTGCTGCTGGACGACCTCAACACCGCGGGCCAGGACCGGGGCCTGCTGCGCCTGACCAGCCACCCCAACATCGAGGTCCGGCTCTACAACCCCTTTCCGTCGGGGCGGCTGGGCACCATCAGCCGCGTGATGGCGTCCATCACCGACATGGCCCGCATCAACCACCGCATGCACAACAAGATGTTCGTGGCCGACAACGCCCTGGCCATCACCGGGGGACGCAACCTGGGCGATGCCTACTTCGTGCAAAGCCCGGACAGCAATTTCCTGGACATCGACATGATCGTGGCGGGCCCGGCCGTGCGGGCCTTGTCGGCCACCTTCGACCGCTTCTGGAACGATCCCCTGGCGTACCCGGTGACGGCCGTGGTCGACCCGGCCAACCTGATCGACCAATCCGGCTCCGACGCTTCGCCGCCCACACGGCCCGCGATCGTGCCCGCGGTCATCCCGCCGACGGACTTCGCGCGCGACCTGCCGCAAGGCCGGCTGAAGCTGAGCTGGGCCCGCGCCACGGTGCTGGCCGACAAGCCCTCGAAGATGTTGAGCGAAGGCCAGCCCACTTCGACCGAGACCATCGCCGACGATGTCGAGCGCCTGATCCATTCCGCCCGGCAGGAGCTGATCGTGATCTCGCCCTACTTCGTGCCGGGCCAACGTGGCCTGGCGCTGTTCCAGGGCTTGCGCGACCGGGGCGTCAAGGTGCGTGTGCTGACCAATTCGCTGGCCACCACCGACGCCCCCGCCGTCCACATCGGCTATGCGCGCTACCGGACGCAACTGCTGGCCATGGGCGTGGAGCTGCATGAGTTGAAGCCCTTGCTGAGCGCACGGCAGGCCAGCCTGGGGTCTTTTGGTTCATCGCATGCATCCCTGCATGCCAAGGTCGTGGTGCTGGACCGCCAAGTCGCGCTGGTGGGGTCCATGAACCTGGATCCGCGCTCTGCCAAGCTCAACTCCGAGATGGGCGTGGTGATGCACAGCCCGGAGATCGCCCAGCAGCTGGCGGACCTGTTCGAGGAGGTCAGCGAGGACAGCTACCACCTGTCATTGGGCGGTGACGGTCGGCAGATTCTGTGGACCAGCACGCCGCCCGATTCGGCGCTGGCCGGTCAGAGCGAGCCCGAAGCCAGCACCTGGCTGAAGTTCGGCATCAAGCTGCTCTCGCCTTTCGCGCCCGAAGAGATGCTCTGAGCGGACTCGCTCAGTCGCGCCCGCGCCCGTGGCCATTCCCATGGCCGTTTCCATGACCGTGGCCATGGTCATGACCACGCCCGTGGTCGTGGTCATCGTGGCGATCGCGTCGGTTGTCCCAGCCTGGGCGACCCTGGTTGGGGTGCTCGTGCTGCCAGCGGCCGCGCACCCATTGTTCCTGCACGAAATAGACTGGTTGGCCACAAGCCTGGTAGCGGCCGCAATAGCGGCGCCAGTTCTGCTGGTGGGCCGGGGGCACGTACAGGTAAATGGGGCGGCGTTCATAGACCACCTGAGGCGGCGCGATGATCACGGGCTGCGGGTAGACCAGCTGAGGCGGACCGTAGTTGTCGTTGCCGATGTCGATGCGACCGTACACCCCAGGCTGGTTGATGCCGATGGACACCCCCACGTTGGTGCCGGCCATGGCCGGGGTCAGGGCACAAGCCGTCAGTGCCAAGGCGATGAATTTTTTCATGATGGTCTCCTACTACAGTCAGTCTTCGTGTTGTTTCAACGCGGCGGTGCGCCTGGTTGAAGACAGGGTTGTGCCCTGGTCGGGGCATCTTTACAGATTTTCGCCATCGGGTTTCCTGTGCCGGTCTTCCAGCGGGACCGGGAAGCGGCGCCTGTTAACAAGCGCACACAAAAAAGCCGGGATCAGCCCGGCTTTTTTCGGTTCATGCAACGACGCTCACTTGGCCTTCGAGGCCGCCGACGCGGCTTGCGCGGGCACGTCGTGCTTGTGCGCCTTGCCATCGTGCTTTTTATGGGCGGCGCCACTGGCGGCGGCGGCCGGGGCCGACGCGGTGGCGGCTGGTTGAGCGAAGGAGCTGGCGGCGAAGGCGGTCAGAACGGCAGCGAGGGCGAGGGTCTTCTTGGTCATGATCTGTTCCTGTGTCTTGGTGAGAATCGTGAAGGCCCCGACTCTCTGGAGCGGGCCCGGGTATGCGCCGGGCTTGAAGGTTCAACGCGCCCTCCGTGCCGGCCGTTGACGTTAAGAAACGTAATTCACCCAAGGCCTCCTGCTTGGTGGCTGGTATGTCCGCAGCCCGGCAGCTGGTGCGTTCGGTTAGATTTCGGGCTGCACGGGCTCCAACGGAACACACTTTGAAATCCATCCACTTGCACACCATGGCCTTGCTGGGCGGGCTGGTCCTGTCGACCGCCGCCTGGGCAGCCGGGCCGGCTCAAGCACCAGCATCGCCCGCGTCGCGCGTGACGCACTACACCGCGGCGTACACCGTCAACCCGGACGGCTCCCATGTGGAAAACCGTTCCTGGTCCATGGCCGTGCTCAAGCCCGAAGCGGTGGGCACCGCCGGCCGCACTTCCGTGTCCTACGACCGGCTGCTGCAGAAGGTTTCGGTGATCGAGGCCTACACGCTGAAGGCCGATGGCCGCAAGCTCAAGGTGCTCAAAAGCGGCTTCCAGGATCTGCCCGACGCGGCGTCCGGCCTGCAGGACCTGAATGTGCAGTTCCCCGACGTGACCGTGGGCGACACCGTGGTGCTGTCCTACCGGGTGACGACGTCCAAGCCCATGTTCGCGCGGCAGTTTTCCATCAACGAAAGTTTCCCCAAGACCGACACCTACGATGACGTGAAGATCCGCATCGACCTGCCGGCCGGCCTCTGGTCGCAGGACCAGGCGCGCGGTTTCCGCGAGGTCAGGCGCGAAAAGAAAGCGGGCCGCCAGATCACCGAGTGGGCCTGGGACAACAAGGAGGCCTTGCAGGCCGCGCCGCCCCGCTTGTCGGGCCACGAACTGGAAGAAGAAGCCGGCGTGCTGTTTTCCACCTTCCGCAGCCATGCCGAACTGGCCAAGGCCTATGGTCAAGGCGCCCATGCCAAGGCCGTGGTGACGCCCAAGGTGCAGCAGCTGGCCGACAAGGTCACGCAGGACGAGAACGCCAAGACCCCCCGCGAGGTGGCCAAGGCCTTGTACGACTGGGTGGCGCTGAACATCGCCAACGCGGGCACGTGCCTGCGCCTGGGTTCGGTGGTGCCGCGGGACGTGGACGCGGTCCTGGACAGCCGCTCGGGCGATTGCAAAGACCACGCGACCCTGCTGCAGGCCCTGCTCAAGGCCAAGGGCCTCCAAAGCGGGCAGGCCCTGCTCAACGCCGGCAACGCCTATGGCTTGCCCAAGGTGCCGGTGGCTTCCATGGTCAACCAGGTCATCAACCACATCCCCAGCCTGAACCTGTACCTGGACACCACCGCCGACAGCGTGCCTTTCGGCATGCTGCCCTTCGCCGAGGAGGGCAAGCCTGTGCTGCTCACCGAGGGCCACCAGGACGGCCTCAAGACACCGGTCGCGCCCCTGGGCTTCAACCAGCAGATCATGAAGACCGAGGTGGTCGTGCAGGCCGATGGCTCGGCCACCGGCACGGTCGACGTGGCGCTGCGCGGCATGTTCGCCGTCAACGCCCGGCTGCGGCTGCGGCAACTGACCCAGGTGCAGGCCGCCAACATGGTCAAGAGCTTCTTCGAGTCGGGGGGGCAGACCGGCAGCGGCAGCATGGTCAAGGACAACGCCCGGGCCCTGCGCGACACCTATGGCTACCGGACGCAGTTCAAGATCGACCGGTGGCTGAAGCTGCCCGGCCCTGGCAGCTTCACGATCGCGCCCCTGTTCTACAGCGAAAGCCCGGTGGCCGACTACGTGGCGGCCTCCAGCCAGACCGTCGTCGACGGCGCCGAGACCGCCTGTTCCAGCGGCCATTCGGTCGAGGAATACCGCTACCAGCTGCCTCCCAACGTCACGGTCGAGAACCTGCCCAAGGACGTCAAGCTGGACAGCGACAAGCTCTCCTACAGCGCCACCTACCAGCTCAAGGACCAGGTGCTGACCGTCAAACGCGTGTTTGACGACCGCACGGTGGGCAACGTCTGCAACGCGGCCCAGGCCCAGGCCTACAAGGACTTCGCGGCCCAAGCCGTGCCGGATTCCACGGCCCAGGTGGTTTTCAAGTAAGCGGGGCTCAACCCGAACGGGGTCTGGGCCGTTATCCAGGGTGAAACCGAAACCACCCACGGAGAAGGCCCATGAGCCACAAGCCCACCGCTCAGACCCTGCGCGCCCAATTGATGGCGCCCGAACCCATCCAGCGCGTGCACGCCCTGCATGCCCTGGAACTGGAGTTGAGCGACGCCCCCCACGCGGTGGCTGAGGAACTGGAAGCCTTCGCCGCCCGCGGCATTCCCTACTACGCGCCCGAAGAGCCCGCCTACCGCGAATGGGTCGGCAAGGCCGTGGCCTACTGGGAGCGTTTGCACGCCCCCAAGCCCGTGCCCCGCATGACCAGCGTGCGCGCCCGCCGCGCTGCCGCCTGAACTTGGGCTGAGGTCCCTGGCCGCACGGCAGGCACCGCCCTGCCGTAAGATCGCCGGATGAGTGTGCGATTGCCGGATGGCCTTCAGGTGTTGGAACGCGGCTGGCTGTCGTCCAACAACATCGTCTTTCACGACCCCGAGTGGCCCACGGTGGTCGACACCGGCTATGGCAGCCAGGGCGCCCAGACCCTGGCCCTGGTCCAGGCGGCCTTGCAAGGGCAAGCGCTGCGCCGCATCGTCAACACGCACCTGCACTCAGACCACGTCGGTGGCAATGCCGTGCTCAAGCGGCACTACCCCAGCTGCCAGATCCTCATCCCGCCGGGGCTGCAAGACGCCGTCACCGCGTGGGACGAAACCCGCCTGAGCTACACCCCCACGGGCCAGCACTGCGAACGCTTCACCCACGATGGCGTGCTGACCCTGCACGGCACGGTCCGGCTGGGCCAGCATGACTGGCAAGTGCTGCCCGCCGCGGGACACGACCATGACATGGTGATGCTGTGGTGCGGTGAACTGGGCACCCTGATCTCGGCCGATGCCCTGTGGGAAAAAGGCTTTGGCATCATCTTTTCGGAGCTGATGGGCGAGCCCGGCTTCGGCCGGCAGCAGGCGACGCTGGACCTGATCGCGCAGCTGGCGCCCAGGCTGGTCATCCCTGGCCATGGCGCGCCCTTCACCGAGGTCGAGTCCGCCGTGCGCAATGCCCAGTCGCGCATCCAGTGGCTGATGGACGACCCGCGGCGCAATGCCGACAACGCCATGAAGGCCCTGCTGGCCTTCAAGCTGATGGCCCACCAGCGTCTGAGCCTGGCCGAAATCGCCCACCTGTTCCAGCAAAGCCAGCTTTTCAACACCGTGGTGCGCGAGCACTACCCGCAAGACCCGGCCGAGCTGGCAGCCCGGTTCGCCGTGCAGCTCGAGAAGGCGGGCGTGGCCAGGCGCGAAGGCGACGATCTGGTGCTAAAAAGCTGAACGATCTGATTCAAGTGGAGACCGCATTCGTGACCCAGAGCGCCAAGGACCTGCGCAAGCAACGTGAAGCCGAACAGCGCCGCAAAAGCATCATCAAGGTCGTGCGCAAGCTGATCCGCAAAGGCGGCTTGGGCGAGATCTCGTTGCGCAAGGTGGCCGAGCTGGCGGGTTATTCCACCACGGTGGTGTATTCGCTGTTCGAGGACAAAGCCACGCTGATCTCGCAGGCCATGAGCGAAGACCTGCTGGAGCTGACCCGTGCCATGCGCGCCGCCAGCGAGGCCGCGTCCAGGCCGCTGGACCGCCTGCGTGCCATGGCCCATGCCTACGTCGACTTCGGCCTCCAGCACCCCGACGAGTACGCCTTCGTTTTCATGCAGAAGCGCCCGCACGCGGCCACCGAGGTAGCCCATGTCCAGCATGGCGATCCGGCCGAAGACCCCTATGCCTTTTCACGCGGGCTTTTCGCGCAGTGGGCGGCCACCGGCGAGGTGTCCAATGCCGAGGTCGACATCGATCTGATGACGCAGATCTACTGGGAAGGCATCCACGGCTTCACCGCGCGTCAGCTGGTGATGGGCCCCGAGGACCCGTGGTTCCCCGAGGTGCCCAATGCGCGCCACCTGGACGCCATCATCGAGGTGCTGCTGACGGGCTTGTCCCGGCACTTTGCCGCGCGCTAGCGTCGAGCAGGATCTCGCGGGCGCGCTGCGCGATGGGCGACAGGTAGCCACGCCGCCGCAGGATGCCGATGCGCCGGTGCACGCCGGGCAGGTCGAGCGGCACCACCACCACGTTGCGGGGCAGTGCCGAGGGCGAGCCGAAACGGGCGTTGAACAGGCTGACCATCTGCGTGCGCGATACCACCGTGTACAGCGATTCGAGCGAATTCACCTCGACCGGGATGTTCAGGCGCGGCAGGCCGCGGCGGGCCACGGCCTGCTCCATGGTGCGCCGCGCCACTTCCTGCTTGCCCGAACCCACCCATTGGCAATCGACCAGGTCGTCCATGCTCAGGCGTTCTCGTTGCGCCAGGGGGTGCGTCTCATTCATGATGGCGCTGAAGGGGTCGTCGTACAGCTCGTCGACCTCGACGCCTTCGGGCAGGTCGTCGGGCAGGGGGCAGACCGCCAGGTTCAGTTCCTTCCGGTCGATGGCCCCGAGCAGCACGTGGTTGAAGGCCGTGGTCACCTTCACATGGGCGGCGGGCCGCTCGGTGGTCAGCGTGGGGAACAGCGCCGTCAGCACGAAGTGCGACACCGCCGGCGTGATGCCCAGGCGCAGCAGGCCGGCGTGGCCACCGCCCAGGTCGCGCGCTTCCATCACGGCGTCGTCCATGGCGTTGGACAGGGTGCGCACCCGCGCGTAGAAGGCGCGGCCCGCCTCGGTCAGCTCGGAGCCGCGCGGCGTGCGGTTGAACAGCACCACGCCCAGGTGTTTTTCCAGGCGCTTGATGGCCTTGCTGAGCGCCGGTTGCGTCAGGCCCAGGCCGTGGGCGGCGCGCACCAGGCTGCCCTCGGCGGCGGTGGCGATGAAATAGACGACGTCTGGGTCCAAGGTGGGCATAACCAATGGTAATGGCTGAAGGCGCTCTTGGTTATTTGATTTCATGGGCTGACCGGACCACACTGAGGGCATGAGCCGCCCCTTGCAGACCCATGCCACCTTCAGCCACATGCGCGATGGCACCCCGGATGACTGGTCCGCCATCGCCCGGGAGTTCGTGCCGTATGCGCGGCAGTTGCCCGACCGCTTGCTGGACCACCTGAACCTGTTGAAAGGCGATTGCGGCGGTTTCCCCATCGACCGCCTGAGCCATTGCCTGCAGACCGCCACCCTGGCCCACCAGGACGGCCGCGATGAGGAATACGTGGTCTGCGCCCTGCTGCACGACATCGGCGACACCCTGGGTAGCTACAACCACGCCGACATCGCGGCGGCCATCCTCAAGCCCTTCGTGAGCGCCGAGAACCACTGGATGGTGGCCCACCACGGCATCTTCCAGGGTTACTACTTCTTCCACCACCTGGGCATGGACCGCGACCTGCGCGAGCAATTCCGCCCCCAGGCCGAGCTGTACCGCCACACCGCCGAGTTCTGCGAGCGTTACGACGCCGCGGCCTTCGACCCCCACCGCGAGACCCTGCCGCTGGACTTTTTCGAGCCCATGCTGCGCCGCGTGGTGGCCGTGCCCAGGCAAAGCCTCTACGCCAAGGTCGTGGCCGGCCAGGAGTCGGTGCCAGAATCCTGAGCATGCCCACGCTCAGACCCCTGCCCCAGGCCCCCCAACCCGCCATTGATTCGACAGCGGCCACGCTGCGGGCCAAAGGCCAGGCCGCCGATCCGCAGAAGTTCGCGGTCGAGGTCCGGCCCAGCACCATCGATGGGCAGGGCGTCTTCGCGCTGGAGGCCATCGCCGCCCGCCGCAAGATCGGCGAGATCCGGGGAGAGGCCGTCAGCACGGCCGAAGCCTTCAAGCGCGCCCGGGCGGCCGAGAAAAGCACCGGCCGCGTCTTCATGGTCGCCGTCTCGCACGCGCGCTCGGTGGATGCCACGCACACCACCGACCCATTGCGTTTCGCCAACCACTCCTGTGCCCCGAACATGGTGCTCAAGGTCCAGCAAGGCCGCGTCGCCTTCCACGCCTTGCGCGACATCGCCGTGGGCGAGGAGCTCACCGTGGCCTACGGCCCCACCCACCACGCGGGCCGCCTGGCCTGCCGCTGCGGCGCGCCGGGCTGCATGGGCACTCTGTAGAAAACCCTGATGGCCGGACGCCGGCATCCCCCTGAAACAAGGGGGATGCCACGGGCACAACGGTGCTCCGGCAGGCCATGGGCCGTCAATAAGGCACACCGCGCCCGGGCGACTTCACGAATACTCGATTCGTCAGGAGTCCTCCCCATGAAAGCCTCGGTGAATGGACGCTCTTGGCGGGTCGGCAAGCCGGTCCCCCTGGGCGATGTGCAGTTCAAGGTGCTGCAAGCGCGCATCCGCATGCTGTTCGCGCACATGCCGGACGCCTGCCTGGTGGCCACCGCGTTCTCCAGCTTGCTGGCTTGGTTGCTGCTGCCCACCATGGGCGGTCAGCGCGTGTGGGCCTGGTTGGCCGTCAAGGGCCTGGCCGCCATCTTGTTGTTCTGCCAGGCGCGCCTGTTCAGCAACAGCAGCGACCCCGTGCACCCCAAGTGGTACCGGGGCTTCCTGATCCTGCTGGCGATCGATGGCCTGGTGTGGGGCTCGGTGGGCTGGTGGATGACCCCGCTGGCGCGCCTGGACCTGATGGCCGTGACCCTGGCCTGTCTGCTGGGCGTGGCGTCCATGGGCACCTTCATGCTCAACCCGGACGCCGGTTCGGCTCGGGCCTTCATCATCCCCATGCTGGTGCCCAATGCCCTGTTCTACCTGACACGCCAGGATTCCTTTGGCGTGTTCGGCGGCGGTTCGGTGCTGGCCTTCGTGGGCCTGCTGTTCATGGAAACGCGCTGGGCGCAGAACCGCATCGAGGAGTTGCTCTTCCTGCGCTACACCACCGAGGAGGTCGCGCAGGAGCGCGCCAAGGCCCTGGCCCTGGCCCAGCACCACAGCGAGGCCAAGAGCCGCTTCCTGGCCACCATGAGCCACGAGATGCGCACGCCGCTGCACGGCATGCTGGGCCTGACCCGCATGCTGCGCGACGAAGAAGCCCTGCGCCCCCAGGCCCGCGAGCGCCTGGACCTGGTCGAGCGCTCCGGCGAGCACCTGCTGTCGGTCATCAACGACGTGCTGGACACGTCCAAGATCGAGGCCGGCCACGTGCACGTCGAGCGCCGGCCTTTCGACCTGAGCGCCGTCATCCACGACGTGGTGGCCATCTCCACCGTCAACGCCCAGGCCAAGGGGCTGCAGGTGGTGCTGGAGTCCACCTTGCCCACCCTCCATGAAGTGACGGGGGACGCGGCCCGGGTGCGCCAGGTGCTCCACAACCTGCTGGGCAACGCCGTCAAGTTCACCGACCAGGGGCGCATCACCGTGCGGGTTTCGCGCGTGACGGCCCACGACACCGTGACCCTGGCGGTCGAGGACTCGGGCATCGGCATCCCCAGCGATGAGCTGCCCTTCATCTTCGAGGCCTTCCACCAGGTCGAAAGCTCGATGGAGCGCCGCCATGGTGGCGCCGGCCTGGGATTGACCATCTCGCAAAAGCTGTGTCGGGCCATGGGCGGCGACCTGCGGTGCACCAGCACGCCCGGGCGCGGCTCCGTCTTCGTGGCCAGTTTCGACCTGCCGGTGGTGGCGCGCGCTCAGCAGGCTGCTTCGGCGGTGCGGGTCCAGGCCGACGAGGTGGCGTCGTCATCGCGCTTCGATGGTGGGCGCGGCGTGGTGCTGCTGGTCGAGGACAACCCGATCAACGCCCTGGTGGCCGAGGCCTCGCTCAAGCAATCCGGCCTGTTGGTGGTGCTGGCCGAGGACGGCCACAAGGCCTTGCGCTGGTTGCAGGACCACCAGCCCGACCTGGTGTTGATGGATTGCCAGATGCCGGGCATGGATGGCTATGAGACAACGCGGCAGATCCGGGCGCTGGAGCGCCAGCAGGCGCGATCGCGCGTGCCCATCGTGGCCCTGACCGCCAATGTGCTGCCCGAAGAACGCCAGCGTTGCCTGGACGCCGGCATGGACGACCACCTGCCCAAGCCCTTCCACCGCAAGGACCTGGACCATGTTTTGAGCCAGCATTTGCCCCGAGGTAAGCGGTTGTCACCAATGGTGACGGACGGCCAAACCGCCATACAGCGCATGGCATGATCGCCGCCGACTTCATCACGGGGGCCACATACCGGTCCAATGCTCACATGAAAAAAACAATGTCCGCGGTCGCCACAGCCGCCGCCCTCCTGGCCCTGGTGGCCCCACCCGCCCTGGCCGCGACCAAGCAGAAGGTCTGCATCTTCGACATCCTGGGTTCCAGCGGCGATGGTTTTAACGCCGCCAAAGACTACGCTCTTGAAATGCAGAAGACCGGCGTCGACCTTGAGCTCAAGGCCTATGTCGATGAACGCGTGGCCGTGGAAGATTTCCGCACCGGCCAGTGCGATGCCGTGATGGCCACCGCCCTGCGCACCCGCGGTTTCAACGCCCTGTCGGCCGCGATCGACTCGGCCGGCGTGTCCACCATCGTGCGCAATGGCAAGGTCGACATGGCCGCCAGCTACGAAGTCGTGCACAAGACGATCCAGACCTTTGCCTCGCCCAAGGCCGCCGCGCTGATGGTGCAGGGCCAGTACGAAGTGGGCGGCATCATTCCCCTGGGCGCCGCCTATGCTTTCGTCAATGACCGCCAGATCAGCACGCTGGAAGCCGCCTCGGGCAAGCGCATCGCCGCCTTCGACCATGACAAGGCGCAGGCGCAACTGATCCAGCGCGTGGGCGCCCGCCCCGTGGCCGCCGACGTGACCAACTTCGGTGCCATGTTCAACAACGGCAGCGTGGACGTGGTGATCGCCCCGGCCATCGCCTTCAAGCCGCTGGAACTCGCCAAGGGCGTGGGCACCAAGGGCGCGGTGTCGCGTTACCCCATGACCATCCTGACCTACCAGATGATCATCAAGCGCGACCGCTTCCCCGAAGGCTTTGGCCAGAAGTCGCGCGACCTGTGGCTGGACCGATTCGACTACGCGCTCGACATCGTCAAGCGCAACGACGCGTCGATCCCCGCCAAGCTGTGGATGGACCCCACGCCCACCGACACCGACCGCTACACCGTGCTGATGCGCGATGGCCGCATCGACATGGCCGAGAAGGGCTTCTACGACAAGAAGGGCCTGAAGATCATCAAGCGCATCCGCTGCGACGTGAACCCCTCGGCCCCCGATTGCTCGGAGGCCACCGAGAACTGGTGACCTCATGGCCTTGGCCTGGACGAAAAAAAGCCCGCGAAGTTCGCGGGCTTTTTTGATGGCCCCGAGGGCCCCGGACTGGCCTGAAAAGGATCAGCCCAGCGCTTTCAGCTCGGTGTCGACCTTGGCCAGCAGGTCGTCGGTGATCAGGCCACCGGAGAACTTGGCGACCATGGACAGTGCGAAGCCCTTGCCCATCGCGATTTGCGGGTGGGTGGAGATGCCAGGCAGGTGCTTTTCCAGGATGGCCTTGGTGGTTTCGTTGTCCAGCAGATCGCCGAGTTTGGATTCGATCGAGAAGCTCATTGCAATGTCTCTCAACAAAGATGGAAGGTGGGAAGGTGAAGGCGTAAGCATACCTGCTTCAAACGCTTGTTTACCATCGAGCCGGGTTTTCCTTGTGGTGCTGCATAGCACAAAAACTGGGGTCTGCAAGCCCCGGATCTTCGACGGTTTTGTGATAAGTGGGCCCACTTATCCCCAAAATGAATGCACCGTAAAAGAGCCTGTTGCATTTTGCAATAAACCGCCCGCATACGCAGTGGATGTGTGCTAACCCATTGATTCGATTGAATTATTTGCCCATGCTTCAAGTTTGGGCAGAACAGGGGAAACCCTCTGCTGACAAGGAGTTAGCGTGGGTGTGCATAGGTTTCCCACAAAGTTATCCACAGCTTTGGTGGACAATGCCAGATCCATGTGAATCAAGGACTTGGCGGCGCCTCTTGCGGTGGCACTTTGACAAATGACGGCAAACCGCCGGAAAACGTCCTCTGTTCGTCCGAAACGGTGTTTTTTAAAGCCCGAAGACATGGAACAATGGCCGCGCCCCAGTTGAGAACAATTCGTAAGGATGACAACGTTTGTAGGAATTTGAGCAACTAGGTTAAACCCTAGGTTTCGGGTTTCAAAAATTCAGTTATCCCCATTTTCATGGGAGGCCGTGCACAAGGGTGGGGCATGTCAAGACTTTGTGAACCTCTGCGGGGCAAGCGTGCTAAGTGCTTGATTCATATAGACAGACCTCGGCTGCCTCATCTTGTGGCAATTTAAGCCAAACGACGGCGTGACAAGCATTTAGCGAACATCCGCCTGGGTTTCCCACAAAGTTATCCACAGACCCCGTGGATAAGGGTTTCGGCCCCTGGAATCAAGCACTTGCGTGCATCCTTTCACAATCTCGTCAGAAGTTCGGAGACACGATTGCCCTGGCCCCGCCCCTTTTCCCACCCACGGGTTGCCCGTTTTGACGACCGCGCTTGACCAGGCGGTGCGCCACCGGCTGCGCGTGGTCGTGGAAGCCCCCCAGCACAGCGGCTTGTGGGGCGCGCTCGATTACCTGAGCGAAGTGGCCCTGCTGCCAGGCGAACTGGTGCGGGTGCCCTTGGGCCGCCGTGTGGTGACTGGCGTGGTCTGGGATGAGGCGCCCGAAGGCGAGGCTTCGCCCTGGGCTGAGGCCGACCTGAAGGAAGTGGCCGAGGTGCTCTCCGGCCTGCCACCCTTGCCCGCCGCCTGGCGGCAGCTCGTGGCTTTCGCGGCGGGCTACTACCAGCGCAGCCTCGGCGAAATGGCCTTGATGGTGCTGCCCCCCGAACTGCGCCAGCTCGATGCCCTGCAATGGCAACGCCGCCGCAAGCGCCTGGACAAGGCCTTGCTGGAGCCGTTGCCGCCCGCCACGGCCCCGGGGCTGCCCGAGTTGACCGAGCAGCAGGCCGAGGCGCTGGAAGCCTTGCACCAGCCCGGCGAGCAGCCTTACCTGCTGTGGGGCAGCACCGGCAGTGGCAAGACCGAGGTCTACTTGCGCCAGACGCAACGCGCGCTCGACGCCGGGCGACAAGTGCTGATCATGGTGCCCGAGATCAACCTGACGCCGCAGCTCGAGGCGCGGGTGGCCGAGCGCTTCGTGGGGCGGCGCATCGTCTCCTTGCACAGTGGCCTGACCCCAGCCCAGCGCTTGCGCCACTGGTTGATGGCCCACCTGGGCCACGCCGACGTGGTCCTGGGCACGCGCCTGGCCGTGTTCACGCCTTTGCCGCGGCTGGGCCTGATCGTGGTCGACGAGGAACACGATCCCAGCTACAAGCAGCAGGATGGTGCCCGCTACTCCGCGCGCGACCTGGCGGTCTACCGCGCCCGCCTGGAAAAAGTGCCGGTGATCCTGGGTTCGGCCACGCCCAGCCTGGAGAGCTGGTTCAACGCCCTGCCCACCGCCGAGGGCGGCGCCGGCCGCTACCAACGCCTGGCCATGCCCGCCCGGGTGGGCGATGGCGCCATGCCGCGCGTTCGCGTGCTCGACCTGTCGCGCGCGCCCAAGCCCGGCCATGGCCAGGAGCCGCCGCCCGTGGCCAAGGAGTTGCTGCACGCTATCGAAGAGCGCACCGCGCGCGGCGAGCAAAGCCTGGTGCTGCTGAACCGCCGCGGCTACGCCCCGGTCTTGCATTGCAGCGACTGCGGCTGGAAAAGCGGCTGCCCCCATTGCAGCGCCTGGCGTGTCTTCCACAAGCAGGACCGCACCCTGCGCTGTCACCACTGCGGCTTCACCGAACGCGTGCCGCGTGCCTGCCCCGATTGCGGCAACACCGACATCCAGCCCGTGGGCCGGGGCACCGAGCGCCTGGAAGAGCAACTGGCCGCCGCCATGCCCCAGGCCCGCATCGGCCGCATCGATGCCGACGTGACCCGCCTGAAAGGTGCACTGGAAGAGCAGCTGGCCAGCGTCCACGCCGGCGAGATCGATGTGCTGGTGGGCACGCAGATGGTGGCCAAGGGCCACGACTTCCGCCGCATCACCCTGGTGGCGGCCGTGAACCCCGACGCCGCCTTGTTCGCCAGCGACTTCCGGGCGGCCGAGCGCCAATTCTCATTGCTGCTGCAAGCGGCGGGCCGCGCCGGGCGCGACGCCGACGTGGCCGGCCACAGCGAGATGTGGGTGCAGACCTGGCACCCTGCGCACCCGCTGTACCAGACCCTGCGCAGCTATGACTACCCGGCTTTCGCGGCCCGGCAGTTGGAAGAACGCCAGATGGCCGGCCTGCCGCCCTACGCCAGCCTGGCCATGCTGCGGGCCGAAGGCAAGACGCAGGAGGCCGCGCAGGCCTTCTTGCGCGATGCCGCCGACCTGTCCAGGCCTCTGGCCGATGCGCTGGGTTGCGTCACCCTCTACCCGGCCGTGCCCACGCCCGTGCAGCGCGTGGCCAACATCGAGCGGGCGCAAATGATGATCGAGTCGCCCAACCGGGCCGCCTTGCAGCGTTTCCTGAGCGACAGCCAGGCGCCATGGCTGGATCTGGCGCAAAAAAACCGCCGCAGCGGACTGGTCCGCTGGGCGGTCGATGTCGACCCCTTGTCGATCTAGCGCGCTTGCGTCAGCCCAGCAGGGCTTCCATGCCTTCGCACAGCTCGGACAGGGGCGGCATGTCCGTCAGGACGGCTTCCGGCTTGAGGCCCAGCTTGACGCAGACCTCGGTCGGGATGGTGGCCGCCAGCTCATCGCCTTGCAGGCCATTGTGCTCGGCGCGGGCACGCCAGGCGGACAGGTGCAGTACGGCGGCCACCGGGTCGAAGGGCGTGTGGGCCACGGGGTCGGGGAAGTTGGCGATGGCTTCGCTGAAGGCGGGCGGGAATTTCCACTGGCGGGCCAGTTCGGCGCCGACGTTGGCGAAGCTGTAGCCAAAGGAGGTGCGCTCCATGTCGATGCGGCGCGGGTCCAGCGGGTTGGCCAGCTTGTCCAGGTGCAGCATCTGTTCGGGCATGCCGGCGTGCATCACCAGTTGGCCGATGCCGTGCATCAGGCCCACCGTGAAGGCCAGGTCCACGTTCTGGTGGGCGGCTTTGGCCACCCAGCGCGCCACGGCGGCGGTGTGCATGCTGTAGCGCCAGAACTTGTTCAGGTCCATGCCGGGCATGGACTTGTAGCCGCCGGTCAGGCCGGAGCTGATGACCAGGGTGCGCACGGTGACGAAACCGAGCATGGCCACGGCGTCATTGACGGTGCCAATGCTGCGGGACACATGGTAGTAGGCCGAGTTGCCCAAACGCAGCAGGCGCGCCGACAACACCGGGTCGGCGGCGATCTTGCGCACGATGACATCGATGGAAATGTCGTCGTTGTTGAAGCTGTCGATCAGCTCGTGAACGATCTTGGGGACGGCCGGCAGGGCCTGGGGTTGTTTGAAAAGCGCTTCGAGCTGCATCACCAGCCTCCATCTCGATGTGAAACCATTCGGGCCGCCCTCGTTCGCAGTGAGGATCGGTTTTCTGCTTATCGACCTGTGGGGTCAAGACTTGAGCATCAGGCCAACGAGGTTTTTCAAGCGGTGGAAAAGCGTGGGTGCAACCCCGCACTTGCCGGCATCGGTGGCCAGGACGATGATGGACAAGCGAGGCAACATCGAGGAGACATCGACCATGGTGAGCAAGCCAAGAACTTTGGCGGCCGTTCTGGCGCTCTGCGGGGCGTTCGGCGCCGAGGCACAAACGTCCCTGCCCCAGCGCAACCTGCTGGTGGAGTGGCGCATGAATTCATCGGTCGACCAGCAACGCCAAGGCGGTGGACTGCGCCGTGGCGAGGTCACGGTGGACAGCCGTGGCGGCGTCTGGGGGCGGGGCAGCGCGGTGGTCACTTCCACCACGCGTTCGAGCAGCCAGACCGGCTTGCAACAGTTGCAGGTGCTCAACGGCGGCAAGGCGCGGCTCTACCTGGGCAGCAGCCGGCCGATCACGCAGTGGCAGTTCGGGGTGGGGGGCACGGATGGCGGCGTCAACCTGGTCAATCCGGCGGCAGCCCATGGCGGAGGCGGTGGGCAGGGTTGGCGGGCCTGGTCGTCGACCACCCTGGTCGACACTGGCCGTGGCATCACCGTGAGTCCCCGCTGGGCGGGTGGGCGAACCGTCACGGTGGAGCTGGAGGCCCGGGTGGCGCAACCCTCCCCCTACGGGCCCGACGGGCAGACCGATTCGACCGAGGTCATGACCACGGTCCAGTTGCCGCTGGGCACCTGGACGGCGGTGGCCCAGCGCGGTGGGCAGCGCCAGCAAAGCCGCCAGGGCCTGCTGTCGACCGAAGATGCCAGCCAGGATGACCAGGAAGTGCTGGAAATGCGCGTTTCGGCACCTTGAGGCCGGCGCGGTCTCCGTGACAATGGTGGGCAGGCCGCGCCTGGCCTGATCGCAGAACACGGAGACTTTCCCATGGCCTTTGACGCCAATTTCCTGACCGACATGACCCGCAAGATGCTGGAGCGCGTGCAACGCGCGGGCATGCCGCCCTTGCACCGGCAATCGGTGGAGCAGGCCCGGATGTCCTACCGCGTGGGCGTGGGCGCGATGGAGGGCGAGCGCGTCGAACTGCCCCGGGTCGAAGATTTCGGCATCCCCGGCCCGGCCGGCAGCATTCCCGCCAAGCTGTGGGCGCCCAGCACCGATCCCTGCTTGCCCGTGCTGCTTTATTTGCACGGCGGCGGTTTCGTCGTGGGCGGCATCGACACCTGCGAAGGCATGTGCCGCCGCATCGCCCAGCAAAGCGGCGCGGCCGTGGTGGCCATCGACTACCGCCTGGCGCCCGAGCACCATTTCCCCGCCGGACTGGACGATGCGTTCGCGGCCCTGCAATGGCTGGCGGCCAACGCGGTGTCGCTCGGCCTGGACCCCGGCCGCATCGCGGTGGGCGGCGACAGCGCGGGCGGCACCTTGGCGGCCAGCGTGGCTTTGATGGCGCGGGACGCCGGGCTGAAGCTGGCCCTGCAGGTGCTGTTCTACCCCTCCGTCGAGCCTTCTGCCGTGACCGAGTCCTACAAGGTTTTTTCAAAGGACCTGATGCTGGACGAGCCCCTGATGCGCTGGTTCGAGACCCACGCGCGGGGCGAAGGCTTCCAATCCGACTGGCGCCGCGAGCCCATGCTGGCCGCCAGCCACCAGGGACTGGCGCCGGCCTGGATTGGCCTGGCCGAATGCGACCCGCTGGCCGACGAAGGGCGGAAGTACGCCAAGCTGCTGCAGGACGCTGGCGTGCCGGTGCAACTGACCGTCTGGCCCGGCGTGATCCACGACTTCATCAGCATGGGGCGTTTCATCCCCGAGGCCTACCAGGCACACGCCGCCGTGGCCCAGGCCCTGAAGCAGGCTTTCGGGCTGTGACTTCCGCCGCATGAAAACGGGTGGCATGGGCCTTGCACGCGCTGAGCCCATGTCCATCCCATCCCCTGTTCCCAGCGGCATCGAGGCCTCCCGCGCGGCGGCCGTCTGGCGTGACCGCTTGAGCCTCTTGCTGGAGTCCACCGGCGAAGGGGTTTATGGCATCGACATGGACGGCCTGTGCACCTTCATCAACCGCGCGGGGGCGCAGATGCTGGGGTACGAGCCTGAAGCGGTGCTTGGCCGCAACATGCACGAGTTGATGCACCACACCGATGCCCACGGTGCGCACTACCCGGTCGACGACTGTCCGATCTACAAGGCCTTCCGCGCCGGCGTGCCCTGCCGCATCGACAGCGAGGTGCTGTGGCGGCGCGATGGCAGCGCCTTCGCGGCCGAGTACTCGTCCTACCCCATCCTGGATGGCGGGCAGGTGCTGGGCGCCGTGGTCACCTTCGTCGACATCAGCGAACGCCGCGAGCAGGCCGCGCGCCTGAAGCAGGCCCATGATGAACTCGAACACCGTGTGGCCGATCGCACCCAGGCGCTCAGCCAGGCCCTGAACCAGTTGCGCGAACTGCAGGCCCACCTGGACCACGTGCGCGAGACCGAACGCAAGCGCATCGCGCGCGAGATCCACGACGAACTCGGCAGCTTGCTGGTCGGCTTGAAGATGGACGTGAGCTGGTTGGAAAAACGCGTGGCCGACCAGCCCGCGCTGCATTGCAAATGCCAGGACATGCGTGGCCTGATCGATGGCGCGGTCGACAATGTGGGCCGCATCATCACCGACCTGCGCCCGTCCATCCTCGACCACCAGGGCCTGTGGCCCACGCTGGAATGGCAGGCCCAGGACTTCATGGACAGCAGCGAGTTGCGTTGTCGGTGGACCATGGACATCGCGCCCGGCCTGAGCGAACCCGAAGGCCCCATGGCCACCGCCGTGTTCCGCATCTTTCAAGAGATGCTGAGCAATGTGGCGCGCCACGCCCACGCCACCGAGGTCGAGATCCGGCTGTGCGCCATGCCCAGCGACCTGACCCTGCGCGTGAAG
>NZ_JBOHHL010000004.1:0-223116 GCF_050725395.1 Aquabacterium sp. | reverse complement strand
GCCTTGGGCTATGCGATCTGGTTCTTGCTCCCAATCAAGGGAAAGAACACATATGCGGTCCATGGATAAATATGTGTAGAACAGGGCACTCGCATGATTTTCAATAACAAGAACGAACCAGTAGTTGACGGATTCACACTCAAGCAATGGGTAGACATGGTGGACACCCGCGAAGCAAGTGAAGCACACAAGTCGCTCGACTACTTCGATGGTCAGCAAGAACAGCACGTCCAGCGCATCCTCAATGATCCGCACCGTGGTCGTGCCAATTGGGCGGACAAGGGCATACACCCGATCACCCGCAACGTCACAAAGATGGTCGTTGAAAAAAGCGGGATGATCTTCAAGGATCGTCCACCAGTGCTTGAGGTCTATCCCCAGAACTCAACGGCAATTGACCAAGCGAAGACCATGCTCCTAAGCGAGCTGCTGGCACGCACAGAGTTCACCGAGTTCTGCGTGAACCTTGACCATGTCGTCAGGCTTCTCAAGACTGCCGTGGTCCTTACGCAATGGGATGCCGATCAAAAGCAATTCACCTTTGACCTACTGCATCGCGGCAACTGTGAAGTTGTCATCAGCCCATCTACACGAAAGATGATTGCGTTGATCCATCGCACATCAACTGGCGGCGGTGTTGACAACTATCAACTCTGGACGCTTGCCGAAGTTCTTGAGATTGAACATCACGACAACGGCAGTTTGACGATTGCCAGTCGAGAAGCAAACACGTTCAAGGCCATACCCGCCACTGTCTTCTACGACACCAACATTCCTCGTACAGGCTTCTGGGTTGAGCAAGACAAGAGCCTTGTTCGATTGAACGAAGAGATCAACCTTCACTACACAGACAGCGCTTTCGCCTTGATGTGGCAGAAGATGCAAACCCCTGTCACAAACTTGCATCCAGCAGGATCGACGGATAACAGAGCGCTGGGCCCTATTGCGCGAGGGCTGGACGCGCTAGGCCTCTCGTCTGCAGCCTCGCAAGCTAGAACGCTGCTGGCGGGCCCTGGTGACGTTGTGGTGCTCGACTCGCAGGGTGTCGATAACCCGTTCTTCGATTGGAAAGGACCAAAGGCCGATCTTGTTGGCCTTGAGAACGTGGTCAACCAATGGATCAAGAACTATGCCTCTGACTGGTCTGTTCGTACAAAGGTCGATGGAGAAGGGTCAGCAAACAGTGGCTTCCAACTAATCGTTGAAGAACTTCCAAACTTAGACTTGCGTGCAACACGCCAGCGGATGTTTGAACAAAGCTTCAAGCGACTGTACAAAGTCGTGGCTCGCGTTTACAACACCGCACTATCGGCACCAGTGTTCAGCGAAGACGCGGAACTGTTTGCACAGTTCCACAAGCCAAAGCTTCCTGTCGATCAGAACCAACAGGAGATCATGTGGACTCAACGCATCAATGATGGCCGAGCGACAGTCATCGACTACCTCATCCAAGAACAAGGGATGACCAAGGACGAAGCGGATGCAAAGTATCTGGAGATCATTGCCTTCAACAAGCGCAAAGACGAGCTGATGAAGCCTGCCGAATCCGAGCCACCAGCAGAAGCCACAACAGATACACAGGCAAGCAACCTGCAAGCTCCAGAAGTGACCGATCCGAAGATCGTCCAGTAAGAAATCAGAAACAACAGAGGGCTACCAAGCGGTGGCCCTTTTTCATTTGAGCGCCAACTTAATAAATACCTCCGACACACACAAAGCCTGGATGGGCAAGGAGTCTTATGTCGGATGACAAGTTGAATAGTTCGGATGAACAAAAGCAAGAGATCACGGAAGCAAGTGCTAATGAGGCATCTAGCGAGACATCAAACGATGTGCAACGCCTTGAAGCGGAACTAGCAAAGCTGACAGATAACTTGGACAAAGCTCGCAAAGGCGAGAAGTTCCACAAGCAATCAAAGGAAGAACTTGTTAAGCGAGTTCAAGAACTTGAAGCAGCCGGTGACTTCAAAACCAAGTACGAGGAGTTGGTTAACAAGCAGAACGGCAACGCAATCAAAGCAGAGGTCACTCGTCTACTTTCTGATCCAGAAAGCTTGATGAAAGCCAAAGACTTGAACGCAGTACTGGCGCTAGTCAATCAAGCAGAGATCAAAGTGACTGATGGTGTGGTGGATGCCGAAAGCGCCAAGGCTGCATTGATCAAAGCAAAAGAGAAGTTCGGCGGACTGTTCGAGGTTATCGACACTCCAACACCAGCAAGGGGTGCTGAGAAGCAACCCACTGGTGGCTACGAAAAAGAACTAAGTGCTTGCAAATCGGAAAGCGAGATCCTCGCAGTTTTGCTAAAGCACGGAAAGCTAAAACAATAAAAATAGGTAATTCCAATGGCAGATTTTTTCACCAACCTTACGGGTAATGCGCAATTAGACAACAGCATCTTGCAGGCATATGCCCAAGGCTTCATGGTCGCAAACGGACAGGCTCAAATCCTTGAGCCACTTGTCACAATCAAACGTGACATCTCGGCGGTATCAATCCGCTTCACTAAGTACGGCCGCTTGGCTCTGGCAACTACGCCATTGAGCGAGCGCGAGGATGTTGTGCTGCAAAGCATGGCTGACAGCGAGATCCTTTTGACCCCAACCACGTACGGTACTGCGGTCGCAACAACTGAACTGTCTTCGCTGACATCAGGTGGCACGGTTGATCTGGCTAAGGCAACTTTGGTTGGCCTGAACGCTGGTTCAACCCAGGACGCATTGATCGTCTCGGCCTTGGAAGCTTCGGCTAACAAGGAATTCAACGTGACTATGAGCGGGGCTCAACTTGATGGTCAGTACACAAAACTGGCTTCGAGTAGCGTCCAGATGATCAACGGCCTGTACGTTGCCGTTATGCCCGAAGCCCTGATCGCAATCTTGCGCGCAGAGTCAGGCTGGATTGATGTTGCCAAGTACGCAAATGCTGAAGACGTTCTGAAGAACGAAGTCGGTATGTACAAGGGCCACCGTATCGTCCGTCATCAAGGCATCAGCACTGGTGTCTGCGTTAGCTTGGGCGCAAACGCGCTTGGCAAGGCAGTGTCACAAGACCTGACCTTTGTTGCTGCGCCACCTACTGATGCTCTGCAACGCTTCTTCCGCCTCGGCTGGAAGGGTGTCTTCAAGTACCAGATCGTTGACACCGATGCTGTTCAGATCCTGACTGCTGCTGCTTCCTGATCCACAGCCTTGTGAACTGAAAGGCCCACTTCGGTGGGCCTTTTTATTTCTTAAATAGAAATACAAGGGAGACAACAAGCATGCGAATCATGTACCAGTTTATGTGCAGTCAATGCCAGGAAAGAAAGGAAGTCCTTCAGAAGCGAGACGACCCTGCACCCAAGTGCAATCACGGCCACGACATGCAAAAGGAGTTCACCACTCCTGCATTCACGTTCACCAATGGCAAGGGCACAAGCGGAGGCCATACATGGCGCATCGCTGGCAGGAAGAAATGAGCCATCACCTTCAGATAAATACTTCAAAGACTGAGGTGTGTGATGCTGATCATTGAAACTGGACAAATCGTTGATGGAGCCAATAGCTACGTTGATGTCGCGTATGCGGACGAATACGAAGCCCTCGTGGTCAACACCACCTGGGCAGGCTTGGATGACGACGCCAAGGAACGCGCATTGAAGCAATCAACTCGCGCACTCCATCAACGCTATGGTGAGAAATTCTGTAGTGCCCTGATGACCGATGACCAACCCCTTCTTTTCCCCAGAATTGCGTTTGTGGACCGCACTGGTCGCATGCATGACAACAACACCATCCCTCAATGTCTGAAGGAAGCACAAGTTGAACTGGCTTTCTTGTTTGCAAGTCAGGAAGAAGTCTTTCTTGAAGATCAAACAAACCAAATCAAAAGCACGCAAGTTGTATTGGGCCCACTGAGCACCACAACCACATATAGCACTGCATTGGTATCGAAGGAAGAGACTTTCACCAAAGCTGAATTGCTTCTGAAGCCAATCTTGAAAGGTCCGATCTCCAGCTGGAGACTTCGAACATGAGCGACCGCACCTTGGTCTTGCAGTTCGCAAGTCTCATCAGACAGAACGGCATTGTCTACACGATCACTCGCCTGGGGAGCACCATTGGCTCTTGCTACATGGCAACCACAGAGATCATCGAAACCAACAGCAGTGATACCAATGGTTCATCAACTTCTGACACAGAAAGCCGAGAGCTTTTCGTTCCAGCAAACATGACCTTCAGACCCCACCTGGGTGATGACATCACATCCCCGGACGGTTCCTGGCACATCGTTGAAGTGGAGACCTACAAGCCTGCTAAGACCGTGTTTGCTTACCGCATCAAGGTGGTGTGATGGACGGCAAACAGATCATCGACTACCTAAACAGCCTTGTCGTTGATCTTGACAAGCTGCCCCAGGCATTCGGTGACGAATTCCTGAAAGCAGTAAAGCAGAAGACACCGGTTGAGAGCGGAACGCTTCAACAGGGCTGGAACCTTGATGTTGAAGGCCCGGTCATCGAGGTTAGCAACGAAGTTCCATACGCGCACTTCGTTGAAGACGGTACGGAAAAGATGGCGCCCGTTGGCATGCTGAAGGCAACCATCTTGGAAGCACCTCAGATATTAGACCGTGCATGGAAAAAGGTGCGCAAGTGAAGTTCGGCCCCATTCAAAGACTACTAGATCAGCATCTTCAATCGATAGCTGATCTTCCAACTCTTCAAACAGAGAACACAAAGATCAACCCAACGAATGGCGTTGCCTGGTGCAGATCAACGCTGATCCCTTCGGAAAGCCTAAATGTAGGTCTAGGCCCAAACGGACTCATTCAACAACAGGGTCTGTTCCAGATCGACTTGTTCTATCCAAAGGACTACGGAATCGACGCATCGGCGGACATGGCAGACAAGGTCATGGCAGCGTTCATTCGCGGAACCGAACTGATCGACTCCGACGGCTTGGTCGTCCAAGTAATCAACAGTTGGCGTTCCACCGCCACGGTGTCTGGCACCACGCGAAAGGTTCCAGTGTTCGTGGCCTGGCGCTGCTTCGTCAAGTGACTAAATAAGGCAGAAGAGCAAAACAAAAACAAGAGGAGCTCAAGAAATGACTATAGCAACAGGCGTAAGCACGAAAGTGGGCTTCTCAGTTGAAGACTTATATGGCGTCGTCAACACCGATGTGGAGCTGCAAGAAGTAACCTTCACCGAGTTCGATCTCGATTTGACTCGTGACGAACTAGCGGACTCCGCCATCCGCGAAGATCGCATGGAACGTTACAGCTTGTCAGGCAACCGATCAATTGCTGGCTCAATCACCATGCAGTTGTCGCACGCACTGGCGATTCCATTCTTCGAATCAGCACTGCAAAGCGTATCGGTCTCAAAGGTGTTGAAGACTGGTGTGACCCGCAAGAGTTTCACCATTGAAGAACAAACAACCAGCCTGGGTCAGTTCCGTGTCTTCACGGGTGTGGTGGTTGATAAGTTCACAATTTCCGTTGCACAAAACGGCATCGTGACAGTCAAGTTCGATCTGATTGGTAAAGCAGTCACCGACTACACCAACACTTCGATTGCTGCCGATCCCTACACGCCAGAAGCATTGGTGACCCCGTACCAAGGACAAAACGTTGGTGGGTTCATGAAGGAAGGCGGCACAACCGTTGGCTTCATCACAGCTTTCTCGCTTGATGGTAGCAATGGTCACACCAAGAACTATGCAATTGGTGCAGACACCGTTCGTGACTTGACCACATCCAACTTGGATGCAAGCGGCTCAATCACTGTGTTCTTTGAAGACGTGCTCATGTATAACAAGTTCATCAATGGAACGATCTCTTCCATTGCCGTGCAGTTGAAGCAAGGCGCGAACACCACCCAATTTAACTGCCCTGCAATCAAGTACACGGGTGCAAAGAAGACCATTAGCGGCTCTGGTGCAATAACGATGACTATGCCCTTCAAGGCATTGTTTGATGCGACTGCTGGTTCACATATCGTGATCACGGAGTCCTAAGATGTCAAAGCCATCAATCCGCGCCAAGATTGCAAAGCTTGAACTCATACACCCAACCGAAGGGGCATGTGGCTGGGTTCTTGATGTGGTTGGTTTTGACAGCCCACGAGTTCGCTCGAAGATCAAAGAAGTCGCAGCAAGCGCAGCAGCAAAGCCTCATGCCGACGGCATCACCGTTGAGAAGATGAACGCGGATCAACGCAGCAATGCAGAGATCACAGCATCCGCAGTGGTCGGATGGAACCAGGCGTTCGCGGATGCAGACGAAAGCATCGGACCATACACGCACGAGACTGCGCTTGCCATCTTGGCAGCGGAAGACATTGGATGGGTTCTCGATCAGGTCCAAGCCTTCATGAGCAAGCGCGCCAACTTTTTTCGAAGCGACGACTGAGCACTGCCGCGAGTTCGTTCGACATCACTTTCGAATGACCTTTGTTGGTGAAGACGGGGAGTCACAGAAGCAACGGGACGCGAAAGCTTCTGCACACGCCGACAACCCGAACTTCACCCAGTCAATGCGCAATGCATTGATGTTGAGTTTGGAGGCTAACAAGCCACCAGCGATAAATACCTATGAACACTGGTTGATAAGTTGCTTCTGGGAAATATCCACAGGTCGAAGTTACGGTTCTCAAGGACCGATGGGTTTGACCTTCATGGACATAGCAGCATTTTGCGATGTCGTTGGTGAAGACCTCGACCCCATAGAAGCCCAATGCATCAAATCGATTGACCAAGCCTATCTGGAAGCCGTGTTCGAAGAACAGAACAAAGCACGACGTTAAGAGGCAGAAAGGATGGATTTCGAAGCACTAAAGGCAAGGGTTGATTTCTCCGAAGTAGACAAAGCAAAGGACTCGTTCAAAGGGCTTGCTGATGAGATCCCAGGCGCGGGCTCTGCCCTTGAATCGTTTGAATCGATTGTTAAAGCACTTGAGAATCCACTTCTCGCAGTAGCTACCGCTCTAGCGATTGCCACCACTGGTGCCGTCACGCTGGGCTTCAAAGCCATCGAAGCAGCGGACAACATGAACGACATGGCGGAACGAACAGGCAAGTCGGTTGAATACCTGCAAGCACTTGGCGACGTGGCCAGCAAGTCAGGTTCTGACCTTGATGCGCTCATTGATGCGCTTGATGGTGTTCGTAAGAAATCCCTTGCTGGTGACGCAGACGGCAAGAAGGTCGCAGAGGCGTACCAGTACCTGGGTGTTAGTGCTCGTGATGCATCAGGACACCTTAAGGACGCCGCGACACTGGCCGAGGAAGGTGCGAATGCGCTTGATCGCATGGGTCACTCCGCAGATGCCACGGCTGCATTCCAAACAGCGTTTGGTGCGGGTGCTCTCAAACTCACACCAACACTGAAGAACCTCAACGCGGAGATTGACAAGCAGTACGACTTCTTGTCATCCGTTGGTGCGTTGATGGACAGCAACCTCACCAAAGCTGCGGACGAATACAACGACACGCTGGCTGACCTTGGTTCTGTCTTCAAGGGACTTGGTAACGACATCGCAAGAATCATGTTGCCGATGCTCACCGGCATGGCTGAAGCCATGGTGAACAGCGCGAAGAACTCAGGCTTCCTAAGCACTGCCTTTGATGTTCTCAAAGGCACGGTCTTTGTTGTCGTTGGTGCGTTGAAGGGAATGTTGACAGCGCTTGTTGCGCTTGACAACGGCTTCGCAAACGTCGTGCAGTCAATTGCACTGGGTGGCAAAGTCATCTGGGCTGCGCTCACTGGCAATTGGGACGAGATCCCGAAGCTTTGGGATTCATACAAGACCCGCATTGTCCAAACCAACGTTGATGCAGCCAACACCATCAATAAGATTTGGAGCACCGTTGATGCCAACCCGCAATCAAAGGAAGACTTCAAGAAGGGCAAGACCGGCGAAGACAGTAACAAGCCATTCAAAGTCCCAGAAAAAGCAAAGGATGAACGGCCAGCCAAGGAGTTTGACTTTGCCGCTGCATTGTCAAAAGAGAATCAGGAAGTCATCAAGCTCACGGCCCAATATAAGGCGCTGTTCGGAGTGCATGAAGCCACCCACACGCAGATGCTCCAAGCCAAGATCGATGCTGGTGAATACGGAGCAAAGAAGGACGCTTCTGGAAAGATCACAGTCAAGGCCGCAACCGACGAACAACTTGCCATCCTTCTGACGAAGGCGGCACGTCAAGATGCAATCGAAGTTGATATCCGTGCGACCAAGGTGCAGAACGACCTTTGGAAGGAAGCTGAAAAGAGCATCAAGTCTGAGCAAGACAGGGTAACCGCGCTTCGTGAGTCGAACGCAACATCGAACATCGGACGTGACATTCTTGCTCAATACGGCAAGACGCAAGATGACGTAAACATCGCCATCACCGACTACAACATTGCTCAGACCCAAACCGCTCTGGCAATTGCCAATGCCAGTGGTGCGACCGAACAAGAGGTCGCAGTCCTCAAGGAAAAGCTGAACGCGCTCAATGACCTAAAGGGTGTTCAGCAAGACCAGAAGGACAACAACAAAGGGTTCGAAGACTCACAGAAGACGTTCTCGTCTGGTTGGACAAAGGCCTTCAATGACTACCGCAAGCAGGCGGAAGACAACTCAAAGATGGCTGGTGACATGTTCAACAGCGTCACGGGAAAGATGGGCGATGCGCTTGGCAACTTTGTCACCACGGGGAAGCTGAACTTCAAGAGTCTTGCAGCCAGCATCCTTGCCGACCTCGCAAAGATTGCCATGCAGAAAGCGATTGTCAACATCGCAAGCTCAATGTTTGCTGACGGCGGTGCATTCAGCGGTGGTGTCCAGTTCTTCGCAACAGGCGATGTGTTCGATTCCCCAACCGCATTCGGTATGTCAGGTGGGAAAACGGGTGTCATGGGCGAAGCTGGTCCCGAAGCAATCATGCCGTTGACACGTGGTCAAGACGGAAAGTTGGGCGTCGTGGCAAGCGGAGCTGGCGGTGGTTCAACCACAAACCAGTATTCCGTCTCGATAAATATCCAGAGCGTAGATAGCCCCGAACGTGTTCAGGAACTTCAACGCGCAATGGAAAGCTCAATGATCGCGGTGGCTAAGAAAACGATGGCCGATCAACTTCGAACAGGGGGCATGTTGAATCGAGCCAGATAAGGGAGCCACATGACCGCACTGCCATTACAAGACTACATAAGCCAAGCAGCGCAAGCCGAAACCGAATACAAGATTCTTGAAGTCAAGTACGGCAACGGCTATTCGCAACGCGCAGGTGATGGGTACAACAAGCAAACCGAAAGTTGGAATCTTACCTGGGACAACATCACCCTCGCCCAACTCAGCACGCTTCGCTCCGCATTTGATGCGGCAGGCGGTGTTGCCAACTTCACATGGATGGCGCTGGGTGACTCAGTAGACAAAAAGTGGATCGTTAAGAAACACTCACGAAGTGTTAAATCGGGAAGCGTTTACACATTGTCAGCCACGCTTGAACGGGTCTTTGATCTATGACCATCAAGCAAGACCTTCAATCACCGGCACTTCCAGACCACGTTGAACTGTATCAACTTGACTTGTCGAAGCTTGGTGGAGAGACGCTGTACTTCACACCTCACACAGCCAATGGAGTCACGAGCTTGTCGTTCGGTGGTCAGAGCTACATGGCTTTGCCTGTCAGTGGCTCCGGTTGGGAAATGGCAATCGATGGTGCCCCACCTCAGCCCACATTGAAGGTGTCGAACATCTCTCGCTTCATCCGCCCTTACCTGACGACCTTCAATGATCTGGTCGGCGCAAAGCTGACACGACTTCAGACCTTCACTAAATACCTAGACAACGGAGCGACACCAAACGCTTCGCAAGTCTTTAACACATGCGTTTACCTGATTGAGCAGAAGACCAGAGACACAAAGCAAGAGATCGAATTCAAGCTTTCCTCAGTCATTGACTCACCACAGACAAGGCTCCCAAAGGGACAGGTACTGCGCACCATTTTTCCAGGTGCAGGACTTTTCCGGAAAGGGCAATGAACTATCAAGAACACTTCATCAAATGCTGGCCTAACGAAGGCGTTGGCTACCTCAAAGACGGGCAATTCTTTCCGCTAGAGAACATCGCAGAAGATCCCGCTAACTCGTTCGAAGTTGATCCGTCCTTTCTTCTTGAAGAGCCTGATGCGCTCCTGCATTCGCATTGCACAGGCGTCACCAAACAGATCGATGACCCCCACATTCCGTCATACCAAGACCTTCTAGGGCAACAACATACCGCTATCGAATGGGGCATCTGCGTCACTGATGGCGAGATCTGCGAAGAACCGATCTGCTGGGGCAATCCAAATAATCGTCCACCTTTGTTGGACCGCACCTTCATATTCAATGTTCAGGACTGTCTTGCTCTTATGCAGGACTGGTACTACCAAGAACACGCCATCGTCCTTCCAACTCAGCCACGCACACCGCACTGGTACGACGAAGGACAAAACTACTTTGAAGACCTCTACCAAGACTGGGGCTTCGAGAAGGTGTCGCTTGATGAGCTTCAACGCGGTGACCTTCTTTTCTATCAAGTGCGTTCGCCAGTGGTCAACCACATTGGCATCTACATGGGAGACAACGAGGTTCTGAGCCATTGGTTCGGCCGTGTGTCATGCATCGAAGGTGTTGGCAAGTGGGCATCGCACATCAAGTTTGCTGCGAGGTACACAAAATGATTCACACGATCAAGCTCCATGGATTCCTTGGCCAGAAGTACGCCAAGACCGTCAAGCTCGATGCCGACAACGTCTTTCAGATCATGAGCGCATTGGTATCGCGTTTCGGACCAGGCTTCAAAGAAGACGTACGCGTCAACAGTTGGCACGTTATCAGTGGTCCACAACGACCAGAGAACGCGCTTGATGAACAAGACCTTGCTCATCAACTCAAGCACAAGACATTGCACCTAGTTCCTGCCGTGCAGGGTGGCTCCGGTGCCGTCCGCGTAATTGTCGGCGTCGTGCTGATGGTTGTTGGCGCGTACTTCGGTCAAGGGTGGTTGGTCCAGATCGGCGCGTCCCTTGCACTTGGGGGTGTCGTGGAAATGCTTTCAAAGCCACCAACGGCTGGTGCTCGCCAGAACCAAGACGACAACGCATCCCACATCTACAACTCGGCTGTGAACGTGACCTCCCAAGGCGGAGCCATTCCACGCATTTATGGCCGTGTTCAGCGCTGTTCATCGGTAGTCATTGCTACCGACTTCTCAAGTGACGAGGCTTAAATGGGAGTAAGAGACAACATTATCGGGGCTAAGGGTGGTGAGTCAGCACACACACCCGTTGACGCCCCAAACACACTTCGTAGTCGCACGACAGCGCGTGTGTTGTTCCTTACAGGACGTGGCGAAGTTGGTGGTCTTGCAACACCAGACTTTCCGTTGAAGTCCACCTACTTCAACAACACACCTGTTCAGAATGCTGACGGCTCGTTGAACTTCGCATTCACACAAGTTGACCAGCGCTTCGGTCTGCCCGTTCAGTCGGTGATGGCTGGCTACCCATCCGCATCCAACACCATCAACGTTGGCAGCAAGGTAAGCACCTCAACGCCTGTCCCATACACCACGTCGGTAAACAACATCGATGCGGTGCGTGTCACTGTTCGCTTTCCTGCACTGTTCAAGCAAGCTACCAACGGCGACACCAACGGAACATCGGTCACATTTCTAATTCAAACGCGCGTTGGCTCTGGTGCTTGGTCAATCTACAACTACTTCACCAAGAGCGACAAGTGCATCGCACCTGCTGACGTTGACTATCTGATCCCTCGACCAACAGGCAGCACTGGTGTGTGGTCTGTTCGGGTTGACCGCATCACGGCTGACAGCAGTTCAACAACGCTGGCGAATGACATCTACTTCCAGTTCGCTACTGAGATTCAGAATGTTCAGCTGCCCTACAACGGTTATTCATACATCGGGGCAACCATCTCAAGTGAGACAACGGGAAGCACTTTCCCAACTGTCTCATTCGATCTGTATGGGCAAAAGATCAAGGTTCCCTCTAACTACACCGTAAGCACACGCTCTTACTCTGGTGTTTGGGACGGATCATTCTCGGCAACCAAGCAAGTTTGCGACAACCCTGCCTGGGTTCTGTATGACCTACTGACGGACCCAGATGGTGGGATGGGACTCGACCCCAACGACATCGACAAGTTCAGCTTCTATGACGCTGCCGTCTACAGCGACGGACTTGTTCCCAAAGTCGGTGGTGGTACAGAGCCACGCTTCACATTCAACTATCAGTTCATGGAACAAATGGATCCATGGACCTTGATTCAGAACGTGGCCGCTACCTTCTGCGCAGTGGTGTTTAGCTCTGGAAGCCTCATCAGGCTTGTTCAAGATAGACCAACATCTTGGTCTCGTCTCATCACCAACTCCAATGTTGTTGATGGCCTCTTCGAACTCACATCCTCGAAGCGCTCTGAACGCAATTCAGCATGCATCGTCTACTGGAACGACCCATCACAGAACTGGCTCAGTGTCCCGACGTACTACGAAGACCCCGCAGGTACGGCCCGCTATGGTCTACATGTCAAAGAGATCACAGGACTGGGCATCACATCAGAGGGTCAAGCGCAGCGCCTTGCGAAGTGGCACGTAGACACAAGCCTGAACAATCTCGATGCATGCATCTTCAAGGTCGGCTTCTCAAATGCTGGCATGGAGCCGGGCGACGTTGTCAAACTGATGGACACCGATTGGGCTGGTTCGATGAACGAAGCCAAGGTGGTCTCATCAACATACAACTCAATCACTCTTGATCGAGAAGTCACTGTTGCTACCGGCTACACCATTGATGTCATTGGTTCTGACTGTGTAACCCTTTACACCTGCACAGTCACGAACACCGGCAATACCAAGGTACTGACCAATGCTGGCAACTCTGTTCAGCTCCTGGGAGCCTCGGACGGCACGCCTGTTTGGACTACATACGATGTAACCAAAGTCATCTCGTTCGCTGGTGGCGCCATCAGCGTATCTCCTGGCGCTGACGTGATCATCACAGGCAACATCGCACCTCGACAGTTCAAGATCACCAGCGTCAAGGAAGACCAGCCGGGTACATACACGGTCTCCGCCTTGCAGTACGACCCGAACAAGTTTGCTCGTGTTGACAGCACACCAACTGGAGTTACTCCTGCATATCAAGTCCAGAGTGCCATGGCGGTTGTCTCGCCTGTCGTTGGTATCGTGTTCTCTGAAGAGTCATACACCGACGTTGACGGCACTTCAAAGCGAAACTTAGTTGCTCGTTGGACGCCGGTCTCGGGACAGTTCGTCACTGCATACAAAGTCTTTTGGAGTAAGGACGACAACATTCTCACCAATCAGGATGTGGTGCAACCGAATTCGAGACTTCGTGTTGACACGGATGGCATCTACAAGATTGAGATCTATGCCTATAACGCCCGTGGTGCTCGAAGCCCTGGCGCATCCAACACTTATACGGTTGAGCTTGCAGCGCCCTCGACGGGTTCATCATTCGTCCCGGTCACGTCGCTTGCTGTCAAGACTGCTGGTGGCACTACCTTTACAGGTACGGACTGCTCTGTTGTCTGGTCTGATCCAAACACCAATGGTGCAGCAGTCGTTGATGGCTATCAGGTTCAGATCCTTGATGCCTCTTCTCCGACAACCGTATATCGCACGGAGTTCGTAAAGACTCGAGCCTACACATACGACCTGACCAAGCAACAACAGGACAACGGCGCAAACCTCAAGCGGTCTTTCATTGTTTCCGTGAAGGTCAAGGACACATGGGGTCGATACAGCACGGCAACAGCGGTCACGTTCGCAAACCCTGCGCCTCCTGTTGTTTCAGGACTGACGGCAACCGGCGGCATCAAGACTAACTTCCTGTCATGGCAAGCGTTAGTTGATTCCGACCTGAAAGGCTACTTGGTCTGGCGTGGTACGACAAGCACTTTCACCCCTTCGTCGCTGAACCTCGTATCGGACGGCTTCACCACAACCCTAACGGACGCTTCGGTATCGGATTCAACAACCTACTACTACAAGGTCGCGGGCTACGACACCTTCGGCAAGGATCTAACAGGCGCTGGCTTGAACATCGTCACGTCCGCTGCTGCAACGACGCTGAACTCTGCTGGTTCCAACGAATACAAGTTGACCGGTGTCACGTGGACCCCTAACTCTCCAAGCGCAAACCAGATTTCCTGGACTGCATGTACTGCCGTGAAGACGTTGGGGGCAAGTGCTGGCTCGACCTGGGCTATCTCGGCAGGTAGTGCGACATGGACAAGCGGCATCCTTTGGATCTACTACGCCGAGGGCAACACCGCACTTTCAACGACTACCAACCAAGCAACCGCATTTGCGGCCAATCAGACGGTTGTCGCGACCTATCGTGGTGGCACCAACTTTGAGTACGGCGACGGCAAAGCCTACATGGATGGTTCCTACCTGATTGCTGGAACCGTTGGCGCATCGCAGCTTGTCACTGGTTCGGCAATCATCACAGGCCCTGCGCAGATGGGCTCGGCTGTCATCAATGAGGCCGCGATTGGAAACCTGCAAGTCACGACGCTGAAGATCGGTGACAACGCGGTCACGATCCCAGTTATCTCGACCTCGGACACAGAACTGAGCGGGCCTTACAACGGAACTGGCGGGACGATGCTTACGCCATACATATACGTAGAGATTTCGAGAAACACAATCACATCGAAAGGCGGAATCATTCGCCTCGACGCTACAGCGGAACTGATGGCTGATACGTACAACTCCGCCTACTACACAAATAGCCCAATGGTGTTTGAGGGCTACGTTCGCTGTTTCCTCAATGGCGTTGAGGTCGGTTCAGCACAGGCTTATGGACCGCCACTCATGTATCAGACGGCTACCCCGTGGTCGTTCATAACTTTTCCATGGGTCACGGTTCAGCCAGGCCCTGGGACGCATACGTTCACTATGGTCATGAGCTACCGCCGAAAGACGGGTGCCACGAACGCGCAAGGTCGCTACACCGCTCGTCGTCGTGGCATCTACACACTGGAGGTACTCAAATAATGTACGCAGCAATCTATACCCCAAGTGGCACAAGCGCCGTTCCGATCAATCGCATCGTTCAAGTGCCAGACAGCGCCACGCTAACTGCCAGTTTGCAGGCTGGCGAGGCTTCAATCGTGCTGGCCTCCGCAGCCTATGCGACATCGACCCACTACATGAAGTATGTGAGTAGTGCTTACGCGGTAACGGCGAAGATAAGCCTGGACACGATCTGCACACTCACCAACACAGGTGGTTGGGTTGCTAACGGTAGCGACTCGATCACGTATGGGTCAGCGCTGCCTAACCCAACAACCATACGCGTCACTTGCTCAAATCCGTCGATGCCGATCATTGGCGGTTCTATCACTGATGGAACCATGTTGCTGACAACCATTGTTGCTGGTGCATACACGATCGAGTTGATGGCCTTCCCATACCTAACAAAAATAATTTCCGTGGATGCTACCTAATGGCTACCTTTAATCTCAACCCATCGATCCCACAAGTCACTGGCCTAACCTCGATTGGTGCAGGCATCAAGAACACCACGTTGAGCTGGACGGCCGTGGTGGTCTCAGGCGTAAGTTATCAAATCTACAAAAGTGCCACAAACACGATTTCATCGGCGACCTTGTTTGATGTCACTGATGCAAGCACCTACACGGCAACTGGTTTGGACTCATCAGTCACTAACTATTTCTGGGTTCGTGCTGTTGATCCACAGGGCTACACGGGCCCGTTCAGTGGTGCGTTATCTGGTATCGGTGATGGTGTGGCTGGGTTGCTTGGCACCATCACGTCATTGGATACCGGAACAACTGGTGTCCTTAGTTCGTCTACCAGTGTGAGCACTGCATGGACTTCTCCATCCATTACCAACTACGGGCAGTGGTACAACGTAGGTTATGCCGGGTTCACAGCTACAGCGAATCTTTGCTGCACGGTGTCAGTATCTCTGGGCGCCTTAGTTTCAAGCGTTTCGGTCGGCACAAATGAACGCCTTCAAGTGTTGGCGCGGTGCATCCTGCTCGACAATACCACTGGACTCTACGTCGATGGGACAACAGCAACTCACTTGCTGTATCAGAACTGGAACGTCTTAGGTGTTGTCCAGGTGAATGGTTCATTGGACACATTGACCAACTACAGTCAGTTTTTTGTTTCTGGCTTCCGTGGTGTTCTGATCCCTGGTCACTCGTATGGTTGGAACGTGCAGATCAGCAAAGTTCGAACGGCAGGATCACCAACCTGCGGTGTTCAAGTGACTTACTCGGATGCCACTGCCTCGGCGGGTTCACTGAGTTGATGTCGATAAATACCTCAAAGCAATGAGGTGGCTATGACGACTTTGACCCAAACATTTCCAGAGCTAGACGAATCATTCACTCTGGTTGTGAACACACCATCAACCACCCTTCGGGATGAGGTTGCGCCTGCCTTGGACATCAGGTTTGAATGTAGTAATGGTGAAATCACCATAACGACTACTTCAACCAACCTACGTGATGCAACCGAAGACGAGCTTGCTTTGGTTCTTGACTTCATCACATCAAACACCAAGATGAAGCTCATGGCTGGATTAGCAGCCGACATCACCATGCACCCAACCATGGTTCAGGCTTCTAACCTGTTGCATACGGTCCTTCTGAACGACCAATAAGAGCCCTTGCCCTCTCCGAGGCCCTTCCACCTAAACCACTAAATATATGCGAGTCAACAAGAACAAAAATAGAGGTGGAACATGGCCGCATACGCCGATCGCATTCGCGAAAACACAATCACGTCGGGGACCGGCACATACACGCTTGCTGGCCCCGTGCAAGGGTTCCGCGCATTCTCTGATGCGCTGACAACTGGGGCAGTTGTCACCTACTGCGTGGATGATGGCAACAACTGGGAAGTTGGCGAAGGCACCTTCACCATCGGCACGCCCAGCACCATCACTCGAACCACAATCCTATCCTCAAGCAACTCGAACGCTGCTGTTAGCTGGTCAGTTGGCACAAAGTCGATTTTCTTAACCGCATCTGCAACGCGCCTTGTCACCACGGACAAAGCGAACACGATGACTGGCGTATTGACCTTGCCGTCCAATGGCTTGATCGTCGGCACAAATCAACTGCTAGTGTCAGGTGGGAAGGTCGGAATTGGCACCTCTACATTGCCTTTCGCTTTAAACCTTGCAAGCGGCGCAAACACGGGATGGATTGACTTCATATCTGGTGGATTGGCAGTAGGGTCCGCTGGCGCCTTGGCTCTCTTCTCTAACAACACCGAACGTATACGCATTGACACGTCAGGGAACGTGGGCATTGGAACAAATGCCCCAGTTGCAAAACTTGGCGTATCGCGCGGCACTGGCGCAACGGCACCAACAGCGATCTCGGCTGCAAATTCGTACTTGGCACTTGGCGGTACTGAGTACACAACTAACTCGTATCGCCTTGTTGGCTTTGGCTATAACAACGCTGGAACTCATTACCCAGCCTACTTGGGCTATCAGGAAATCAGCTCGTCGGGCAGCACATACGGTGATCTGGTGTTCATGACCCGCAACGTCACGACTGACACTCAACCAGTTGAACGCCTACGTATTGACTCATCAGGAAATTTGGGGGTTGGTGTCACTGCCGCCTATCAACTTGACATTGGTGGTGGCGCAACTGTCAGCCCTCGCATTCAAGTGCGCCGTGGAACAGACGACGCTACCCAGCATTTGCGCATTGGATACGACCGAATTGAGTCGGTTCGATCTGGCACTGTTCTAGCTTCCGCTCAAACAGCACTGTCGTTCAACCAAGTTGGTTCGGACGGGACTCGTACAAATCTCCACATCGATTCTGCGGGCTATGTTGGCGTCGGCACCACGTCACCATCGTACAAGCTGGATGTGTTCACCAGTGGGGGAGCGAACGTTGTAGCAAGTCGTTCGACTGTTCAACCAGTGTTCCGTTTGAATGACGGGACAAACAACTTTGACACGTACTTGATAAGCAACGTTGCGACGTTGCGTACAAACACCTCAATCCCGATGACGTTCCAGACGAACAGTTTGGAACGCTTGCGCATTGAGGCCGCAGGCAACGTGGGCATTGGCACCACACCAGACACTGCTGTGTTCAGCGCCTACAGAACGTTGGCAATTGGTAGCACTACTAGCGGTGCTGCGCTCTTGTTCCAGTCTGGCACTGCAAACTCTGCCAACAAGTGGCTTGGTGGCATTGGTGTTTTGAACCAAGCGAGTGGTGTCTCGTCTACTGAATCTGCCGACATCGGTTTCTATCAAGACGGCATCGATGCCACAGCCCCTGGTGCATCAATTCGGTTCTACACGCGAGCGAACGCGGGCACGATTTCTGAGCGCTTGCGCATCGATGCATCTGGGAATTTGCTTCTTGGAACAACGACTTCCACTGGCTACAAGCTTGAAATGACGGGTCAGCTTGGGATTAACAACGGAACGATCTATGGTGGCGTTGGCCCAGGCATGTTCGCCAGCGCGTTTGGTATCGGTTCGACCAGCAACCACAACTTGGTCTTTGGTGCAAACGGCAATGAACGCATGCGCCTCGACACATCTGGAAACTTGAGCATCGGCACCGTCACTGCTTCCTACAAGCTTCACGTTTCTGGAACTGGAGCAGTCATAGCGGGTGTGGAAGGGACCACAGATGCGTCGTTCATCACGAAGGTGAATGGCTCTCAGGCACTTTACCTCCACAGCACCACGGCTTTATCAGAAATCAATGAGCTTCGCGCGTTGCCACTGGTCTTCACTGTCAATGGTGCAGAGCGCATGCGCATTGACTCAGGCGGAAATGTTGGCATCGGCACTTCCACTACAACCACCGCATTCGTAGGCTACGGTCAGCTTGGCATCAGTGGCACGACGGGTGGCGCCATGCTGCTTCAGTCTGCTGGCACTACAAGAGGTGGGATGGTCTCTGACGCATCGTTCACGTACTTGTATTCGCTGGGCTCTGCCCCAATGCTTTTTGGCGTTGGTGGTACAGGTACGGGTACAGAGCGCATGCGCATTGATACGTTAGGAAACGTAGGCATTGGTGGCGCTGCTCCAAGCAACGGTAAGACTCTAGCAATTCAGAACTCAGGGACTGCGGCTTCAACTTTCTACTTGCAAAACTCAACGACCGGCTACAACGCTGGCAATGGTCTGACGCTGCAACTTGCAAGCACTGACGGCTACCTCTGGAACTACAACAACGGGTTGTTGGTCTTTGGGACAAACAACAACGAACGCATGCGCATTGATACAGGTGGCAACGTGCTCGTGACTGGTGTTGGTGGTCTTGGCTACGGAACGGGCTCAGGTGGTACCGTCACGCAAGCGACAAGCAAGTCAACGGGAGTCACACTGAACAAAACGAACGGTGCAATTACATTGAATGCCGCTTCTTTGGCTGCAAACGCGGTTGCCGCGTTCACGTTCACGAACTCAACGATTGCCGCAACAGACGTTGTTCAAGTCTGCGTCAAGAGCGGCATGGTTTCTGGTGGTTCATATCACCTCTCGGTCGATGCTGTGGCTGCTGGTTCTTGCAACATTTCCGTTCGAAACCTTACTGGTGGCGCTTTGGCTGAAGGCATAGTTCTCAACTTTGCAGTCATCAAAGCAGCAACGTCCTAATAGCTGAAAAAATAACACGGCGCATCACCCCGAAATTACCCTCCGGCACCTATACACCGGAGTTTTTCCATGGGGAAGATGAACCAGATGTCTCGCAAGGGCATGCCATTCGGCGCAGTGCTTTTCAACGTGGTCGAAGAAGCCAACAAGGTGCTCGCGGTAGTTCGGAAAGCACCGACAAAGCATCGCACCAAATGTGATGACACGGACTTGGAAGCCATGGGCTTCAAGGAAAGCAAGATCGGCTTCTTCGTGTTGTTGATGCCCGGGCAAGTTGGATCAGGCAAGAACTTCAGCTTCGTGGTCGATCCAGATCAACGAAGAGAAGCACACGAAGTCTTGTCAAAGCTGAACGTGTTCCAGCTTACTGAAGGTGTTCTTGCTTGCACGTCGGCGTCGTCATGGGATGTTGCCAAACGGAAGCTTCAAGAGTGCGAATGTCTGGGCTATTTCGCGGTAGCGTTCTCGACACCCGATCAGTTGATGATCCTTGCTGAAGATCCCAAGTTCATGGTTCTTTAGGCAAGCAAGTCCACTCATAGCGAAGAAGCACGGAAGCCCGAATTTGTCGGGCTCTCCTGTTGTCGGGTGTTAAGACTGCCTCGATCAGCATCTCAAGTTCGGGCCATCTGTTTGTCTTGAGTGCTTGCTGGTAGTCCATTGCCACCTCTAGGTCTTCCAGAATGAACCTCTCGGCGTAGCTCCAATCGTTCAATCGATGTTTCAGGCAATAGCCGAACACGGCGCGAGACCTTGAGTCTCTACTTTGCAGCACAGCCATCATCAACGCGTCTTCATCACGAGGGTCCATGCTGGTATTTACAGCTCGCCAGGTGATGAACTTCGCTGCTATCTGTTCATTTGGTGAGCAGGTCTGTAAATACCAAGTGAAAACCTTGGAGAGACCTATGAAGAAAGACGCCTACGAAATATTTGACGAATCGCTGTTTGCCTGGGGCAAACATGTTGAACAAACAACTCAAGAACAAGTTAGCGATGGTTTAGGAACGCTGCATCAACAAGTAGTTGATAACTTGACTTCAATTCAAACATCAAACGATGCAGGCATCTGCTGGTACAAACGCAAAGGCAAATGGTTGATCATCGAAGTCTTTGATCCGACTGCCACATGAAAACTCTTACCCAAGAACAGATTGACTGGCTCAACAGCAACTGCCAAGGCCAATGGTGCTTTTCAATTCCATGGATTCGCAAAGCAGGTTGGCACTACGTTGGCAACATTGAATTCGCGGTCGAAGAAGACGCCCTACTGTTTAAGCTCACGTTCTGAACGTGGGTGCGGCCCTAGGGCCATCAATGCTTCCAGACGGCCAAGCCAACAACCACCATCGCAGAAACCGCTATGAGACAAACAGCTCCAATGGGGTTGTTTTGCAAGGCGCGTAGGACGGTCTCAAACCAAGTTGCGTTCGGGATCTTCATGACTGGGACTCCTGGGATCGTGAGGTTGAAGCTATCTGCTCAACACAGCGTATGCCATCCCCGATTTCTTTCCAACTGGACTTCCTTGCCCGAGGCTGAACAAGACGCACCAAGGCTCTTCTAGACCCCTTGGTGACGCTGTGCAGGGGTGCAACACGCCCACCAATGCGGTCTGGTATCTTTGATCCGATGGCATCCGCCATGACGTAACGGGACCAAACGATGTCGATTGCTGAAGATAGAGAAGAGTTCAACAACACCGGTCTTCGCGGCCTGCTGCAACAGTTGACCAAGATCGGAGAACCCACCTACGTGCTGGAGTTGGAAGGCGGCCATCTGGGTCAAGTCATCGACGCCAAGCCGCCTCTTGGTGGTGGTGCCTACATCTTCATCAAGCGGGGTTCTCCGCCATTGCGTTATGCCAATTTGGTGGAAGGCGAGACTCCTTCCGAATATCGACTGTTTGTCTAGTGCTCGCTAGACTTTTGCAAATATGAAGAACACCAGCGCGACACCCATAAACGTCAAACTACTGGGTACAGTGATTTTTGTTGTTGATGGCTACCACGGCAACGGTCATTGTCGTGCCATGTCTGAATGGGCGGAAGCACTCTTGCATCGACTGGGACATCCAGATGCTCGTCTTGTGTTTGGTCAGGCTGTGATCCCCAAGGCTTTTGCTCCTTCATGGATGTCCGACATTTTTGCGCCTGGAAGTCTCAGCAATGCGATTCTCTACGGCGATCCACACCTCTTCGAGCTGGATGAAGCTGACTCAAAGCAAGACCTGACACCTCAGTTTCAAACTGATCGATTTCATGCCTGGGTACAGATCGGTGACAGGGTCATTGATGTCAACACAGGCAACTCTGGGAAGGCTTTCACACAAGGCCACCCAATCAAAGTGGCTCGCGTTCCCAAGGCACCTATCTACAAGGAAGATCCTGGTCTGCAAGCACGGGTGTTGCTGTCGCATCCCCCATCAGGCGGCATAACTGATGCCAAGCTTGATCGCATGGTTGACTTGTACAAGCAGCTTCAGAAGAACCCAGGCGCAATGATGATCGAGGTTGAAGAGGGCAAGATCAAGGTCAACGCAGACGGGTCATTTACCCAGATCGCATAGCGGGTCTAAAGATGTGCTGTGAATGGACGATCAGCAATGATGAACATTCACCAGAAGATCAAGCGCCTGGAAGAACTGATCGCACGGATCGATGCCGGGAATCCAGTTACCAGAAAGGACATCAACAACGTCTTAGGCCAAGATGGTTTAGATCATCTTGACAATCTGTGGGAATGGGAAAAGCAATGCTGCCCAGATGATCGGGAGCTTCCTACGGCCCTAAAGGATTACAACGATCTACTTCATAAAGCTGCTCTCGAAGAGAACAGGAAGAAGCGATCAAAGGCTGGTGCCGTGTCAGGTGATGGCATCAGGATGGCCAAAGCACACAAGGCAATCAAAGACGCAAATTCGCGAGCCGGAAAGCTTTATCAAGAAGCGTTGGAACAACTTGAAGATGCCATCGCCAATGATCCGGCGTTAGGAGTCCATCTAGATAGAGGTTGCGTGTTCGATGGCGGAGAAGGACTTACACCTGACGCCGAGGACGTGCCCAGAACAAAGGGTTCAAAGTCTATCCACCGGAGGGACGGTCCGGCTCGAAGGCGCACAAAGGCTGAACTGAAGCGGCAGGTGCTAGAAGAAGCACTGAAGCGGCTCCAAGATGAGCTAGTGAATCCAAAGCCCCCGGAAGCCCAGGGAGGGCTGCCTGTGTTTCGAGACATGCGGGAAATCCTGAAGCGGGTGCTGGGCGGGCGCCGATAGAGATCCGAAAACGTGCTCTGGGCGGATTGGGCGAGCGCCGAGGCTCCAAAAATCAAATTTTGACCCCTAGGGGCCGATTCCATAGACTGGTTACTAAATACACCTGAAGACGCGGCCAGCTTGCTGGTGCGTCTCTGGATATCCAGGGTCAGAGACAAGCCAACTACGGGACTTGCAGTATGACGATGCAGCTTGAACGGGCTGCACAGGCCTCCCACAGATAGCTACGCATGTGGGGAACAACAGGCAGACGCGACAGACCACATAACAACTGGTTGAGCGTAGCAAGTGCAATCCAAGTGGAGCGCTTTAAGAGGAGGATGCGTCAGGGACTCCTTTCCCATCGTGGGAGGAGGATTAAGGAATACCTTTGACTTTTATGAGCTGGTTGACGTAAGGAAGGACTGGCGGAGCAGAGACGAGCTGGCGAAGTGAGTCGGCGAACGCAAGTCCTTGGCACGTAGCAGAACTGCTAGGTGCCTGGTGGTTATGAGATAGCAGTGGTGAGTAAGGTCAAAGGTATTCCTTCATCGAGAAAACTGTGAGGGGTAATGCCATGGCTCAACGGCACCATGCCTTGGTCCTTCGACACGTACCCACCTCTTCGAGGTGTTCTGGCCCTTCGTTCCTCAGAGCCAGAACAGGCGGTACGCGCTTTGGCTGGCACTCACTGACGTTCGTTTGCCAAAGACGCTGCGCCGTGGCTTACGCCACCAGTTCTGGCTGCCAGATGGAAAAGAGTTGGATGCCAGGTGAGGAAGATAGAGTGCTGGTGAGTGGTGCAAGTGGCGACCCGACCAACCACTTGGTCATTCGAAAGCCGATCGGCTGCTTCCCTGGGTCGTTTCCACCCAAACCAACCCACCGATTTTTCGCTCGAACACCCTTCCCTCGGTCTCACCGTCAATCACCACAGTTAGCTGGTCACGAACCGCATCACTGTGCCGGTTGTGTCCACGACCGTCGCTCTTGTTATTCCAAATCTCATTGAGAACAGACTGTGGAACGTTGGTCATCGGTGCCTCCAATGTTGAGACATCAGTCTAGGTGCCTTGCAAGAAGCAAGGTAGTGATTTGGTGTGCAGGAATGCTGAACCAGTCACAACTTTGGCTAAGTCCATGCGGCGATAAATATCAGCATGGACAACAAAATCCCCATCGACGAACTCGATCTACCCATTGATGCGCTGACGCGCACAGCCAATGACTTTACGGTCATGCTTCTCGAAGACCTTCTAGCTGCCCGCTTGTTTTACCCGGAGTTCAAAGAAGACACCTGGGACGTCAACGCGAAGACCGCGCTGCGCTTGTTGGGCATCAAAGAACCCAACATGGGTTTGAGCATCAGAACTGGCAAGTGGCTTAAGGAAAATGGTTTTTACAACTACCGCAGCGATCGCAAGTGGAAGATTGGTATCAAATCTTCTGTGGACGCCAAGTCCAAAATGCGAGTCATCTGACGAACACCACCAATGACTAGCGCCAGCATGAAAAATTTATTGATCCGCCAGATTTCCAACACGGATCGCATAAGTGGGAATCACGACACACTCGCTAAATACGTGTGAACAAGGCACATGAAAGGTTTCCTCCATAGCCAGTAGCTTGAATGGTGTTCGAATCAAGTTAGGTTGAACTAGAGCGACCGCAACAAGAGCCCATCAGGGCTTTCGTTGTTTCTGGCATCCAGTGAAGCTCTTCGACAAATTAACGATTTCTTGATGTTTGTGATGATCTCTTGTGTAGAACTACAGGCGGGAAGCACGTCAAGAAAACATGTCATGGATCAGCACACGACATCAAGAATCAGAGCATCTTTCTGTCAGGAACATGAATCCCAACAAGGAAAAGCATCATTTCCAGACGTGTGGTGGCGAGTTATCCGTTTGAACAAGCCTTTACCACCAGAGCTTCATGGTTCACCTAGCTGATGAGTTGAACCTGATGGCAAGACTCCTGGCAAGCGTCTTAGCCAAAGTCATCTGGTAATTGGCAGAGGAAACTAATATCACTTGTTCACAATGATTTCGCAGGTGACATCAGGTGTAACGGTTTTGACTTCTTGGCTGGTTCTGCTACCAGTCACTGGCGAGGCCAAAGCCACGTAGGAATAGTTCACCTATTGCAACGTGGCTGGTTTCCCTAGATGCCACAACAACCTACATGACGTTTCAAAACACAGTACAAGCCACCTACAAGTGAGTGATCCACATCATTGGCAATAGGCTTTGTCTATAGAAAAGTTGTTCACAGACGCGATTGGATTCGTGGTGCAAAAGTCATGTGAACAACTGATATTGGATTGCTCTACCAATCAGCAGATGAGCCTTACCAAAGTGCTCAGATGAACCGTTGCCATCGGAGCATGGTTGTGGGCCAGATAAACCAAGGCTCATTGGTGATGGTCGTTCAACCTTCCTACATGGTGTCGATGTACGCCTTCTAGGTGGTGAAGAGTCAAGCGACTTCCAACGAATTCTTCTGAAGAAAAGGATCGTTGAACCTGCACGAACACCATGACAAAGGCGCTTGACCTTTGGCAATCTGGAAGGTGTACCGAGGGGGGGGTATGCTTGCTGTGGATCGTGCGAAGGTGTGAGGGTACTAACAACTACAGCCATCTGGACACCACTTTTCGATGTCCATACTGAATCAAAAAATCCCCACCACCAGCCACCACTTTTGAGGATCGATCTACAGGTCATCAACCTTCATGTTCTTGATCCGAATATCGTCAGCTACCGCACTCAAAACGGTAACGAGGGCGTAGGTACTTTGCACGTAGTTGTCTACGGCTTCCTTCGTAGGTTCGAAGTCGTTGGAATGAGCAACCAGGTTTCTCATCTGCTGCAACTGCCCAGTCAATCGATAGACTTCTTCAGTCAAAGCTATGCCGTCGATCTTTTCGATGATCTTCCAGTAGCTTCGAACATCGCTTCGCTTGTCAGGTAGAGGGATACCAGCCGCCTTAATTATCGAGCGCAACGCATCTTCGATTTCCCGCCAGCTATCTAAGATCCGAGCAGACGGACGCACGGAAGAATCTGATTGCTTGATGCTGAAAGCAATGCGGTGTTCCCGCTCCGCCGCCTTAGCTCTTTCAATTGCTACCAGCTTTTCCAATCGCTTCAACCCTTCAGCAACTTCAGGCGGAGTGTCGGCAGTGACCTTCACTTCTGACTTGACGTTCGCCTCTAGCGGCGTGGCAGCAGGCTTCTCAAGCTCAGGCACCGGTTTAACTTCGGGGATCGGAGCCTGTTCCTCTACGACCTCAGCAATCACACGAGCTTTCTGGGACTGGTTCTCAAATTCAGCCTCAAGTGGACCTGCCTTGAGCTTCTTCAAGAAAGGAATGATCTTCAGCAGCTCGCCTCGGAGAAGCAAGACAACCGTCAGCACGGCGATTGGCCAAGCAAGGGCTTCGGCCATCTTGCTTATGAACGTCAACCAATCCATAGACTCCCCTGCTTTCGAATTTCATCTGACCAATAAGTAATGGGTGAACGCATACAACCATTACCACCGGCTAATCATCAAGGCTTGGCTTAGGCAGCAACCCCAAGGCATCTACGAGGTGCATCACATCTTGCCAACTGCCCTGGGTGGCACTGATGACAAGGCCAACCTGATCAAGCTTACACCACGGGAACATCGGCTTGCCCACATCCTGCTGGCTTCAATGCTGGACAGAAACCAATGGTGTGCCGTCCATGCAATCGAGAAGCGCTTTCCCTACTTGAGGAAGCGCTGGACCCATCGAATGTGGTTGCGGATGCTGAACGCTGCGCGAAATCGAAGACACTGATACCAGAAGATCCAACGTCACATGGGAGACACGATGACACTGGAAAGTGTATTTAAAACATCCGTTGATATTTTTAGCTCAGTTGCTTCATTGGTTGCCATAGGAACACTCTATCGTGAGATACGAAAAGAGCGCCAACCCGCTCTAAAGATAGCAAGCCTTCGACTCTATACAGCCGGTGAATTTCAACAGGTTATTCTTGAACTCAAGAATACAAAAGACTATGACGTAACTATAAATCAGTCCCAGGTCTTTTCAATGTACAGATTCATGGCAGATTCAGAACGTCGGAGCGGGCCAAGACTTATCTCAATCCTCGAATCGAATGACATCGTTTGCAACATACCCACAACGCCGATCCCTTCAAAGGGATATGTAAGACTATCCTTAAATGTAAATTTCCCAGCAACCAAATTCAAAAAATTCATTGCATTGATGAATACATCTCATGGCAACTACACGACAACAACTAAGGTAGAACATATAAACGGAATGGTTCATGTTCGCAGTCATGCTGTTTTCCAGTCAAAAAGGGCTGCCTACCGCTGCTTCGTATGGTCCAAGGCAGCATATTTTTTAAGCATATCCCCACTAAAGAATACTGCTTTAGCGGAAAAGTTGAAAACAAGAGCCGATAAAATATTCAAGGAAGCTTTGATCCCCAAAAGAGAGCCATTTCAAAACAGATGAGTTTTGCCGTTCAAGATGCCAGCAGCCTTTCTTGAAGATGCTTTGTTGTCTGCATGCAGATAGACGGTAGTGCTTTGTATGTGACGATGGCCCAACTGCTGTTGGACTTCAAGCACTGACATACCGCCATCAAGTAAGCGCGAAGCATGCGAGTGCCGCATGACGTGTAGGGTCACGTTGCCTTGACTGACATCGAGACCCGCTCGTTTAACAGCAGCGTTAATCCAGTTGGTGTTGACCTTGGCCTTCGCTTTGTGGGGAAACACATGAACGGCGTCGGCGCCCACAAGCGCACGACGACGCACCAACATTTCATGCAAGCGATCAGTCATTGCAACGTGGCTATCAACGCCACGCTTTGAACGCACAACCCAAACAGTTCGCTCCTTGATGTCGATCTGCGACCACTTCATCTTTTGAAGTTCGTTCAAGCGACAACCAATGTGAAGCAAGCCCAACAGGAGATCGCAGTTGTCTTGGCGCCTTGCAACGTGACTTGGGTTGCGACCTCGAAAAGAAGCATGGGGATCAATCGCCTGGAACAACTTGGCTTCTTCTTCTGGAGAGAGAAAGCGCTTACGCGATTCACCGCCTTGTATGCGATCAAGTCGAATGCCTTCTTGCCAGCCTTGCTTCTTGCAGTGGTTCATGACTGCATTCCAGTAGCCAACTGTCACAGCCAAAGTGTTCTCACTGATTCCGGCACTACGGCGTTTCTGAACCACGTTCATCAAATCAGCAAGCATCACGCTTTTGATAGGTTGATCCGGCAAGGCTAGGAAGTGCCGTAGATGAACCTCCGCGTTTGCGTGGCCCACTGTTCCCGAACGGGATTTAAGGAACGCTTTTATTGCTGCATGAAGGTTAACGGGCTTCACACCAGCAATAAGTATCGACTTGACGTGCTCGGCTTCCCAACAAGCCGAAATCTGTTCGGCAAGCTTTCGATCACTTGTTTTAGTTGAACGGGCAATTGAATGTCCGTTGATAGTTTTTCGATAGAACCATTTGCCACCTCTTAAATCAAGACTCACTTTGCACTCCTGTTAATACAAAACCAGGATGCATTCCAGGTGGCAGCTAATCAACAGTAGATTTTCTGCACTCCGGTTGTATGTACTAACTTGCCAGGTGCAAGATCTGAATTTCTAGGTGCGTGGCAAGTACAAGATCAGGTTTTTGCCTCTGAGCAAGCTGTTGTTGAGAACTGTTCTTGATTAAACGCGCTGTTTGTTGTAGGAACGGGCAAAGCGGACACGCCTGCAGACCGTTCAAACACTAAAATGCTGGTTGGACCAAGCTAGTTCATACGGTGCGAACCATGACGACCATCAAATTCGACGATTTAGTAGAATCAATAAGCGCCTCGCTTCAGTACATCAGCTACTACCACCCGGCCGACTACATTGCCCACCTGGCCCGCGCCTACGAGCGCGAGGAAAGCGCCGCCGCCAAGGACGCGATCGCGCAGATCCTGACCAACTCGCGCATGTGCGCCGAGGGCCGCCGCCCCATCTGCCAGGACACCGGCATCGTCAATGTCTTCCTGAAGATCGGGATGGACGTGAAATGGGAAGGCTTCGGCGCGGGCAGCATTGCCGACGCCGTGAACGCTGGCGTTCGCAAGGGTTACCTGAACCCCGACAACGTGCTGCGCGCCTCGGTGCTCGATGACCCCATCTTTGCCCGCAAGAACACCAAGGACAACACCCCCGCCGTGGTCCACATGGAATTGGTGCCCGGCGACAAGGTCGACGTGATCGTGGCGGCCAAGGGTGGCGGCTCTGAAAACAAATCCAAGATGTACATGCTCAACCCCAGCGACAACATCGTCGACTGGGTGCTCAAGACCGTGCCCACCATGGGTGCGGGCTGGTGTCCGCCGGGCATGCTGGGCATCGGCGTGGGCGGCACGGCCGAGAAGGCCGTGATGCTGGCCAAAGAGTCGTTGATGGAAGACATCGACATGTACGAACTGCTCGAACGCGGCCCCAAGGACAAGCTGGAAGAGCTGCGCATCGAGCTGTACGAAAAGGTCAACGCCCTGGGCATCGGCGCGCAGGGCCTGGGCGGCCTGACCACCGTGCTGGACGTGAAGATCAAGACCTTCCCGACGCACGCCGCCTCCAAGCCCATCGCCATGATCCCGAACTGCGCGGCCACGCGCCACGCGCACTTCGTGATGGACGGCAGCGGCCCGGTCTACATGGACCCGCCCAGCCTGGACCTGTGGCCCGACGTGAAGTGGGCGCCTGACTACAACAAGAGCAAGCGCGTCGACCTGAACACGCTCACCAAGGCCGAAGTGGCCAGCTGGAAGCCGGGCGACACCCTGCTGCTGAACGGCAAGATGCTGACCGGCCGCGACGCCGCGCACAAGCGCATCGCCGACATGCTGAGCAAGGGCGAGACCCTGCCCGTCGATTTCACCAACCGCGTCATCTACTACGTGGGCCCGGTCGATCCGGTGCGCGATGAAGTGGTCGGCCCCGCCGGCCCCACCACCGCCACCCGCATGGACAGCTTCACCGAGATGATGCTGGCCAAGACTGGCTTGATCTCGATGGTGGGCAAGGCCGAGCGCGGTCCGGTTGCCATCGAAGCCATCAAGAAGCACAAGTCGGCTTACCTGATGGCCGTGGGCGGCAGCGCCTACTTGGTGTCCAAGGCCATCAAGGCCGCCAAGGTCGTGGGCTTCGAAGACCTGGGCATGGAAGCCATCTACGAGTTCGACGTGGTCGACATGCCGGTGACGGTGGCGGTCGATGCGGGCGGCACCAGCGCCCACATCGAAGGGCCCAAGCTCTGGCAAGCCAAGATCGGCAAGATCCCGGTGGCCGTGGCCTGACCTGGCGGCATGATGGCGGGATGAAGAAGAACCCCTACTTCAACCCTGCCAAGCCGCACCATCGGCCAGGCGGCTTCCAGAACAACGACCCGTCGTTCCGAAGAAAGCACCTGCATGAAGTGCTGCGCTGGAAGTGGCAGGCCTGGCGGGCCGGGGCGCCCTACCCCAGCACCACGCCCATCCCCACCGTGGCGCCCGAACTGGACTTCATCCACGCCAATGCGAAAGCTGGCGTCGCCATGCAACCCGCCATGACCTGGGTCGGCCACATCACCGTGCTGGCGCAATTCGGCGGATTGAACCTCATCACCGACCCGGTGTTTTCAGAACGCTGCTCGCCCGTGCAGTGGGCCGGCCCCAAGCGGCACACCCCACCTGGTTTGAGCATGGCGCAGTTGCCGCACATCGACGTGGTGCTGCTGTCGCACAGTCACTACGATCACCTGGACGAGGCCAGCATGCTCGCATTGGGCGCGCAGGCAGGCGGACCACCGCTGTTCCTGGTGCCGCTGGGCCTCAAGCCCTGGCTGGCCAAGCGCGGCCTCCGCCACGTGGTGGAGTTGGACTGGTGGGATGAACAGGTGATCGAGGCCGATGCCACGCATCAGCGCGTGGCCATCACCCTGACCCCGGCCCAGCACTGGTCGTCACGCTCGCCCACCGATGCCATGCGGACCCTGTGGGGCGGCTTCGCGGTGCGCGCGCCAGACTGTCACCTGTTCTTCGCGGGCGACACGGCCTACTCGAAAGACTTCGCCGACATCCGGGAACATTTCGCGGCGGAGCAATCACCGGAATTGGGCGGCGGCTTCGACATGGCCTTGCTGCCCATCGGTGCCTATGAACCGCGCTGGTTCATGAAGGACCAGCACTGCAACCCTGCGGAAGCGGTCCAGATCTTCAAGGACCTGGGCTGCAAGCGCGCGCTGGCGGTGCACTGGGGCACCTTCCAGCTGACCGACGAAGCGCTGGACGAGCCGCCCCGCGCCTTGAACGCAGCATTGCAGGCTCAACACATCGATGGCCCGGATTTCCAGGCCCTGGCCATTGGTCAAACCTGGCGCTTGCCGCCGCGATTCAATGGGAATTGACCGGACGCCGCAGGCAAGAAAAAGCCACCCGAAGGTGGCTTTTCGATGAAGGCTGAAGGTCAGGTCAGCCTTGGCGACGCCTGCGAATCATCAAGCCACCGGTCAGCAGGCCAACAGCGGCCAATGCCAGGCTGTTTGCTTCCGGAACAGCCGAGGGCGACGAAGCCACGGTCCGAAGCAAGTCGGTCGAGGCATTGCCATTGACGGAAACGCCCAGGTTAAAACTGGCCAGTTGTTCGGTGTCCGAGGTGTTGGTGAACACCGCGTAGAACTTGGCGCTCTGCTCAAAAGTCTGGTCCGACTTCGGCACGGCAATGGTTTCGTAGAGGGGATGGTTGTACCAGTCCGGCTGGCTCCAGTCGTAGCCGATGTGGTTCTGGTACGTGTATTCACCGCGAGCCGAGGCGCTGATGCTCAAGTTGTTGGACGAAGAGCCCGAGGTGGAGCCAGCCTGCCCTGACACGGAATAGGACAAGTTCAGGAAAGCGGAAGCGTTGGCTTGCTCCGTGGAGTTGCAATAGTAGTACGACCCGCAAGCCTGTCCGTTGGAGGCTGCGGCTTGAACCAAGGCATCAGCGGTCACGATCAGCACGGAGTGGGCCGACAGCGTCAGCGTGCCGTTGTAGTAGTAAGGCCAGCTACTGTTGTTCCCGTTGCTCTGAAGGGAGCCGCTGAACGAGGTTTGAGCGCCATTGGCAGAACCGGACACGGACAGGCCGGCTGTCGACAAGGAAGCTTGGCTTTGGGCCACATCGACATTCGCGCTGGCATTCTTGCTGAACGTGAACAAGCCAGTGTTTCGGTTGTATGAATGGCTTTCAGTGCTGCCGGTGCTGCCGTCAGAAGCGGAAACGGACAGGCCGATGCCAAGGCTGGTCGTCTTGTAGTAATTCGCCACGCCATCAGCGGGCATCAGGTCAAAGACCTGGAACTGCAAGTTTTGAATGGAAGCCGAAGCCGAAGAGGCAGCAAACGATGTGGTAGCGGACAAGGCAAGCGCGCAAGCGACTGCCGCCGTTGAAAAGCGGTTCATGAAATCTCCCTGAAAGGAATGCAAAGGTGGCGCCGAACCAAAAGATCGGCAACGCATTTTTACAATGCTTTCAGAGAGAGATACCCCCTTTGTTAAGGGGGTATCCGACAGATTTCAGTGCACCGTGCGCCCGAACTGGAACTCGCCGTCCTCGTTCACGTCCACTGGGATCACATCCTTGGGTCCGAACTTGCCCTGCAGGATCAGCTTGGCCACGGGGTTTTCGATTTGCTGCTGAATCGCGCGTTTCAAGGGCCGCGCGCCAAACGCCGGATCGAAGCCCACCTTGGACAGCACCTGCAGCGCCGCCTCCGACACGTCCAGCTTCATGTCCATCTTGTCCAGCCTGGCTTCCAGGCCCTTGAGTTGGATGCGCGCGATGGACGCGATGTTGGCTTGGTCGAGCCCATGGAACACCACCACTTCGTCGATGCGGTTCAAAAACTCCGGGCGGAAATGCTGCTTAACCTCCACCCACACCGCGTCCTTGATGTCGGCTGAAGGCTGACCCGCCATCTGCATGATCTGGTGCGAGCCCAGGTTCGACGTCATCACGATCACGGTGTTCTTGAAGTCGACCGTGCGGCCCTGGCCATCGGTCAAACGGCCGTCGTCCAGCACCTGCAGCAGCACGTTGAACACATCGGGGTGGGCCTTCTCGACTTCATCGAGCAACACCACGCTGTAGGGCTTGCGGCGCACGGCCTCGGTCAAGGTACCGCCCTCTTCATAGCCGACGTAACCCGGGGGCGCGCCGATCAGGCGGCTCACCGAATGCTTCTCCATGAACTCGCTCATGTCGATGCGGATCAAGTGATCTTCGCTGTCGAACAGGAAACCAGCCAAGGCCTTGCACAGCTCGGTCTTGCCCACGCCAGTGGGACCCAGGAACAGGAAAGAGCCATAAGGGCGGTTCGGGTCGGACAGGCCGGCGCGTGAACGGCGGATGGCGTCACTCACCGCCACGATGGCCTCTTCCTGGCCCACCACCCGGTCGTGCAGCTTGTCTTCCATGGCCAGCAGCTTGTCGCGCTCGCCCTGCATCAATTTGGCCACGGGGATGCCGGTGGCCCGGGCCACCACTTCGGCGATCTCTTCAGCACCAACCTGCGTGCGCAGCAGCGTGGGCTTGGTGCCGTCTTTGCCCTTGGCGTTCTCCTTGTCCTGCGCTTCCTTCAGGCGCTTTTCCAGATCAGGCAGCTTGCCGTACTGCAGCTCGGCCACCTTGTTGAAATCGCCCTTGCGCTTGAACTCCTCGATCTGGAAGCGGATCTTGTCGATCTCTTCCTTCACGTGCGCCGAGCCCTGGGCCTGGGCCTTCTCGGCCTGCCAGATTTCTTCCAGGTCGGCGACTTCGCGTTCGAGTTTGACGATCTCGTCCTCGATCAGGCCCATGCGGCGCACGGAGGCTTCGTCCTTCTCACGGCGCACGGCTTCCCGCTCGATCTTGAGCTGGATGACGCGGCGATCGAGCCGGTCCAAAGCCTCGGGCTTGGAATCGATCTCGATCTTGATCTTGGCCGCGGCCTCGTCGATCAGGTCGATGGCCTTGTCGGGCAGGAAGCGGTCGGTGATGTAGCGGTTGGACAGCTCGGCCGCGGCCACGATGGCCGGGTCGGTGATCTCGACGCCGTGGTGCACTTCGTACTTCTCTTGCAGGCCGCGCAGGATGGCGATGGTCGCCTCCACGGTGGGCTCGCCCACGAGGATCTTCTGGAAGCGGCGCTCCAGCGCGGCGTCCTTCTCGATGTACTTGCGGTATTCGTCCAGCGTGGTCGCGCCGATGCAATGCAACTCGCCACGCGCCAGGGCGGGCTTGAGCATGTTGCCGGCGTCCATGGCGCCATCGGCCTTGCCAGCGCCCACCATGGTGTGCAGCTCGTCGATGAAGACGATGGTCTGGCCTTCGTCCTTGGCCACTTCTTTCAGCACGCCCTTCAGGCGCTCTTCGAAATCGCCGCGGTACTTGGCGCCGGCCAGCAGCAAGGCCATGTCGAGCACCAGCACGCGCTTGTTGCGCAGGCTGTCGGGCACTTCGCCCGCGACGATGCGCTGGGCCAGCCCTTCAACGATGGCGGTCTTGCCAACACCGGGCTCACCGATCAGCACCGGGTTGTTCTTGGAGCGGCGTTGCAGCACCTGGATGGCGCGGCGGATTTCCTCGTCGCGGCCGATGACGGGGTCGAGCTTGCCTTGGCGGGCGCGCTCGGTCAGGTCCAGCGTGTATTTCTTGAGCGATTCACGCTGGCCTTCGGCCTCGGGGCTATCGACCTTCTGGTCACCGCGCACGGCTTGCACGGCCGCGTCGAGCGACTTGCGGTTCAGGCCGAAATCGCGCGCCAGGGTGGCGGTGTCACCTTTGTGGTCGGCCAGGGCCAGCAAAAACATCTCGCTGGCGATGTAGGGGTCGCCGCGCTTGTGGGCTTCCTTTTCAGCGCCCTGCAGCAGGCTGACGGTGTCGCGGCCGGCCTGCACCTGTTCGCCGCCCTGCACTTGCGGCAGCTTGGCCAATTGCTTTTCAAGGGCGGTGATCAAGCCAGGCACGTTGACGCTGGCGCGTTCGAGCAACGCTCGGGGACCATCGTCCTGCTGGACCATGGCCAGCAGCAGGTGCGATGGTTCGATGTAGGGGTTCTCGCGCGTGACAGCCAGGCTCTGGGCGTCGGTCAGCGCTTCCTGGAATTTGGTGGTGAGTTTGTCGAGTCGCATGGCAATCCTCTGAGGCCCGTGTCTGGGTGGGCCGATTGCTCATGCAGATGGGGCGCCTGGCCCCCATTTCAAGGTCAACAGTCGTTGTCGCCGAAGACCACGCGGTTGCGACCGTTCTGCTTGGCCTCGTACAAACGCACGTCGGCGCGCGAGAGGTCTTCTTCCAGCGAGCTGTTGGGGCAGTGGAAACTCACCCCGATGCTGATGGTGATCCGGATTGGCCCCACCTTGGTTTCGCAGGGCGTTGATTCGATGGCGTGGCGCAGGCGTTCGGCCACGCCGTGGGCTTCCTGCGTGGTGTGCACCGGCAACAGGATGGTGAATTCCTCGCCACCGTAGCGGGCCAGCAAGGCGTCTTCGCGCAGTCGGTCGCGCACCACGTGGGTGATGTGCTTGAGCACGTCGTCGCCGATCAGGTGGCCATAGCGGTCGTTCACGGCTTTGAAGTAGTCGACGTCCAGCATCAGCACGGCGACCAGGCTGGGTTGGTGCTCTTGCATGGCCAGCATGCGTTCGCCCAGCTCGCGCAGGCCCCGGCGCGACAGGGCACCGGTCAACTCGTCGGACAGCGCACGAGCGCGCAGTTGCTGGTTCAAGCGGTCATTGATGATGGCGAAGACCACCGAGGCCACCGCCAGGGGCAGCAGCGCGAAACTGATGCCGCTGATGGGCAACAACCAGCCCGGGCTGTGCAGCCAGTGGGCCGGGTAAGGGCCGGGCACCGTCAGCACATTGACCAGGAAAAACACCCAATGCAAGGCAAAACCGCCGGCCACGACCAGCAAAGTCAGCTCACTGCGATTGACGCGCGCACTGCGCAAGATCAGCCAGCCTTGGTCGATGGCCATGCCCAGGCTGACCACCGCGAAGGTGATGCCCAGGGCCTGTTCATAAACCTCGTCGCTGCCGAAGGCGAACCCCCACAGGCTCGCTCCCATGGCGATGGTGGCCAAAGTGCCCAGCCAGGGCGGCGTGCGCCGCCCGTTCAACTGCCGAAATGCCCAGGCCAACAGCGTCACGCCCATGCCGGCGAAGCCAATGACGCCCTTGGCCACCCAAGGGGCCAAATCCGGCGGGGCGAAGATCACCGCGCCCAGCATCGCCAGGCACACGAAGGCACAGCGGTACAGAAACAGCGCGTAGCTCACGCGCGGTTGCTCGGTCTGGATGAGCGAAATCAGGCCCAATCCCACCAGGGAGCCGACGCCCGCCACCGCATAGCAACTGAAAATATCGACAGAAAACATGCGCCCAGTTCGAGAAGCAGTCCGATCAGACCTTATCGGCAGTTTGGGCGCCCGCCTTCAATACCAAATGGTGAAAATACCGGGCGAAATACCGGCCGCGGTGCTGATTGCGCGTTAAGCGAGGTACCAACGCATGGCGCGCGCGCCCACGGCGGCGCAAGCCAAGGCACCGAGCACGTGGGCCGAGGTGTGAAACGCTGCGAGGTCGAAGCGACCTTTTTCCAGCAAGGACAGGGATTCGGCGGAAAAAGACGAGAAGGTCGTCAAACCACCCAGAAACCCCGTCACCAGCAACAGCCGCAGCGGTTCATGGGGGTAGCGGCTGAAGGCCACGAAGGCCATGCCGGCCAGCAAGCCCCCCACCGCATTGACCACCAGGGTGCCCAGCGGAAAACCACCCCAGACTGGGTTGAAAAGCAAAGCCGCTCCCCAGCGGACCAGGGCACCGAACACCGCCCCCAGCGCCACCGCCGAACCCAGGAACCAGGGACTCATGCGGAGCCTCCCCAACGTGCCAGGGCTTCGTCATCACTGGCTTTGGCCTCCACCCAGTGGGCGCCATTTGCGGAAATCTCTTTTTTCCAGAAGGGTGCGTGGGTCTTCAGCCAATCCATCAGGAACTCGCAAGCCGAGAAGGCCTGGCCTCGGTGGCTGGACGCCGTCACCACCAGCACGATCTGATCGCCCACGGCCAGGCGCCCCACCCGGTGGATGACACGCGCGCCGCACAAATCGAAACGGCGGCCCGCCTCGTCGATCATGGCGTCGATGGCCGATTCGGTCATGCCCGGGTAGTGCTCCAACTCCAGGCAGGCGCCAAGACCATCACCCTGTTTCGTGGTCGCCTCCGCCGGCAGCCAGTCGCGCACCGTGCCCACGAAGCTCACCACCGCACCGACGCGGCCGTCGTTGCCGCGCAGCCGGGCCACCTCGGTCGACAGGTCGAAATCCTCGGCTTGCACGGACACGCGCGGGACAGCCACGGCATCAGCCTCCAGTCACGGGCGGGAAGAAAGCGATTTCCGCGCCATCAGGCAAAGGCTCTTGCGCGGAACACATCAACTGGTTGCAGGCGGCACGCAATGGCAAGGCGGCATCCAGCGCCTGGGCATGGGCCGGTGAACGGCCGATCAGCCATTGGCGCAACTCGCCCACGGTGGCGGGCACCTCAGCGGCGCCCTCAGGCCAGTCCAACGCTTCGCCAGGGCCCAGTTTTTCGCGCACCTGGGCAAAGTAACGCACGTTGATTTTCATGGGGGCCCGCGCCTCAAGCCTGGCATTGCACCGCTGGCGGCGACAGCCAGTCGGACAAGGCGGTGAACGAAACCACATCACCGCGTTGCACGGTCTGGCCAGGCGCCAGGTCGACCAGCCCATCGGCCCACACGGCCGAGGTCAGCACGCCCGAACCCTGGTGCGGGTACAGGCTGACACCGCCCGCCGCATTGCGACGCACGCGCACGAACTCGCGGCGCTTGTCGGCCCGGGGCCAGTCGAAATCGGCGCGCAACAAAGTGGGTGTGGGCCAGCACCAGGGCTCGCCCGCCAACACGCCCAGCACTGGCCGCACCAGCAGCAGGAAGGTGACGAAACTGGCCGCCGGGTTGCCCGGCAGGCCCATGTACAGCGCCCGCGAGCCGTCGGTGCGGCGGATGCGGCCGAACACGAAGGGCTTGCCCGGCTTGATGGCCAATTGCCAGAAATGCAGTTCGCCTTCGGCCTGCACGGCGGCCTTGAGGTGGTCTTCCTCTCCCACCGACACGCCGCCGCTGGTCAGGATCAAATCATGGTCCCAGGCGGCCAGTCGCAGCATCTCACGCGTGGCCAGCAAGTCGTCGGGGATGATGCCCAGGTCGCTGCTGTGCGCGCCCGTGCCCTGGATGAGCCCGCGCAAAGCGTGCCGATTGGAGTTGTAGATCGCGCCCGGCGGCAAGGGCTGGCCAGGCATGACCAGCTCGTTGCCGGTGGTCAGCAAGGCCACGCGCGGCCGCTTGAACACCGAAAGGCTGGCCGCCCCCACCGAGGCCGCCACGCCCAGGGCGCCAGCCGACAGGCGCAAGCCGCGCGACAGCACGGTGGCGCCCTGGGCGATGTCCTCGCCGCGCAGCCGGATGTTCTGCCCAGGCTGGGGCATGTTCAAGAAGCGCACCCCCTCTGGGCTGACTTCGCATTGCTCCTGCATCACCACGGCATCGGCACCGGCAGGCACCGGCGCACCGGTGAAAATGCGGGCGCAGGTGCCGGGGGGCAGTTCGCGGCCGACCTGGCCAGCGGCAATGCGCTGCGACTGGGGCAAGGAGACGCCATCCGCCGTCACATCGGCACCGCGCACGGCATAGCCGTCCATGGCGCTGTTGTCCAGCGGCGGCACGTCCACGCCCGACACCAAGTCTTGGGCCAGCACGCGGCCCAGGGCCTCGAAGCTGTCAATTTGTTCGGTGGCCAGCGCCGCATGCTGCTGCACGGCTTCGCGCAAGTCCCGCAGTGCATCGTCCAGCGGGATCAGGGGTTTGGGCACGAAGCTGGCCATCGGGCGACCTCAGTCCTGGCAGTGGCGGACGATGTAGTCCTTGATCATCTCCACGTCGGGCGGCAACACGGTGAAGCGCTTGGGGCGGTCCTCCAGCCCTTCCAGACCAGCGATCCAGTGGGGACGATCCGGTTGGCGGCCCGTGGCCTCCAGGATGGTCTCGGCGAACTTGGCCGGCAAGGCGGTTTCCAGCACCAGCATGGGCACACCGGGCGTCAACTGCTCGCGTGCCACCTTCAGACCGTCGGCCGTGTGGGTGTCGACCATCACACCAAAGCGGTCGAAGGTGTTCTTGATCGTGGCCAAGCGGTCGGCGTGCGTGCTCTTGCCCGAGGCAAAGCCGTACTGCGAGATCTGCTTGAATTCGTCGGCGCTGACCTGGAAGGCGCCCTTCACCTCGACCTCGTCCTTGAACAAGGCCTTGACCCGGGCACCGTCGCGGCCCAGCAGGTCGAACACGAAGCGCTCGAAGTTCGAGGCCTTGGAGATGTCCATCGACGGGCTGGACGTTTCGTACGTCTCGGCGCCCTTGCGCACGCGGTAGGTGCCGGTGCGGAAGAACTCGTCGAGCACGTCGTTTTCGTTGGTGGCGGCCACCAGCTTCTGCACGGGCAGGCCCATCATCCGCGCCACGTGGCCAGCGCAGATGTTGCCGAAGTTGCCCGAAGGCACCGTGAAGCTGACCTTCTGGTCGTTCGATTTGGTGGCGTAGAAATAGCCGGCGAAGTAGTACACCACCTGGGCCAGCAAGCGCGCCCAGTTGATGGAGTTGACCGTGCCGATCTTGTACTGGCGCTTGAAAGCCAGGTCGTTGGACACGGCCTTGACGATGTCTTGGCAATCGTCGAACACGCCTTCGACCGCCAGGTTGTGGATGTTGGGGTCTTGCAGGCTGAACATCTGGGCCTGCTGGAAAGGGCTCATGCGGCCATGCGGCGAGAGCATGAACACGCGCACGCCCTGCTTGCCGCGCATGGCGTATTCGGCCGCGCTGCCGGTGTCACCCGAGGTGGCGCCGAGGATGTTGAGCTGTTCGCCACGGCGGCCCAGTTCGTACTCGAACAGGTTGCCCAGCAATTGCATGGCCATGTCCTTGAAGGCCAGCGTGGGGCCGTTCGACAGGGCTTGCAGGTAGACGCCTTCTTCCAGCTTCTTCAGCGGCGTGATCTCGTCGAAGCCGTACACCGCCTTGGTGTAAGTCTTGGTCGCGATCGTCTTCAGGTCGGCGGCGGGGATGTCGTCGATGTAGAGCGACAGGATTTCATACGCCAGTTCGGCGTACGACAGGCCGCGCCACTTCGTCAGCGTGGCATCGTCGATCTTGGGGTAGGCGGTGGGCAGGTAGAGGCCGCCATCGGGCGCCAAGCCCTCCAGCAGGATCTCGGAGAAGCCGCGCTGCGTCTGGTCGCCACGGGTGCTGATGTACTTCATGCCAGTTCTTCCTTGCGCAGGCGCACGATGGGCGCCAGCACGGTGGGCAGCGCCTGCATGGCGGCCAGGGCCTGGTTCAGGTTGCCTTCGCGCGTGTCGTGCGTCAAGATGATCAGGTCGGTCTGGTTGCCTTCGCCGCTCACCTCGTCGGCCTCGCGCTGGATCACCGCGTCGATGCTGATGCCCTGTTCGGCCAGGATGCCCGTGAGCTTGGCCAGGACGCCGGCCTTGTCGGCCACGCGCAAGCGCAGGTAGAACGAGGTGATCACTTCGTCGATCGGCAGGATAGGCAGCGCCGACATCTCGTCGGGCTGGAAAGCCAGGTGCGGCACGCGGGCCTCGGGGGCCGCGTCGATCAGGCGGGCGATGTCCACCAGGTCGGCCACCACGGCGGATGCGGTCGGCTCGGCGCCCGCGCCCTTGCCGTAGTACATCGTGGTGCCCACGGCATCGCCTTGCACCAGCACGGCGTTCATCGCGCCTTCCACATTGGCGATCAGGCGGCGCACCGGCACCAGCGTGGGGTGCGTGCGCAGCTCAATGCCCGTGTCGCGGCGGCGCGCGATGCCCAGCAGCTTGATGCGGTAGCCCAGTTGCTCGGCGTACTTGATGTCGGTCGCCGACAGCTTGGTGATGCCTTCCACGTGCGCCTTGTCGAACTGCACGGGGATGCCGAAGGCGATGGCGCTGAGCAGCGTGGCTTTGTGGGCGGCGTCCACGCCCTCGATGTCGAAGGTGGGGTCGGCTTCGGCGTAACCCAGGCGTTGCGCTTCTTTCAACACCACGTCGAAGTCCAGGCCCTTGTCGCGCATCTCGGACAGGATGAAGTTGGTGGTGCCATTGATGATGCCGGCCACCCACTGGATCTGGTTGGCCGTCAGGCCTTCGCGCAGCGACTTGATGATGGGAATGCCACCGGCCACCGCCGCTTCGAAGGCCACGATCACGCCCTTGGCGCTCGCGGCCGCGAAAATCTCGGTGCCGTGCACTGCCAGCAGGGCCTTGTTGGCCGTGACCACGTGCTTGCCGGCCGCGATGGCCTCCAGCACCAGCGCCTTGGCGATGCCGTAGCCACCAATCAATTCCACCACCACGTCGATGTCGGGATTGGCGATCACCTGGCGGGCGTCGGACACGATCTGGGCGGCATCGCCCACCACCTGGCGGGCCAGCTCGGTGTTCAGGTCGGCCACCATTGCAATCTCGATGCCCCGGCCCGCGCGTCGGCGGATCTCTTCCTGGTTGCGCCGCAGCACGGTGAAGGTGCCGCCACCGACGGTGCCGATGCCCAGCAGGCCAACTTGAACGGGTTTTTGCGAAGTGGAGCTCATGGAATCTCTGGAAAAGGTCGAGGTCGTTGTCAGGTGAAGCGCAATCACGCGTGGCGCTTGCGGTAGTTGTCGAGGAAGCGCGCGATGCGCCCGATGGCCTCGGCCAGGTCGTCGCTGTTGGGCAAGAACACGAGGCGGAAGTGGTCGGGGTGGGCCCAGTTGAAGCCCGTGCCCTGCACGATCAGCACTTTTTCCTCGGCCAGCAGCTCGTAGGCGAATTGCTGGTCGTCGGCGATGGGGTAAAGCTTGGAATCCAGGCGAACGAACATGTACAGCGCCGCCTTGGGCTTGACCACGCTCACGCCCGGGATCTTGGACAACAGTTCGTACGCCAGATCGCGCTGGCGCAGCAGGCGTCCGCCCGGCCCCACCAGGTCCTTGATGCTTTGGTAGCCGCCCAGCGCCGTCTGAATGGCCAACTGGCCCGGCGTGTTGGCGCACAGGCGCATCGAGGCCAGCATGTTCAGACCTTCGATGTAGTCGCCCGCATGCTTCTTCTCGCCCGAGACCACCATCCAGCCGGCGCGGTAACCGCACGATCGGTAGTTCTTGCTCAGCCCATTGAAGGTCAAAAAGAACACGTCGTCGGCCAGCGAGGCGATGCTGGTGTGGGTGTTCCCGTCGAACAAAGTCTTGTCGTAGATCTCATCGGAGAACACCATCAACTGGTGCTCGCGCGCGATGTCGACGATGCCTTGCAGGATGCTGTCCGGGTACAGCGCACCGGTCGGGTTGTTCGGATTGATGACGACGATGGCCTTGGTGCGCGGCGTGATCTTGGCGCGGATGTCGGCCAGGTCGGGGAACCATTCATGGTCTTCGTCGCAGATGTAATGCACCGGCTTGCCACCCGACAGCGACACCGCCGCCGTGTACAGCGGGTAGTCAGGCGCCGGCAGCAGCACCTCGTCGCCATCGTTGAGCAGCGCGTTGAGCGACATCACGATCAGTTCGGAGGCGCCATTGCCCAGGTAGACATCGTCGACCGTCACGCCCTGGATGCCCTTTTCCTGGCAGTAGTGCACGATCGCCTTGCGCGGCGCGAACAGGCCTTTGGAATCGGTGTAACCCGCCGCGCTCGACAGGTTGCGGATCATGTCCTGCACGATCTCGTCAGGCGGCTCCAGCCCGAACACGGCCAGGTTGCCAATGTTCAGCTTGATGATCTTGTGCCCGTCCTCTTCCATTTGCCGGGCCTTCTCCAGGACCGGCCCACGGATGTCGTAACAGACGCTGGCGAGCTTGCTGGACTTGGTGATCGGGTTCAAAACAAAGGTCTCCGGACGGGGATCGCGCGATCGCGAGGGGCAAAGAAATAGAATTTAACCACAGCCCCCTAACTTTGCGTCCCCATGAAACTCCAAGCCGACAAAGCCGAAGGCGTCAACGTCATCAATGCCTACACCCCGCGGTCGGTGTCCATCAACGGCGTGGACCACCTCAGCAGCGTGCTCGTGCCTCCCACTGGCGATCCGGTTCCCTGGAATGCCGCCGGCGTGGCCGACCTCACTGCCAGCCATTTCGAGCAAATCCTGGCCATGGAGCCGGAATTGGTGGTGTTTGGCAGCGGCCCGAGCCTGAAATTCGCCTCGCCAGCCCTGATGAAGGGCCTCATGCAAAAGCGGATCGGGGTCGAGACCATGGACACCCCGGCGGCGTGCCGCACATACAACATCCTGGTTGGCGAGGGGCGTCGCGTGGTGGCGGCCCTGCTGGTCAGCCCCTGAAAACGCCCTTGAAAAGTGCCTTAGGGGCCCTAATTTGGGGGAGATCCCCCCGCGCCTTGGGGGTAGGCCCCTAAGCGCTTTATAATCTCGGGTTATTCACGCAGGCTGATCAATAGTAGAACATGACACCCGCCCTCAACAAACCTTTGCCGGAATTTGAAGCTGTCGCCACGGGTGGAGTGAAATTCACCCCCCAGGCCTTCGTCGGCCAGACCGTGGTGCTGTATTTCTACCCCAAGGATCACACCCCCGGTTGCACCACCGAAGCCATGCAATTCCGCGACAAGCACAAGGAATTCATCAAGGCTGGCGCCATCGTGTTCGGTGTCTCCCGCGACAACCTTGCTTCGCACGACAAGTTCAAGGAAAACCTTGAATTGCCCTACGAACTCATTGCCGACACTGAAGAAAAGCTTTGCCACATGTTCGGTGTGGTCAAGAACAAGATCATGTACGGCAAGAAGGTCAAGGGCATCGAGCGCAGCACTTTCCTGATCGACGCTGGCGGCATCCTTCGCGAAGAGTGGCGCGGCATCAAAGTGGCCGACCACGTCGACGCCGTGCTCAAGGCCGTCAAGGACCTGAAAAAAGAAGCGGCCTGATCGGGCTGTCGAGACCAGCCCGGTTCACAAAGCGTGACAAAGAGGCGTGTTGCTCGCCTCCGACACGTCCACGCGCCGGGCATGGAGTGTGCATAATCAAACCATGCTTCTGAGCTTGTACCGACTCAGCCCCCTTTGTGAACCCCGAATGGCAAGTCATTCTTGCCTGCAAGATCAGCGTGAGGCCGCACAGTGTTCTGTGCGGCCTTTTTGTTTGTGCCCACCCGAGGAACGGAAACACCATGCCCCTGCCCAAGCCGCCTGCCAAACGTGCTGACATGCTGAACGCTGACGACTATTCGTCGCAGCCCAAACCCGCCAAGGGCAGTGCCCGCAGCAGCACCCGCGCCACGCCCGCCAAACCCGCACGCCAGCCGGTGTTGGAACTGGTCGGCAAAGAGCCCTTGAACACGCCGGCTTTCCAGCAAACCGTCAACGACCTGGCCCCGCCTGCGCGTAACACGCCCGCCGCGCCGCCCAAACGCGCTGCATCGCCAACGCCCGTCGTGGCTGAAAAGATCAGCGACGGCTCACCATCCTTCCCGATGCGCGCCGCCACGCCCGCCAGCGGCGCCAATGCCACGCAAGGCGGTACACGCCGCCGCAAGGGCTCGGCCGGTCCCGCCAAGCTGTTCGTGCTCGACACCAACGTGTTGCTGCACGACCCAATGTCCCTGTTCCGCTTCGACGAACACGACGTCTACCTGCCCATGATCACGCTCGAAGAGCTGGACGGGCACAAGAAGGGCATGACCGAAGTGGCGCGCAATGCCCGCCAGGTCAGCCGCGACCTGGACGCCCTGGCCGCCGACATGGGCCGCGCCCAGTCCGACCCATCTGCCGGCATCGAGCTGTCCAAGACGGGCCACAAGGACGCGCGCGGCAAGCTGTACTTCCAGACCATGAACCTGGACGCTCAACTGCCCATCGGCCTGCCCCAGGGCAAGGCCGACAACCAGATCCTGGGCGTGGTGCAGGCACTGCGCACGGCCCAACCAGACCGCGACGTGGCGCTGGTGTCCAAGGACATCAACATGCGCATCAAGGCGCGCGCCCTGGGCCTGCCCGCCGAGGACTACTTCAACGACAAGACGCTGGAAGATGGCGACCTGCTCTACACCGGTGTGCTGCCATTGCCCAACGACTTCTGGGAGCGTCACGCCAAGGGCATGGAAAGCTGGCAGCAAGGCGGCATCACCTTCTACCGCGTCAGCGGCCCGATGGTGCCGGTGCTGCTGATCAACCAGTTCGTGTACCTGGAATCGCCCGGCGCCACCCCCTGGTACGGCAAGGTCACCGAGATCACCGGCAAGTCGGCCGTGCTGAAAACGGTCAAGGACTTCAGCCACCAGAAGCACTCGATCTGGGGCGTGGCCGCGCGCAACCGCGAACAGAATTTCGCGCTGAACCTGCTGATGGACCCCGAATGCGACTTCGTGACGCTGACGGGTTCGGCCGGCACCGGCAAGACGCTGATGACCCTGGCCGCCGCCCTGAGCCAGGTGCTGGACGACCGCCGCTACACCGAGATCATCGTGACCCGCGTGACGGTGCCGGTGGGCGAGGACATCGGCTTCCTGCCTGGCACGGAAGAAGAAAAGATGTCGCCCTGGATGGGCGCGCTGGACGACAACCTGGAAGTACTGGCGCGTGGTGGCGACAACACCGCTGGCGAGTGGGGCCGCGCTGCCGCCAATGATCTGGTCCGCAGCAAGATCAAGATCAAGAGCATGAACTTCATGCGCGGTCGCACTTTCCTGAACAAGATCGTCATCATCGACGAGGCGCAAAACCTGACGCCCAAGCAGATGAAGACGCTCATCACGCGGGCCGGGCCAGGCACCAAGATCATCTGCCTGGGCAACCTGGCGCAGATCGACACGCCTTACCTGACCGAAGGCAGCTCGGGCCTGACCTATGCGGTGGACAAGTTCAAGGGCTGGCCTCACAGCGGCCACGTCACGTTGGCGCGTGGCGAGCGCTCGCGCCTGGCGGACTTCGCCTCCGAGGTGCTCTGATCAGGCATCCATCCACCTGAAACGCCGACAAGGTGGCAAAAAAGGCCGGGCGGCAACGTCCGGCCTTTTGCTTTTTGCAGGTGTCCAGACTTGGGCGTATGCTGTTTCGAACCAAACTGGGAGGCCTCATGAGCTCGAACCTCACGCTGTACGTCGACAGCCGCTTCTTCAGCCCCTATGCCATGTTCGCCTTCGTGGCGCTGCGCGAGAAGAACATCCCCTTCGCGATCGAAAAAGTCGACCTGGTCAACAACGCGCACCACACCAGCCGCTACCAGCAGCTTTCGCTGACCGGCCGGGTCCCTGCCCTGGTTCACGGCGATTTCTCGGTGTCCGAGTCGTCGGCCATCATCGAGTACCTGGAAGACGCCTTTCCCGCGCCCAGCCATCCCACGGTGCTGCCCCCCTCGGTCCGCGACCGGGCCAAAGCGCGTCAATTGCAAGCCTGGCTGCGCAGCGACCTGATGCCCCTGCGAGAAGACCGGCCCACCACCGTGATCTTTCAGCAGCCCAGTCCCCTGCCCCTGTCACCCACGGGGCAGGCCGCAGCCCAGCAATTGATCGGGGCGGTGTCTCCCCTGGTCAACGAGGCCGGAGATCCGCTGTTCGGGGCCTGGTGCATCGCGGACACCGAACTGGCCTTGATGCTCAACCGCCTGGTGGTCAACCAGGACCGTGTGCCGCCGAAATTGAAGGTGTATGTCGAGCGCCAATGGGCGCGCCCCTCGGTCCAGGCCTGGCTCCAGCTGCAGCAGGGCTAGCCCTCCCGCGAACAAGGGGCCCGTCCCCTGCACTAGTTCTCACTCCGCAGGTACAACCCTGGCAAAAAGCCCGGTCGGGTGTTTCAGAATGGATTCCAGAGCCCCGAGCCATGCTGGGGGAGCCATGCCGACCGTGATTTTTTGCCTTGAAGTACCTGCCCGAATTCTCTTTGACCGACCTGCACAGCGCCCAGGCCCACTACCTGATCGCCTGGGGCACCCTGACCCTGACCGTCGTGGTTTGCCTGGCCGCCGTCATCCAATGCAACAAGCTCTGGCTGCACCGCTGGCTGAGCCTGGGCTGGCTGAGCGATGCGCTGTTCTCCGCCGACCCTCATCAAAAGAAACTGGGCCTGCGTTACCTCGTCGGCATGGTCAATTGCTCGGCGGGCGTGATCGCCCTGAACTACGGCGCGAGCCAGGGCGTGATCGACGCCGAGGCCTGCCGGCACCTGACCTGGACCAGCCTGACGGTCATGGCCGCCTTTTTCGTGGTGCTGCGCACCGGCTGGAACAAGAAACTGGCCGATCCCTCGATGTCGGAACTCAAGACGGCCTCCGCGATCGGCATCCTCGCCTGGGGATACCTGATCGGCGGGCCCGGCGCCCCCGTGGCCCTGATGCTGCTGTTCATCATCCTGATGTTCGGCATGTTCACCACCACCTCCAAACAGTTGATCCGCGCCAGCGTGTTCGCGGGGCTGGCGTTCTCCGCAGTGTTCGTGGCAACCGCGGCCGACAGCGGCGCGAACACGATCGTGGCCAAGATGCAGATGGTCTATGGCGGCGTGCTGTTGATCATGCTGGCGAGCGTGTGCCTGCTCGTCCATGAAATGGCCCGGATGCGCGCCCGCCTGACCCAACGCAAGGTGGAGCTGACCGCCGCGCTCGCGCAGATCAAGGAGCTGGCCATCCGCGACGAATTGACCGGCCTGTTCAACCGGCGGCACATGGGCAATGTGCTGAACGCCGAAGCCCAGCGCACCGACCGCAACCACGGCCGTTTCTGCCTGTGCCTGATCGACGTCGACCACTTCAAGGCCATCAATGACGAGTGGGGCCATGGTGTGGGCGACGACGTCCTGCGCGCGCTGGCCAATGTGGTGGCCGCTGGCTTGCGCGAGACCGACGTGGTCGCGCGCTGGGGTGGCGAGGAGTTCCTGGTGCTCTTCACCGACACCGATTGCGAAGACGCCGCCGTGGTGATCGAACGCATCCGCGTCATGCTGAGCAACACGGTGATGACCTCGGCCTCGCCTGAATTGCGCGTGACCTTCTCGGCCGGCCTGACCACCTACCAGGTGGACGAGTCGATCGTGGCCACGATCGAGCGGGCCGACCAGGCGCTCTACCAGGCCAAGGCCACAGGCCGCAACCGCACCGAGCGGCACACGCTGTTCGACGGCGACTACCTGGCCTGAACCAGGCGGATCATCAACCCTCGATTTTTTCGAAGACGGCCATGCTTTCGACGTGGGCCGTGTGCGGGAACATGTTGACCGCACCTGCGGACACACAGCGGTAGCCCCCCAGGTGCACCAGCAGGCCGGCGTCGCGGGCCAGGGTGGCCGGGTTGCAGCTGACGTAGACGATGCGCTTGGGCGGGATCCAGTCGGGCGCCAGCGTCGGGTCCTGGTTCAGATCCGCCACAGCCTTGGCCAGGGCAAAGGCGCCTTCGCGCGGGGGGTCGACCAGCCACTTGTCGGCGTGACCGTAGCTGGCCAATTCGGCCGGCGTCAGTTCGAACAGGTTGCGCGCCACGAAGCTCGTGCGGTCGGCCAGGCCATTGGCTGCGGCGTTCTCACGCGACCGGGCCACCAGCTGCTCGCTGCCTTCGATGCCCAGCACTTCTTTGGCTTGCGTGGCCAAAGGCAAGGTGAAGTTGCCCAGGCCGCAGAACCAGTCGATCACGCGCTCATCGGGCTGCACCTGCAACAGGCGCAAGGCGCGGCCCACCAGCACCTGGTTGATGGCGTGGTTGACCTGGGTGAAATCGGTGGGCTTGAACGGCATGGTGATGCCGAACTCTGGCAGCGTGTAGTCCAGACCCGGCTGGGTGTCGTCCAGCGGCTTGACGGTCTCGGGGCCCTTGGACTGCAACCACCAGGCGATCGGAAAGCGACCGCCGTCATGGGCGCTGTGCCTGGCCGCGAAGTCGCGCAGCAGCTTGACGTCACGGGGGCTCAAGGCCTCCAGGTGGCGCAGCACCAGGGCCGTCACCTGGGAGCCCACGGCCACTTCGATCTGCGGCACGCGGTCGCAATGCTCCATGGCACCGATCAGCTCGCGCAGGGGCACCAGCAAGCGCGACACATGGGGCGGCAGGATCTCGCAAGACTTGATGTCGGCCACATAGCGCGACTTGCGCTCGTGGAAGCCCACCAGCACGGTGCCTTTCTTGACCACGTGGCGCACCGACAGCCGGGCACGGTAGCGGTAGCCCCAAGCCGGACCTTCGATGGGGCGCAGCAGGGTTTCGGACTTGACCTTGCCCAGGTGCCAGAGGTTGTCTTCCAGCACGCGCTGCTTGACGGCCACCTGGGCACCCGCGTGGAAGTGTTGCATCTTGCAGCCGCCACACAGGCCAAAGTGGGTGCATTGGGGAACCACGCGCTGCGAACTCTCGCGGCGCATCTCGGTCATCGAGCCCTGCTCCCAGTTGTTCTTGCGGCGAAAGACATTCGCGCGAACTTCTTCACCTGGCAAGGCGCCTTCGATGAACACCACCTTGCCATCGGCGCGGTGGGCCACGCCCTGGGCTTCCAGGTCCAGGGACTCGACCTTCAGCCACTCGTCGGACGGGCGAAGGGGAACATGTGCTTCAGACATCAAGGACAACGATCAATCAATCAACGGGTGGGCAGCTGACGCGCCGGGTCGACGGGCTTGCCTTGCTTGCGGATTTCAAAGTGCAGTTGCACGCGTTCGGCGTCGGTCGAGCCCATCTCGGCGATCTTCTGGCCCTTGCGCACGGCCTGGTCTTCCTTGACCAGCAGGGTCTGGTTGTGCGCGTAGGCGGTCAGGTATTCGGCGTTGTGCTTGATGATGACCAGGTTGCCGTAGCCACGCAGGCCTGAGCCGGCGTAGACGACGCGGCCATCGGCGGCGGCGAACACGGGGTCACCCGCCTTGCCGCCGATCACCAGGCCCTTGCGCTTGCCTTCTTCGAAGCCCCCCAGCGTGGGGCCATTGGCAGGCCATTGCCAGTTGGGTTCATCGGCCTCGCGGGGGTCTTTGGCGACGGGATCCTTGACGGGCTCGGCGGCCGAAGCCGCCTGGCTGCCAGAAGCCGTGCTGGCGGCACCCGTTGCCGCCGAAGCACCTGGTTTCACGCCCGAGGCGGCCGAGGAGGCCGCAGCCTTGGGATCGATGGCCCGCGCCTGGATGCTGGGTGCGGCGATGGGTTTGGTCGACGACGCACCATTGCCCACGGCGCTGGCCGTGGCATCGGGGGCCACCACGCGCAGCACCTGGCCCACTTCGATCAGGTTGGGGTTGTCGAGGTTGTTCCAGGTGGCCAGATCGCGCCAGTTCTGTCCGGTTTCCAGGCTGATGCGGATGAGGGTGTCGTTGGGTTTGACAGTGTAGTAACCGGGCTTGCCCGCGTTCTCGGCGCCAGGCAGCACCTTGGCGGGCCCGGACGAGGCGCTGGCGCCATTGCCTGAGCGGTTGCGGTCTTCAACCGGCGCGCGCTGGTTGTGGGTGGCACAGCCGGCCAGGGACAACACGAGGGCAACGCTGGCCAGCAAGCGGTGATTCAGAAGGATTTGCATGTGAGGAAGACTCAAAGCGGGCCGCATGAACGCCACGGCCAAAGCATCAGGTGATGCCGGATTTTAAGGGGACGAACAGCACCGCCCCGGAAGACGTCTGTTCCAGCCGGCCATCAGGGTGGCGGTCGACCACCGTCAGGATCTGCCCCAGTCCGCGGCCATCGTCCATGGGCGCCACCAGGCGTCCACCTGGCGCCAGCTGGTCCAGCCAGGCTTGCGGCAGACTGCGGCCCCCCGCCGCCGCGATGATCGTGTCATAGGGCGCGGCGGGCGCGTGGCCCAGCATGCCGTCACCATACACCAGCCGCACGTCCTGGGCGCCGGGCAGCTGCCGCCGGACCGCGTCCAGGTTCTGGCGGGCTTTCAGGTGCAGGTCGCGCAGGCGTTCGATGGAGATCACCCGGCGCGACAGTTCGGCCAGCAAAGCGGCCTGGTAACCACAACCCGTGCCAATCTCAAGGCAATTGCCCAGGGGCCTGACCACGTCAGGCGCCAGGCCGGGCCGAGCGCAGAGCAAGGCGATCATGGCCCCCACGACCGACGGCTTGGAGATGGTCTGGCCCAGGCCGATGGGCAGGCTGGTGTCTTCGTAGGCCTGGTTGACCAGGGCCGTGTCGACGAAAAGGTGGCGCGGCACACGGGCAAAGGCGGCCAGCACGCGCGGGTTCTGCAGGCCATCGAGCTTGAGCCGGTCGACCATGCGCATGCGCACATGGGCTGAATCCAAGCCCAGGCCCTGGGGTGCGATGACGGCCTTGCGGTCGCGCTCGGCGGCCTGCAAAGGGGCCTGCGGGCGCAGGAGCAGGTTGTCGCGGGTGGCCGCAGGGCGTGGCGTGGAACCAACCTGGTCCAGCCGCAAGGGGAAGCGGCTGGCTTTGCGGTCGGGCGTTTTGCCACTCACTGTGACTGTCCCACCCAGGTTTGCCATTGCGGCAAGGCGGCGTGGTGCGTCATGTCGACCTGCAGCGGGGTGATCGACACCGCCCCTTGCTTGACGGCCTCGAAATCGGTGCCCTGTCCGACATCGCGGGCCTCGCCGGCCGGGCCGATCCAGTAGATGGTGTCGCCACGCGGGTTGTTCTGGGCGATGGCCGGGAAGCTGGCGTGGCGTCGGCCCAGGCGGGTGGTGCGCCAGGGGGCGCTGTCTGAATTGGGGTCGGCCGGGATGTTCACGTTCAGCAGAAAAGGGCCTTGCGCGGGAGGGCGGGCCAGGACGGATTCGACCACGCGGCGGGCCACGCGGGCCGCCACGTCCAGGTGGGCCCAGCCCTTGTCGGTGAGCGAGAAGGCAATGGACGGGATGCCGAACAGGAAACCCTCGGTGGCGGCGGCGACCGTGCCCGAATACAGGGTGTCGTCGCCCATGTTGGCGCCGTTGTTGATGCCGGACAGCACCAGATCGGGCTTGGCGATCAGGCCGGCGGTCAGGGCCAGGTGAACGCTGTCGGACGGGGTGCCTGTTACAAAACGGAAGCCGTTGGCCGCCGTGTGGACGGTCAGGGGCTGGTGCAAGGTCAGGGAATTGGACGTCCCGCTGGCGTTGCGCTCAGGGGCGAAAACGTCAATCGTGCCCAGGCCCTGGCAGGCGTCGACCAGTGCCTGGAGGCCAGGGGCCAGGTAGCCGTCGTCGTTGGCGATCAGTATGTGCATGTTGCCAATTGTAGGAGTGAGGACCACCCATCTCGGTGTTGGAACAACGCGATTTCGAATGACGGCCTGTTCAGAATGCGGATAATCGAAGATTGTTCGCCCCAAGTCGTCAGGGGTGCAGATCAACCCCGGCTTGCGCTTTGTGCCGCAAGCTTCGGGAGGGGCTCCATGGCTGTCAAGGTTCTGATTCTCGAAGACAACCCGGTCGCCCGGGGCTTTTTGTGCCGCGTGGTGCGCGAAAGCTTCAGCGACATCAGCAGCATCGCCGAAGCTGGCGATCTGGAAGCCGCGAGGCGCCTGCTGGGCCACAAGGCCGGGGGCCGCGCCGCCGCCTGCGACGACCCTTACCAACTGATCATGGTCGACCTGGAACTGCCCGATGGCAGCGGCCTGGAATTGTTGACCGAGCTGGCCAACTACCCGGCCACGCGCATCGTCACCACGCTCTATTCCGACGACGAGCACCTCTTCCCCGCCCTGCAATGCGGCGCTGACGGCTACCTGCTCAAGGAGGACCGCTTCGAGGTCCTGGTCGAGGAACTGCAGAAGATCGTGCGCGGACAGCCGCCCCTGTCGCCCGCCATCGCGCGCCGCCTGCTGACCCACTTCCGCACGGGCGACGGCCTGCTGGCAGGCGCCGCGACGCCCGCCGCCGCGCCGGCCCCGGTCAGCGCCCCGGCCCCCCTCGCCCCCCTGGACCACGAACGCCTGACCCCCCGTGAAAGCGAAGTGCTGACCTACCTCAGCAAGGGCTTCACCATCAAGGAAATCGCGGCGCTCATGGGCATCAAGTGGTTCACGGTGAACGACCACATCAAATCCATCTACAAGAAACTGAACGTGTCCAGCCGCGCCGAAGCGGCGGTGCTGGCCAGCAAGCAAGGGCTGGTCTGAGCTCTTGACCATGCCCGCCGCGGACACCTCGCCGCCAACACGCTCGCCCGATCTGCTGATCGGGAGTTCCGGCGACATCCCCACGCTGGACGAGGTGCTTCAAGGCTCGCACGACCTGCCCCGCTGGATAGGCTGGCGCCTGCGCATGCTGGTGGGAGCGGTGTTGACGGGCTTTGTGCTGGTGCTGCTGGTCGGGCAATGGCTGTCCAGCCAACCCCGCCTGCCGGTCAGCCTGCGCGCCACGGCCGAAGGCACCGTCCGACTGCATTCGGTGGACAACCCGGCCATGCAGCGCCTGGAAGGGCACATCATCGAAGGCCTGCGCGGCGAGGTGACGCAGCCTTCCGGTGGCATCGTGGTCCTCGAAGCCCCGATCGAGATGCTGGCCCTGCAACGCTCGGGGCGCTGGATCAGCGATGCCGAGGAACGCCAGCATTTCGTGGACCTGCACCTGGGCGTGGCGCACCTGCTCGCGGCCTTGCCGGCTGACAACAAAGTCGTGCAACTGCAACTGGTCAACGCCCCGGACGAACCCGTGCTGATCACCCGGCGAGGCTGGACAGGCCTGAGCCCCTTGTTCTGGCTGTTGTCGGCCCTGGCCCTGACCCTGTTCGCCGTGGGTTCCGTGGTGGTGCTGGCCGGACCGCAATTGCGCAACCTGGCCTACTTCGCCCTCGCCATCAGCCAGGCTGGGCAGCTGATGTTCATCGCGGTCGAAACCAACCTCGACTTGTTCCTGCCGGACTGGTTCATGACCCTGGACATGCGCGCGCGCGCCGGCCTGGACCTGGTCACCGCCGCTGCCATGATCCAGGTGGCCGTGCTGCACCCCCGCCGCCTGAAGGGCTGGCCCTATTTCATGGCCTTGGGCTGGGCCACGGCGGCTGGCCTGGGCGTCACAGCGCTGGGCCTGGACAGCACCAGCAGTTGGCTCTGGCTGCACACCGGCTGCACGGTGATGACGGCGGCGGCGATCATGCTGATGGGCGCCGCCTACCGCGCCTCGCCCCACCCTTTCACGCTGGTGCTGCAGCGCTTCTCGGCCATCACGCTGGCCACCTGGGTGCTGCTCAGCTTCGCCGTCACGCGGGGCGGACCGCGGCCCGACATGCTGCTCAACATCACCACCTTCGGTGTGATGACCTGGCACGTGTTCTTCGCCTCGCAGCTGCTGCTGGCCCCCTACCTGTCGCGCTCCAAGCAGATCCTGCAGGAGTTCTCGCTGCTGGCGGCGTCCAGCACGGTGGCCGCCTCGCTCGACCTGCTCTTCGTGGCGGTGTTCTCACTGGGCCAGTTCACCTCGATGACCTTGTCGCTGTTCCTGTCCTTCGGCGTGTACATGTCGGTGCGGCGCTGGCTGATGACACGGCTGCCAGGGCGCGACCCGATCACCATGGAGCGCTTGTTCGAACGCCTGTACCGCATGGCCCGTGAACTGGAGCGCCGCCCAGCCAAGACCGATGACCTGCTGGCGCGGCTGATGCGCGAGCTGTTCGACCCGCTGGAAGTCACCGTGGCCCGGGGCGAAGTCGCCGCGTCAGAACTGCGGGGCAATGGTTCGGTGATGCTGGTGCGCCTGCCTTCGCTGCGGCCCAAGGAAGGCCCTTCCCGACATGCGTTGGTGCTCAAGCATTCGAACAAGGGCCGGCGCCTGTTCACCTCGGACGATGCCCGCCTGGCCGACCGCATCATCGACCAGTTGCACCGCGTGCTGAGCTTCGACCAGGCCGTGGAGCAAGGCCGCAGCGAGGAGCGCATCCGCATCGCGCAAGACCTGCACGACGACATCGGCGCGCGCCTGCTGACCCTGATGTACCAGGCGCCCAACGCCGACATCGAGGAATACATCCGCCACACCTTGCAGGACCTGAAGACGCTGACGCGAGGCCTGGCCGCGCAAAGCCATGGCCTGAGCGAAGCGGCCGGCGAATGGAAACGCGACCTGCACCAGCGTTTGGGCATCGCGCAATGCGAACTGAACTGGCAGATGACGCAGGACTGCGATGTGACCTTGTCGATGGTGCAATGGTCGGCGCTGACCCGCATCCTGCGCGAGCTGGTCAACAACACCATCAGCCACGCCAAGGCCTCGAAGGTGCAGGTGGTGCTGGTGCTGGCCAACGACCAGTTGTCCTTGACGGTGACCGACAACGGGCTGGGCCGCGCGCCCGAGACCTGGTCTCATGGATTGGGACTGGGGGGGGTGCGCAAACGCGTCAAGCAGTTGGGCGGCACGGTGCGCTGGAGCGAGGCCGAGCCCAAGGGTGTGCGCTGCGAGGTCGTGGTCGAGAACTTCTCGGCCAGCGCGGGGCCGGCGGCGGACGGACTCTAACTGAGTTGCTCGCTTTGTCGAGCAGCGCGGGGCGAGGGCTGGGACGGTGTCCGACAGGGCTTCATGTTGGTGGTCCCGCTGCGCGGGACTGCCTTGCGATGCTCGCGCCGAGGTGGGGCCGTGGAACTCAGCCACGGCCAGTCAGACGTGCCACGCCATCAGCGAGGCGCTCAAGGATGAGGCGGGGGTTGGCGGGCCGACGTCGGGGGCGTCGAGGAGCGCAGCCCGGGCGGAAAAAGGATCGTCCGTTGTCTGAGCCGAAGGCGAGTTTCGGACGATCCCCGCCCTGGGCGAGCACCGCAGAGCAGTCCTTCGCAAAGCGGAGGACCGCCACCATAGGAGGCCCGCCAACCCCCGCCTCATCCCAGCCTCGCGCTGCCCAGCCAAAGCGCACCACCCCCACCACGCCGCATCAGCCAGCAGAACCTCAACTCTCCCACTGAGGCGTGTTGCGCAAGATCTCGTCCAGCGTGGTCACGCCCTCCGACACCTTCATCACGCCCGACAGCCGCAAAGGCCGCAACCCCTCCTGCGCCGCCGCCTGCCGCAACTTGGCCATGTCCACCGTCGGGCTCATGGCCCCGCGCAAAGCTTCGGTGATGGGCAGCAGTTCATACAAGCCCACACGCCCCTTGAAGCCCGTCATGCGGCACTCCAAGCACCCCACCGGCTGGTAAGGCCGCAAAGTGCCATTCATGCGCCAGGGCTTGATGGCCGTGGCCAGCGTGTCGGCGGACATCGCCTCGTCAGGCTTCTTGCACACCGGGCACAAGGTGCGCACCAGGCGCTGGGCCAGCACGCCGATCACCGTGGCACTGATGAGGTAAGGCGCCACGCCAATGTCGGTCAGCCGCGTGATGGCCGAAACCGCGTCGTTGGTGTGCAGCGTGGAGAACACCAAGTGCCCCGTCAACGAAGCCTGGATGGCCATCTCGGCCGTTTCAAGGTCGCGGATTTCGCCGACCATGATGATGTCCGGGTCCTGCCGCATCAAGGCGCGCAGCCCATCGGCAAAGTTCAGGTCGATGTTCGACTGCACCTGCGTCTGGTTGAACGAAGCCTCGATCATTTCGATCGGGTCTTCGATGGTGCAGACGTTGACATCGTCGGTGGCGATGCGCTTGAGCGTGGAATAAAGCGTCGTCGTCTTGCCCGAACCCGTGGGTCCGGTGACCAGGATGATGCCGTGCGGGCGCGACACCAGTTGCTCCCAGGTCTGCTGTTCGCTGGGCGCAAAGCCCAGCGCTTCGAGCGACTTGACCGTGTTGTCGGGATCGAAGATCCGCATCACCAGCTTCTCGCCAAAGGCGGTGGGCATGGTGGACAAACGCATTTCGATTTCGTCCCCGGCCGGGTTGCGCGTCTTGATGCGGCCGTCCAGCGGCCGGCGCTTTTCAACGACGTCCATGCGGCCCAGCAGCTTGATCCGCGCCGTCATGGCCTGCATCACCGACAGGGGCACTTGGTAGACCGTGTGCAGCACGCCATCGATGCGGAAGCGGATCGCGCCCATCTCGCGGCGTGGCTCCAGGTGGATGTCGGAGGCGCGCTGGTCAAACGCGTATTGCCACAGCCAGTCGACGACCTGGATGATGCCCTGGTCGTTGGCATCGAGCTGGCGGTTGGTCTTGCCCAGCTCGACCAGTTGCTCGAAGTTGTGGGCCACGCTGTCGCCCGTCTTCTTGTTCGCATCCTTGACCGACTTGGCCAGGGTGTAGAACTCGGTGCGGTAGCGCTGCAGGTCGAGCGGGCTGGACACCACCAGGCGCACGGTCTTCTTGGTGTGCGACAGGATCTCGTCGATCCAGGCCACGTCCAGCGGTTCGCTGGTGGCGATGGTGATCTCGTTCAGGCCCACCTGCACGGGAAGGCACTTGCGCCGCTCGGCGTAGTTGATGGACATGACCTCGGACACGCGGGCCACGTCCACCTTCAAAGGGTCGATGCGCAGGTAGCCCAAACCCAGGTGCTTGGCCAGCCACTCGGTCAGGGCCTCCAGTTCCAGCACGTGGTCGTTGTCGGCCCGTTTCAGCCCCATGCCCCCCAGGCGCACCAGTGGGTGCTGGGCGCTGTCGCCAGCGGCGAAACGCTGGGCCACGCGCTCGCCTTCCTTGACGGTGATGAGGCCGTCTTCGGTCATCCAGGCCAGCAGCCACTTCCAGTCCAGCGGTCCCTTGTGCGTGAGGGAGCGCTTCTTGGCAGGCTTGGCGGAGGTGGATGGGCTGGACGCGGTCATGTCGTCGGGCGGGGGGTGAAGGTGGACAAAAGCTTGAGCCATTTTCCGGCGGGCAGCTCGAACCTGCTTTGTAAAGATTCGGCGCGTTCCGCCAGTATTTCTCGGCTTGGCAAATCGAAGCCTTTCCATGCCAGCACGATGGTATTACCTTCGCGGGTGGGTTTGAGCATGGCCGTGCGCCCCTCGCCAAAGGCCGCGGCGATGCGGCCCGCACTGACTTTGAAGCTGGCATCGCGGCCGAACAGGTTAACGCTCATCACCCCGCCGTCGTCCAGCAGGCGCCAGCAATCGCGGTAGAACGCTTCGTCGTCCAGCACCGGACTGGCGGCTTCATGGTCGTACAAGTCCACGCACAAGGCGTCGGCACTGGCGGTGTGTTCCGGGTCGCCAACGTAGCGTGCGGCGTCCATCTGGATCACCTCCAGGCGCTCATCGTTGTCGGGCAGGCTGAACCAGTTGCGGCACACGCCGATCACCGTTGGGTTGATCTCGACGGCCGTGGTGCTGGCCACCTTGAGCACCGCATGGCAGTGCTTGGTGATGGCCGCCGCGCCCAGGCCCAGTTGCACGCAGCGTGTGCCGGGCAAGGCGGACAGGTCGCGCAACAGCAGCCACGCCATCATGCGCTGGATGTATTCGAGCTCGAGCTTGAGCGGTTTGCTGACGCGCATGGCGCCCTGGATCCAGGGCGTGTCGAGGTGCAGGCACCTCACCCCACGGGATTCCGACAAGGTGGCTTCGGGGAATTTAAGTTTGCGCTTCACAGGTCGATAACGGGAAACAGTCAAAAAGCGTGGCCAGCAGTGTCGCATGGGGGAGTCACCCCGAGGGGAGTCGCGAACACCGAGGTCGCCAAGTCAAGAAAAGTTCGACTGTGTCCACTTTGTCATAAGGGATCCATCATGAAAATCACATCGATACTGAGTCGAAGCCTGTCGGCCCTGGCCTTGGCCATGGGGGCCAGCACCGCGGCCCATGCGGCCGTTCCCCTCATCAACACCGACCAGGGGGCCGCGCAGGGCCTCGCCAGCAATGGCGTGTCGCGTTTTTTAGGCCTGCCCTTCGCAGCACCACCCGTGGGGCCCTTGCGCTGGAAGGCACCGCAGGCCCCGGCCCACTGGTCCGGTGTGCGCGATGCCACGCAGTTCGCCAACGTCTGTCCGCAAGAGCCCAGTGCTTTTTCCGGACGCTCCGAGACTGAGGACTGCCTCTACCTGAACGTCTACCGCCCCGACAACAGCGACGGACAGCCCCTGCCCGTGATGGTGTGGCTGCATGGCGGAGGTTACGTGCTGGGTGCCGGCTCGAACTACGACGGCGCGCCGCTGGCCCGCCAGGCCAAGGCCGTGGTGGTGACGGTGAACTACCGCCTGGGCATCTTCGGCTTCATGGCCCTGCCGGGCCTGCAAGCTGAAAACCCCGCCGCCAATTACGGCATCCAGGACCAGCAGGCGGCGATGCGTTGGGTGAAGCAGCACGCGAGCCGCCTGGGCGGTGACCCGAACCGCATCACCCTCTTTGGCCAGTCCGCGGGCGGCAACAGCGCCTGCCTGCACCTCTTGTCGCCGCCATCGGCCGGCCTGTTCAACGGCGCCATCTCGCAAAGCGGGCCCTGCGTGTTGCTGCGCAATGTGCCCTTGTCCGATGTGCGCGAGAAATCCGAAGCCGTGGCCCAATCCCTGGGCTGTCCGGCTGGTGCGCAACAGTTGGCTTGCATGCGCCAGCAAAGCACGGTGGCGCTGATGAACGCGACCCCGCCCAACCTGGACATCATCTACAGCAAACCACCTTGGGTGCCGGCCATCGATGGCGTGATCCTGCCTGACGCGGCCGACAAGCTGCTGCAGTCGGGGCGCGTCAACAAGGTGCCCGTGATGTTCGGGGGCGACCATGACGAAGGCCGCCTGTTCGTGGCGCTGACCTTCCACCTGGGGCAACAACGCGGGGTGACCGCCGCCGACCACAGCCTGGCCCTGAAAGGCATGGTGGGGCCCACCCTCGCACCCTTGTTCACCGACGTGCTGTACTCGCCTTCCCGCTATGGCTCGTACGACAAGGCCCTGGCCGCCGCCGTGACCGACAACTTCTACGCGTGCAGCGCCTTGAGCGACGTCAAGACCTTGTCGGGCTTGACCAAGGCCTATGCTTTCGAGTTCAACGACCCGAACGCGCCCGGCGCCGCCCCCGACCCTTACTTCACCTGGGACGCCTACCACTCGTCCGAACTGGCCTACCTGTTCCAGGGTGAAACACCTTCGCCGGTGTTCACCCCCGCGCAACAGACCCTGGCCGACCAACTGGTGAAGTACTGGGCCAACTTCGCGGCAAAGGGCAATCCCAATGGCCCCGGGCTGCCGCAATGGCGCCGTTTCGACCGCTTGAGCGCACCCGTGCAGGACCTGGCCCCCGGCGCCGTGACCACCAAAGACTGGGGCCACTTCGAGCGTGACCACCAGTGCGGCGTCTGGGCCACGGTGCACGCCCTGAAGAAACTGGCCGTCGGCATCGACGAGTGACGGCGGGCTGAGCCCGCGCCGCGGGCCACGCTATAAACCGGTGATGAGCTCTTCATCACCGGTCACACCACCCAGGTTGCAAGGCCTGGGCCCCATCATCACCCCGGACACCCGGATCGTGGTGCTGGGGAGTTTCCCCAGCGTGGCCTCTTTGGCCAGCCAGCAGTACTACGCCCACCCCCGCAACCAGTTCTGGCCCATCGTCTCGGCCTTGCTGGGTTTATCGGGCAAGGACGACCTGCGCCTCCAGCCGTATGCCACGAGGCTGGACACCGCTCGCGCCCATGGCCTGGGCATCTGGGACGTCTACGCCCACTGCCAGCGCGAAGGCAGCCTGGACAGCGCCATCCAGCAGGCACAGCTGAACGAGCTGCACCGACTGCGCGAATGGGCCCCCGGCCTGAAGGCCATCGCCCACAACGGCGGCGAGTCGGCGCGCCACATGCGCCTCACCCAGGCATTGGGCCTGCCCGTGGTCAAGCTGCCATCGACCAGCCCGGCCAACGCCTCGTGGTCCTTCGAACGCAAGCTGGCGGCCTGGCAAACCGTGTTCGACGAGTTCGGCATCGGCCCCCCGACCACACCATGAGCCGATCGGACCAGAGGCCTTGATGGCCCGGTTCATGCTGGAGACAATGGGCCCGCACCACGACGCATGGTGCCCGGCATTCAACCAGGAGAACCTGCATGGACATCGTTTCGAACGGATGGGCGGCCGCTTGGCTGCGGCGCATGGGCACGGCCTTCCTGGCCGGCCTGACCTTGATCGGAGCCGCGCAGGCCCACAACGGCATTGGGCATGGCCCACGCCCCGTCAAGGTCCTGATCATCAGCATGTTCGGCCCCGAGGGGCAGGGCTGGGTCGACCACTACAAGCTGACCGACGAGGTCAAGGTGCCGGGCCTGTCGCCCGACTATCCCACCGTGCATTGCAACAGCGACGACGTCTGCCAGATCACCACCGGCATGGGCCACGCCAACGTGGCGGCGTCGATCACGGCGCTGGTGTTCAGTCAGCGCTTCGACCTGCGGCACACCTATTTCCTGATCGCGGGCATCGCGGGCATCGACCCCACGCAAGGCACGCTGGGCACCGCCACCTGGGCCCGCTACCTGGTCGACTACGGCATCGCCTGGGAGATCGATGCGCGCGACGTGCCCGCCTCCTGGCCCTCGGGCTACACGGGCATCAACACCCAAAGCCCGGCTCAAAAACCGCCGCTGGACTACCGCAACGAGGTTTTCCAGCTCGACGAAGACCTGCTGCAAAAGGCCCTGGCCCTGAGCCAGAACGCCATGCTGGAAGACAGCGACACCGCCCGCGCCTACCGCGCCCACTGGCCCATCGCGCCCGCCAACCAGCCGCCCAAAGTGGTGCAATGCGACACCGCCGCGGGCGACACCTGGTGGCATGGCGCCATCCTGGAGCAGCGCGCCCAGGATTGGACCAAACTGCTGACCGATGGCAAGGGCACCTACTGCACCACCCAGCAGGAAGACAACGCCACCTACGAGGCCCTGAAGCGCGGTGCCGCGGCCGGCCTGCTCGACCTCAAGCGCGTCGCCGTCTTGCGCACCGCTTCCAACTTCGACCGGCCCTACCCCGGCCAGAGTGCTTACGATTCGCTGGTCAATTCCATCTCGGGCGGCTTCATCCCCTCCATCCACAACCTCGTCAACGCCGGCTCGCCTTTGGTCGACGACATCGTGGCCTCGTGGCCAAGCTGGAAAACCTGGAAAAAATCCGCCGACAAGCCCGCCAGCAAGGCTTACCCCTTCTGGGCCCTGCCCCGCCTGAAGCTGCCGGTCAAGGTGCTGGTGATCAGCATGTTCGGCCCCGAAGCGCAGCCCTGGATCGACGCCTACAAGCTCAAGATCGACATCACCGTGCCCGGCCTGTCGCCCGACTACCCGGCCGTGCATTGCAACCTGCAAGGCCTGTGCAACCTGACCACGGGCATGGGCTACGCCAACGCGGCGGCCTCGGTCACCGCGCTGATGCACAGCGGCAAATTCGATTTCCGCGACACCTACATCGTCATCGCCGGCATCGCGGGCATCAACCCTGAATTGGGCACCGTGGGTTCGGCCGCCTGGGCACGTTGGGTGGTCGACTACGGCCTGGCCTGGGAGCTCGACCCGCGTGAGATGCCCGCCGGCTGGGCCAACGGCTACTTCGGCATCAACACCAAAGGCCCCGGTGAGAAACCGCCGCTGGACTACCGCACCGAGGTCTTCCGCCTCAACGACGCGCTGGTGGACAAGGCCTATGCGCTGAGCAAGAAGGCCAAGCTGCTGGACAGCCCCGAGGCCATCGCCTTCAGGGCCAAGTTCCCCAGCGGCCCAGCCAGCCAGCCGCCCAAGGTGATCCAGTGCGACACCATGTCGGGCAACACGTGGTTCGCGGGCACGCGCCTGGGCCAGCGCGCCACCGAATGGACCAGCTTGATGACCGATGGCGCCGGCCGCTACTGCACCACGCAGCAGGAGGACAACGCCACGCTGGAAGCCCTCAAGCGCGTCGATGCCCTGGGCCTGGCCGACTTCCAGCGCGTGGCCATCCTTCGCACTGGCGCCGACTTCGACCGGCCCTACCCGGGCCAACTCGACGTCGACGGCCTGCTGAAGTACGCCGAGCAAGGCGGCTTCGTGCCCGCCACGCAGAACCTGGTCAAGGCGGGGCGCCCCCTGGTCGATGCGATCCTGAACAACTGGTGGCAGTGGAAGCGGGGTGTGCCCTCACGCTGAAGGCAACGCCAACCAGCAAACAGGGCGGGCGACTTGCGCTAGCCTGTCGGCCTGACCTTCTGGATGGCGCAACGTGAGTTCATCAACCGACCCCGACAACCTGCACCACCTGGTGCAACAGTTCCCCCTGTCAGGCCGGCTGGAGCGCATCATCCTGCGGCCCGAACGGCGCGCACCCACCTTGCAGGTCGACAGCGCCCGGGCCCTCGCCGGCCAAGGCCTGGAGGGTGACCGCGCCGCCACGCGCTCCCCTTCGGCGGCCGGCGCCGGCAGCAAGCGCCAAGTCACCCTGATCCAGCACGAACACCTGCCCGTGATCGCGGCCTTCACAGGCCAGGATTGGGTCGACCCCATGTTGCTGCGCCGCAACCTCGTGGTCTCGGGCCTGAACCTGCTGGCGGCGCGCGCGCTGTTCAAGCACGAACCCATGTTGCTGTGCATCGGCGACGAGGTCGTGCTGGAAATCACCGGGACCTGCGATCCCTGCTCACGCATGGAGACCATCCTCGGCCCCGGCGGCTACAACGCCATGCGTGGCCACGGCGGCATGAACGCGCGCGTCATCCAGGGCGGGCTGATGCGCATCGACGATGCCGTCACCTGCCGTCCCGGGTCGGGCGAGCTCCCCCAGCTCAAGCTTTGGTGATGCGCAGGCCCGCGTCCACCAGCAACACCTCGCCCGTCGTCTTCGCCGCGCCTGCACCCAGGAACCAGGCGGCATCGGCCACATCGTCCGGGCTGAGCACACTCTCCAGCGCGGCCTTGGCCTTGTAGCCCTGCACCGACGCGGCGTAGCGCTCCTCGCCCAGACCGTTCTGCAACCAGGGTGTTTCGACCAGGCCCGGCGCCACGCCATTGACGCGGACCTCCGGGCCCAAGGCGCGCGCCAAGCCCACCGTCATCGCGTTCAAAGCGCCCTTCGAGGCCATGTAGGCGATGGACGAACCCACGCCCATCATGGAGGCCACCGACGAAATGTTCACGATGCCCGCGCCAGGGTTCTGCTTGAGCAAGGGCACCAGCGCGCGGATCATCTGGTAGGCACCGACCACGTTGACGCTGTAGATGCGGTGGAAGTCTTCCGCGTCCAGGCCATCCAGGTCCTTCAGCCCCACGAACTTGGTGGTGCCCGCGTTGTTGACCAACACGTCGGCCCGGCCGAAACGGGCCTCGACCTCGGCGGCCAGTCGCTTGCAATCGTCGTCCAGCGCCACATCGGCCTTGACCACCAGCACCTCGGCGCCCAGCCTGCGGCACTCTTCGGCCACGGCCTCGGCCGGTGCGGGATCTCGCGAGAAATTGACGACCACGTTCCAGCCTTCACGGGCGTAGCGGCGCGCGGTGGACGCCCCAATGCCGGATGAGGACCCGGTCACGACACAGACTTTTCGGCTCACGTTCGACTCCTGCTGACAACCGCCCGATGCGGTTGGCAGAAGATCTTATGCCAGGTGCTTCAGCGGCCGGAGGTGGCCCGCCCGATCACGCGGAAAGCCGGCGCCAAGCGTTCTTGCAGCACCTGCAACACGCCCTGCCAGGAGCCGCGCTGCGCCTGCCGCGACAGCGCCCGGGCCTTTTCGCCCCAGGTGTGCGAATTGGAAACCTCGATGCCGGTCATGGCACCGGTCCACTCGCAGCTCTTGACGGTGTGCCAATCGCGGCCCAGGCGCACCACGCCACCCTGGTCCATCAAGACCACCATCGATCCCTCGATCAGCGGAGCGGTCAGGCGGGCAAAGGCGGGCGAGCGGATCATGGCCGCAGCCTGTTCGTTGGACAGGCCTTTCAGCAGGTCGCCCAAGAGGCGTGCCAATTCGGAGGTGTCGCTGAGCGCGGGGTTCTGCGGGGCCAGGTGGGGAATGCTGCCGTTGTGCATCAGCATGAGGCCGGGCCGGACGGTGTAGGGGTGCGCCATCTCGTGGTTCACATCGCCATACGTGGCCTTGCGCAGATGGATGCAGGCTTCGACATTGGCCGGCAGGCGGCGGTTGTAGGCCAGCAGGTCGTCGAAATCGAGGCCGCGCTCCCAGACCACATCGCCGTTCTGGACGAAGAAACCGCCCCAGCCGTGGAAGTTGCGCTCCCAGGCGTTTTTCAGAAAATCAGCGCAAATCGTGCGCCCGGCGGGCTTCTTGATGATGAGGCACATGGGGTTTGGAAAAGCAGGTCGACCGTCTGTGACAACTATGAAAGCAAATGGACAAGCCGACCACGTAAAGTACGCGACTTTTCGCGCCTTTACTAGAAATTTTCGGCAGCATCGATATGCAGTTGATGCATCGCCTGCAGGTTTTTGCCAACTCTGGTACCTTCGCGCCACCACGATTTGAGGAGACCCGAGCGTGACCCGCATTGATGAACGCTTGCGTACGCTCTCGCCTGAGCGCCTGAAAGGCATCCGCCGAGGCATCGAAAAAGAAAGCCTGCGGGTCCTTCCCGATGGCCACCTGGCCTTGACCCCCCACCCCGTCGCCCTGGGCTCGGCCCTGGCCAGCCCCAGCATCACCACCGATTTCAGCGAATCGCAGATCGAACTCGTCACGGGCGCGCACACCAGCGCGCAAGGCGCCATCGCCGAACTGACGCAAATCCACCAGTTCGTGTACCGCTCACTGGCCCAGGCCGGCGACGAGCAGTTGTGGGTCAGCAGCATGCCCAGCATCCTGCCCGACGACGGGGGCATCCCCATCGGCCGCTACGGCAGCTCCAACGTCGGCCAGGCCAAGAGCGTCTACCGCATCGGGCTGGCCAACCGCTATGGCCCGCGCATGCAGACGATCTCGGGCATCCACTACAACTGGTCGCTGCCGGGCATGAGCAATGCGGATTACTTTTCGCTGATCCGCAATTTCCGCCGCCAATCTTTCTTGCTGCTGCTCTTGTTCGGGGCCTCGCCCGCCGTCTGCCCCAGCTTCGTGGCCGGCCAGCAGCATGGCCTGGACACCCTGAGCGACCGCACCCTCTACCTGCCCTACGCCACGTCGCTGCGCATGGGCCGGCTGGGTTACCAGAGCGATGCGCAATCGTCGCTGTCCGTCAGTTACAACGACCTGGAAGGTTACGGCGCCTCGCTGCAGGACGCGCTCACGCGCAGCTACCCGCCTTACCAAACCATCGGCGTGCAGGGCCCGAAAGGCGACTACCGCCAACTCTCGACCTCGCTGCTGCAGATCGAGAACGAGTTCTACGGCACGATCCGGCCCAAGCGGGTGATCTTCCCGGGCGAGCGCCCTTTGCACGCCTTGCGCGAGCGCGGCGTCGAGTACGTCGAAGTGCGCTGCATGGACCTCAACCCCTTCCTGCCGGTCGGCATCGACGACGGCACGGCCCGCTTCCTGGACACCTTCCTGCTGCACTGCCTGCTGCTGGACAGCCCGCCCGACACGCCCACCGAGATCGCTGCCCTGGCGCGCAACCAGCACCGCACCGCGTCCCGCGGCCGTGAACCCGGCTTGACGCTGGAACGCCAGGGCCAGGAGGTGCTGCTCATGGACTGGGCCCGAGAGATCGTCCAGCAATGCGAACCCATCGCCCGGGCGCTGGACAACAACCTGGGAGGGCAATCGCACCAGCAAGCCTGGCAAGCCGCGCTGGATGGGCTGAACGACCTTGAGACCTTGCCATCGGCCCGCGTGCTGCAGGCGCTGGTGCGGGATCACGGCAAGAACTACGTCGATTTCGTGCGCCAGCAATCCACGCAGGCCCAGCAGACCGTGCTGGCCGCCGATTGGAGCCCGGAAGAACAATCGCATTTCGAGCAGATGGCCAGCGAATCGATCCAGGAGCAGGCGCGCATCGAGGCGGCCGACACCATGCCTTTCGAAATCTACCGCCAGGAATACCTGGCCTCGCGTCGGCTGGACGTGGCCCGCAAGGCCTGAGGACTGCCTACCCGCCCCTGCTGCGGGCCGCCGCGGCGCGCAGCTTGTCCTTCTTGCTGGGACGCTGGCCTTTGACACCGCCATGGGCATCGAGCACCGGCGCCGCCACCTCGACCCGCTCGAAACCCGGCACCTGTTCGCGCGGCACCCGCACGCCCTGGCGCTTTTCGATCAACCTGAAATGCGCCTCGGCGTCGGCCGTGATGAAGCTGACGGCCACCCCGCTTTGCCCGGCCCGCCCCGTGCGGCCGATGCGGTGCACGTAATCCACCGGCGAGCGCGGCAGGTCGTAGTTCACCACGGCGGGCAGGCGGGCCACGTCGATGCCCCGCGCGGCCACGTCGGTGGCCACGACCACCTGCACCCGCGATGCCTTGAAATCTGCCAGGACCTGGGTGCGCGCGCCCTGGCTCAATTCGCCATGGAAAGCGTGCGCATGGATGCCCGCCAAGCCCAGCTTGTGCGTGACCAACTCGGTGGCGTACTTGGTGGCCACGAACACCAGCACGCGCGTCCATCCGTGCTCCTTGATCAGGTGGCGCAGCAGGGGCGTGCGTTTGGCGGTGTCCACTTCAATGGCGCGCTGCAGGATGTCGGGCTGGGTCTCGGGCGCCAGGGGCACCTCGATGCGCACGGGATCGCGCAGCAACTGGTCGGCCAGGCCTTGGACCACCGGGGGAAAGGTGGCCGAGAAAAAGAGGTTCTGGCGCCGCGCGGGCAATTGACCCAGGATGCGATTCAGTTCCTCGGCAAATCCCAGGTCCAGCAAGCGGTCGGCTTCGTCCAGCACCAGGACGCCAACCTCATCGATCCGCAGGGCGTTGTGGTCGAGCAGGTCCAGCAGTCGCCCCGGCGTGGCCACGACGATGTCGGCCCCGCCGCGCAAACCCATCATCTGCGGGTTGATGGAGACACCACCAAACAGCACCGCGATTTTCAAGGGTTCGGGCAGGTACTGGGCAAAGTGGCGCAAGGTGTCGCCTACCTGGGCCGCCAACTCGCGGGTCGGCACCAGGAGCAGCGCCCGGACCTGGCGCGGCCGATCGCGTGGCAGGTCCAGCAAGCGCTGCAGGATGGGCAAGGCGAACGCGGCGGTCTTGCCCGACCCGGTTTGCGCGCTGCCCAGCACGTCCAGGCCCTTCAGGACCGCCGGAATGGCCTGGGCCTGAATGGCCGTGGGCTCAAGGTAGCCCCGTTCGCGGGTGGCGCGAACGAGGGCCGAAGACAAACCTGAAGACTCGAATGACATGAAGGCCGCGCCGGTTGCTGGGTGAACGCCGAGGTTACCCGAGCATGGCCGTCACGCGGCCCCTGAATCACTTCGAAGTGGCGGGCGACTCGATGCCCTGGACCTTGGTGTCCTCGGGCTGGGTGCCTTGAAGCGGCTGGGTCTGATCGGTCTTGGTGGCCTTCTTGTGGTGGCGCTTGGCCTTGTGCTTGGGGCCGGCGGCCGTCGGCTCGGCCGAATTGATGGCAGCGTCCTGCTTGTCCTTCAATTCCTGGGCATGGCGCTCGACCTCGGCCACCTTGTCCTGGTCGGTGTTGACAACGATCTCACGGCTGGTCGGCGTGGACTGGGCCCACACCGCGACCGATGACATCAGGGTGATGAGAAGAAGTGAAAGCTTTTTCATGGAGGCCCCTCAGCTTGTTGATGAAGAACAGTCATGGTGGGCCGCCCGGAATGCCGACACAGTCGGCGCCAACCGCGGCCGCTGGTAGGACATCTCCGACGCGTTTGCCTGGAAAACCAGGGCCCACACCGTGCTGGTGGCGCCGCTTCCACCTCACCCCCCACTGTCTTGGGGGAGGGAGAACCCGGGAAATCGAGGGTTACCACCTGCGATCCATTCATCGTTCCGCGAGACATTGATCACGCAGTGCAAGCAACAACATCCGAGCCCCAAAGGAAAAACGCCATGAACACCATTTTCTCCATGCGTGCCGTCTGCGCCGCCGTTGCAGTCGCTGGCGCGATGATCGCGGTTCCTGCCGCTCAAGCTGCCACCACCACCACGGGTTCCCAAACCAAGTACCCCATCGTGCTGGTCCACGGCTTCATCGGTTTCGACAACATCCTGGGCATCCAGTACTTCTACAACATCCCCAACAGCCTTCGCAAGGATGGCGCCACGGTGTACGTCGCTTCGGTGAATCCGTCGCAAACCACCGAGTTCCGCGGCGAAGAACTGGTGCGTCAACTCCAGCAATGGGCCGCCGCTGACGGCGTCAAGAAGTTCAACCTGATCGGCCACAGCCATGGCGGCCCCACCGTGCGCTATGCCGCGGGCACCGTGCCCTCGATCGTGGCCAGCGTGACCACCGTCGCCGGCACCCACTTCGGCAGCAAGGTCGCTGACGACATCCTGGCCGGCACCACGCCTGGCGGCACCTTCGACAAGGTTGCCACCGGTGGCCTGCAACTGATCGCCTGGCTGACCGGCAACGGCACCTACAAGCAAGCCGACCTGCTGACCGCCCTGGGTGCCCTGAGCGCGCCTGGTGCCGCCGCCTTCAACGCGAAGTTCCCGGTGGGCGCACCCACCAGCGCTTGTGGCCAAGGTCCTGAAGTGGCCAGCGTCAATGGCAACAGCATCCGCTGGTACTCGATCTCGGGCACCGCCGTGAAGACCAATGGCTGGGACATCTCCGACGCCATCCTGTCCTACACCGGCGACTACTTCAAGGGCGAAGCCAACGACGGCTTGGTGTCGCAGTGCTCCAGCCACTGGGGCAAGGTCATCAAGGACGACTACCACTGGAACCACCTGGACGAGATCAACCAAGTCCTGGGCACCATCGGCAAGGGCGATCCGGACCCCGTGGCTTTCTACAAGCAGCAAGCCAGCCGCCTGAAGGCCCTGTCGCTGTAAGCCTTTTTCCCGAATGACGCAGGGGCCGATTCCGCAGGGGGTTGGCCCTTTTTCAATGCTGAGGACGCTTTGACATGAAAGCAGGCAAGGTGTGGATGGCCACCGCCGTGGTCGCCGTGGGGGTGGGTGCCGGATGGTGGCTGTCGGGCCCCGGCAGCCAGGCACCAGGCGCCGGTCACGCACAAAGCGGCAACGACGGTTCATGGCGCATCGCCGAGGCGGGCCGCGCTTTTGGCCTGGCGCCCGACCCGTCGGACACCCCGGTCACGCGCAGCCCGGACCAGGTACGCCAGCGCCTGTTCAAGAACGGCTCGTTCGCTGGCACCGAAGCCGCTGGCAGTTGGTGCGTCACCGACAAGAAACTCAAGCCCTGTGGCGAATTGCGCAGCCGTTTCGAGTACTACGTGCTCGGGCTGGGCGAGGTCACCATCGAAGAGATTCGCGGCCTGGTCCAGGATGAAGCCAGGCGCGAAAACGGCGAGCCCTTGGCCGGCGAGATCATGGCCGTGTGGGACAAGTACTGGCAGGTGCGCACCTATGGCTGGCGCCACAAGTTCGCGCAGGGCGACCGTGCCACCTGGATGCCGGTGTTCGAGGAACAACGCTCCGTGCGCCGCCAGATCCTGGGGCAAGCCTGGGCCGAGGCCTTCTTCAAGGACGACGAGCAGCACTTCCAGGACTACTACGCGCAACTGGAGTCGGGTCAGCCACCGCCACCCGACCCTGGTGAGCCCGTGCCACAGATGGCACCTGGCAAAGACCCCGCCGCCGTGCGCGCCGAGCGCGTGGCCCGCTATGGGGAAGCCGCCGCCGACCGGCTGACCAAGGCCGACGAGGAATGGGCTCAATGGGAAGCCCGCCTGGGTGGCGCCCAGCGCGAATGGGAACGCCTGCAAAAGGCGGCCAACCTGTCGGACGCTCAGCGCAAGGCCGAGATCGTCAGCTACGTGAAGTCGAACTTCCCGCCGGATGAGCAGCTCCGCGTGCAGGCCCTGCTGCGCATCTGAACCGGCGCTTCAAACTCAGGAACGACGTGGCGCGCCGCGGGGGCGGCCACGCGTTTGCCACAAGGGCTTCTTGCCCTTGAGGTGGCGCTCGATGCCATCGTTGAGGCGGCCGCGCAGGTCCACGACCTTGGCCAGGTGGCCGTAGACATTCGGAAAGCGCAGGTCCAGCCAAAGCCACAGGGTGCACGAGCGCAAGGCCTGCTCCATGCGCTCAAGGCGGCTGTGCTCGTCCACCTCTTCCAGGAACCAGGGGCTGCCGGCTTCGCCGCTCAGCGCATGGTAGTGGGTCCAGTTCAAGAACTCCTGCACCTGTGATTCGGTGCGGGTATCGACCGGCGCCTGGGCATAGACGAAGCGATCGCGCAGGGACAGCTTGCCGGCGGTGCGGTCGAGCTGCTCGGCCAGGTCCAGCATCTGCTCCAGTTCGGCCACGGCAAAGTGGGCGTCGTCCAGTTCCAGCTGCTCCATGAAGATGCCCAACACTTCGCGCAGGCTGTGCTTCTTCAGGCGCGTGGCGATGGTCTCGATGTGCCACCAGTTGGGGGCCACCGGCGCCTTGAAATCGATCGGGGCCTTGGGTTGCTTGGGCAGCAGGTCGCGCAGCATGCGCAAGGCCGTGGGCTCGGCCTCTTTCAGCACGCCGACGAAGCCTTCGTCGTGCATGCCGAAGCGCCCCGCCCGGCCCGCGATCTGGTGCACCTCCGACACGGTGAGCGGCCGGTCGGTCTGGCCGTCGTACTTGACCATGGTGCTGAACAGCACGCGCCGGATGGGCAGGTTCAAGCCCATGCCGATGGCGTCGGTGGCCACCAGCACGTGCGATTCGCCTTGCGCGAAACGCTCGGCCTCGCGGCGGCGCACCTCGGGCGGCAAGGCCCCGTAGATGACCGACACGGTCTTGCCATTGGCGGCGATCTGGTCGCGCAGCATCAGCACCTCGCGGCGGCTGAAGGCCACGACGGCATCGCCCTTTTTCAGCGTGTTGATCGACAGGGGCGCGGGCAGCAGTTGCACATGCTGCTTGCGCTCGAAATGCTTGACCTCGCAGTCCTCGCCGCACAGGCGCAGCAGGTTCTGGATGGCGGGCACGGCGTAGGCCGAGCAGATGATGATGACTTCATTGGCCGGCACCGCCACGATGGCCTGGGTCCAGGCCCAGCCGCGGTAGTTGTCGAAGATCATCTGGGCTTCATCGATGACGGCCACCTCGATGGGCTCGTTCGTGCCAACCATCTCGATGGTGCTGGAGACCACGGCCGCGCCGTCGGCGGGCACGTTCTCTTCGCCAGTCAGCAATGAGCAGGCCACGCCGCGGCCTTGCAGGCGGTCGCGGCCTTCCAGGGCCAGCAGGCGCAGCGGCGCCAGGTAGGCGCCCTTCTCGGCCTTGGCCAGGCGCTCGAAGGCCGCGTGCGTCTTGCCGCTGTTGGGTGGGCCCACGTACAAGGTCACCTTGCGTTGCAGGTGGCGGGCCTTGTGGAAGGTGTCGGGATAGCCTTCGAAGGCCAGTTGGTCGGTGAGGTCGTCCAGGGTGTCCAGCTCGGCCTCGTGGTGCTCCCAGCGTTCCAGCGCGCGCGTGCAGCCGGCTTTCAGGTGCTCGAAGGACTGGGGCGTGCCGCACTCGGCCTGCAGGCGCGGCATCAGCGAAGCCATCTGGCGGGGGTTGCTGACCTTGGCACGGGCCAGCAGGGTCTGCAGGTGCGCTTGCAATTCGTCGGCATAGGCGTAGGCCGGCGGTGTACCCAGGCCCTTGATCAAGGCGGGTTTGTCCCCCGTGCGGTAGAAATCCCAGACCGGTTCAGCGGCGATGGGCACCTTGAAGGACACGGCCACCTTGCCGGCCTGGTCGGGCAAGGGCAAGGTCTGCGTGATCAGGCGGTCCCAGTCGTGGCCGCGCCGGAACAGGCCCAGGGCCTCCAGCGCCGCGCCGCGGTCGATCATCACCTGGCGCACCTCGCGGCCCACACCGATGGCGTCCAGGTGGCGCAGCGCGTGGTCCATCAGCTCGGGCGCGATCCAGCGGCTGGGGCGCGCACCGCTCACGGCCTTCTGCAACAGGATCAGGCCCCGGCCATCCAGGTAGTCTTCGAAATCCGGCGTGTTCTCGGGGATGAAGTCGGCCGGTTTGACCACTTGCGGCAGGTTGAAGGCGGCCTGGCGGATGCGGCCAATCTGCTCGGCGCTCAGGTGCGGGGGAACGCGGCTGGCGTGGCGGGGAATGGGCAGGCTGCGGGGATCGGGCGAGGTGACGGACATGGAGGCGGGCGTGGGCCCGGGTCAGGGAAAAGCCGCTATTGTCCGCTCAGGCGGGGATCAGTGCTTGCAGGCGCGGCAAAGCCTGGCGAGCATTGGCCTGGGTGATATCGCGGGTCTGCTCGATCGACCAGCCGCGCAATTCGGCCAGGGTCTGCGCGATGCGGGGCAATTCGGCCGGTTCGTTTCGGCTGCTGCGGCCTTGGGGGCGGTCTTTTTCTGGCACGTAGAGCCAGTGCGGCGGGATGTCGGGCGCGTCGGTTTCCAGCACGATGGCGTCCGCCGGTACCTCGGCGGCCAGGCGGCGGATCTGCAAGGCGCGGTCGAAGGTCATGGCGCCACCAAAGCCCAGTTTGAAACCCAGGTCGATGAAGGCCTGGGCCTGCTGCTCGCTGCCATTGAAGGCGTGGGCGATGCCACGGGGCACGGCCTTGCCTTGCTGCTTCAGGCGGCGCAGGTGCTTGAGCACGTCGTCGGCGCTGCGGCGCACGTGCACGATCACCGGCAGGTCGAATTCGACCGCCAAGGCCAGTTGCGCCGCGTAGACGCGGTCTTGCAGGGCATTGCTGGCGGGGTCCTTCAGGCTGTCGACGAAATGGTCCTGGCCGATCTCGCCAATGGCCACCAGGCGGGGGTCGTCGCGGTGCTGTTGCAGCGCGTCCCGGAGAAGCCCGATCGCGTCGTCGCCAGACGCTTTCACGAACAAGGGGTGGATGCCCAGCGCATAAGTGCCGCCGCATTGAAGCGCGGCCTGGCGCGCGGCCTCGAAGGCGGACGGCATCACGGCCGGCACCACGATCATGCCCACGCCGGCCTGGCGCGCCCGCTCGATCACGGCCGGGCGGTCGGCGTCGAATTCAGGGGCGTCGAGGTGGCAATGGGTGTCGATCCACATGACGCTAGTGTGTGACGGGTTTCTCCATCTGCAAGGCGCCCTGCTTGAAAGCCCGCGATGCCGTCTGGTAATAGGCGATCGCCTCGTTCATCAGGGTTTCGTTGACCTCGGTGGGCGTGGTGGCCAGCGTCGTGGGGTCGACCTTGTAGGCCAGCACCTTGCGGCGCGGCAGCAGCACGGTCAGCACGTCGTTGCGCAGGTAGCCCAGCTCTTGGTAGTTGCTGATGAAGGCGCGGTTGGGGTTCTGGTCCGGCTCGAAGAAGGGGCGCCCGAAGAAGTGGTCGTCGCCGCTCTTGCCCATCATCTCGACGATGGTCGGGGCCAGGTCCAGCTGGCTCACCACTTCCTTGTAGACACTCGGCGGCACGAAGTCGGGCGCGTAGAAGATCAGGGGGATGTGGTAGCCATCGACCGGCAGCTTGCTCTTGCCCGCCACCGAGGCGCAGTGGTCGGCGATGATGATGAACAGGGTGTCCTTGAACCAGGGCTGGCCGCGCGCATCGTCGATGAACTTGCCGATGGCGTAGTCGGTGTACTTGACCGCGCCATCGCGCCCCCCCGGTGACTTGATGTCGATGCGGCCATCCGGGTAGGTGTAGGGCCGATGGTTGGACGTGGTCATGATGTGGGCGAAGAATGGCTTGTCGGCCTTGGCCTCGGCCGTCAGCGTCTTGACGGCGTGGCTGAACAGCACCTCATCGGCCACGCCCCACACGTTCTCGAACACCACGGACTGCTTGGGGATGTCGGTGCGGTCGATCACCTTGTAGCCATTGGCGTCGAAGTAGGCGTTCATGTTGTCGAAGTAACCGTAGCCGCCGTAGAAGAAGTACGACTCGACGTTCTGGGGCTTGAGGATCTCGCCCAGGGTGGCCAGGTGCTCGTTGTTGGGCCGGCGCACGATGGCCTGGCCTGGCACGGGCGGCGTGCCCAGCGACAACGATTCCAGGCCGCGCACGGTGCGCGTGCCCGTGGCGTACAGGTGCGAGAACACCATGCCCTCGCGCGCCATGGCATCCAGCCGAGGCGTGAGGTGCTTGGTCGAGCCGTAGGTGTCCATGAAGGAGGCCGACAGGCTCTCCACCGAGATGAGCACCACGTTGCGAGGCCGGCGCTTGAAGGGCAAGGGGTCGTCGGCGTTGTCTTCGCCCGGTGGTGGGTGGATCGCCTCGCTCAGGGGCTGGCGCTCCACGTCCAGCTTCTTGAGGATGAGGTCGGCCTGTTCCTGCGGCATGGTGCGGTAGAACTTGTCGTAGTCCAACTCGTTGCGGCGCATGGCCGCAGCCAGCGTGAACAGGCCATTGCCCGACAGCTCATCGGCGTAGGCATTGCCCAGGCCCTGCATCTGATCCACGTTCGTCAAGGCCAGACTGGCCGCGGGGAAGATGATCGCGGCGGCCAGCAGGGCCAGGCGTTGCCGCCCCGACAAGGTGGTTTCGGTGGTGCGCTTCAAGGGCACCCGCAGGAAGAACGTCAGCAAGGCCGCCAGCGAGGCCAGGCCGAGGACGATGGCCGGCACCGGATAAGACTGGCGGATGTTGCCGATCACTTCCTGCGTGTAGATCAGGTAGTCCACCGCGATGAAATTGAAGCGCGTCGAGAACTCGACCCAAAAGGTGATCTCGGCGGCTGCGCCGAACAACATCACCAGCGCCGCGAACCAGAACCACACTGTGCGCAGCACACGGTGCCAGCCCTTCGCACGCCAGGCGTTGGGCACGATGGCTTCGTACAAAAACACCGGCGCAATGGCCAGGGCGATCACGGCGAGGTCGAACATCAACCCTTTGAGGAAGATGCCCGGCCACAAACCCAAGGGCACCAGGGACAAACCCACGCCCAACACCAAGCCCAGGCGCAGCAAGGTGAACACCCCCAGCCAAACCGCGGCGATCAACCAAGGCAAACGGGCAGGCTCCAGAACGGAGCGTTTGGAATCGGACATGCGGAACCTTTGAAAGGTGAAGGGATGACAGCGGCGTCAATCGGCCAAACGGCCCTGCACCAATCGCAGGTATCGGTCGCAACGGTGGGCCAGGCTGTCGTCATGGGTGACCATGACGAAAGCCGTGCCTTGTTCCTTGGCCACCTGCAGCATCAAGTCGAACACGCCATCGGCGGTGCCCCGATCGAGGTTGCCGGTGGGTTCATCGGCCAGCACGCACGCCGGCTGGCTGACCAAGGCACGCGCCACGGCCACGCGCTGGCGCTCGCCGCCCGACAGTTCCGACGGTCGGTGCTCGGCCCGCAGCGACAGGCCAACCCGCGTCAGCATGGCCAGGGCCTGCTTGCGCGCTTCGGGCACCGACAGGCGGCGGATCAACAAGGGCATGGCCACGTTGTCGATGGCCGAGAACTCGGGCAGCAAATGGTGAAACTGGTAGATGAAGCCCAGGTGCTGGTTGCGCCAGCCGCCTTGTTCGGCAGCGTTGAGCTGCGAAAAATCGCGGCCCATCAACTGCACGCGACCCGAGGTCGGCGCTTCCAGTCCGCCCAGCAGGTGCAGCAGCGTGCTCTTGCCCGACCCCGAGGCCCCGACGATGGACAGGATCTCGCCCTTCGAGATCGTCAGGTCCACGCCCTGCAGCACGGTCACGTCCAGCGGACCTTCGGTGAAGCGCTTGGTCAGGCCCTGGGCCTGCAAAATCTCATTCATAACGCAAGGCCTCGGCGGGCTGCACACGGCTGGCACGCCAGCTGGGATAGAGGGTGGCCAGGAACGACAGCACCAGCGAGATCAACGCGATGGGCACGATGTCGGCGGCCTGGGGATCGCTGGGCATGCGGCTGATGAGGTAGATGCTGCCGGGCAGGAAGTGCACGCCCAGCAGGTGCTCGATGAACTCGACGATGGCCCCCACGTTGAAGGCCACCAGCATGCCCAGCGCCAGGCCCGCCAGCGTGCCCAGGATGCCCGAGAGCGCGCCTTGCACCATGAAGATGCCCATGATGGACCCCGGCGTGGCGCCCAGGGTGCGCAGGATGGCGATGTCGGCGCGCTTGTCGGTCACCGTCATCACCAAGGTCGACACCAGGTTGAAAGCCGCCACGGCCACGATCATGGCCAGGATGATGAACATCATGCGCTTCTCGACCTGCACGGCGTCGAACCAGTTGCGGTTGGTGCGCGTCCAGTCGTTCACGACCACATCGCGGCCCAGCGACACGGCCAGTTCACCCGCCACCGTGCGGGCTTGCTGGGCATCCGTCAGTTTGAGCTGCAAGGCCGTCAGGCCACCCGTGCGGAACAGCTTGGCGGCATCGTCGGCGTGCATCAGCACCAGGCCGTTGTCGTATTCATAGTGTCCGGCGCTGAAGGTGCCCACCACCACCACCTGCTTGATGCGCGGCACCACGCCGGCTGGCGTGACCTGCCCGCTGGGCGCCACCAGGGTGATGGGATCGCCCACACGCACGTCCATGCTGTTGGCCAGTTCGGCGCCGATCACCACGCCCCAGGTGCCTGGCTTCAAGAGCTGCATGGTGGATTTCATCTGCGCGGCCAGCGGCGTCACCGAGGCTTCTTCGTCGGGCACGATCCCGCGAACCATGGTGCCGCGCATGTTCTCGCCCCGCGCGATCAGGGCCTGGGCCGGCACGAAAGGCGCCGCGCCGATCACCTGGGGATTCTGGCGGGCCTTGGCGGCCAAGGCCCGCCAATCTTCCAGCGCACCGCCATGGGCGTCGTAGACCTCGACGTGCGCGATGACCGAAAGCATGCGGTCGCGCACCTCTTTCTGGAAACCGTTCATCACCGACAGCACGATGATGAGTGCCGCCACCCCCAAGGCGATGCCCAGCACGGACACGAAGGAGATGAAGGAAATAAAGCCATTGCGGCGGGCACCTCGGCCGGCGCGGGTGTAGCGCCAACCAACTCGCCATTCATAGGGAAGGTTCATGGTGCGCGAAGTGTACTCACTTGATAATGCCGGGATGCCCGCTGCCCCGAATCCCGCCACCGTTCCCGACCAGCACCTGGTCCTGCCTTTCGCGGCCAGCCTGTCCGAACCCTGCCAACAGGCCCTGCCCCGCCTGGACGACGCCGCCCGGTTTCCCCACCTGCACCAGCTTTTGCGGAAACTGGCCCCCGCTGGCCGCCTGGAAGGTGACGAATACGCCCTGTCCATGCCCCACGAGCGCGTGCTGGCCCAATCCCTGGGCTGGCACGGCCTGGCCGACGGCACCTGGCCGTGGGCCGCCTGGCAGGCGCAGGGCAGTGGCATCACCACCGAAGCCCAGTCCTGGGGCTTGCTCACCCCCTGCCACTGGCTGATGGGCCGCGAAAGCCTGACCTTGCTCGACCCCGATGAACTGCACTTGAGCGAGGCGGATTCGCGCACCCTGCTGGCAACGCTGCGCCCCTGGTTCGAAGAAGAAGGCTGGACGCTGGTTTACGACAGGCCCACGCGCTGGTACGCCGCCCACCCTTCGCTGGCGAGCCTGCCCACGGCCTCGCTCGACCGGGTCATTGGCCGCAATCCCGATGTGTGGATGCCAGATCACCCACAGGCCCGCCTGATCAAGCGCCTGCAAAACGAGGTGCAGATGCTGATGTACCAGCACCCGCTCAACGAAGCGCGCACCGCCAGCGGCCAATTGACGGTCAATTCCTTCTGGCTGAGCGGCACCGGACCTTTGCCTAACCCATCGCCTGCGTCCCTGCCACCGGGCACCCGCCTGCTGAACGACTTGCGCGCTCCTCTGCTCGCCAGCAACTTGGCCGACTGGATCGGCACCTGGCAGGCGTTGGACACCCAAGTGTTCCAACCCCTGTGTGCCGCCATCGAGGCGGGCCAATCTGTGCACCTGACCTTGTGCGGCGAGCGCAGCGCCGTCACCCTCGCAAACGCCCCTCGGCCCTCCTTGGGCCAAAACCTGTTAACGGTCGCCAAAAAACTGGTAGGACGTGGCAAAAGTCACCTTCAGCCGTCAAAACTACTCATTTCGCTTTGAATTGGCGCCGCCTGCCCCATGAAAATCACCGCCCGAGAAGTCCCTCCCCGCAGCACCTGGGCCCTGGAACAAGCCGGTGTGCACCCGCTGCTGGCGCGCCTGTTCGCCTCGCGCGGCGTTCGCCATGCCGATGAACTGGACGACGCCCCCGCCAAACTCCTGCCCCCCGGTGAGCTGAAGGGCGCCTTGGGCGCCGCCCGCCTGCTGGCCGACGCCATCGGGCAAAACCACCCCATCTGCATCGTGGCCGACTACGATTGCGATGGCGCGACCGCCTGCGCCGTGGGCCTGCGTGGCCTGAAGATGCTGGGGGCCCGGTCCGACCAAGTCAGCTTCGTGGTCCCCGACCGCGCCGTGCATGGCTATGGCCTGACCCCACCCATCGTCGAGTTGGTGCACGCCAAACGCGCCAAGGTGCTGATGACCGTGGACAACGGCATGGCCAGCCACGAGGCCGTCGACCGAGCCCACGCCTTGGGACTGCAGGTCGTCATCACCGACCACCACTTGCCCGTGGTCGATGCCCATGGCCAATTCAGCCTGCCGAAGGCCGACGTGATCGTGAACCCGAACCAGCCCGACTGTCCCTTCCCCAGCAAGGCGCTGGTGGGCGTGGGCGTGATGTTCTACGTGCTGCTGGCCTTGCGGGCCGAGCTTCGCCAGCGCGGCGCCTTCGACGCCGCCAACCAGCCCCGCATCGACAGCCTGCTCGACCTGGTCGCCCTGGGCACCATCGCCGACGTGGGCCGGCTGGACGCCAACAACCGTCGCCTGGTCAGCCTGGGCCTCAAGCGCATCCGCTCGGGCCGCATGCAGCCCGGCATCGCCGCCCTGTTCGCCGCCGCCGGCCGCGACCCGAGCAAGGCCAGCAGCCAGGACTTCGGCTTCGCCCTGGGCCCCCGCGTGAACGCCGCTGGCCGCCTGGCCGAAATGGGTTTGGGCATCGAATGCCTGCTGACCGACGACGTGGGCCGCGCGCAAGAACTGGCCCAGCAACTGGACGCCATCAACCGCGAACGCCGCGAACTGGAAACCGGCATGCGCGAACAGGCCGAATCGCTCTTGGAATCGCTGCTGTCGGAGGACGAGCCGCCCCCGGCCATCGCCATCTTCGACCCGGAATTCCATGAAGGCGTGGTCGGCATCGTCGCCTCGCGCCTGAAAGACCGCCAGCACCGCCCCACCTTCGTCTTCGCGCTGGGCCAGGACGGCCTGCTCAAGGGCTCGGGCCGCTCCATCCCCGGCTTCCACCTGCGCGACGCGCTCGACCTGGTCAGCAAGCGCCACCCTGGTTTGCTGCGGAAATTCGGCGGCCACGCCATGGCGGCCGGTTGCACCATCGCCGAAGAAGACTTCGACACCTTCGAGCAGGCCCTGATGCTGGTGGCCCACGAAGGCCTGGACGCGAGCCTGCTGGCCCGGCAGCTCAGCACCGACGGCCCGCTCGACACCCAATGGTTCACGCCGGAAACCGCCTCGGCGCTGGACCAGGCGGTGTGGGGCCCGGGCTTCGATGCCCCGGTCTTCAGCGATGCGGTGGAAGTGCTGGGCCAGCGCCTGGTCGGCACGCGCCACATGAAGCTGAGCCTGCGCGTGCAGGGCCAAGTGCGCGACGGCATTTGGTTCGGCCGCACCGAACCTTTGCCGGACAAAGCGCACATGGCATTCCGCATCAGCCTGGACGAGTACCAGGGACGCCAACGCGTTCAGATCATGGTGGAAGGCCTGGCGGAAGACGCCTGACAGCCTGAAAAGCAAAAACCGCGGTCAAGCGCGGTAGGCGTTCACGGCCATCTGGCCGGACCTGGGCGCCAGCGCCGAGTAGGTCGACGAGGCCTCCTGGGGCAACAGCATGCCCAGCGTACGCTCGATCGACATGGCGGCTTTGCGCACGGTCGATTGCTGCCCCATGACGCGCGCCTGCGCAAGGAGCAACTGCTGACGCAACTTGGGCGTCATGGCGTCCGGCCCCGCATGGCGGAATGCCGCCAGGGCATCGGCCAGGGCCCGGTGCAAATCTTGCGAACAGGACTCGATGGCCTGGGCGTCCTGTGCCAGCAAGGCGGCGTCCAGCCCCCCCAATTGCGCCTCGATGGCGGCAATGTGAGGGGTCAGGTCCAGCACGGGCGACAGAACGGCAGCCATGTCAAGGCACTGGATCAGTGCTGACGCTCAAGCAGTTCGCGCGAATTGGCGATCAGCTTGTCGGCGATGGCTTCCGGGTCCACCTTGTAGGAACCGTCGTCGATCGACTGCTTCACCTTCGAGACTTTGTTGGCATCGAAGGTGGGGTCGGCGCCCGATAAGAGGTTCGCGGCAGTGTTGGACAGCGTGACCTTGGCGCTTTCATTGACGCCGCCGTCCAGGCTGGCCGTTTTACCGGTCGTCTTGGTGCTGCCAGGGGCTTCCGTCTTGGTGCTGCCTGCGCCGTTGACGGACTTGTCTGATGGGTTTCCGATCTTCATGATGAACTCCTTGCTCTCGGCGTGTACCACCGAGTGGCCACATTGGGGATATCGACCCGCTCGCCACCGACTTTAACGCCAAAGGCCAAAACCCCCGCATTCCTGGGGGGTGAAGCTGAAATTGGCCCCGATTTCACAACGTGATCTCCACTTGCCGCGATCCCACGGGATCGCCGCAAACGACCCGGCCACCGTCGAGCCGGACCTTGGCGCACTGACCTTCATCGCCGGCGGTGAGGGCCGTGCCCTCGGCGCCGACTGAAAATCCACTGCCCTTGACCGTCAGACGCACCATCTCGCCAGCGGCGAACCAACGGCGGGCTTTCACGTCTTCCTGGCGCAGGCTTTGACCGGGTTGCAGTTGGCGAACCAGCGTGCGTCCGATGACATCCTGGGCGCGCAGCACCGCGGGCGAGGCATGGGAGGCCAGATCGACTTCGGCCATGCGCAAATCTTCCATGGACAAGGAGGCGCCAGGACGCAGGGCGTTGGCGGCGACCAGGGCCTGGCCCCACACCTTCACCGACACCGGCCAGAACACATTCCAGCGCACCGCACCTTGTTCGCAACGCAGCCCGACACGGGTGTTGCCCCACAGGCGCATGCCGTTGGGCACATAGGCCTTGACCTTGTCGCAGGGCGCCAGCTTGAGGCGGGGGTCCAATTGGCCCAGCACCACCTCGACGCGCCAGGGCGAGCTGCTCTTCGAATCATGGGGCTGCGGCAAGGCCTGGTCGTGCAACAGCGTTTGCACGTAGGCCTGCAGCACGCCTGAATCACCGGCCGACGAAACCTGTTGCTGGGCATGCGCCGAGGGCGAGAACAGCACGGCGCCGCCGCACAGCAATAGCCACACAAGGGCGCTCAGCAGCGCCGCCCACACCTGAAAAGGCTCGAACCCCAGGTCATGCAGCAAGCCCGGCGCGGAGGCCGTGTCGCTGTTCTTGCGGTGGTTGAGCAGGTTCGTTTCCATGCCTGCCACTGTACGGAGGCTGGTCTGGTGGAGAAGTCCGAAATGAGGCCCGAAAGGCTGCTTATTCCGGCTCATGTTTTGGCGCCAGAAGTTCACCATCCCCTACAAGCTGCGCCGAATCCCGTTTTGTCGGCAAAGCATCCACAGGCCGGAGGGCTTGCCATGTTGAACCGATTGACCGACACCCTTAATTTTCAAGCTGATGCCCTGGCACTGCGTTCCGAACGCCAGCGCCTGATCGCCAGCAACATCGCGAATGCCGACACCCCGGGCTACCAGGCGCGGGACTTCGATTTCGCCAGCGCGCTGCGCAATGCCACGGGACAGGCCTCGTCGGGTGCGTCATCCTTGTCGCCCGCCAAGCTGCAGCTGGCCACGGCCAGCGCAGGCCACCTGGGCCGCGGTGGCGCCCCCGCCGGCAGCAAGGAAGCGACCGACATGAACTATGCCACCCCCGCCCAGACCAACCTGGACAGCAACACCGTCGACATGGACCGCGAGCGCGCCACCTTCGCCGACAACACGGTTCGGTATGAAGCCACCCTGCGCTTCATCAACAGCCAGGTCAAGACGCTCAACACAGCCATCACCGGCCAGTGAAGAAGGAGTAAACCACCATGTCGATGTTCAGCATTTTCAACGTCTCGGGCAGCGCGGTCAGCGCGCAGGCCCAGCGCCTCAACGTGGTGGCCTCCAACCTGGCCAACGCCGACACCGTGGCCGGCCCCGACCGCTCACCCTACAAGGCCCGGCAGGTGGTGTTCAGCACCACGCCCATGGGCAACGAGGTGGGCACGGCCGGCGTCACCGTCACCAACATCACCGAAGACAACACCCCTGGCCGCAAGGTGCTCGACCCCAAGCACCCGCAAGCCGACGCCGAAGGCTACGTGACCTACAGCAATGTGAACGCCGTGGAAGAGATGGTCAACATGATCTCTGCCTCGCGTTCTTACCAGAACAACATCGAAGTGATGAACACCGCCAAGAGCCTGCTGATGAAGACGCTGCAGCTCGGTCAAGGCACCTGATTTACCTAAGGACATGACATGAGCTCAGTATCGTCAACCGGCAACTCCGTTCTCGACAAGATCAACGGCACCACGGCCGCCGCCAGCGACAAGACGACGGAGGCCTCCGACCGCTTCCTGAAGCTGCTGGTCACGCAGATGCAGAACCAGGATCCCCTGAACCCGATGGACAACGCGCAGGTCACCAGCCAGATGGCCCAGATCAGCACGGTGACCGGGATCGAGAAGCTCAACACCACCATGGGTGGCGTGACCGACGGCTTCAGCCAGATGCAGGTGCTGCAGGGCGCCAGCCTGGTGGGCCACCAGGTGCTGATCGAAGGCAACCAGCTGGTCGCCGGCACGGTCAAGGCGGATGACGGCACCACCAGCACCGTGGCCGCGGGCGCCTTCGACTTGAGTGGCAGCGCCGCCACCGTCAACATCGATGTGATCAACGCGGCGGGCAAGGTGGTCGACACCATCAGCCAGGGTTCGCAGACCGCTGGCCTGCACAGTTTCCAGTGGACGGTGCCCAGCACCATGTCCAGTGAGGGACTGACTTTCAAGGTCTCGGCCAAAAACGGCAGCACCAATGTCGGCAACACCTCTCTGATGAACGACCAGGTCGACGCCATCAGCAACAGCAACGGCACCTTGAACCTGGAGCTGCGCAACAGCGGCACCACGGCTTACAGCAAGATCAAAGTCGTCGTTTAAATCTTTCCAGCAGTACCCTCGCAAAGGACATCACCATGGGCTTCCAACAAGGTCTCTCCGGTCTGAACGTATCGGCTCGCAATCTGGAGGTGATTGGCAACAACGTGGCCAACACCAGCACCTTCGGGGCCAAGGCCTCGCGCGCCGAGTTCTCCGACATGTACGCCGCCGCCCTGAACGGCTCGGGCAGCAGCAGCGTCGGCATCGGCGCCACCGTGGCGGCCGTGGCCCAGCAGTTCACGCAGGGCAACATCAGCACCACCGACAACCCCATGGACCTGGCCATCAACGGCAATGGCTTCTTCCAGGTGCAGGACGGCCGCAACCAGACCTTCTTCACCCGCAACGGCCAGTTCAAGATCGACCGCGACGGCTTCATCGTCAACAATGCCAGCCACAAGCTGCTGGGCTACCAGGCCGACCTGACGGGCAACATCACCAACACCAGCGACCTGGTGCCCATCCAGCTGACCACGGGCGGCATTGCCCCCAAGCAGACCGACAAGACGGCCATTGAAATGAACTTCAAGTCGACCGACTCGATCAAGAGCGTGGGCATCGACTTCACCGACAACACCACCTACAACTTCACGACGTCGCAGACCATGTACGACGTGAAGGGCCAATCGGTCGGCATGGCCTACTACTTCCAAAAGGTCGGCGACAACCAGTGGGACATGTACGTGACCGCCAATGGCACGTCCATCCAGACCGATGGCGCGGGCGCGCCCGCCAAGGCCGCCACGCTCACCTTCCCGACCTCGGGCGGCACCCCGGCCGACCTGGCCAATGGCAGCCCGGCCGAAGGCGACCCGGGCACCATCACCACGTATGACGCCAGCGGCAACCCGGTCGCCACCTCGTCGACCGGCAGCTTCACCCTGCCCGACATCCCCAAGGTCAACGTGACCAACGCCAGCAGCGTTCCCCCCATCGCGCAAACGGAAGTCATCAGCGGCGTGACCATGGACTTGTCCAAGGCCACGGAATACGGCGGCAACTTCGCCGTGACCAACCTGTCGCAAACCGGCTATGCGCCTGGTGACCTGTCCAGCATCACGGTGGACAGCACCGGCGTGATCCTGGCGCGTTATTCCAACGGCCAATCCAAGCCAGCCGGCCAGCTGGTGACCGCCAGCTTCCGCAACCCGCAAGGCCTGCAACCGCAAGGCAACAACGAATGGGCCGCCACTTACGCCTCGAATGCCCCCGTCACGGGCGCCCCGGGCACCGGCAACCTGGGCCTGCTGCAATCGGGCGCGCTCGAAGAATCCAACGTGGACCTGACCGGCGAGCTGGTCAACATGATGGTGGCGCAGCGCATGTACCAGGCCAACGCGCAGACCATCAAGACCGAAGACCAGGTCTTGCAGACTCTGGTGAACCTGCGTTGATGCAGGCGGAATCCAGCAGTAAGCGGAGCACACCATGGATCGGATGATTTATGTCGGCATGGCCGGCGCCAAGATGGACATGCAGCGGCAGGAGGTGTTGGCCAACAACCTGGCCAACGTCAGCACCACCGGCTTTCGGGCCGAGCTGCAAGCCATCCGTGCCGTGCCCGTGCGTGGCGATGGGGCCACCACGCGCGTCTACTCGCTGGAAACCACGGTGGGCTACGACGATTCGCAAGGGGCCATCACGACCACCGGCCGGCCGCTGGACGTGGCCCTGCAAGGCAAGGCCATGCTGGGCGTGAGCGCGCTGGACGGCACCGAGGCCTACACGCGCTTCGGCTCCCTCACCGTGAACAACGAAGGCGTGCTGATGACCCAGAGCGGCCTGCCCGTGATGGGCGACGGCGGCCCGATCACCATCCCGCAGAACAGCCAGGCCAGCATCGCGCCCGACGGCACGGTCAGCGCGAAGGAAGCCAGCGGCAAGATCACATCGATCGGCAAGCTCAAGCTGGTCACGCCTGAAACCAAACTCACCCGGGGCGAGGACGGACTGTTCCGCAACCCCGACGGCGGCGACCTGCCCGCCGACGCCAATGCCCGAGTGCAGGACGGAGCCCTGGAAGGCTCCAACGTCAACCCCGTCGAGACCATGATCAGCATGATCGCGGCGGCCCGCCAATTCGAAGCTCAAATGAAGTTGATCCAGACTTCCGAGAGCAACGAGAAAGCGGCCTCTCAACTGTTGGGCGGCGCCTGATAAGGCCCGAGGAGCAACACCATGATGCGATCACTTTGGATTTCGAAATCGGGCATGGAAGCCCAGCAGACCCAGCTGGACCACATCTCGCACAACCTGGCCAACAGCGGCACCAACGGCTACAAGCGTTCGCACGCGGTGTTCGAGGACCTGATGTACCAGAACCTGCGCCAGAGCGGTGCCAACAGCTCGGAGCAGACGCAATTGCCCACGGGCTTGCAGGTCGGCCTGGGCGTGCGCCCGGTGGCCACCTCGCGCCAGTTCTCGCAGGGCAGCCTGCAGCAGACCACCAACTACCTGGACGTGGCCATCAAAGGCAACGGCTTCTTCCCCGTCACCATGCCCGACGGCACCACGGGCTACACCCGCGACGGCTCCTTCCAGCTGAACAACCAGGGCCAGTTGGTGACCAACAATGGCTACCAGATCCAGCCTGGCATCACCGTGCCGGCCAACGCCACCTCGGTGACCATCGGGGCCGATGGCACGGTCACTGCCGCCATCTCGGGGCAGAACACCGCCCAGACCTTGGGCCAGATCCAGCTGACCAATTTCATCAACCCGGCCGGCCTGGAGCCACGCGGCGAAAACCTCTACACCGAGACGCCCGCCTCCGGCACGCCACAGACCGCCAATCCCGGCACGGACAGCACCGGCCTGCTGGCCCAGGGCTTCGTGGAAACCTCCAACGTCAACGTGGTCGAAGAGCTCGTCACCATGATCCAGACGCAACGCGCTTACGAGCTCAATTCCAAGGCCATCCAGACCTCGGACCAAATGCTGCAACGCCTGGGACAACTCTGATCATGATGAAGATGCTTCAACGCCGCGCCATTCTGGCGCTGATCGCCGCCGCCTGCGGCCTGCTGGGCGCCTGTTCGGTCATGCCCACCACCGCCAAGGTCGACGTGCTCGAACCCACTCAGGCGCGCCCCGCCGTGGTGCCGGTGGCCGCCGTCGGCAATGGCTCGCTGTTCCAGAACGCCAGCTACCGCCCCCTGTACGAAACCTACCGCGCCCGCATGGTCGGCGACATCCTGAACGTCACGATCGTCGAAAAAATCGCGGCCAAGCAGGAGTCGACCAGCAGCGTCGAGAAAACCGGCGCCACCTCGGCCTCGGTGTCGGCCATTCCATTGCTGAAGGCCGAACAGCTCGCCAAGCTGAGCTTGAGCGCGGGCGGCACCTCGTCGAACACCTTCGACGGCAAGGGCACCACGGAAAGCAGCCACAATTTCGTCGGCACCATCACCGCCACGGTGATCGAGGTGCTGCCCAACGGGCACCTGGTCATCTCGGGCGAAAAACAGATCGGCGTGAACAAAAACGTGGAATTGTTGCGTTTTTCGGGCCAGGTCGACCCCACGACCATCCAGCCGGGCAACACGGTGGCGTCCACCCAGGTGGCCAACGTCCGCATCGAACAGCGAGGCCGCGGCGCCCAAGCCGACGCCCAGGGAATAGGCTGGCTTGCACACTTCTTTTTGAGCATTCTGCCGATCTAAAGAAGACCAAAATGAGGCCGAACCTTCTCGGAATCCGGCCTCATGAACACCACCCAAGAACGACTCCTCAAACTGCTGATCAGCCTGGCTTTCCTGGCCGCATCCGCAGCCGTCTGGTGGCCTGTCGAGGCCGAGGCAGCCCGCCTGAAAGAGATCGCCAGCGTCCAGGGCGTCCGTTCCAACCAGTTGATGGGCTATGGCCTGGTGGTGGGCCTGGATGGCACCGGCGACCAGACCACCCAGACACCGTTCACGGCGCAAAGCCTGAACTCCATGCTGCAGCAGATGGGCATCACCGTGCCCGCGGGCGTGGCCATGCAGGTCAAGAACGTGGCCGCCGTGCTGGTCACCGCCACCCTGCCTCCCTTCGCTCAACCCGGTCAGGCCATCGACGTGACCGTGTCTTCGCTGGGCAATGCCAAATCCCTGCGTGGCGGCACCCTCGTCACCACGCCCCTGAAAGGTGCTGACGGCCAGATCTACGGCCTGGCCCAGGGCAGCCTGGTGATCAGCGGTGCCGGCGCTTCGGCGGGCGGCTCCAAGGTCCAGGTCAACCAGTTGAGCGCCGGCCGCATCCCCAACGGCGCCACCGTCGAACGCAGCGTGCCCACGCCCTGGCTGCAGAACAGCGTCGTCCAGCTGGACGTGCAATCCGACGATTTCAACACCGCCCGCGACGTCGCTGGCGTCATCAACAAGGCCAAGGGCCCCGGCACCGCCGAGGCCATCGACGGCCGCACCGTGCAAGTGCGCCTGCCCAACCAGCCCGGCGAGCGCGTGGCTTTCATGGCCGACATCGAAAACCTGTCCATCGACCGCGCCACGCCAGCCGCCCGCATCGTCATCAACGCCCGCACCGGCTCGGTGGTGGTCAACCAGGCCGTGACCATCGGCCCCTGCGCCATCGCCCACGGCAACCTGTCCGTCACCGTCAGCTCCACCCCGGTCATCAGCCAGCCCAACGCGCTGTCGCAAGGCCAGACCGTGGTCAGCGAGAAGGCCGACATCAAGATCAACCAGGAACCCGGTGCGCTGATCCAGCTGCCGGCCGGCACCAAGCTGACCGACGTGGTCAAGGCGCTGAACACCCTGGGTGCCAATCCGCAGGACCTGCTGGCCATCCTGCAAGCCATGAAGGCGGCCGGCGCGCTCCAAGCCGAGCTGGAGGTCATCTGATGAGCCTGACACCATCCCCCTCCTCCACAGGCACCAGCCTGAGCCTGGACACCCGTTCTCTCGACAAGCTGAAATACGCCTCGGGCAAGGATCAGAAAAGCGCGATCAAGGACACGGCCAAACAGCTGGAAAGCCTGTTCATGCAAGAGCTCATGAAAAGCATGCGCGCCACCACCATGAACAGCGGCATGCTGGAAAACTCGGGCACCGAGATGGGCACCAGCATGCTGGACAGCCAGCGCGCCCAGCAGATGAGCGGCCTGCCCGGCGGCATCAGCGACATGATCATCAAGCAGTTGCAGCGCCAATTGGGTGGCGGCGACGGCGATGCCTCGGCCGACACGCCCGCGAGTCCTTTCAAGGGACTGGGCGACCTGACGATGAGCAAGCTGCCGATGATGAACAGCGGCAAGACGGCAGAGGCCGCCCTGCCCCCGTCTGCGGCAGCCGGCGGTGCCGCTGAAGCCAGCACCCGCAAACTCAGCCACACCGAGAAGTTCGTGCGCGAACACCAGGCCGCGGCCAAGGCCGCCGAAAGCGTCACCGGCATCCCCGCCAACCACATCCTGGGCCAGGCGGCCCTGGAGTCCGGCTGGGGCCGGCACGAACCCAAGATGGCCAATGGCGAGTCCAGCCACAACCTGTTCGGCATCAAGGCCAACAGCAGCTGGACGGGCAAAGTGGCCGAGGTCACCACCACCGAGTACATCGGCGGCGTGGCCCGCAAGGTCACCGCCAAGTTCCGCGCCTACGACTCTTACGAAGACGCCTTCAAGGACCACGCCAAGCTGCTCAGCCAAAGCCCCCGCTACAGCCAGACCGTGGCCCAGGCCGACACCGCGCAAGGCTTCGCACGCGGCCTGCAGAAGGCTGGCTACGCCACCGACCCTTCGTATGCCGACAAGCTCACCAAGGTCATCAACACCACGTTGCGTCTGCAGCGTTCGGTGACCTGAACGACTGATGGAGAAGTAGCACCATGGGTTCAGGACTGCTCACGCTCGGCACACGGGCCATGTTCGCCAACCAGGCGAAGCTGGACACCATTGCCCACAACATCAGCAACGCCAGCACCGAGGGCTACTCGCGCCAGGAAGTGCAGCTCTCGACCGAGGGCGGCCGCTACACGGGCGCAGGCTTCTATGGCCGCGGCGTCAAGATCGACACGGTCACCCGCGCTTCCGACTCCCTGCTGGCCCGCGACTACAACAACAACCTTTCGGTCGCCTCTGCCGACCAGATGCGGCTCGACAAGCTCACGCAACTCGAAAAGGTGTTGTCCACCGGCGAGTCCGGCATCGGCTATGCCGCCGGCCAGATGCTGAACGCCTTCGTCGACGTCTCCAACCAGCCGCAGGACTTGTCGGCGCGCCAAGTGGTGCTGTCCAAGGCCACCGAGCTGGCCAGCCGCATGAGCACGGCTGGCACGCAATTGAACGACCTGCAGGCCGGCACCCTGGCCGACATGAAGACGACCGTGGCCGAGATCAACTCGATCGCCTCGCGCATCGCCGACATGAACCAGAAGATCGCGTCGGTCACGGGCCTGGGCCACGATCCCAACGACCTGCTGGACCAGCGCGACCTGCTCGTCAAGCAGCTGTCCGAGAAGGTCCAGGTCTCCACCGTGCCCGCCGACGACGGCTCGGTCAGCGTGTTCATCGGGGGCGGCCAGCAGCTGGTGCTGAGCAACCAGGCCTCGACCCTGGGCGTGGCCACCGACCAGTACGACGCCACGCAAGGCCGCATCACCATCGGCCAGGGCACCAACCAGCACACCCTGGACGAAAGCCTGCTGACCGGCGGCACCCTCGCCGGCCTGCTGAAGGTGCAGAACGAAGACATCCCGGCCGCGCGCAACCTGCTGGGCCAGATGGCCGCCGCCTTGAGCTGGCGCGTCAACCAGCAGCAATCCTTCGGCCTGGACCTGGGCACGCCCGCCTCCGCTGGCGCCCCGATCTTCGACGTGGGTGGCCCGCAAGTGCTGCCCTCCAAGAAGAACACCTCGTCCACGACCACCCCACCCGTCAGCCTTTCGGTGGTCGATGCGCGCGAGCTGCAGGCCAGCGACTACAGCCTCATGGAAGACCCCATGACGCCCGGCACCTACAAGCTGACCCGCCTGAGCGACAACACGTCCACCACCGTCGCGGACGGCGACGTGGTCGATGGCATGAAGATCAACATTGATTCGGCCACCATCGCCAGCGGCGACACCTTCGTGCTGCGCCCCGTGGGCCAGGCCGCGCTCAGCATGAAGCGTGTGCTGGACAAGCCCACCGGCATCGCCGCCGCCTCGCCCATCAACGGCACCATCGGCACCGGCAACCTCGGCACCGCCACCGTGGCGTCGCTCAACGTCGTGGCCACGCCGACCACGCCCTACGAATCCCTCACGGTCGCGTTCACGTCCGCCGCGACCACCGGCACGGGCGAGCAGTACGAAATCCGGGATTCCAGCGGTGGCGTGCTGGCCAGCGGCACGTGGGTGGCCGGCCAGGCCATCGCCTACAACGGCTTCGAACTGAAACTCAACGGCGTGCCCAGGGACGGCGACTCGATCAAGGTGGCCCCCACGACCTACCCTGCGTCGAACAACGGCAATGCCCTGTCCCTGTTGGCGCTGCGCGATGAAGACATCGTGGGCCGCGTCAACCAGGGCGGGGGCAGCACCGCGCCGGGCGCCACCATCACCAACGCCTATTCGCAAGTCATCGGCAGCATCGGCGTCCGCGTGCAGGATGCCAAGACATCGGCCACCATTTCTTCCACCCTGGCCGCCAACTCGCAAGAGCTGCTGACCAACAAGACCGGCGTCAACCTCGACGAGGAAGCCGCCCGGCTGATCCAGTTCCAGCAGGGTTACCAGGCCGCCGCCAAGATCCTGCAGGTCGCGCAGTCCGTGTTCGACACGCTGCTCAGCATCAGCCGATAAGGAGCCTCGCCATGCGCATCAGCACCGCCTACAGCTTTGACTCTTCGATCGACAACCTGCAAAAGCGCCAGACCGAGATGTCGCAATCGCAGATGCAATTGACCTCGGGCAAGAAGGTCAACGCCGCCAGCGACGACCCCATCGCGGCCGCGCGCGCCGAACGTGCCCTGGCCAGCATCTCGCGCGACGACGCCAACCAGCGCTCGCTGGACGCCAGCCGCAATGTCATGCAGTTGAGCGAATCGTCCATCGGCGACGCGGTCAGCCTGCTGCAGACCGCCCGCGAATCCATGGTCGCCGCCGGCAATGGCAGCTACACCGACAAGGAACGCCAGGCCCTGGCCCTCAAGCTCAAGGACATCCGAGCCCAGATGCTGACCATCGCGAACCGCTCGGATGGCAGCGGCGGCTTTGTCTTCGGCGGCCAAGGGTCGGCCTCGCCACCGTTCCTGGACACCACGAGTGGCGTGCAGTTCGTGGGCCAGGGCGGGCAAGTGCAAGCCGCGTCCAGCGAATCCCTGAACCTCACCGTGGATGGCGACCAGACCTGGTTGAAAGCCAAGTCGGGCAATGGTGTCTACGAAACCAACCCTGCCAGCACCAACACCGGCACGGGCTGGATCACCGCCGGCTCGGTCACCACGCCCGCCGATGTGCCCTATCCCGCCGACCCCAGCATCACGCCCCCCCAATACGCGGTCACCTTCAGTGTCAACGCGGGCGTCACCACCTACAGCGTCACCAAGGACGGCGGTGGCACCAGCCTGAACAACGTGCCCTTCCAGAGCGGCAAGGCCATCGTGATCGACGGCATGTCTTTCGCCATCACCGGCCAGCCGGCCGACACCGACAGCTTCACCCTCAACCAGTCCACCAACGACCTGAGCGTGTTCGACGCCCTCGACACGGCCATCACTTCGCTCACCTCCACCAACCAGAACACTGGTCAGATCATGCAGGCTGTCAACAAGGGCCTGAGCAACCTGGACAGCGTCCTGGGCAACGTCAGCGCGGCGCGCTCGGCGGTGGGCGAAAGCCTGAACCGCATGGACAGCATCGAAGGCCGCATCAGCGCCTCCAAGCTGGCCGCCGAGACCGAACGCTCCAATGCCGAGGACCTGGACATGGTCTCGGCCATTTCCAAGTTCCAGAACCAGCAGACCGGCTACGATGCAGCGTTGAAGAGTTACGCGATGGTGCAGAAGTTGTCGCTGTTCCAATACATCAATGGCTGACCCACAAGGGACTCATTGCCCATGACAGACCACCCCATCCTCGGGCAGATCGCCCTGGCTTACTGCCCGGTCATCGACCGCAACCGCAGCGTCACCGCCACGCGACTGACCGTGTTCCCGCTCAACCGCGGCGGCAAGCTGGACTCGGCCGCGCTGCTGGCCGCCGTGGGTGAGGCCTGGCCCGTGGGCGGTCCCCAGATCTGGCTGAACGTGCTCAGCGAAGGCCTGCTGCACGACCTGATCGCCGCGCAACCGGCCACGCACATCCTGATGGAGATCCCTTCTTTCATGGCCTGCGAGCCTGAAAGCAGCGCCCCCATCTGCACCCTGCACGCCAATGGCAACTTGCTGCTGCTCAAGGGCCGGCCACTGCGCGAACTGCCGCGCGAAGTGCTGCCCTGCTTCAAGTACTCCATCATCGACTACGACGATGACCGCCGTGTCGACCCCATCACCGGCAGCAGCAACAGCAGCCCCGAAGGCGTCATCCGCACCATCGGCCATGTGCAATCGGGCATCCGCACGGTCGATGCCATGGAAAACGCCTTCCGGCGCGGTGCCACCGCCGTGCTGGGCTGGCCCATCGACGACGCCATCGAGGTCTCGACCCGGCCCACCGACCAGCCGGCCCTGCAGGTCATCGTGCTGTTGATCGACCAGGTCCACAAGCAGGCCGACATCGAGGACCTGGAAAAGACGCTCAAGCGTGATCCGCCATTGGCCTACAAGCTGATGCGCTTCATCAACTCGCCGGCTTTCGGCCTGTCGGTCGAGATCAGCTCCTTCCGCCACGCCATCATGATCCTGGGCTACCAGCGCCTCAAGCGCTGGTTGGCCCTGCTGCTGGCCACCGCCAGCAAGGACCCCAACATGCGGCCGGTGATGTTCGCCGCCGTGCGCCGTGGCTTGCTGATGGAAGAACTCTCGCGTGGCAGCGGCGACAACGAACTCAGCAACGAGCTGTTCATCTGCGGCGTGTTCTCGCTGCTGGACCGCATGTTCCGCCAGCCCTTCAGCGAACTGCTCAAGACCATCCCGGTGCCCGAGCGCGTCTTCCAGGTGCTCGTCGATGGCACCGGCCCCTATGCACCCTACGTCAACCTGGTCAAGGCCATGGAAGGGCAAACTCTGGACGAGATCCGCGAAGGCGCCGATGCCTTGATGATGAGCTTCGGCGACATCAACGGCGCAATGCTGCGCGCCATGAACGCCGGCGCGCAACTCGACTGACCCGCCCACCGCACACCCCTTGAATAGAGGGTAAACCCGCACACCTCGGGGCAAAGCCGCTATGCTGGACCCATGGGGTCGATGCGGTTGTCGGCCTCGTCCAGACAGGGGCGCGGTCGCATGAATTCCCTCACCAGCATGTTGGGCGTGGTCATCCTTTCTGGTGTGCTGACCACCAACTTTTTCCGTGCCGCCTGGCGCCTGGGCATGCTCCGAGCCTTTGGTCGCCGCCACACCCTCCGTTGGCGCGCGCTGGCCGCCGGCACGCTCGCTGCCTGCCTGCCTTTCGCGGGGGCCATGGTCGGCATGATGCTGATCCCCGGTGACAGCGCCGGCACCTTGGCCTTGCAATTGGCCGGCAGTGGCTGGGCCATGCACCTGGTCAATGACCAGCTGATCGCCTGGGGCTCGTAAGATGCGGGATGCATTCCCCGGACACCCCTTACGCCAACCTCACCCCTGACGCGGTCCTCCACGCCTTGCAAGCCGTGGGCGTCTTCAGCGACGGCCGCCTGCTTCAGCTCAACTCCTACGAGAACCGCGTGTTCCAGATCGGCCTGGAAGACGCCGGCTACGTCATCGCCAAGTTCTACCGAGCGGGCCGCTGGACCGACGAACAGATCCTGGAAGAACACGCCTTCGCGCAAGAACTACTCGACGCCGAAGTGCCCGCCGTGGCGCCCCTGCCCTTGATCGCCGACCTGGAGGTCGACCCCGCCGTGCGCTGCATCGGCCAGCCCGCCACGCTGGGCCTGCTGGGCGACATCCGCGTGGCCGTCACGCCGCGCAAGGGCGGCCGCTCACCCGAACTGGAAGACCCCGAAGTGCTGGAACGCCTGGGCCGCTTCCTGGCCCGCCTGCACACCGTGGGCGCCGCGCGCCAATTCAAGCACCGCACCACCATGAGCGTGCAGACCACTGGCCGCGCTGCGCGCGACTGGCTGGTTGAACACGAGGTGGTCACCGACGACCAACGCGCCGTGTGGCTCTCGGTCGCCGACCAGGCCCTGGACCTGGCCCAGGCCGCCTTCGACCGCATCGACGGCCTGTGCCTGCGCCGCCTGCACGGCGACTGCCATGTCGGCAATGTGCTGTGGACACCCGAAGGCCCGCACTTCGTCGACCTGGACGACGCCTGCATGGGCCCCGCCGTGCAAGACCTGTGGATGCTGCTCAGCGGCGACCACCGCGAGCGCCAGCAGCAACTGCATTCACTGCTGCAAGGCTACGAATCCTTCGCCGATTTCGACTGGCGCGAACTGGCCCTGATCGAGCCTTTGCGCACCCTGCGCATCATCCACCACAGCGCCTGGCTGGCGCGCCGCTGGGCCGACCCGGCTTTCCCAGCCGCCTTCGCCTGGTTTGGCACCTCGGCCTACTGGAGCGAACAATCGCAGTTGCTGCGCCAACAGATCGAACTCATGCAAGATGGCGGGCAAAGCCGCTCCATGGACGACGACGACAACTGGTGATCAATGCACCAGGCGGCCGTCCTAGTCCATGGGCCACGCCGAGCATGAATTGCCAAGGCGACGAACTCAGCTGGCCAATACCGTGCGGTTGCGGCCCGCCCGTTTGGCCCGGTACAAGGCCTGGTCGGCACGCTCGATGGTGTCGGCCACCTCTTCGTCGAAGCGCTGCTCGGCCAAGCCGGCTGAGAAGCGGATGTGCAGTTCGGCATGTTCGGGGCACATCAGGGTGCTGTTGACCACCTCGCGCACCCTGTCCATCATCGCGTCCGCCTGGCCAACCCTGCATTCGGTCAGCATCAGCAGGAACTCTTCGCCACCCCAGCGGGCGATGACGTCGGATTCGCGCAGTTGCCGCTGCACGGCGTGCGCGAAGTTGCGCAGCACCTCGTCGCCGGCGCCGTGGCCATGCGTGTCGTTCACGCGCTTGAAGTGGTCGATGTCGAGGATGCCGATGCAGAACACGCGGCCACCCCGGTCGCTGAATTTCTTCTGCAGCGCCAGCGTTTCCACCATGTGGCGGCGGTTGAAGAGGCCCGTCAATTCATCGCGCGTGGCCAGGGTCTGGATGCGTTCCACGGCCACGGCCAGTTCGTCCTTGCGGGCACGCAGCCGTGCACGCAGATCGCTGAGCTGCCCCGCCAGCAAGGAGATCGTGGGCAAGGTGGTGCACGCGAACAGGAAATGGATCATCTCCTGGCGCACTGGATAGCGGCCAGGCTCCAGGGTGTTCATGGCCAGCATGGTCAGGCCCTGCGCCACCAAGGCGAAAAAGGCGGCGGAGCGCGCCTGCGAGGCCGTGAGGTTGAACAGGCCGAACACCAGCACCAGCACCAGCAGCATCAAGGTCGCGCCACGCGATTCCTCCAGGATGGCGTAGGCGCCCACCACGCAGGTGATGGCCACCATGATCTGCGGCAAGGTCAGGGACGGGTCGGCAAACCGCAGGTTGATGCCGCTGCGCAGCAGGCCGTAGAAGAGGAAGCAGTTGCCCATCATGTAGACGCCCAGCACCCAGCCTGCCGTGGCGTTCACCGCACCCACGCTGACCGCGTAGGCCAGCACCATGGTGCAGATCACGAAATTGACCGCGGCCACCATCGAACGCTGGATCCGCAGCCTTTGCTTGGGATCGCTGGAGAAGACCAGGTGCATCAGCAGGTGCAGAAACCCGGACGCCTGCTCGCCATCGTTTCGGGCGAACTGGGACAGGGTCACGCCAATCACCGCCAGCAGCATGAAGCGCAGCAGCTCCTGGGCCATGTCGTAGGTACGAGGGTGCGCGTACAGCAGCCAGACCATGGCCGAGCCAATCACGAAGATCGCATAGGCGCTCAGCATGCGCCCCTGCAAAGGCCGCAGGAAGCGGAAGCCATAGAGCAGCAAAGGCACCAGGATGAACAGCATGATGTCCCGCGCGGGACCGCCGAAGGTGTAGACCCAGGCGGCGTAACTCACGGCCATCACCATCTGGGGCATGGTGAGGGACGGGTCCCGAAAGCGCAGGTTCAGGTTGGACCGCAACACCCCATAGAACAGCAGCACGGTCAACCCAATGGCGCCGCTGATCGCCATCACCGGGCGTTCGGGCAGGAGGCCATCGCGGGCCACCCAGTTCATCAGCAGGCAGATCAGCAGGTAGACCAGGCCACCGCCCAGGCAGCGCAGGATGCGCACCCGCTGCTTCCAGTGCTCGCCCAGCAGCCATGTACCCCAGTTGCCCGTGTTGATCCTCGGCCGGTCGTGCTGGGCACGCGGCGGCGAAGATGAAAGCGTGGTGGAGGAAGAGATCGGGTCCATTCGCATGATTTCGTCACGTGAATTCAATACTTGAGTGCCCTTGTCGCCCGCCAGCCCTTAGCATCGGCGCATTGCCCCCACTCCCCTGCCATCCCCATGACGAACGGACTTTTCACCGGCCTGGCCTTCCAGCCCGACACCAGCGAAACCAACCCGCTGGTGATTTACCACGACAAGTGCGCGGACGGCTTCGCGGCCGCCCTGGCCGCCTGGCTGTTCTTCGAAGGCCGGGGCGAGTACCTGGGCGTGGGGCACGGCAAGGTCCAGCAGGTGTCCGAACTCCCACCGCTGGCGGGCCGACCCGTCTACATCCTGGACTTTTCATTCTCGGCCGAGATCCTGCAGGGCATTGACGACGTGGCGTCCAAGCTGGTCATGCTCGACCACCACAAAAGCGCCGCCGACAAGCTGGGCACTTTCCAGTGCCGCTGTGGCATCGTGCATTTCGACATGAGCCAGTCGGGCGCCAAGCTGGCCTGGCGCTTCTTCCAGCGCGATGAGTCGATCCCGGACCTGGTCCGGTTCGTGGAAGACCGCGACATCTGGAACTGGCAGTTCCCGGAAAGCGCCGCCTTCCTGGCCGCGCTCGACATGGAGCCCTTCGACTTCACCCGCTGGGCCGAGATCGCCGCATTCACGCCGGAACAAAGCGCGGCCTTCCGCGAACGGGGGGGCGCCATGAACGAGAAGTTCATGAGCCTGTGCCACGACATCGCCCGCAACGCCATGCCGATCACCTTCAATGGAGAAAGCGGCCTGATGGTCAACTGCCCGGGCGCCTTCAGCAGCGAGGTCGGCGACCTGCTGGCCACCCAATGCGGCACCTATGCCTTGCTGTGGAATTTCAGCAAGGACGGCATCGTCAAGGGCAGCCTGCGCTCGGTGCGGCCCTACAACGTCATCCCGCTGGCCGAGTCCATGGGCGGCGGCGGACACGCCCAGGCCTGTGGCTTCAAGATGGGCGTGGACCGTTTGCCCGAACTGCTGACGGGCACCTTCATCGCCAAGCGCTGAACAGGCAACGGCTCAATGGCACTGGCCGAAGCTGTCAATGGTGCCGCTGCAGTAGATGAAGTTGTTCTGCACGCCCATGCCTTCGCCGGTGCGGCCATAGAGCGCCAGCATCTTGAAGCCAGACGCGATCACGGCGATGCCGTTGCCGGGGTTGTTCAAGGGCACGCTCACCGATTGGGCCGCGGCCGAGAAATCGACGTCACCGATCCGCGAATTCGACTGACCGCCGCATTGGCGGTCGGAACAGAACGCGGCCGAGTCCAGGCCGGTGTAGCCACGGGCGAAGGTCCAGCTGGCGTTGAAGGTGCCCGACGCGTCAGTGGCCAGGGTGAGTGAACGCAGGCTGTTCACCGTGCCCGCCGTCAGCGTGGGCCACGGGAAGCCTTCGATCCGATCGGACAGCGGGGGCACGCCCATCATGTCGACTTCGAATTCGCTGCGGCCATCCAACAGCAAGTCACCGGTGCAATTGGCATTGCTGTAGAGCGCGACCTTGACGGTGCGGCCACCACGGTAGAAGTTCGTGATGGCGGCATCGCCCGCGGTGCCTGAGGGCAACTGGATCTGGCTGTCATCGCTGCCGCGAAGCTGGCCGCTCACGTCGTTCGGGTCGGTCAAGAGGGCACCGAAGGCGCCACGCCAGACCGACAGGCGTTGCGGAGAGCCGCTGTAGCGCTTGTAGTAAGCCAGCAGCACATCGGCGCCGTTCGAATCCTTCTGGGTGACCTTGGCGCATTGCAGGCCCGTGACGGCCTGGATGTCGAATTGGAATGCGCGCGAATGCTCGGTGAAGGCCAATGCCCCCGTGCTGTCGAAGGTCTGGGTGCGCTGCAAAGCCGCGTTGGCGTGGATGCCGATCGGGTTCACATCGCCCTTGAATTTCCAAGTCTGGCCTTCGCGAACGACCGCCATTTCCTCGCCAATCGCTTTCAGGCTGCTGTCGGGCATCTTGAGCACGAAGGACACGCGGCAGATCGGGTTGGTGCCCGACAGATCACAGCGGCCCAGGGTGGGACTGACGAAAGACACCCCGAAGCCGGGGCCTTCATGGGCGGAGTCGCCGATGAAATCGCACATCAGGGTGGCCACGTTGGCCGCGCCTTGCGAAGCGTTCGGGTCATCGAAGCTCATGCTGGCCGTGGAGGCCAGCAGGCCAGGCAGATTGGCCCGGCAGGCCGAGTCGCTCACCATGGCTTGCGACATGTTCTGGAAAAGGGTTTCGATGCCGGTCAAAGACACGCTGGCGGCATGGCTGTCCACGGTCAAGGCGCCCTGCGGGGCAGAGCCCGATTCCAGGTACAGGTTGCCCGTGCCCAGGCGTGGCGTGATCTGCACGAAAGGCGCATTGGCCTCGCCCGTGGTGACACCGACCGAATCCAGCACGCGGTCGTAGCCGGTTCGGGTGCCCGCGCTCAGGTCACCGCTGATGAAATCGAAGTTGGAAGGCACGCCGGCATCCGCGAGGATGGCGGCAAGACCCGTGCGCAGGGTGGTCTGGGCGGCCGCCATGCTGGTGGCATCCAGGGAGGTACCCGGGCCGCTCATCAAGTCCTCGGGCGAGTCGCCCGTGGCCAGCAGCACAGCGGCCGTGGTCAAGGGGGTCACATTCGCCACGCCAGCGCCTTGGGCCACCGAATAGACACACCGGTAGTTGTCGCCCGCATGCCCGCAGGCCTCGATGCGGTAGGGACCGGTGCCCGTCAGCGTGACCCCTGAGAAGGCCCCGCTGCTGTTCACCTGCACGCCTGAAGCCACCACATTGCCGGCCGAGTCAAGAACGCGCACGACCGCATCCGCCATGGGCGCCCCCACGGCCACCGTGCCAGACAGGCCGCTGGACGAAGAATGCGATCCCGAGGTGCTGGAAGAAGGCGATCCACTGCCACCTCCCCCACAGGCGGCCAGGAAGCCCAAACCGACCAGAGAGACACCCGCCAGCCACCGCTGGGGAACTTGCTTCGAAACTGACTTGGCCATCGGGATTCCTTCAACCATTGAACGTCCGCGCGGGGCGGATCCATTGGGAATATCGGTCAATGTGAAGAAAGGTGAAGCGCGCCAGTCGCCAAGAAATCACGCGAGCCTGGAATGAAAAAACCGGGCGCCAGGCCCGGTTTTCAACTGGAGGGCTGGCAGGCCAGCCTCATCGCTCAAGCGGTCAGGCCACCAGCGCGCGGTTCAGGCGCAAAGCCACCAGCGTGCAGCCGGCCCCCGACAGCAGGTACAGGCTCAGGTAGCCCAAACCGAAGTGGGCCGACAAGCCCAGGGCCACCAGTGGCGCGAAAGCGGCGCCCACCAGCCAGGCGAAATCGGAGGTCAATGCCGCGCCCGCATACCGGTACTTGGTCGAGAAGTTCGACGTCACGGCACCCGCCGCCTGGCCGTAAGACAGGCCCAGCAGCGCAAAGCCCAGCAGGATGAACAGGTTCTGGGCGGCGGCATCGCCATTGAGCAAGGTGGGGGCGAAACCGCTCAGCACCGCGATGAAGCTGGCGCACAGGCCCAGGGTCTGGCGGCGGCCGATGCGGTCGGCGATCAGGCCCGAGGCGATCATGCCGATCACGGCGATGCCGGAGCCGATGAGCTGGACGAACAGCACATCGTTGATCGATTGCGTGTTGCCCAGGGCGATCCACGACAGCGGGAACACGGTCACGATGTGGAACAGCGCGAAGCTGGCCAGGGCCGCGAAGGCGCCGATGAAGATGTTGTGGCCCTGGGTGCGGAGCAGTTCGCCCACGCGGGTGGGTTCCAGTTCACGCTCTTCCAGCAGTTGGGTGTACTCCTCGGTCACCACCAGGCGCAGGCGCGCGAACAGCGCCACCACGTTGATCGCGAAAGCCACGTAGAACGGATAGCGCCAGCCCCAGTCCAGGAAATCGACCGTCTGCAGGTTGCCGTGCAGGAACAGGAACAGGCCACTGGCGATCGCGAAACCGATGGGCGCGCCCAGTTGTCCCAGCATGGCGTACCAGCCACGGCGGTTTTCAGGCGCGTTCAGGGCCAGCAGGGAAGGCAGTCCATCCCATGAGCCCCCCAGCGCGATGCCCTGCACGAAACGGAAAATCGACAACAGGATGATGGACTGGAACCCCAAGGTCGCATAGCCGGGCAGAAACGCCATGCCCGCGGTCGAGAAACCCAGCAGGAACAGGGCGATGGTCAGTTTGGTGCTGCGTCCCCAGCGGCGCTGGATCGCCATGAACAAGGCCGTGCCGAAGGGCCGGGCGATGAAGGCGAACGAGAAAATCACGAACGCCCACAAGATGCCGTCCAGCTGGCTGGCGAAGGGAAAGAACACCTTGGGGAACACCAGCACGGAAGCGATACCGTAGACGAAGAAGTCGAAGTATTCGGACGCGCGGCCAATGACCACGCCAATGGCGATCTCGCCTGGGGCGATCTCGGAATGGCCGGCCGTGATGACCCTGGCATCGCGCTCCAGGTTGTGCGACGAGGGCTCGGGGTAAGTCTGATCGATGCTGGACATCATGCGTACTCGTGATTCGAATTTGATTTTCAAGCGGACACCCCGAGGTTCTCACCTCTGAGGGATTGCCGCCATAGGACAAAACGCCCAATACCCAAGACAAGTCAATAGGGGTAGATTCTGCCTCTTCTGCGGTCACGCGCTCAAATTCCGTCTGGCAATGCTTTCCCTCAAGAACCTTCGCGGACCCCTCCTGCTCCTCGCCGTCGCCTTCCTGGGCGGCTGCAAAGCGGTGGTGATGAACCCTTCTGGCGACGTGGCCGCGCAGCAGCGCGACCTCATCGTGGTGTCCACCGTGCTGATGTTGCTGATCATCGTGCCGGTGATCATCTTGACCCTGTTATTCGCCTGGCGTTATCGGCAATCCAACACGAAAGCCGAGTACCTGCCCGACTGGGACCACTCCACCCACCTGGAACTGGTCATCTGGGCCGCCCCCCTTTTGATCATCATCGCCCTGGGCGCCCTGACCTGGATCAGCACCCACACGCTCGACCCCTACCGCCCCTTGCAACGCGTGGCCATCGGCAAGCCCGTGGCGGCCGACGTCAAGCCCCTGGTGGTCGAAGTCGTGGCCCTGGACTGGAAATGGCTGTTCTTCTACCCCGAGCAAGGCATTGCCACGGTGAACGAACTGGCCGCGCCGGTCGACCGCCCGATCCACTTCAAGATCACCGCTTCCACCGTGATGAACTCCTTCTTCGTCCCGGCGCTGGCAGGCCAGATCTACGCCATGCCCGGCATGGAAACCCAGCTGCACGCCGTGATCAACCAACCCGGCGAATACAAAGGCATTTCGGCCAACTACAGCGGCGCGGGCTTCTCCGGCATGCACTTCAAGTTCCATGGCCTGACCGCGGTTGATTTCGACAAGTGGGTGCAAACCAACAAGAGCACTGGCGGCACGCTCAGCCGCGAGGACTACCTGGCCCTTGAAAAGCCCAGCGAACGCGAACCCGTGCGCCGTTATGCCTCCGTGGCCCCCGGCCTCTACGACGCCATCCTGAACCGCTGCGTCGAAAGCAACCGCATGTGCATGAAAGACATGATGGCCGTCGACGCCCGTGGCGGCCAGGGCAAGCCCGGCACCTTCAATGTGGTGTCGTCCGCCCAGTCCAACCGCAGCTACGTCGGTGCCCTGTGCACGACGACCAATCTGACAGGCGCCACGCCCGCGCCCGTCTCCCAGCCGTTGTAATAACGCGCCGCCCCCTTACCTTTGCCACCCGGACCCACGATGTTCGACCACCTCGACCTCACGAAGCTCATCTTCGGCCGCCTCAGTTGGGAAGCGATTCCCCTGCACGAGCCGATCCTGCTGGTCACCTTCGCCGCCGTCATCCTCGGCGGCCTGACCTTGCTTGGCGCGCTCACCTACTTCAAGCTGTGGGGCTACCTCTGGAAAGAATGGTTCACCAGCATCGACCACAAGAAGATCGGGATCATGTACATCATCCTGGGTCTGGTCATGCTGCTGCGGGGCTTCGCCGACGCGCTGATGATGCGGGCCCAGCAGGCCATCGCCTTCGGCGAGAACCCCGGCTTCCTGCCACCACACCACTACGACCAGATCTTCACCGCCCACGGCGTGATCATGATCTTCTTCGTGGCGATGCCGCTGGTCACCGGCCTGATGAACTTCGTGGTGCCGCTGCAGATCGGCGCCCGCGACGTGGCCTTCCCCTTCCTGAACAACTTCAGCTTCTGGATGACCGCCAGCGGCGCCGCCCTGGTGATGGCTTCGCTGTTCGTCGGCGAATTCGCCAAGACCGGCTGGCTGGCCTACCCACCGCTGTCCGGCATCCTGCACAGCCCTGACGTGGGGGTTGACTACTACATCTGGTCATTGCAGATAGCGGGGGTCGGAACGCTGCTATCGGGGATCAACCTGCTGGTCACCATCGTCAAGATGCGCGCGCCGGGCATGACCATGATGAAGATGCCCGTCTTCACCTGGACCTCGCTGTGCACCAACGTGCTGATCGTCGCCGCCTTCCCGGTGCTGACCGCCGTGCTGGGCCTGCTGTCGCTCGACCGCTACGCCGGCACCAACTTCTTCACGAACGACTTCGGCGGCAACGCCATGATGTACGTGAACCTGATCTGGATCTGGGGCCACCCCGAGGTCTACATCCTGATCCTGCCCCTGTTCGGCGTCTTCTCTGAAGTCGTGTCCACCTTCAGCGGCAAGAAGCTGTTCGGCTACGCCTCGATGGTGTACGCCACGGTCGTGATCACGATCCTGTCCTACCTGGTGTGGCTGCACCACTTCTTCACCATGGGCTCCGGCGCCAGCGTGAACAGCTTCTTCGGCATCACCACGATGATCATCTCGATCCCGACCGGGGCCAAGATCTTCAACTGGCTGTTCACGATGTACAAGGGCCGCATCCGCTTCGAGGTGCCCATGCTCTGGACCATCGGCTTCATGATCACCTTCGTGATCGGCGGCATGACCGGCGTGATGCTGGCGGTGCCCCCGGCCGACTTCGTGCTGCACAACAGCCTGTTCCTGATCGCCCACTTCCACAACGTGATCATCGGCGGCGTGCTGTTCGGTCTGATGGCCGGCATCACCTACTGGTTCCCCAAGGCCTTCGGCTACAAGCTCGACCCGTTCTGGGGCAAGTGCTCGTTCTGGTTCTGGCTGATCGGTTTCTGGGTCGCCTTCACGCCGCTCTACATCCTGGGCTTCATGGGCGTGACCCGCCGCACCAGCCACTTCGAGGACATGTCCCTGCAAATCTGGTTCCAGATCGCGGCCTTCGGCGCCGTGCTGATCGCCCTGGGCATCGGCAGCTTCCTGATCCAGCTGGTGGTGAGCTTCATGAAGCGCGAAGAGTTGCGCGACCACACCGGCGATCCGTGGCATGGCCGCACGCTGGAATGGTCGACCTCGTCGCCACCGCCCGCCTACAACTTCGCCTTCACGCCCCGCATCCATGACAACGACGCCTGGTGGGACATGAAGAAGCGCGGTTACGAGCGTCCGCAAGGCGGCTTCCTGCCCATCCACATGCCCAAGAACACGGGCGCCGGCATCATCCTGGCAGGCCTGAGCACCGCCTTCGGCTTCGCCATGATCTGGCAGATGTGGATCCCCGCGGTCCTGGCCTTCATCGCACTGATCGTCTCGGCCATCGTCCACACCTTCAACTACAAGCGCGACTACTACATCCCCGTGGATGACGTGATCCGCACCGAGGCCGAACGCACCCACCTGCTGAGCAGCCATGTCTAATACCGCCACCCTCACCCCCAACGGCCAGGAGCCCATCAGCTTCCACGTGGCCGAAGACCACCACCCCGAGAACGGCACGCTGCTCGGCTTCTGGCTGTACTTGATGAGCGACTGCCTCATCTTCGCCTGCCTGTTCGCCGTCTATGGCGTGCTGGGCCGCAGCTACGCCGCCGGTCCTTCGGGCGCCGACCTGTTCGACCTGCCCCTGGTGGCGCTGAACACCTCCATGCTGCTGTTGTCGTCCATCACCTATGGCTTCGCCATGCTGGAGATGAACAAGAAGCACGTGCGCGCCACGCTGGTCTGGCTGGGCATCACCGGCCTGTTCGGTGCCGCCTTCCTGGGGCTTGAACTTTATGAGTTCGCGCACCTGATCCACGAAGGCGCGGGCCCGCAACGCAGCGCCTTCCTGTCGGCCTTCTTCACGCTGGTGGGCACCCACGGCCTGCACGTCACCTTCGGCATCATCTGGCTGATCGTGCTGATGGTGCAGGTCGGCAAGCTGGGCCTGACCCACGAGAACAAGCGCCGCCTGATGTGCCTGTCCATGTTCTGGCACTTCCTGGACGTGGTCTGGATCGGCGTCTTCACCTTTGTGTACCTGATGGGAGTGCTGCCATGAGCGCGCACAACGACACCGCGGCGCACGGCGCCCACCACCATGGTCATGACGACCACCACGGCCACGACGATGGCAACCACGGCTCCCTGAGGGACTACACCATCGGCTTCGTGCTGTCGGTGATCCTGACGGCCATCCCCTTCTGGCTGGTCATGGGCAATGTGTTCAACAACTCGAGCACCACCGCCCTGGTCATCCTGGGCTTCGCCGCCGTGCAGATCGTGGTCCACATGATCTACTTCCTGCACATGAACGCGCGGTCCGAAGGTGGCTGGAACATGCTGGCCCTGATCTTCACGATCGTGCTGGTGGTGATCACCTTGAGCGGCTCCCTGTGGGTGATGTTCCACATGAACGCCAACATGATGCCCATGTCGATCCACGAAATGAAGAACATGCCCTGAGGGCACGAGACCACGCCATGAGTGACGACAGCGCTCAGCGGCGTGGTCCGCGTTCCACCCTGGTCCTGGCCGCCTTGTCCATCTTCGCGGCCTTGCTCTTCGCGGTCTTCGCCGCCTTGGGCACCTGGCAGGTCAAGCGCCTGTTCTGGAAGCTCGACCTGATCGAACGGGTTGACCAGCGGGTCCAGGCCCCGGCCACCGATGCGCCCCGCGCCGCCCAATGGCCCCAGGTCCATGCCAACGCCGACGAGTACCGCCACGTGCGGCTCAAAGGCCATTTCCTCCATGAACAAGAAACGCTGGTGCAGGCCAGCACCGTCCTGGGCGCAGGCTTCTGGGTGCTGACCCCGCTCCAGGCGGCCGATGGCACGATCGTGCTGGTCAACCGGGGCTTCGTCCCTCCCGACAAACGCAGCCGCGCCAGCCGTGCCGACACCGAACAAGCCGGCGAGGTCGCCCTGGTCGGCTTGCTGCGCATGAGCGAACCCGGCGGCGGTTTCCTGAGACAAAACGATCCATCGAACCAGCGCTGGTACTCGCGTGACGTGTCCGCCATCGCCATGGCCCAGGGCCTGAGCCAGGTCGCGCCCTACTTCGTGGACGCCGAAGCCACCCGCGCCGAAGAGTGGCCCGCGGGCGGGCTCACGGTGATCGCCTTCAAGAACAACCACCTCGTGTACGCGATCACCTGGTACGCCCTGGCCCTGATGGTGCTGGCCGGGGCCTGGTTCGTGCGGCGCGACGAGCAAAAGCTGAGGCGTGGCGGGACGGTACAGAATGCCGGCTAGCCCGACGACGGAAACACCGATGCCACGCCAGCCACCTCCCCCAGCGATCGAAGAGACCCTGCGCCCACCGCCCGCGGCCAAGGTCCGTGGCGTGAACGATGCCACCGGCTTGAAGAACATGCAGTTGCTGATCCAGCTGCGCTGGATCGCCGTGGTCGGGCAGATCATCACGATCGCCGTGGCGCACTTCGCTTACGACATCGAACTGCCGCTCAGGCACCTGTTGACCGTGCTGGCTTGCCTGGCCACCTTCAACCTGGTCAGCCAGGTGCATTGGCGCTCGCACCGCGAAGTCACCAACGGCGAATTGTTCTTCGCCTTGCTGGTGGACGTGAGCATGCTGACCTCGCAGCTCTACCTCAGCGGCGGCGTCACCAACCCCTTCGCCTTCCTGTACCTGCTGCAAGTCACTTTGGCCGCCCTGCTGCTGGAGGCCTGGTCCACCTGGACCATCTTCGCGATCACCGCCACCTGCTTTGCCAGCCTGGCCCTGTTCGGCATGCCGCTCTCGTTTCCGCCAGACCAGGACCGCGGCCTGTTCAACCCCTACATGCAAGGCATGCTGATCTGCTTTGCGCTGAACGCTGCCTTGTTGGTGATCTTCATCACGCGCATCAGCCTCAACCTGCGCAAGCGCGATGCGCGCCTGGCCAACCTGCGGCAACGCGCGGCCGAAGAAGAACACATCGTTCGCATGGGCCTGCTGGCCTCGGGTGCCGCCCACGAGCTGGGCACGCCATTGGCCACGCTGGCCGTCATCCTGGGCGACTGGGCGCGGCTGCCCTCCTTCACCTCCGAACCCGAGTTGCTGGAAGAAGTCGAAGAGATGCAGACCCAGGTGCAGCGCTGCAAAACCATCGTCAGCGGCATCCTGCTGTCGGCCGGCGAGGCGCGCGGCGAATCGTCCGAGAAGACCACCGTCTGCACTTTCATGGACGAGCTGGTGGACGAATGGCGCGCCACCCGACCGGCCACGGCCTTCGTCTATGACAACCGCTTTGGCCAGGACCTGACCATGGTGTCCGACTCGGCCTTGAAGCAGACCATCTGCAACGTGCTCGACAATGCGCTGGAAGCCTCGTCCCACCTGAAGATGGAAGTGACCCGCGACGCCGACACGATGACCATCACGGTCACCGACAATGGTCCAGGCTTCGGTCCCGCCATGCTGGCCAATTTCGGCAAGCCCTACCAGTCCAGCAAGGGTCGTCCCGGTAGGGGCCTGGGCCTGTTCCTGGCCGTGAACGTGGCCCGCACCCTGGGTGGCAGCCTCACGGCGCGCAACCGCGCGGGCGGTGGCGCGGTCGTCACGCTGTCATTGCCCTTGTCCGCCATCACTTTTGAAGAAGATGAAGCCCATGGAAGAAGCTGAGCGACTGCTGATCATCGTGGAAGACGACGCCGCCTTCGCCCGCACGCTCAGCCGTTCTTTTGAGCGACGCGGCTACGAAGTCCTGCTCGCCGCCAGCCTGGAAGGCATGGTCGAACTGCTCAGGGACCGCACGCCTGGCTATGCCGTGGTCGATCTGAAGCTCAACAGCGAAGCCTCGGGCCTGTCCTGCGTGCAGAAGCTGAGCGAGCACAACCCCGACATGCTGATCGTGGTGCTGACGGGCTTCGCCAGCATCGCCACCGCGGTCGAGGCCATCAAGCTGGGCGCCTGCCACTACCTGGCCAAGCCGTCCAACACCGACGACATCGAAGCCGCCTTTGGACGGGCCGAGGGCGACACCGAGGTCGGCTTGACCAACCGGTCCACGTCCATCAAGACGCTCGAATGGGAGCGCATCCACGAGATCCTCGCCGAGACTGGCTTCAACATCTCGGAGACCGCGCGCCGCCTGGGCATGCACCGCCGCACCCTGGCCCGCAAGCTGGGCAAGCAGCAGGTCAAGTAACCCCGAGAAACATGCCGCCATGATGATTGGATAGCATAGGGACCAACACACAAGGAGGCCCCTTCGCATGCAACGACGTCATTTCATGCAGACCGCCGCCGCCCTTGCGGCCGCGGGCATCCCGATGCCCAACCTCCTGGCCGCCGAGCAGGCCGGGGCAGTGAGCAAGCTCGGCAAGCCGCAGCCCTTCAGCTACGCCTGGCTGAAAGGCCAAGCCAGCGCGCTGTCGAAACAGCCCTGGCAAGCCGCGGCAGAACGCGTGCCCGCCGAGTTGACCCAGCTCGACTGGGACCAGTACCAGGCCATCGGCTACCGCGACGAGCATGCCTTGTGGGCCCAGCAAAAGCGCCGCTTCGAGGTGAAGTTCTTCCACCTGGGCCGGGGATTCACCGCGCCGGTGCACATGCATGAAGTCATCGATGGCCAGGCACAAGAACTGGCCTACGACCCGGCCATGTTCGATTACGGCAAAAGCGGCGTGAATGGCAAGCGCCTGTCGAAGGACCTGGGCTTCGCCGGTTTCAGGCTCAACTTCCACACCGATTGGAAGCGCGACGTGGCCGCCTTCCTGGGCGCCAGCTACTTCCGCGCGGTGGGCGGTGAGGCGCAGTATGGCCTGTCGACGCGCGGCTTGGCCATCAACTGTGGCGCCGAGACGCCCGAAGAGTTCCCCGTCTTCAAGGCCTACTGGCTTGAGCGCCCCGACCCCACCTCCTCGGTCATCACGGTCTACGGCCTGCTCGATTCGCCCAGCGTGGCTGGCGCCTACCGCTTCGACATCCACCCAGGCGAGACGATGGTGATGGACATCGATGCCGCCTTGTACCCGCGCAAGACCATCGACCGGCTGGGCATCGCGCCCTTGACCAGCATGTTCCAGCATGGCGAGAACGACCACCGCATGGCCAACGACTGGCGCGCCGAGATCCACGACTCCGACGGCCTGGCCATGTGGCGCGGCAATGGCGAGTGGATCTGGCGCCCGGTCACCAACCCCGCCGGCCTGCGCTTCAGTTCGCACAGCGACGAGAATCCGCGCGGTTTCGGCCTGCTGCAGCGCGACCGAAATTTCGACCATTACCAGGACGATGGCGTGTTCTACGAGCGCCGGCCCAGCCTGTGGGTCGAACCCAAGGCCGGCTGGGGCAAAGGCGCCGTGCAACTGGTCGAGTTGCCCACCGACGACGAGACCAACGACAACATCGTGGCGTTCTGGAACCCCGAGGCCAAGCTGCAAGCAGGGCAGGAACGCCTGTTCAGCTACCGCCTGCACTGGGGTGCCAAGCCACCGGCTCAGCCAACCGCCGCGCAGGTGGTGGCCACGCGCACCGGCATCGGTGGTGTGGTGGGCCAGAAGCGGCAGTATTTCTCTTGGCGCTTCGTGGTCGATTTCGCAGGTGGCGACCTGCCCATGCTGCGCGACGGCGCCAAGGTCGAACCCGTGATCACCGCATCACGCGGCAAGGTTGAGATCACCTCGGCCCGGCCTTTGGCCTCGGTCAATGGCTACCGCGCCATGTTCGACCTGCGCCCCACCGACGACGGCACCGCGCCGGTGGAACTCCGCCTCTACCTGAGCTACAACGGCCAACCCATGAGCGAGACCTGGCTCTACCAGTGGACACCGCCGCCAGCGGCGCAGCGGCGGCTTTGAATGCGGCCGTTCACGCTGGCCGGCCGTGAATCCCGTGTCAAAATGGCTGGCTTGGCATCGTGCGGGCCGTTAGCTCAGTTGGTTAGAGCAGAGGACTCATAATCCTTTGGTCGTTGGTTCAAGTCCAACACGGCCTACCAAATCCCCTGATTTGCGCGCGAACGGCCTGGCGGAGAGCGTGCATGAAGACCTACGACATCGAAATCCAGCGCCTGAAATCGGCGAAGCAGCAAAACGGCCTGATCTCCATCGGGGTCGACTTGGTGGTGCAGCCACGCGCCGCGCGCGATGAAGCGGTCACCAGCCACCTGCACTTGTCTGTCGACGAAGCACGAACCTTGCTGATCCTGCTCAAGCAACAAATCACCGAGGTTGACAAGTTGCAGCCGCGCAGCCGGCGTTCCGGACGCTGCTGATCCAACCCACCCACCAGATCGAGATCGATGGCCCTTCTGCGTCAGACGCCGGGTGGCCTTGCCACGGCATGGCCCTTGGCCGACAGGCGCGCCAGCACCGCCAGGTAGCGCGTGGGCCGCGCGATGTTGAGCTGCTGGCGCAAACGTGTCAGGTCTTGCACCAGCAATGATTCCATCGGTTGGACCAGCAACCACGACGCGGCCCGGCCTTGCCGCCAAGCCTGCCAGACCGCTCCCAGCACACCACTCACCTTGAGTCGACGGCTCAGGTGCAAGGCCCCCAGCGTGGCGATCAAGGCAAAGCTGCGCGTGCCCTGGTGCGGGTAAGAAAACGCCAGCACACAGACCTCGCCCAACTCGTCGCGGCCATAGCCGCTGAGCACGTGGAAAAGGTCGTGCATGTCGCGCAACTGGCGGCCAATGAAATGCCGGTCCGAACCATCGTCGGGCATGGTCATGCCGCTCGCCATGGAGACCTCGACCAGGCCCTGGGCCGACAGGTTTTCTTCGGCCAGGAAGGCGTGGTAAGTGCGGCCCAGCGTGCCTTCGGGCAGGCTGGCCAGCCAGTCGGTGCGCTGAAGAGTGTCGATCAATTTGCGGCGCTCGCGCAGACGCTCCTGCCCCATCGGATCCCGCCTGAATCGGTTCAACAGGGTGAACGGCGACTTGCCCTTGATCGCCTCGCCAAGGATGAACACCTGCCTGGTGTCCTGCGGGTCGCGTCGAAGCGCCAGCAGGGCACGCAAAGCCACCAGCGGCTGGATGGGGGTGGGAGGATCGGTGTCGAGCGACATGGCGTGAAGGATAGTACAGGCGCGGCCCCCCCGCCGCGCTCGCTCGTCCATCATCCCGTGGTCGCGCCCAGGTTGGCCGGGCCGGCCAGGCGAGCGTACTTGCCAAGCACCCCGGGCCTGGGCAGCGTTTCACGGGGCGCCCACCGTGCACGGCGCAAGGCCAATTCGTCATCGGCCACATGCAGGTGCAGCGACAAGGTGTCCGCATCGATGGTGATGTGATCGCCCTCTTCCACCAGCGCGATCGCGCCGCCCCGTTGCGCTTCGGGCGCCACGTGGCCCACCACCATGCCCCAGGTGCCGCCGGAAAAACGCCCGTCCGTCACCAAGCCCACCGAGTCACCCAGACCCTTGCCGACCAGGGCCGACGTGGGCGCCAGCATTTCCGGCATGCCCGGCCCACCGACCGGTCCCAGGTAGCGCAGGACCACCACATCGCCCGCCTGGACGCGGTCCGACAGGATGGCCGCCATGGCACTGGCCTCGTCGTCGAACACGCGCGCCGGCCCCGTGATGCGCGGCTGCTTGAGGCCGGTGATCTTGGCCACCGCGCCGTCGGGCGCCAGGTTGCCTTTGAGGATGGCCAGGTGGCCCTTGGCGTAGAGCGGATCACCCATGCCGCGGATGACGTCCTGGTCGGCCAGGCTGCGGTCGGGGATGGCGTCCAGCGCTTCGGCCAGGGTGAGGCCCGTGATGGTCAGGCAATCGCCGTGCAGCAAGCCTGCGCGCAGCAACTGCTTGAGCACCTGCGGCACACCGCCCACGCGGTGCAGGTCGGTGGCCAGGTAGCGGCCTGAGGGCTTCAGATCGCACAACACCGGCACGCGCTGGCGCACCCGCTCGAAGTCGTCCAGCGTCCAGTCCACCTCGGCGGCCCGCGCGATGGCCAGGAAATGAAGCACCGCGTTGCTGGAGCCACCCAGGGCCATGACCAGGCTCACCGCGTTCTCGATGGACCGGCGTGTGATGAGGTCGCGCGGTTTGATCTGGCGTTTGATGGCCTCGACCAGCACCCGCCCGGATTCGGCCGCGTGGTCGGTCTTCTCCTGGTCCGGGTTGGCCATGGTGGATGACCCGAGCAAGGCCAGGCCCAGCGCTTCGAGCGAGGCACTCATGGTGTTCGCGGTGTACATGCCGCCGCAGGAACCCGAGGAGGGGCAGGCGTTGCGCTCAATGCCATCGAAGTCGGCCTGGCTCATCTTGCCGGCACTGAAAGCGCCCACCGCTTCGAACACCGAGACCAGGTTCAGTTCACGCCCCTGCCAGCGCCCAGGCTTGATGGTGCCGCCATACACGTAGATGCTGGGCACATTGGTGCGCGCCATCGCGATCACACCGCCAGGGATGTTCTTGTCGCAACCGCCGATGACCAGCACGCCGTCCATCCACTGGCCCTGCACGCAGGTTTCCACGCAATCGGCGATCAGTTCACGCGACACCAGCGAGTACTTCATGCCCTCGGTGCCCATGGCCATGCCGTCGGAAATCGTGGGCGTGCCGAACAGCAGCGGGTTGGCGCCAGCCGCCTTGATGGCCTGCTCGGCCGCGTCGGCCAGCTTCTGCAGGCCGGAGTTGCAGGGCGTGATGGTGGAGTGCCCATTCGCAATGCCCACCATGGGCTTGTCGAAATCGGCCTGCTGGTAGCCCATGGCGTAGTACATGGCCCGGTTGGGCGAACGCGCGATGCCCTGGGTGATGTGGCTGGAACGCTCGTTGTGCGGCATGGCGGTGTCCTGGGATGAATGGGGATGTCGTCATTCTTCCGGTCGACCGGTGATCTGTAAAATATCTGATTTACTTTCGATCAAGTCTTTTAGCGACTTTATTGAAAACAAGGCTTCACCATGAACCTGCGCCAACTTCAGTACTTCGTGACCGTGGCCGAAGAGCTCCATTTCGGGCGCGCTGCCGACCGGCTGCACATGTCGCAGCCACCGCTGAGCCAGCAGATCATCTCGCTGGAAGAGTCGCTTGGCGTGCAACTGTTCGCGCGCACCAAGCGTTCGGTGCAGCTCACGGCCGTGGGCGAACAATGGCTGCCCGAAGTCAGGCAGGTGCTGGCCGCCGCCACCGAGTTGCCCCACAAGGCAAGGCGCCTGTCGCGTGGCGAGATCGGCACCCTGAGCTTGGCCTTCGTCAGCACGGCCGACTATGGCGTGCTGCCCGGTCTGCTGCAGCGCTACCGCGCGCAGCATCCCAACGTGCAAGTCACTCTGCGCGAGGCCACCAGCGATGTGCAGATCGACGCCTTGCTGAACCAAGAGATCGACATCGGCATCGTGATTCCTCCGCGGGGCATGGCGTTTCCCAAGTCGCTGCGCTATCTGCCCTTGCGCAAGGAGCGCTTGGTCGTGGCCTTGCCACAGGCCTGGGTCCGCAGCCGCAAACACCGCCCGACCCATGGTCAGATCGATTTCCGCACGCTGCTGGACGAGCCGCTGATCGTGTTCCCACGGCAAAGCGCACCGGCCTTCCACGATCTCATCGCCGACTACTACACGGCCCACCAGGCCACGCCGCGCATCGGGCAGGAGGCCATCCAGATGCAGACCATCATCAGCCTGGTGTCGGTGGGCATGGGCATCGCGCTGGTGCCTGAGTCCCTGCAGAATCTGCAGCGCACCGGCGTGGTCTATGTGCAGTTGAGCGGCGCGGCGCCCGAGGTTGAAACCGGGCTGTTGTGGCGCAAGGACCAGGCGTCCGCCGCGGTCGACGGCCTGATGGCCGCCGCCAAGATGCAAGCGCACCGCTGAATGTCACGGTTCACCACTTCGTCACCTACTGGAACACCCAGTCTTCCTACGACAACGATTTCAGGACTGCCAACGTCAACTCGAATATGTTCAACACGGCGATCGACGACAACGAATTCATCGTCTACCTTGATGCAGAAATCAACGGCAAGCGCAGTTTCATCAAAGGCATCTCCCCGTCTACCAGAAAGGACGGCAAGCAAAGTTATCTGCAGGCGGTGGAAAGCACCGTGGACGCCTTCCTCAGCAGCTATTAAACCGAGGACGCCATCTCGGCGCTTTCAACTCGTTACACCGACACCCCATCAGGGGGCCTTGCCCCACCCCATTCAGACCTGAAAATCCCACCTTGCATCTGTTTCCAATAAAACAACGTCAGGGAAGCCCTCAATGGGTCTGGATTCATTCAAGTCTGAGGTCAGCCGCGCCTTGGCGGCCGTCATCGGCCAGTGGGCCACGGAGGCCCGGCTCTACACCCTCTCGGCGCCCGGCGGTCAGGAAGGCAGCCTGCCCGCGGACTTGATGGTCGAAAGCTTCGTGCTGCACGAGGCCGTTTCTCAGCCGTTTTCCCTGTACATCAACGCCCTGGTGCTCAACGCCCACGTTGAGCTCAAAGAGCTGTACGCGCGGCCCATCACGCTGCACACCACCTTGGCCGATGGCAGCCGCGCGCGGCGCAGCGGCTATGTCGTCGGTGCTGATGCATTGGAGGCCGATGGCGGCCTGACGCGCAAGGGCCTGCTGGTGCAGCCCTGGATCGCCCTGCTGGGCCACACGCTCACCAGCCGCGTCTGGCAAGACCAATCGCTCATCGAGATCGTGGAGGACGTGTTCGCCGACCACGCGTCCATCGCCGCCTGGAAATGGGACGACGACGTGGCCAGCCACGTGGCGCAAGGCCTGTTCGCCCGCAATGGCGGCCAGCGTTCCTACTGCGTGCAGTACCGCGAGAGCGACCTCGATTTCGTCAGCCGGCTGTTGGCCGAAGAAGGCCTGTGCTACCGCGTCGAAGAAGACGAAGCCGCACCGGGCGGCCACACCGTGGTCTTCTTTGCCAACAGCGCCAACCAGCCGCAAGACCAGGTCAGCGCCAGCAGCGCGGGCGGCCAGGGCATCCGCTTTCACCGCAGCAGCAGCCAGGAAGCGCAAGACACCATCCAGGCCATGGGCGCCATCCGCCGCATCGGCACGGCCGCCACCGTGCTGCAAGGCTGGGACTACGTGGCCAACAGTGCCATCACCTCCGACGCGCCCACCCACCATCAATGGGGAGGCGACGAGGCCACCAGCCTTCAAAACTGGCTGACCAACTACGACCCCACCGGCGACTACCTGTTCAGCAACCAGGCCGAGGCCCAGTTCACCGCCACGCGCTTGCAAGAAGCCCACGAGGCCCGCTACAAGACATGGCTGGGCCGGGGCACCGTGCGCACCCTGCGCGCAGGCACCTGGATGGCCGTCACGCAATCCACCCTCGACCCGCTGGCCACCTTTGGCCTGACCCCGGACGACAAGGAGTTCTTCGTGCACGGCGTGGACGCCTATGGCATCAACAACCTGCCCAAGGAGTTCAGCGACAAGATCATGAAGACCCTGGGACGCGCCGAACTGCCTCAACTCAACCAGTCGGTGGCCCCATTGGATCGGGTCGACACCACAGATTTGCAGCGGCAGGCGGTGCAGACCGGCTTCGCTTGCCAGTTCCAGGCCTTGCGCCGCAGCGTGCCTTGGCGCGCGGTGCTGCTGGATGGCACCGGCCTGCGCCCACGGCCGCGCCCCACCGCGCTGGGCATGCAAACGGCCATCGTGGTCGGCCCGGATGGCAGCACGGCCGCCAATGGTCCGGACGAGCTCTACACCGACAAGCTGGGCCGCGTCAAAGTCAAGTTCCATTGGCAAGCCCATCCGCATGCGCCACAACGCAAGGGCCGCAACCGCAGCGACCACAGCTGCTGGGTGCGTGTCATGCAGCGCCTCTCGGGCGCTGGCATGGGCCACCAATTCATTCCCCGCATCGGGCACGAAGTGCTGGTCGGCTTCTTGAACAACGACATCGACCGCCCTTACGTGCATGCCAGTTTGTACAACGGCCGGGGCGAAGGCGGCGTGCCCCGCACACCCGGGGGTCAGCCCAAAGCCGCCAACCGCAGCGCCTTTGCCGAGTCCAGCGACCACAGCCCCAGCAGCCAGATGAATCTGGTGGGCTCAGGCGCCGGTGGCAACAGTCCAGCCTGGCACGGCGCGGCAGCGGGTGCCGCCAGCGATGGCGCCGAAGGCCAGAACAACGCGGCGGCCCTGAGCGGCGTCAAGAGCAAGGAGTTTGGCGGCCAGGGCTACAACCAACTGGTGTTCGACGACACGCCCAGCCAGGCTCGCCTGCACCTGCACAGCACGCAAGCCCAGACCTGGTTGCAGATGGGGCATTTGCTGCACCAGGCCGACAACCACCGAGGCAGCTTCCGCGGCCTGGGCTTTGAGCTGCGCACCGACGCCTGGGGTGGCGTGCGCGCGGTACGGGGTGTGATGTTGAGCACTTACAACCTGGCCAACGGCGCTGGGCAAACAGCGGAAGGCGCCGGTGACAATGCAGCGGGAATGGCGTTGGCCAAGCAGATGCAGCAACTGGCGCAGACCTTTCATCAGGCGGCAGTGACGCACCAGACGGTGGGACTGGCGAGCGCGGCGGGCAGCAGGCAGGCCAATCAAAGCACTTTGAATGATCAGCTGGCACCAGCCGCTGCCTTGGCCAAGAGCTTGAGCGGCATGGTCAACGTTTCTCAACTGCCCGATGCCTTGGCCGATGCCTCGGACAGGTCCACCCGAACTGCGGCAGGCAAGGTGCCGCACATGTCGGACCCCAACATTGCCATCGTTGGCAAAGCGGGTGTGGGCGTGACGGCGGGGCAGGACTTGCACCTGAGCGGCGAAGACACCACGACCATCGCCAGCGGGCAGGACACGCACTGGGCCGTGGGCGGGCAGGCACGCATCCACACCGGACAGGCCATCGGCATTCTGGCCGGGGCGATCCAGCCCGGCGGCGAAGCTGCGGGCAAGGGCCTGACGGTGATCGCAGCCCAGGGGCCGATTGATCTGCAGGCGCAGGCTGGGCCCGCTCAGATCGCGGCCAAGGATGTGCTGGAGATCAAGACGGCTCAAGGTGTGGTCACGGTGGCTGCGGCCAAAAAGGTGGTGTTGGCGGTGAGTGGCGGGGCCAGCATCACGATGGATGGTGGGAGCTTGACGGTGGAATGCCCGGGGAAGATCACCGTGCAGGCAGCGCAAAGGTCAATGGTGGGGGGCGGGACGCAGTCGTGGAGCATGCCCCGCTTGCCAAGGTCGACGCTGCCAGTGCAGGAATTGAGCTTCAACATGCGCCTGACCGATGTCCCTGGTCCCAATGGACACGCCCTTTCACACACTCCTTGGAAAATTGTCAAATCCATTTCCAAGCCTCGCGGGATGGGCATTGTTCCCAACGACTCAGTGCTCATGGTCGGAGAAACAGACGTGCAAGGCCTGGTCAAGCTATCCGGAGATCAGCAAAAGGCATTGGGCAAGGCGTATCTGACTCATCCCAACAGCCTTTGGCTTCTGTATCCAGGCCAAGCCGTGCAACTCAGCGCTCAGGTTCAGGATCCTGCGTGGAGCAAGGAAGACCAACTGCGTCAAGCCTTGAATGCTGCAGATTTCAGTGATGACACGCACGCGCACCTGAACAACATTGATTCGGCAGAAGACCTCAAGCAAGCCAAGAAGACACTGCAAACCAGCGCCAACGCATCGCTGCTGGGCAAGCTAAAAGAATAAACGCCAGGGACATTGACATGCCAGGAAAGACAATCCATCAGCCTGTGGACAAAGACGGCAAACCAACCGCACAGGCCCGATCCGCCCCAGCGTGGTTTCCCAAGAACACCGAAAATGTCCGAGTCGATGGCATGAAACGCTTGGGCCTGCCTGAGGAATTGGATTGGGGGCAGTTGTTCAGCGAGCCACACCGGGGCAATGACGTTGATTTCTACGTCACAGGCGAGGAGTACTTTAAGGCCGTGGCGGGTTACATCCGCAAGGCCAAGAAAACCGTCTTCATCGCGGGATGGCAGGTCAACTACGACGTCGAACTCGATGGCAAGACCACCCTCTTTGATTGCCTGAGGGAAGCGGTCGACAACGGCGCCTCCGTCTACGTGATGCCCTGGCTATCGCCCAAAGCTGGTGTGGACACGGGCGACTTCGAAACCATGTTGGCCGTTTTCCAGCTCAACGCCGGCAAGCCAAAGGGGCGCGCCTACTGCCTGCCAGCCATGCAGCAAGGTGATCAAGGCTCATTGGGTTTGTTCTTCTCTCATCATCAAAAGCAAGTCGTGGTTGACAACAAACATGCATTTGTTGGAGGCATCGACTTAGCCTATGGCCGACGTGACGACGGCAACTTCAGCTTGAAGCCAGAGGGGCGGACACTCAATGAGCTGTACAACTCATGCATTCCTCCTGTCCACGATCTAAGCAATGTTGAACAAGCCGATTGTCTGACCAGAGCGGAGTTGCTGGCGGCCTGTACTCTGGATGGGCTCACCGGATGGATTGCCACATTCTTGACCTCGCCCGCCGACCTGTTTGCACCGGTTTGGGATGCGAAATCGGCCGTCACCCAACACATCAGTGATGCAAAAACCCAAGCCATGAACAGCTGGGAAAACAGCGATCTCCTTGGGCGATTCACCGGCCCCGTCAAGAAAGCAGCGGCTGGCGCAGCGCAAGATGCATCCCGGTGGGCATGGGCTCAATTGCCCAAAGACGTGCAAGAGAAACTGCAGGCACTGCGTGACACAGGGTCGGCCAATGCCGCCAATGCCATGTCGGCGCTGCTGGCCTGGTTGAACAACGCTGACCTCAATCGCGTGCCACCAGCGATGCTTCAAGAGGTTTCTTCCGTTGTGCATGCCTTGTCGTACGCAGTCTTTGCAGCGCTGTATGCCACATCCCACGAGTTGCCCAAGCGCTATGAAAGGCTGCTCGAACATACCAAGGTCACGCCCAAGAGCGGCAAGATCATCGATGTTGACTGTCAGCCACGTATGCCATGGCACGACGTGCATTGCCACATCAAAGGCTCGGCTGTGTTTGACCTGAGCATGAACTTCGTGCGCCGCTGGAATGGATCAGCACGAAGCTATGAGAAGTCTTTTGCCAGATACCGGGATCCCTACGCAAAGCTGGTTGATCCATTGCTGGAGAAAATTGGTTTACAAATCATCAAGACGCCAAAAGCACCACGCATTGCCAAGGCAGATTTTCCAGTGCACCAGGAGAGCGGTGGCAGCAATTGGGTGCAAGTTGTGCGCAGTGCCCCCAAGCAGTTGGTCACACAAGAAAACGCTGAATTGGGAGCCAATGCTCCCGCCATGCAACAGAACAATTGCCTGAAGGCCATGATCAAGGTCATCCAAGGCTCCAGCAAATTCATCTACATTGAGGGTCAGTTCTTTCAAACGGCGTATGGTGACGAAGGCGAGGCCAGAGGAAAAAAGTCGGGGCCCATGGATGCCTTGCTCACGATCGAGTCATCGACCACCTATCAGCAATGCATTGACATGCTGGGCATCCGCGGCTTGCCTATCTCAAAAGTGCCCACCGCCATGCGCTGGGACATGGTCCCAGAAGTCATGGAATTGGCACATGGCAAGGCGTTCATGGCCGATCTGAAACAGGCCATGACCAATGCGACCACCATTGAGGCATTGCGCCTGATGGGCAAACCGCAGGAACGACTGCTCAACCCGATTGGCCAGGCCCTGGTGGACCGCATCACCCAAGCCATTTACGACGACAAGCCGTTTCATGTGTACATGGTTTTGCCAGTTCACCCAGAGGGCTTGCTGAACGTCGTCAACATCATGACGCAAACCCACCTGACCATGCAGTCGCTGGTTTTTGGCAAGCACAGCTTGGTCAATGGCATTCGACGTGGAATATTGGCCAAACGCTTGCATGATCAGAAAAAAATCTCGATTGAAGAAGCCGAGCATCGAGTTGCTGGCATGGATGCAGAAGCCATCCAGAAGGCTTGTGGGAAGGATTGGACCGCTTACCTGACGCTTTTGAATCTTCGCAACTGGGATGTCATCGGCAAGAAGCCGGTGACCGAACAAATCTATGTGCACAGCAAGTTGCTGATTGCGGATGATCGTGTCGCCGTGCTTGGCAGCGCCAACATCAATGACCGCAGTCAGTTAGGTAGCCGTGACTCGGAATTGGCGGTGGTGATCACAGATGACACGCCCATCATGGCCAAACTGGATGGTGTGAATGACCATCCTGTGGCCAGCAAAGTGCATGACTTGCGTGTGCGCTTGTGGCGAAAGCTGTTTGGTTTGACAAGTACAAATAGAAGATCTGAAGAACTGGCCGGCGAAGCATTGCTCAAGAGCCCAGCGGCCTCATCTACACAGCAAGCAATTCAGTATATTGCTGAAGAAAATGCAAAGACCTACGAGGCCGCATTCTGGTTCATACCCAGAAATTTGGCGCACCCCAAAGTTCAGCCGATAGAGGCTAACAAGGGAACACCCCCAAGCTCAATCTGGCCGCTTTGGCGATATGTGAACTACGCCAAACACGAAAGTGGCGGGCGACTTGCTTATCGCATGCCGTTTGACGAGCTGTTCTGGCGGCGGGCGGCCGTCCATGACATCAAGCACACGTATGAACCTGCTGCAGATTCAAAGGATTCTTTGTCACTGACCAAAGAGCCGAATGGAATTCAAGGTTTCATCACATCGCTCCCCGTCAACTGGACGGCCTGGGAAAACAACTTGTCGAGCTTTAACCTGACTGTGATTGCGATGGAACACACAAGCCCATCGCCCACAATGGTAGGTTCAAGCTCTTCAACTAACAGTAACGTGGCAATCAACACGAACTCGCCCGCAGAAAGCCAAGCTGTATGACCAAAGTGCAGCAAGGTTTGCTTTGCATCCTTTTGAGCGTGCCTTTGATCGCATGCCAACCGAGCAAGGCCGATGATGGTTCGTATAAGAACCCACACCCCGGTCGAAATGATTTGGCGCAGGCATTGAACGCCAAGTATCTATCTGGCCCTAAAGGCAGGCAGGAATGCCTTGGGCGTTTGACGTTCAATCTGGATAAGCCTGTCAAATGGGCGCTGAGCTCGTCGACAACAACGCCTAAGGACCAGATGCCGATCATATCCAGGGAAATCCGCAGCGAGGACGAAGGGATCGACTATGGCACTTATGGCCTCTATGTCCTCATCTACCCAGGCGCCACCCAGCAGCAGCTGGACGCGCAGTACGAAAGTGCCGTAGATGAAAAGATCTATGTCAAAAGGGAACACGAAGAAAGTATTGCGATAAATAAGAGACGCCTAGACAAACTGAAGAAAAGTTCTTCAGCTACGCGAGACCCTAACATCACCCAAGAACAGCACGACAGGGCCATCGCAGAACTAGAAGAGGAATTGGTTGAAGAAAAACAAGTTCTTGCCAACGTCGGCAAAGCCTCACATCCAATGGATTTCGGAATGACTGACAGAAAAGGCTACGCCCAAGGCCGCTATCTGCAAGGCTATTTGCTGCGTGATGGTGTTTACTATCACTTCGTGATGGGCGGCAATCTCAACGACAAACGCACCGATGCGCAACGTGAAGCATGGTTCACCGATTTCATGAAGCGCTTTCAGACCCGCAAGCTGTATGACATTCCAAAAGAGCGTGGGGTTTGCATTCCCTACGGCTTCATACCTGATGACGGCACGGTCCCCTTCAAGACTGCGGCCGGGATCCGCTTTGATGACCGCCCCAATGTGCTCTACACCCTGCGCACACAGGTGGTTGACGAGCGCCTTGTCACCAACACACTGCTCGCGGCCACCACACGTGCATCGGTAGGGTTGATGGCAGGCTTTGCCAATCAAGAAGTGGCCAAACTGGTCAAGAAGCGCATTGGCCCGCATCGCGCCTACATCGGTGAACTGGCCGCAGAGCAAGGTGGCACGGTCGTTCAACTGACCGAGGGCAAGCGCAAGTTTGACAATTACAGTGTCTTCACAGGGTACAACGGCTGGATGAACTCTCAGGTTCTGCCATTCATCGCGGTGGACATGCGCAGCTTCACGCAAGCGGAAACGCGTGATTCGGAGATCGAACGGCTGAAGACCGATCCCCCCCCTTTTGAGGAAAGCAAGTCGCGCCTGGACGCCCTGCTAAAAAGCATTCGACTTCGCCCGACAACTCCCGCAATGGCGGAACTTGAGTACCCCTTTTGACATCCGTGGCCGTCGGGCCGAAACAACTGAATGCCGATGCCAGCCAGCACCTACGTCAACATGAGAGAACTCGCGGAACCGCAATTTCGCGTCTTTCCATCCGCGGCGAATGGCTACCTCGCCCCCGAGAAGCAAGCGCTTCCTAGCCGCTCTAGGCCGTCCCCCACACCCTTCTGCTTGAGTGACAAAGCCCAGCCGTCTAGGCGGCCCTACTTCTGGCTCAACGCATTCGACACCATCCGCGACGTGATGTCCACGATCTCGATCATCCGGTCATACGCCATGCGCGTCGGCCCGATCACCCCCAGCGTGCCCACCACCTGCCCATTGATCTCATAAGGCGCTGACACCACTGACAGCTCTTCGAACGGCACCACCATGCTTTCCCCGCCGATGTAGATGCGCACCCCCTCGGCGCGGCTGGAACCTTCCAGCAGCCGCATCAACTGCGTCTTCTGCTCGAACAGGTCAAACAAACGCCGCAAGGATCCCAGGTCGTTCGAAAAATCCTGCACCGTCAGCAGATTGCGCTCACCCGACACCACCACCTGGTCGGTGCTTTCTTCCATCGCATCACTGCCCGCCTGAACCGCCGCCTGCATCAGGCTGGCGATGTCGCCGCGCAGTTGGTCGACTTCCGACTTCAAGCGGTTGCGCATTTCTTCGATCGACAAACCGGAGTAGTGCGTGTTGAGGATGTTGCTGGCCTCGACCAGTTCCGACTGGGTGTAATCCTGTGCCGTGAACAGCACGCGGTTCTGCACGTCGCCGTCGGGCGCCACCAGGATCACCAGCACGCGCTTGTCGCCCAGGCGCAAAAATTCGACGTGCCGGAAGACCGACGCCTTTCGCGGCGACGTGACCACGCCCACGAACTGCGACAGGCTGGACAGCATCTGCGCCGCGTTGGCGATCACGCGCTGGGGTTGGTCTGGCTGGAGCTGGTCGCGCGTTTCGACGTTGAAATCGTAGGGGCGCGCCGTGAGCATGGTGTCCACGAACAGGCGGTAGCCTCGGGGCGTGGGCACGCGCCCGGCCGAGGTGTGCGGACTGACGATCAGGCCCAGGTCTTCCAGGTCGGCCATCACATTCCGGATGGTGGCAGCGGACAAATCCAGTCCGGCGGCCCGCGACAGGGTCCGGGAACCCACGGGCTGCCCGTCGGCGATGTAGCGCTCGACCAGGGCTTTCAACAGTATCTTGGCACGGTCATCCAGCATGGTTTTGATTCTAGGCGCTGACGCGGACAAGCCGTCACAAATCAGCGTTCGCAGGGCGAAACCACCCCTCGTTCAGGGCGGTCGCCTGTGGTGTAATTCTGCCCATGCCCAGCCTCCAGCCCTGCCGTTTCCGCCACGCCGCCTTGGTCGGCAAATACCAGGCCCGCGGCATCCGCCCGGTGCTGGAAGACGTGGCCGCCATCCTGGTCCGCGCGGGGCTCGAAGTCTCGCTCGAGATGGAAACCGCGCTCAACACCGGCATCACCGACTACGGCTCGCTCAGCCTCAAGCAGATCGGCAAGCAGTGCGACGTGGCCGTGGTGGTGGGGGGCGACGGCACGATGCTGGCCATCGCCCGCGAGTTGTCGCGCTTCGACATCCCGCTGATCGGCATCAACCAGGGGCGCTTGGGCTTCATCACCGACATCCAGCACAAGGACATGGTCAGCGCCCTGCCCCAGATCCTGACCGGCCACTACGAGGAAGAACACCGCGCCATGCTCGAAGGCGCCGTGCTGCGCCCGAACCGGGATGGCGGCATGGAAACCATCTACGAGGGCTTCGCCATCAACGAGGTGGTCGTGAGCCGGGGCGCCACCGCCAGCATGGTGGAGCTCCGCGCCGAAATCGACGGCCAGTTCGTGGCCAACTACCGGGCCGACGGCCTGATCGTGGCCTCGCCCACGGGCTCGTCGGCCTATGCGCTGTCAGCCGGCGGCCCCTTGCTGCACCCCGGCCTGGCGGGCTGGGTGATGGTGCCGATCGCTTCGCACACGCTGTCGAACCGCCCCATCGTGATCCCGGACACTGGGGTCATCAGCATCGAGATCGTGGCGGCCAAGGACGCCAGCATGAACTTCGACATGCAAAGCCTGGCCAGCCTGCTGCACGGCGACCGCATCACGGTGCGCCGCTCGGCTCACCGGGTGCGCTTCCTGCACCCCAAGGGCTGGAACTATTACGCCACCCTGCGCCGCAAATTGCGCTGGAACGAGGGAGTTGCCTGAGATGCTGCGCCGCCTGACCCTGCGCGATTTCGTCATCGTGACGGCCCTGGAGGTCGATCTGCGCGCCGGCTTCACGGCGCTGACCGGCGAAACCGGCGCGGGCAAATCCATCCTGATCGACGCCCTGCAACTGGCATTGGGCAGCCGGGGCGATGCCGGCGTGGTGCGCGAAGGCGCCGCCCGTGCCGACATCACCGCTGAATTCGAGCCCCATGCAGCCCTGGCCGAACGCCTGGCGCCCTGGCTGCACGAGGCTGGTTTCGATGCCGCCGAACCCGGCGCGGCCCTGCTGCTTCGCCGCGTGGTCGACGCCCAGGGTAAGAGTCGCGCCTGGATCAACGGCAGCCCGGCCACCGTCACGCAATTGCGTGAACTGGGCGAGCACCTGGTCGACATCCACGGCCAGCACGCCTGGCAAAGCCTGACCCGCGCCGACTCGGTGCGCGCCCTGGTCGATGCGCAAGCGGGTGTGGACACCCTGGCCTTGCAACAGGCCTGGGCCCTGCGCCGCGATGCCCAGCGCCAACTGGACGACGCCCGTGGCCGCCAAGCCGACCTGGACCGCGAACGCGAACGCCTGCAATGGCAGATCGCCGAACTGGACAAGCTCAAGCCCCAAGCTGCCGAATGGGATGAACTGAACAGCGAACACCAGCGCCTGGCGCATGGCCAGGCCATCCTGGACGCCGCGCAACTGGCCCTGAACGCCATCTCGGAAGACGACAGCAGCGCCAGCGCCCTCACCTCGCGTGCCATCGATGCGCTCGACAGCGTGGCCGAGGTCGATCCCAACCTGGCCAGCGCGCTCGATGTGTTGCGCAGTGCCCAGGCCCAGTTGGAGGACGCCGCCCACAGCCTGAGCGGCGCCCTGCGCCACACCGAACTTGACCCTGCGCGCCTGGGCGAGCTCGACGGCCGCATCGCCACCTGGATGGGCCTGGCCCGGCGCTTTCGCCGCCTGCCGCAAGACCTGCCCGAGTTGTTGCAAGGCTGGCGCGATGACCTGGCCGCGCTGGACGCCGCCGCCGACTTGGAACACCTTGAGCGCGTGGCCAACGACGCCCACAAGGCCTGGCTGGCCGTGGCCAAGACCGTGTCGCAGCAACGCGCGAAGGCCGCGCCTGCGCTGGCCCAGGCCGTGACCACCGCCATGCAGGATCTGGGCATGTCGGGGGGCCGCTTCGAGGTCGCCTTGCCCAAGCAGGACGAGCCGCAGGCATTCGGCCTGGAGTCCGTGGAATTCCTGGTCGCCGGTCACGCTGGCAGCACACCCCGCCCGCTGGGCAAAGTCGCCTCCGGTGGTGAGCTGTCGCGCCTGGCCCTGGCCATCGCCGTGACCACCTCGCAGCGCGCCGACGCCGCCGCGCAATCCGGCACCCTGATCTTCGACGAAATCGATTCCGGCGTCGGTGGCGCCGTGGCCGACACGGTCGGCAAGCTGATGCAAAAGCTGGGCGCCAGCCAGCAGGTGCTGGCCGTGACCCACCTGGCCCAGGTGGCCGCTTGCGCGCACCAGCACCTGGTCGTCTCCAAGGCGCTGAGCCAAGGCACCACCACCAGCGACATCCGCGAGGTGAACGGCGACGAGCGCGTGCGCGAAGTGGCCCGCATGTTGGGAGGGACCGTCACCGATACCAGCCGCGCCCACGCCCAGGTCATGGTGGACGCGGCCCAGGCATCCCCCGAGGACGAGCAGCAAGCCAGTGGCAAACGCCGCCGCAAGGAAGCGGCATGAGCCTGGACGTCGTCCTCCTGACTGGCATCTCGGGCTCGGGCAAGTCCGTGGCCATCAATGCCCTGGAAGACGCTGGCTACTTCTGCGTGGACAACCTGCCCCCTGAACTGCTGCGCGGCCTGATCACGTTGGAGCTGGCCAGGCCCGAGGCACAACGCCGGCGCGTGGCCGCGGCCGTGGACGTGCGCAGCGCGAATTCCCTGCCCAGCCTCGTGCCCATCCTGGCCGAGTTGAAGACCGAAGGCGTCCGCGTGAAGTCGGTGTTCCTGGACGCCAGCACCGACGCCCTGGTGCGGCGCTTCTCCGAAACACGCCGCCCTCACCCGCTGTTGCAGGCCAAGCAACCGACCCGCGATTTCGTCGGCCTGCCGCCCATGCCCGAGCAGATGGACGAGCAACTGGCTTTCCAGGACCAGGCCCTGATCGACACGATCAACCTGGAACGCGAACTGCTGGAGCCCTTGCGCGAAGTGTCGGCCGTGATCGACACCTCGCTGCTGCGGCCGGCCCAGTTGCGCCAGTGGATCCGCAACGTGGTGCAGGCCGAGGCCTCGCGCCTGACGCTGGTGTTCGAATCGTTCGCCTACAAGCAGGGCGTGCCCATGGACGCCGACTTCGTGTTCGACGTGCGCATGCTGCCCAACCCTTATTACCTGAAAGAATTGCGCCCCCTGACCGGGCGCGACCAGCCAGTGATCGACTACCTGCGCCAGCAACCCGAGGCGGCCGAGATGATCTCGCAAATCGAGACCTTTTTGCTGCGCTGGTTGCCCACGCTCGAAGGCGATCAGCGCAGTTATGTCACCGTGGCCATTGGCTGCACGGGTGGCCAGCACCGCTCGGTGTACTGCGTCGAGCAACTGGTGGAACGCTTCGTGAAGCGTGGCGTGGCCCTGGCGCGCCACCGAGAGCAGGACGCCCGCTGACCCAGCAGCGTCCCTCTCTCCCCTGCGCGAAGACGGCTTAACCGCCCATCGCTTCGCGCAGTGACTTGCGCAGGCTTTCACCCAGCTCAGGTTTGCCGGCAAACGGGTCGGTCGGGTTGCGCACCTGAACCACGTCCTCCATCCTCGTCTGGACCATGCCCAGGGCCTGCGGGTGGCTGTAAATGTAGAACTGGTTCTGCTCAACCGCCTTGAACACCAACTGGGCCACGTCATTGGCCGACACGCGGCCCGAGGTCACCGCCTTGGTGCTCATGGCCTGCGCGATCATCTGGCTGGGTGTGGGCTTGCCTTCGCTGCGCAACTCTGCCGGCCGATTGCGGTGCGACTGGTGGATGCCGGTGGGCACGAAGTAAGGGCACAGCACCGAGGCACTGATCTGCTCGGTCACCAGCGACAGGTCCTGGTACAGGGTTTCGGTCAGGCTGACCACGGCGTGCTTGCTGACGTTGTAGGCGCCCATGTTGGGCGAGTTCAGCAGGCCCGCCATCGAGGCCACGTTGACGATGTGGCCCCGCCAGTTCGGATCCTTGCGCGCGGCTTCCAGCATCAGCGGCGTGAACACGCGCACGCCATGGATCACCCCCCAGAGGTTGACGCCCAGCACCCACTCCCAATCGCGGACAGTGTGTTCCCAGACCAGGCCGCCATGGGCCACGCCCGCGTTGTTGATGACCAGGTTGGGCGCGCCGAAGTTTTCGACGCAAGCCGCGGCCAGGGCCTCGATGTCGGCGGCGCGCGAGACATCGCCGCGCAAGGCCACGACCTTGGCGCCCAGGCCGGTCAGCTCGGCCTTGGCCGCGTCCAGGGCATCCTGCTGCACATCGGTGATGACGAGGTTGAGGCCACGGGCCGCGCCCAGGCGCGCCAGTTCCAGGCCGAAGCCACTGCCCGCGCCCGTGATGACGGCCGTCTGGCCGGCTTGCAAATTCATGATCGACATGTCTTGTCCTTCAATGTGTTTTGAGTCGCGCGTTCAAACCAGCTTGACCAGCTGCTTGCCGAAGTTCTTGCCCTTGAGCAGGCCCAGGAAGGCCTCGGGTGCGCTGGCGATGCCTTGGGCAATCGACTCGCGGAACTTCATCTTGCCGGTGGCCACCAGCGTGCCCAGCTCCTTGGTCGCGTCAGGCCAGACCTCGGGGTGCTCGCTGACGATGAAGCCTTCGATCTTCAAGCGGTTGACCAGGATCAGGGCCGGGTTGGCCATGGGCAAGGGCTCACCGTTGTAGCCGGCGATCATCCCGCACATGGCCAGGCGGCCAAAGGCGTTCATGCGCAGCAGCACGGCGTCCAGGATGGCGCCGCCCACGTTCTCGAAGTAGCCGTCGATGCCCTTGGGCGCGGCCTCCTTCAAGGCCTTGTACAGGTCGCGCGGATCGGGGTGCGCCTTGTAGTCGATGCAGGCGTCGAAGCCCAGTTCATCGACCACGTACCGGCACTTGTCGGCGCCACCGGCAAAGCCGACCACGCGGCAGCCGCGCTCCTTGGCCAACTGGCCGACCACGCTGCCCACTGCGCCGCTCGCCGCGCTGACGACCACCGTCTCACCGGCCTTGGGATTGATGATCTTGACCAGGCCATACCAGGCGGTCACGCCGGGCATGCCGACCGAGCCGAGGTAGGCCGACAGGGGAATGTGCGTGGTGTCGACCTTGTGGATGGCGCCGCGCACATTGGCGTCGACCACGGCGTATTCCTGCCAGCCGCCCAGGCCCAGCACCTGGTCGCCCACGGCGAACTTGGGGTGCTTGCTGGCAACCACCTCGCCCACCGTGCCGCCGATCATCACGCTGTCCAGCGGCTGGGGTTCGGCGTAGCTCTTGCTGTCGTTCATGCGGCCGCGCATGTAGGGGTCGAGCGAGAGGTAATGGTGCTTGACGACGACCTGGCCGTCGCTCAGCTCGGCCTGGGAGGGCACAGGGCTTTCGACCAGCTTGAAGTTGTCGACGGTGGCCTCGCCCTTGGGGCGCGAAGCCAGCAGGATCTGGCGGTTGATGGTGCTCATGGTGTGGTTCCTCAACGTTCGTGGAGTCGGTTCAATGGCGTGAAATCAACCGCCGATCAAGGCGCTGACGCCGCCATCGACCGGCAGGATTTGCCCGGTGATGTGCTTGCCCGCATCGGAGGCGAACAGCAGCGTCGCACCCTTCAGGTCTTCGTCGTCGCCGATGCGCAGCAGGGGCGCGCCCTTGGCAATGTTGTCCTCACCGGCCATGCCCAGCAGGCCTGCCGTCATCTTGCTGGGGAAGAAGCCCGGCGCGATGGCGTTGACGCGGATGCCCAGGTGGCCCCATTCGCAGGCCAGGCCGCGCGTGAAGTTCACCACCGCGCCCTTGCTGGTGTTGTAGGCGATGGTCTGCATGAAAGGCGGGTTGCCGCCCAGGCCGGCGATGGACGCGATATTGATGATGCGGCCCTGCTTGCGCGGGATCATGCTGGCCTTGGCCACCGCCTGCGACAGCAGGAAGTACCCACGCACGTTCAGGTTCATGACCTTGTCCCAGGCTTCCAGCGGGTGCTCTTGCGCGGCGGCGCCCCAGGTGGCGCCGGCGTTGTTGACCAGAATGTCGATGTGGCCCAACTTGGCCAGGGCCTGGTCGGCCAGGCGCTGGATGTCTTCGGGCTTGCCGGCATCGGCGGCGATGAAGCTGGCATCGATGCCCGCGGCCTGGAGCGAGGCCACGGCCTCTTCCAGGTCAGCCGCCTTGCGCGAGCTGACAACCACCTTGGCGCCGGCTTCGCCCAGCGCGTGGGCCATCTGCAGGCCCAGCCCGCGCGAGCCGCCGGTGATGAGGGCCGTGCGGCCCGTCAGGTCGAAAAGTTCTTGAACCTTGCGGGGGGTGCTCATGGGGTCGTCCTTTCAGCAGAAGTAGTCGAGCACGTGGCGCGACGCGGCCATCTCGCGGATCTGCGCGACGACGCCCTGGTGGTGCGGGTGCGGTTGGTAAGCGGCCAGCGCGGCGCCATCTTGAAAGGTGGAGATCAGCACCACGTCGGCATTGGCCTCCAGGCCTTCGGTTTTGATGCCGACGTCGAACTCGTGCATGCCGGGCACCAGGCCCTTGCAGCTGTCGAGCAGGGCCTTGACCTTGGGGGCATCCGCGGGGTTCTTGAGCGTGAAGATCACGATGTGGCGAATCATGGGGCTTGTCCTTGCATGAAGGGAGGTGGGTCGGTTCAGAACCAGTCGGCCTGGGCCTGGGCACAGGTCATGTCGCGGCGCGCGACCACGCCCAGCCAGGCGTCGATCTTGGGCAGTTCGAAGCTGAAGAAGTAATCGCAGGCGGCGAGCTTGCCTTGCAGGAAGCCTTCGCCCAGCGGGCTTTGAGCGGCCAAGGCGGCTTTGGCGGCGATGGCCAACTCCAGCCAGATCCAGGCCAGCACCGTGTGGCCAAAGCCTTGCAGGTAAGGCGTGGCGTTGGCCAGCGCTTCTTCCGGCACACCGGTGGACCAGGCCGCCTTGGTGGTGGCGCCGACCTTCTGCAGCGCCTGCGCCAAGGCATTGCTGTGCACTGCCAAGCCATCGATCTGGCCGGCCTTCTGGATGGTCTGGCTGATGCGCTCGGCCAGCACGCTCAAGGCCTTGCCGCCGTTCATCACGACCTTGCGGCCCAGCAGGTCCAGGCCCTGGATGCCGTGCGTGCCTTCGTGGATCATGTTCAGCCGGTTGTCGCGCCAGTATTGTTCGACCGGGAAGTCGCGCGTGTAGCCATAGCCGCCCAGGATCTGGATGGCCAGGCTGTTGGCCTCTTGCGCCCACTCACTGGGCCAGCTCTTGGCGATGGGCGTCAGCAGCTCCAGCAGCAGGCCGGCGTGCTCGGCTTCGGCGGGCGTGCCGGTGTATTCCTCATCGACCAATCGGGCACAGAACAGGCCCAGGGCCAGGCCGCCTTCGGCGATGGCTTTTTGCTGCAGCAGCATGCGCTTCACATCCGTGTGCTCGATGATCGAGATCTGCGGCGCGCTGTGGTCCTTGCCGCCCGCACCCATGCGACGGCCTTGTGGGCGTTGCAAGGCATATTCCAACGAAGCCTCGTAGCCCGCATAACCCAGCATGGTCGCGCCCAGGCCCACGCTGATGCGCGCCTCGTTCATCAAGGTGAACATGCACTTGAGGCCTTCGCCTTGCTTGCCGATCAGGTAGCCCACGGCACCCGACTGGCCGTTCACCGGGAACTTGCCTTCGCCAAAATTCAGCAAGGTGTTGACCGTGCCGCGGTAGCCCAGCTTGTGGTTCAGGCCGGCCAGGGCCACGTCGTTGCGCTGGTCGGTGATGGTGCCGTCTTGTTTGACCAGCTTGCGCGGCACGATGAACAGCGAGATGCCCTTCACGCCGGGGATGGTCTTGCCATCGTCACCCGGGATCTTGGCCAGCACCAGGTGCACGATGTTCTCGCCCATCTCGTGCTCGCCGCCCGAGATCCACATCTTGTTGCCCGTCAGGCGGTAGCGTGGCCCCAGCGCATCCTGCGTCCAGTCGATGCCGCTGCCATCGCCCTTCAAGTCGGGCGTGGCCTTGGTCAGGATGTCCGACAGGCTGGAGCCGGCCTGCGGTTCGCTCAGGCACATGGTGCCGAAGGTGCGCCCTTCGAAGCCGCCCTTGGCGAACACGTCGATCTGCAGCGGCGTGCCGTGCGCCAGGATGGTGTTGGCGTTGCCGCGCGTGAGCATGGGGTAGGCCGCGAGCGAGACGCTGGCTTTGTAAAAGAAGCTCATCGAGGCGATCTCGACCACGGTGGGCAGCTGCATGCCGCCAATTTCAACGTCCTTGCTCGCGCCCATCAGGCCCGCGTCGTTGAAGGCCTGCAGGGCCACGGGCGTTTCCTTGGGCAGGTGCACCTTCACGCCGTCGAACTCGGGCTCCTGCACATCGGTCAGGCGGTTGTGTGGCGCGAACTGCTCGTTGGCCAGCTTCTCGCTCAGGTCCAGCACCGCGTCGAAGGTCTCGCGGTTGTGGTCGGTGTGGCGCTCGCGCTGGGTCAGGTCTTCGGCGTGAAGCCAGTCGTGCAGCAGGAAATCAATGGTGGCGCGGTGGGTCATGGTGGTCTCTTTGAAGATTCGGTGGTGTGCTCGCGGCAAGCTCAACGGCCCTGGAACACCGCATCGCGGCGCTCGATGAAGGAGCGGATGCCCTCGGCCGCGTCTTCGCTCTGCATCACAGGCAGCAGGTCTTTGAACAGGTGCTTGGCGGCTTCAGCCTCGCCCTCGTTCCAGGCGTTGCGGGTGGACTTCAGCACGTTCTGCACGCCCAGCGGCGCGGCCTTGGCGATCTGCTCGGCGATCTCGCGCGCCTTGGCCAGTTGGTGGCCGGCCGGCACCACTTCCTGCACGAGGCCCGTGCGCAAGGCCAGATCGGCGTACCAATAATCGCCTGTCAGAAGGTAGCGCTGCGCATGGCCCCAGCCCATCTGCTGCGGCAAGCGCAAAGTGGCACCACCACACGGGAAGATGCCGCGCTTGACTTCCAGCATCGCAAAACGCGTGTCCTCGGCCGCCACGCGTACCTCGGTGTTCAGCAGGATTTCAACGCCCCAGGTGAAGCAGTTGCCCTGCAAGGCCATCACCACCGGCTTGCTGTGACGCGGACCTTGCAGCCCGAAGGGGTCGATCTCGCCCTCGCCGATTTCAAAGCCCTTGCCATTGCCAAAGATGGGCGCGAACTTGTCCAGCTCGACGCCCGAGGTGAAGTGCTTGCCTTCGGCATGCAGCAGCGCCACACGCAGGTCGGGGTTGCGGCTCAGTTCGCCATAGGCCTTGGCGATGTCGCTGTACATCTCGGGCGACAGGGCGTTGTGCTTCTCCGGCCGGTTGACGCGGATCTCCAGGATGTGCCCGTTCTGCGTGGTTTCAATGAATGAAGACATGCTGACCTCGGATTGAAAATGGACAGACGGCCGAAAAAAAGGTCCACAGCCTTGAACAGTGCTGCAGACCCCCTTGTGTTCAGTCAACCGCCTTGGTCGCCAGGCTGGTGGATCAAGCCTGCCCGGTGAAGTTCTTGCCCTCGGCCGCCAGCCTGGCCAGCAGCGGTGCGGGCTCCCAGAAGGCCGCGTCGTCGTGCGGGTTCTTCTGAAAGGCCTTCATCTGCTCGATCACCTGGGGCAGGCCAATGATGTCGGCGTAGAGCATGGGGCCACCGCGGTAGATGGGGAAGCCATAGCCGGTCAGGTAGACCATGTCCAGGTCGGAGGCGCGGTTGGCGATGCCCTCTTCCAGGATCTTGGCGCCCTCGTTGGTCAGCGACAGCACCAGGCGGCTGACGATCTCTTCGTCGCTGATTTCGCGCGGCGTGATGTGGTTGTCCTGGCGGAACTTGCCCAAGATGGCCAGCACTTCGGCCGAGGGCACGGGTTCGCGCTTGCCGACTTCGTAGTCGTACCAGCCCTTGCCGGCCTTCTGGCCAAAGCGGCCCACTTCGCAGATCAGGTCGGCCACCTTGCTGTAGCGCATGTTGGGCTTTTCAACGTAGCGGCGCTTGCGGATGGCCCAGCCGATGTCGTTGCCAGCAAGATCGCCCACGCGGAAGGGCCCCATGGCCATGCCGAACTTCTCGGCGGCCTTGTCGACCTGCTCGGGCGTGGCGCCCTCTTCGATCAGGAAGCCTGCCTGGCGGGTGTACTGCTCGAACATGCGGTTGCCGATGAAGCCATCGCACACGCCCGACACCACCGCCACCTTCTTGATCTTCTTGGCCACGGCCATCACGGTGGCCATCACGTCCTTGGCGGTGTGCTTGCTACGCACCACTTCCAGCAGGCGCATCACATTGGCCGGGCTGAAGAAGTGCAAGCCCACCACGTCGCTCGGGCGCTTGGTCACTTCGGCGATCTTGTCCACGTCCAGCGTCGAGGTGTTGGACGCCAGGATCGCGCCCGGCTTCATCACTTCATCGAGCTTGGCGAAGACCTGCGACTTCACGCCCAGGTCTTCGAACACGGCCTCGATCACCATGTCGGCCTGCGCGATGTCGTCGTAACTCAGCGTGGTGCTGAGCAGGGCCATGCGCTGCTCGTACTTGGCTTGGGCCAGCTTGCCTTTGGACACCTGCGCTTCGTAGTTCTTGCGGATGATGCCCAGGCCGCGGTCGATGGCCTCCTGCTTCATCTCGAGCATGACCACGGGCACACCCGCGTTCAGGAAGCACATGGCGATGCCGCCACCCATCGTGCCGGCGCCGATCACGGCGACCTGCTTGATGTCGCGCAGCGGCGTGTCGGCCGGCACGTCGGGAATCTTGCTGGCAGCGCGCTCGCCAAAGAAGGCGTGGCGCAAGGCGCGGGCCTGGTCGCTGGTCAGCAGACGCTCGAACACGTCGCGCTCGAACTTGATGCCGGCGTCCAGGTCGGTCAGGCTGACCGAAGCTTCCACGCAATCGACGCAGCGCTGCGGCGCGTCCAGGTTGCGACGCGTCTTGGCCAGGGCCGCGCGGGTCTTGATGAACAGTTCGGGATCGGCGGGCGCGGCCACCTTGTGGTCACGCACCGACGGCAGTGGGCGAGCAGCAGCGATCTGCTTGGCGAAGACCTTGGCGCCGGCCAGCAGGTCGCCATCGACCAGCTGGCTGAACAGCTTTTGGCCAGGCGCCAGGATCAGCTTTTCGCTCGGCACCGACACGCCCGTGGTGATCATTTCCAAGGCAGTCTCGACGCCCAGCACGCGCGGCAGGCGCTGCGTGCCACCGGCACCGGGCACCAGGCCGATGTTCACTTCGGGCAAGGCCACCTGCGTGCCAGAGGCGGCCACGCGGTAGTGACAACCCAGGGCCAGTTCCAGGCCTCCGCCCATGACCACGCCATGGATGGCGGCCACGACGGGCTTGGTCGATTGCTCGACCGTGGCGATGGTGACGTGCAGATCGGGCGCGGCGGACGCCTTGGGCGAGCCGAACTCGCGGATGTCGGCACCACCGCAGAACACCTTGCCCGAACCGGTGATGACCACGGCTTGCACGGCGTCGTCGGCCAGCGCCTTGTGGATGCCATCGACGATGCCGGCGCGCGTGCTCTGGCCGAGGCCATTGACGGGGGGATTTTCCAGCGTGATGACGGCGATGCCGTCGGCGACTTGGTAGGAGGTGCTCATGCCAATCTCACTCGTGTGGGGAATCTGAAAAGAACCATTGTAAGAATAGCCGCATTCACGATTGCAGCAACCCTGCAAGGGTCAATGATTCTTCAGGGTTAACCCCGAAAATCACACCTCCAGCCATTCCTTCCGGACATTGCAATCGGCCTTCAGCTCTTCAGGCGTGCCGTGAAAAACGACCTCGCCGTGGCCCATCACATAGCAGCGCTGGGAGATGTCCAGCGCGATGGTGAGCTTTTGCTCCACCAGCAAGACGGCCAGACCGCGCCGCTTGAGTTCCTTCAGGTACTCGCCCACCAGTTCGACGATCTTGGGCGCCAAACCCTCGGTCGGCTCGTCGATCATGATCAGGTCGGGGTCGCCCATCAGGGTGCGGCACAGGGTCAGCATCTGCTGCTCGCCGCCCGACAGCACGCCGGCCTCGGTGTGCTGGCGCTCCTTCAGGCGCGGGAACATCTGGTACATGTCGTCCAGCGACCAACGGCCGTTCTTGCTGCCACGGCGCCCCGGTTGCTGGCCCAGCAGCAGGTTCTGCTCGACCGTGAGCTTGGGGAAGACGTCGCGGCTCTCGGGCACGTAGCCCAGGCCCCGCCGCGCGATGTCGTAGGTCTTGTGGCCGAGGATGTTGGTGTCGTTCCACGAGACCTTGCCCTCGCCCTGCACCAGGCCCATCACGGCCTTGATGGTGGTCGAGCGGCCCGAGCCATTGCGGCCCAGCAGGGCCACGATCTCGCCCGGCTTCACTTCCAGGTCAACGCCATGCAGGATGTGGCTCTTGCCGTAGTAAGCGTGCAGATTCTGAATGGACAGCATGGTGGTCAGACTCCGGCTTCGGCGGTTTGCTGGTCGGCCAAGGCCGAGCCCAGGTAGGCTTCGCGCACGCGCTCGTTGCCACGGACTTTTTCAGGCGTGTCGAAGGCGATCACCTCGCCATACACCAGCACCGCGATGCGGTCGGCCAGGCCGAACACCACGCCCATGTCGTGCTCCACCGTCAGCAGCGTCTTGCCCACCGTCACCTCGCGGATCAGTTGCACGAAGTTGGCCGTCTCGGATTTGCTCATGCCCGCCGTGGGCTCGTCCAGCAAGATCACCTTGCCACCGCCCGCGATGGTCACGCCGATTTCCAGCGCACGCTGTTCGGCATAGGTCAAGGACGACACGCTGACATCTCGCTTGCGCTGCAGGCGGATCATGCCCAGCACCTCTTCCGCGCGCGCATTGACCGCGTCCAGGCGAGACAGGAAGCGCCAGAAGGCGTAGCGCTCACCCATGGACCACAGCACCGCGCAACGGATGTTCTCGAACACGCTCAGGCGCGGGAACAGGTTCGAGATCTGAAAGCTGCGGGCCAGGCCACGGCGGTTGACCTCATAAGGCTTGAAGCCCTGGATGGCCTCGCCGTGCAGGCGGATCTCGCCGCTGCTGGGCGCCATGCGGCCGCTGATCAGGTTGAACAAGGTGGACTTGCCAGCGCCGTTGGGCCCGATCAGCGCCACCCGTTCGCCTTCGCGCACGGCCAGGTTGGCGCCACGGATGATCTCGGTCTTGCCGAAAGATTTGCGCACATCGCGCAGCTCCAGCGCCAGGCCCTGTGAGGAATTGGATTCAGCCATGGTCATGCCGCCGCGCGGCGTTGGGTTTCAACTTCGATGTCGGACTGGATCTGCTCCCAGTGCCGCGAGAACCTGCGCCGCACCTGGTCGAACAAAACGCCGCCGATCAGCACCAGCAAGACCGCCCCCGTCCAGCTGCGCACGCTCTGCGTGTCGAGCATCACGCCCATCAAGGTCATCTGCGGCCCGAGGGCCTCGTTCAACTTGATGTGGTACAGCATCTCGACCATGGCGACCACGCCCAGCATCGTGGCCGCGGCCGTGCCGAACAAGCCGAGGTAAAGCTTCCACAAGCGACTGAGCATGCCGTGGGCATACACCCGGGCATTCATCAGCAGAAGGCTGGCCACGCCGCCCGGCGCGTACATCACCATCACGAGGAAAATCAGCCCCAGGTACAGCAACCAGGCCTTGGTCCACTCCGACAGCAGCACCGTGGCGATCACCATCAGCACCGCGCCGATGATGGGCCCGAAAAAGAACAGCGCACCGCCCAGGAAGGTGAACAGCAGGTAGGCGCCAGACCGGTAGGCGCTGACGACCTCGGCCGTCACGATCTCGAAGTTGAGCGTGTACAAGCCACCGGCCACCCCCGCGAAGAAGCCCGCGATCATGAAGCTGATGAAGCGCACACGCTGGGTGTCGTAGCCGATGAACTCGACCCGCTCAGGGTTGTCGCGCACGGCATTGAGCATGCGGCCCAGCGGCGTGTGCGTGAAGGCATACATCAGCACCGTGCACACGAAGCAGTAAAGGGCGATGAGGTAGTACAGCTGCGTCTGTGGCCCGAAGGTGATGCCCATCACCGATTCGCCGACCACGCGGTTGCCCGAGATGCCGCCCTCGCCGCCAAAGAACTCCGGCAGCATCAGTGACATGGACCACACCAGTTCGCCCACGCCCAGCGTGATCATGGCGAAGGTGTTGCCCGACTTCTTGGTGGTGACCGCGCCCAGCAAGGCCGCCACCAGCAAGCCACCCAGGCCGCCCACCAAAGGGATCAGGCTGACCGGGATGGCCCACGCGCCCTCGGACACTTTGTTCAGCGTGTGGATGGCCGCGAAGGAACCCAGCCCCGAATACACGGCATGCCCAAAGCTGAGCATGCCGCCCTGCCCCAACAAGATGTTGTAGGAGAGGCAGACGATGATGGCGATGCCCATCTGGCACAGCATGGTCATCGCCAGACTGCTGTTCCACAGCAAGGGCGACACCAGCAGGATCAGGGCGTAGAGGCTCCAGACCAGGCCACGGCCCAGGTTGAGCGGTTTGAATCGATACAGCTTGGTAGACATGGTTTATTCGTCGCGTGTGCCAAGCAAGCCCTTGGGCCTGAAGATCAGTATCAAGACCAGCAGCAGGTAAGGCAGGATCGGGCCCATCTGCGACACGGTGATCTTGAGCAGGGGATAAGCGAGGCTGTCGTAGTTCACCGTCCAGCCCATGGATTGCATCAGCGTGACCAGGGACACGTCCACCGTCACCGCCAGGGTCTGGATCAGGCCGATCAGCAGCGAGGCCACGAAAGCCCCCGCCAACGAGCCCATGCCGCCCACGACCACCACCACGAAAATGATGGTGCCCACCGAGGTGGCCATGTTGGGCTCGGTCACGAAGGCATTGCCACCAATGACGCCGGCCAGGCCCGCCAGCGCACAGCCGCCACCGAACACGCCCATCATCACGCGGGGCACGTTGTGGCCCAGGGCCTGCGCCATCTCGGGGTGGGTCAAGGCGGCCTGGATGATCAGGCCGACCCGCGTTCGCGTCAGCAGCAGCCAGATCGAACCCAGCATGAACAAGGCCACGCCCGCCATGAAGGCCCGGTAGGCCGGGAACTGCGTGCAACTGGCGCCGGTGGCCGGGCCGCACAGGCTGTCGGGCGCCACGCCCCACACCATCTGCAGGGCCTGGCCTTTCACGTGGGCCAGGGTGAACAGCGGGCCGGCCAAGGCATCGGGCACGCGGTAGTCCACGGCCGAGGGGCCCCAAACCAGCCGCACCAGTTCCAGGATGACGTATGACAAGCCGAAGGTGACCAGCAATTCAGGCACGTGCCCGAAGGGGTGCACCCGGCGCAGGCTGAAGCGCTCGAACAAGGCGCCCAGCAGGCCAGCGGCCAGCGGCGCCAACACCAGCGCGGGCCAGAAGCCCACCCAGCCGGTGATGGCGTAGGCGAAATAGGCACCCAGCATGTAGAAACTGGCGTGCGCGAAATTGAGCACGCCCATCATGCTGAAGATCAGCGTGAGCCCGGAGCTGAGCATGAACAGCAGCAAGCCGGAACTGACACCATTGAGGATGTTGACGACCAGGGATTCCATGTCGGCGAGGCGTGAACCCTGCTCCATTCAAGACGCCCAGAGGGGCGGAGAGCCCGGGGCGGCGGCCGCCCCGGGTTACTGCTTTAACGACAGCGAAAAGGGTCGATCAGGAAGGACGCTTCATCTGGCAAGACGTGGGCGTGCTCGACACATAGGGGTCGAAGTACTTCACGTTGGCGAAGGTCATGCCGGTGTTCTCGACGTCATAAGGCGCCTTGGCCGAAGTCTTCTGCCAACCCAGGATGAACAGGCCTTGCTGCAACTGGTGGTCACTCTTGCGCATTTCAATTTCGCCGTTGAAGCTCTTGAACTTCAGGCCTTCGATGGCCGAGGCCACCTTGACCGGGTCCGTCGACTTGGCCTTGGCCATGCCCGAGCTCAACAGCGAATAAGCGTGGTAGATCGCGCCGGTGTACCAGTCGTCGTTGAAACGCTTCTTGTACTCGTTGGCGTACTGCGTATAGAGGCCGCCCATGTTGTAATCGGAGTAGCCCACCAGGTAGACACGGCCATCGGCGGCCTTGCCCAAGGCGGTCGGCGTGCCACCGAAGCTGGCGTAGTAGGTGTAGAAGTTGGCGGTCAGGCCCGCGTCGTTGGCGGCCTTGACCAGCAAGGCCAGGTCCGAGCCCCAGTTGCCGGTGATGATCGTGTCGGCGCCTGAAGCCTTGATCTTGGCGATGTAGGGCGCGAAGTCACGCACCTGCGCCAGGGGGTGGAGGTCGTCGCCCACGATCTGCACATCGGGGCGCTTGCGGGCCAGGTTCGACTTGGCGAACTTGGACACTTGCTGGCCGTGCGCGTAGTTCTGGTTGATCAGGTAGACCTTCTTGATCTCGGGCTTGTCCTTCATGAAGGTGGTCATGGCCTCCATCTTCATCGAGGTATCGGCATCCAGGCGGAAGTGCCAGAAGCTGCACTTGCTGTTCGTCAGGTCGGGATCGACGGCCGCGTAGTTCAGGAACACCACCTCCTTGCCAGGGTTGCGTTCGTTGTGCTTGTTGATGGCGTCCACCAGCGCCAGGGCCGCGCCCGAGCCCAGGCCCTGCACCACATAGCGCACGCCTTGGTCGATCGCCGACTTCAGGGCGTTGAGCGATTCGGCGGGCGACAGCTTGTTGTCGATGCTGATGACTTCGAACTTGACGCCCGCCGGGTTGTTGGCGTTGAACTTCTCGGCAAAGAACTGGTAACCGCGCAGCTGGTTCTGACCGATGTTGGCCATCAGGCCCGACAGGGGGTCGATCCAGGCGATCTTGACGGTTTCACCTTTTTGGGCCATCGCGGCACCAGCGCTCAGGGAGGCGGCCACGAAAATACTCAATGCTCGGCGTTGAAAGTTCATGCTTTTTCCTCGGTGGGGTATCGACCAGACACTGAGATTACCCCCCCTAACCCGGGGGGTGATTCAGGGATGACCCGGAATTTCATGGGTTTCCGGACTTTATCTGTCATCACCTCTGCAACCAAGCCCCGAGGCTGTTGCATCGAGCATGAAAAAAGCGCCCCGTGGGGCGCTTCTGGCGTGCTCAAAAAGCAAGTCCTCAAGCCGTGGGCAGCTTGTGGTCCTTGAACTGTTCGCGCAGCTTCAACTTGTAGATCTTGCCCGTGGCGGTGTGCGGGATCTCGTCGGTGAAGACGACGTCGTCGGGCGTCTGCCACTTGGGGATCTTGCCGTCGTAGAAGGCCAGGATTTCTTCGCGCGTGACCTCGGCACCAGGCTTCTTGACCACGACCAGCAGCGGGCGCTCGTCCCACTTCGGGTGGCAGGCCGCGATGGCGGCGGCCTCGTGGATGGCCGGGTGGCCCATGGCGACATTCTCCAGGTCGATCGAGCTGATCCACTCGCCGCCCGACTTGATCACGTCCTTGGAACGGTCGGTGATCTGCATGTAGCCATCGGCGTCGATGGTGGCCACGTCGCCGGTGGGGAACCAGCCACCGTGCAAGGGCGACTTGTCGACCTTGAAATAGCTGCTGATGATCCAGTGACCGCGCACTTCGAGGTCGCCTGGCGTCTTGCCATCCCAAGGCAAGGTCTTGCCCTCGGCATCGACGATGCGCATGTCCACGCCATAAATGCCCTTGCCCTGCTTTTCAAGGATGCGCTGCTTGGCGTCCTTGGGCAGGTCGGCGTGCTTGGCCTTGAGGCGGCTGAGCGTGCCCAGCGGCGACATCTCGGTCATGCCCCAGGCGTGGATCACCTCCACGCCGAAATCGTCCTGCAGCGTCTTGATCATGGCAGGCGGGCAGGCAGCGCCACCCACCACGGTGCTCTTGAAAGTGCTGAACTTCAGCTTGTTGGACTTGACGTGGTTGATCAGGCCCAGCCAGATGGTGGGCACGCCGGCGCTGAAGGTGACCTTCTCGGTCTCGAACAGGTCGAACAGCGAGGCGCCATCGAGGTGATGGCCCGGCAGCACCAGCTTGCAACCGATCAGGGCGGCCGTGTAAGGCAGGCCCCAGGCGTTGACGTGGAACATGGGCACCACGGGCAGCACGGTGTCCTTCGAGGCCACGTTCATGGCATCGGGCAAGGCAGCCGCGTAGGCGTGCAGCACGGTCGAGCGGTGCGAGTACAGCGCGCCTTTGGGGTTGCCGGTCGTGCCCGAGGTGTAGCAAAGGCTGGCCGCGGTGTTCTCGTCGAAGTCGGGCCACTGGTAGTGGCCGTCTTCGGCAGCGATGAGTTCCTCGTAGCACAGCAGGTTCGGGACCGCCGTTTCTTTGGGCATGTGCTCGCGCGAGGTCATCACGACCACGTGCTTGACGGTGGGCAACATGGCCGCCAGCTTGTCGACCAAGGGGAAGATGTTCAGATCGACGAACAGGATCTTGTCCTCGGCGTCGTTGATGATCCAGGCCACCTGCTGCGGGAACAGGCGCGGGTTGATGGTGTGGCAGACCAACTCGGAGCCCGAGACACCGTAATAGATCTCCACGTGGCGGTAGCCATTCCAGGCCAGCGTGCCCACGCGGTCACCGGCCTTCAGGCCCAGGCGCGCCAGGGCTTGCGCCAGTTTGCGCGACCGCAGTTCGATGTCGGTCCAGGTGGTGCGGTGGATGTCGCCTTCCACGCGCTTGGAAACAATCTCGACGTCGCCGTTGTGCCGCGCCGCATGCATCAGCAAGGACGAAATCGACAAGGGCATGTGCATCATTTGGCCCATCAGGCTCATGGGATGTCTCCAGATAAGTGTGAGGTGATACGGAAATTCAGACAACGATCATAGTCAAAATTTGACTTGCCATGACCGTGCCCGCAGAACACTTTTGAAGTTTGCGCCGTCAAGCCGCCTTGCCGACAGGGTGTTTTCGCTCGACCCGCTGGTCAGGTCGCCGCCACCTGCAGGCGCTGAACCGCCTGGGCAAAGTCCGTTGGCAAGGTGGTCGGGCGGCGTGTGGCGCGGTCCACGTACACGTGCACGAAATGCCCGCAGGCCGCGGCCAGGGGCTGGCCTTCGTCGAACAGGCCGATCTCGTAGCGCACGCTGCTGCTCCCAACCTTGGTCACGCGGATGCCGGCTTCGACCTTGCGCGGAAAAGCCAGCGGCGCAAAGTAGTTGCAATGGGTCTCGACCACCAGGCCGATCACCGGGCCTTCGTGGATGTCGAGCACCCCCGCCTCGATCAGGTAGCGGTTCACCGCCGAATCGAAATAGCTGTAATAAGTGACGTTGTTGACATGCCCGTAGATGTCGTTGTCCATCCAGCGCGTCGAGATGGTGTCAAAGTGCGCGTAGGCGCTCCGGGCTTGGGGTTGTGCGCGTTCCATGGGAATGATTATTAACGCTACATTACTGACCAGTCGGTCAGTTAACAACGCTCAGCCTTTGCCTGCCACCAAAACCACCTGCCCTGTGACCTCGCTGATCCAAGCCGTGGGACCAGGCCGCCAACGCCGAAAGGCCGAACGCCCCCAGGAGTTGCTGGAGGCCGCGTTGAGCCTGTTCGTCGAGAAAGGCTTTTCCGCGACACGCACAGAAGAAGTCGCCCGACTGGCCGGGGTGTCCAAGGGCACGCTGTACCTCTACTACCCCAGCAAGGAAGAGTTGTTCAAGGCCGTGGTGCGCGCCCACCTGAGCGAAGTCATCGTCGAAGGCTCCGGCCTCATCGACCAGTTTGAAGGCCCCACATCCGAACTGCTGCACCTGCTGGCCCACACCTGGTGGTCGCGGGTGGGGGCGTCCAAGGCCTCGGGAATCATGCTGGTCATCGTCAACGAGGCCAACAACTTCCCCGACCTGATCCAGTTCTACATGGACGAGGTGGTGGCCCCCGCACACGCCATGCTGAGCAAGGCCGTGCAGCGCGGCATGGACCGAGGAGAATTCCGCCCCATGGACGTGAGCGCGGTCGTGCACGCGTTGATCGCTCCGGTGCATTTCCTGGTGCTTTACCAACATTGCTCGGCGGCTTGTTCCGTCAACCCCGTGCCGCTCGACCCACCCCAATTCATCGCCACCCAGATCGAGCTGTTGCTGCGAGGTTTGGTGAAATGACCAAAAATGCGCACCGTTTCCCGTTGTCCGGGCACTGCAGTTCTTAAAATCCCTGCTTTTTCCCAATATTTATCTTCTCCGACTGCCTCTAGGATGTCTTCATGAACGTCGAACAAGCCCGCTTCAACATGATCGAGCAGCAAATCCGCCCCTGGGATGTGCTGGACAGCTCCATCCTGTCACTCTTGTCCGTCGTGCGCCGCGAGGACTTCGTGCCCGAAGCCCACCGCTCCCTGGCTTTCATGGACCTGGAAGTGCCCCTGGCCGGCGGCCGTGCCATGCTGGCGCCCAAGCTCGAAGCCCGCCTGGTGCAGGACCTGGACCTCGGCAAGCGCGACACCGTGTTGCACATCGGTGCCGGCACCGGCTACGTCACGGCCCTGCTGGCCCACAAGGCCCAGCGCGTCATCGGCCTCGAATCCGATGCCGACCTGGTGCAAGCCGCCCGCGCCAATCTGCGCAAGGCCAGCGTCAACAACGCCGAGATCGTGCAGGCCGACGGCGTCGAGGGTCTGGCTGGCCAAGCCCCCTTCAATGCGATTTTGCTGACGGGTTCGGTGGCCAGCGTGCCACAGACCTTGCTGAACCAGCTCAAGGAAGGTGGCCGCCTCCTGGCCATCGTCGGCGAAGAACCCATCATGCGCGCCCGCCTCTTCACGCGTTTGGCCAACGGCCAATTCAGCAGTGAAGACCTGTTCGACACCACGGCACCCCGCCTGGCTGGCTTCGCCACGCCCAGCCGCTTCCACTTCTGATTCGACAGCGTCACCCCACTTGTCATGACCGCTGCTGCCCCTCAAAGGATTCACAAGATGTTCCCGACCTCGAAACGCCCCGCTCTGCGCCCGGTTGTATGCGCTGCGGCCATTGTGCTGATGGGCCTGTCCTCCTGGGCCGGTGCTCAAACCCAGCAGGCGCGAGCTCAGTCACTGGTGGAGCTTTTCCAGGCAGCCAAGGGTTACGACGCCGCCTACCTGTCGGCCAAGTCGGAAGCGGCCTCGGCCGAGTACAAGGCGGCTCAGGCAAATGCCTTGCGTTTGCCCACCGTCGGCTTCCGCGGCACCATCGACCGCACCAAGCTCGATTCCGACCTGCCAGGCCAGGCCGGTTACCTCGCCACCGGCTACGGCACCCGCAGGGTGCTGGGCCTGTCGGCCAAGCAGCCATTGTTCAACCGCGGCAATGACGCCGATGTGGCCAAGGGCGAACAGGCCCTGATCGCGGCCCAGGCCAGCCTGAAGTCCGCCGAAGATGACCTGGTCGTGCGGCTCACCCAGGCCTACTTCGACGTGCTGGCCTCGCAAGACATCCTGAACACCTCGCAGACCAACAAGAAGGCCTTGTCCGAACAGTTGGCCGCGGCCAAGCGCAACTTCGAAGTCGGCAACGCCACCATCACCGACACCCGCGAAGCCCAGGCACGCTTCGACCTGGCAGGCGCCCAGGAAATCGCCGCCATCAACGACCTGCGCGTCAAGGGCCTGGCGCTGGACCAACTGGTGGGCCAGGTGGATGTCAAGCCACGCGCCCTGATGACGCCCGTCACCCTGCCCGTGCTGATGCCCTCCACCGTTGACGAGTGGACATCGCAGGTCAACCAGTCGCCCAACATCCGCAAGGCCGAAGTGGCCCTGGCCCTGGCCAAGCTCGACACCGAGAAGGCCCGCGCCGGCCACCTGCCCACGCTGGACGCCACGGCATCGATCGTGGACACGAACATCAAGAGCAATGCCCCTGGCGCCGTCGCGGCCCAGACGGCTGCCAACGCAGGCACCAATTCCGCGATCGGCCTGGAGTTGAACGTGCCCCTGTTCGCAGGTTTCGCGGTGCAGAACCGCATCAAGGAAACCCTGGTCGGTGAAGAAAAGGCCGAGCACGACCTGGACAATGCCAGGCGCACCATCACGCTGGGTACGCGCCAGGCTTTCCTGGTGGTCCAGTCGGGCATGGCTCAAGTCAAGGCCTATGAAGCCGCTGAATCGTCGGCCAAGCTGGCGCTGGAAGCCACTCAGCTGGGCTACCGCGTCGGCGTGCGCATCAACAAGGATGTTCTGGACGCGCAGAACCTGCTGGCCAACACCCAGAAGGACCTCTACAAGGCCCGCTACGACGTGCTGGTGGCCAGCATGAAGCTGCGCCAGGCCAGTGGCACGCTCAAGCCCGAAGACCTGGATTTGTACAACAAGCTGCTCGGCCCGCAGTGAAGCCGCTGCACCGCTGAAGCACCACCAAGCCCGCCTCGAGCGGGCTTTTTCATGCCCCTAGTTTGTGAACCGCCAAGCCCCTAGGCCTAGGGAGCCGGGTGAAGTTAGGGGTGTGGCGCGCCCTTGAATGGCCAGACATTGCGGCCATCCGATCAACACCTTGGTCGGTGACCTCATCAATCAATCAGTCAGTCATTCATCAATGGAGCACCTCATGAAACACCCTTGCACGCGGCTTGCCGCCAGCGTTCTCTTCAGCATGGCCGCGGTCACCAACGCCATGGCCGTGGACGGCGTCGAGACCTTCACCAGCGGCGGCAGCTTCTTCAAGCGCGTCGTCACCAACACCAACCCTCAGACCACCAGCACGACCACCTTCCAGGACCTGCCATCGGCCGGCACCACGGTCTTCGTGCCACCTCAAACCACTGTGCTGGTGAGCGCGGCGTTCAACGCGGAAGTCCGTTGCAACAACACCGGCAACACCGCGCAGGACTGGTGCGAAGCCCAGATCTTGATCGGCGGCGTGGAAGGCAGCCCGCAGGCCAGCAGCAATGGCCCTGACACCTTTGCACTCAAGAGCACCAACGCCGGCGGCGAAACCACCGCCTCGTGGGCCGCCCACGGCATGAACCGCTACCGCTGCATCCGCAACACCTCCACCGCCCCGATGGCCGTCAACGTCAAGGTGCAATGGAAGGTGACCAACTTCGCGGGCGCCACGGCCGTGCCCGATTTCTGGGTCGACGACTCAGCGCTGTCCATCGACATGTCGCGCGATTGCACCGTCACCAGCCCCGTCGGTACCGCCGCCTTTGGTGCTGCCGCCGCCAAGCGCACCGCCACCGATGCTCAATCCACCGCCAAGTAAGAGACCGCCACCATGAAACACCACACCACGCCCTCCTTCCCACGTCTGGCCATGGCTTCATTGCTGGCCCTGGCCGCCACCAGCGCGACGCACGCCGCCAACGTCACCCTGTTCGGCGACCGCGCCACCTTCCTGGCCGCCATCGGTGCGGCCCCCCTGGTCACGCAAGACTTCGAGTCATTCGCCGACGGCGCCAATCTCGCCGATGTGGACATCCTGCCTGGCGTGACCGCCTCCACCAACCTGGCCAACCTGGAGGTCTTCCACGGCTCCGGTGACAAGGAGATGTTCGCCACCACGCGCGATCAGCCGGAAGCCGAGTACCACATCAACGTGGGCAACCTGTACAAGTCGTTCGGCTTCGACATCGACGCCTACGACCCGGCCACACCTGGCCCTGGCTTCCTCGACATCTACTTCGTCGATGGCGACACCACCTACCAGGGCATCCCCGTTCTGCCGCTGAACGCCACCGAGAACGACCCGCTGTTCCAGGGCATCATCAGCGACACGGCCATCACCAAGATCGTCTGGCGAGAAGGCCCCGAGATCGGTGGCATCAATTGCTGCGAGGAAACCGCGCTGGACAACTTCGTCGCCGTGCAAGCGGTGCCCGAGCCCAGCACCGCATGGATGCTGCTGGGGGGCCTGAGCATGCTGGGACTGCCCGCCGTGCGTCGGCGCATCGGCCTGGTGCGTTGATGCCAGGCAAGGCCAAGCCAAGCACACGCGCATGAAAAAGGCCTGGGGCTGATGCCACAGGCCTTCTCATTCATCATTTGGTGCCGCTTGTCGGATTCGAACTGACGACCTACCGCTTACAAGGCGGTTGCTCTACCAACTGAGCTAAAGCGGCGCGAAGAACTCGCAAGCGCAGGATTGTACAGCCGCCTGCGCCTTCCATTTCATTTCACGCGACGCAAAGCCGGACGGCCACCCGCGGGCGGGGGCGCATCCGGGGGCTCATCACCCTCGGACGTGACGATGCTCACGGGCGACAGCGCCTTGGTCGGGCTCTTGTCCTCGGACTTGGACGAGGCCTTCGTGCCGGCACGCTCTTTCGAGGGGGCCACACGCGGTGTGCGCGCCAGACGCAAAGGCGAAGCGCCGCGGTCAGCGCCATCAGTGGGCGAGTCACCACCATCGCCATCGACGCCCGGCTCGTCGCCGCCCTCGTCGGACAGCGATGTGCTGGGCACCGGGAAGGCCATGCCCTGCCCGTTCTCACGCGCATAGATGGCGATCACATGGTCCACCGGCACCGAGATTTCACGGGCGATGCCGCCGAAACGCGCCTTGAACTCGACGAACTCATTGCCCAGTTGGAGCTGGGTGGTCGCCTCGAAACTGACGTTGAGGACAATTTCGTTGTTCTTGACGTATTCCTGCGGAACCTGCACCGAACGATCCACATACACCGCCAGGTAAGGCGTGAAGCCGTTGTCGGTGCACCAATCGTGCAAGGCACGAATGAGGTAAGGCCGGGTGGAAGTGCCCTGGCTGTCTGAATCGATCGGCGTCGTGGTCATAGGGTCCGGTGGCAAGTGAACATCACTTGCGCATCACTTTCTCAGACGGGGTAAGCGCCTCGATGTAAGCCGGGCGCGAGAAGATGCGTTCGGCGTACTTTAACAAGGGCAAGGCGTTCTTCGACAGTTCGATGCCGTAGTAATCCAGGCGCCAGAGCAGCGGCGCGATGGCCACGTCGAGCATCGAGAAATCGTCGCCGAGCATGTACTTGTTCTTCAGGAAGATCGGCGCCAGCTGGGTCAGGCGATCGCGGATTTGCGAACGGGCCTTTTCCAGTTGCTTGTCGTTGCCCTTGATGCCACGGCCTTCCAGCACGTTGACGTGGGCGAACAGCTCCTTCTCGAAGTTGAGCAGGAACAGGCGGACGCGCGCACGCGCCACCGGATCGCCCGGCATCAGCTGGGGATGCGGGAAACGCTCATCAATGTACTCATTGATGATGTGCGACTCATACAGGATCAGATCGCGCTCAACGAGGATGGGCACCTCGTTGTACGGGTTCATCAAAGCGATGTCTTCCGGCTTGGCAAAAATATCGACGTCCCGGATCTCGAAATCCATGCCCTTTTCAAACAGCACAAAGCGGCAGCGATGCGAGTAGGGGCAGGTCGTTCCGGAGTAAAGCACCATCATGGCGGAGGACTCCTCAGTGACAAAAAGAAGGATTGTGGCGCAAATGCCAGGCAAAAATAAAGCGCAGTGGCTTCCGGCAGGACAGCCACTGCGCTAAAAGCTCTCGAAACGTTACTTCACGTCTTTCCAGAAAGACGCATTCAGGCGCCAGGCAATGACGAGGAAGATGCTCAAGAAAATCAGCACACCCACGCCAATTCGGACACGCTGCCCTTGCATGGGCTCGCCCATCCACTGCAGATAGGCCACCAGGTCGGCCATCTGGCTGTCGAACTCCTGGGGCTTGAGTTTGCCTTCGGTCAGTTGCTCGAAACCTTCGAACTTGTGGATTTTCTTGCTGGGGTCGTGCGGATCTTGTTCTTCCACGAACTTGGCGGCACGCTGGCCCTGCAGCTCCCACAGCACATGTGGCATGCCCACGTTGGGGAACACGGTGTTGTTCCAGCCGGTGGGGCGCTCGTCGTCACGGTAGAAACCGCGCAGGTAGGTGTAGAGGTAGTCGGCCCCGGAGCCGGCATGGCTGGCGCGGGAACGGGCCACCAGGGTCAGGTCGGGCGGCGTGGCGCCAAACCAGGCCTTGGCGTCCTTGGCGTCCATCGACACCTTCATGGTGTCGCCGACCTTTTCAGTGGCGAACAGCAGGTTGTCCTTGATCTGCTTTTCGGTCAGGCCGATGTCCCTCAGGCGGTTGTAGCGCATGAAGGCCGCGGAATGGCAGTTCAGGCAATAGTTGACGAACAGCCGGGCGCCGTTCTGCAAGGCCGCCAGGTCGGTCACCCGCTCATAGGGAAAGCGGTCCAGCACCAGCTCGGTGTTGGCGTGTGCGCCGCCCATCAGGGCGAAGACGGCCAGCAAGGAGGCAAGGATTTTCTTCATGTTGTGTCTCTCCTGCGGGCGGTCAGTGGGCGTCGAAAGTCACGCGGTCGGGCACCGGCTTGAAGGTGCCCAACTGGCTCCACCAAGGCATCAGCAGGAAGAAGCCAAAGTAGAAGATGGTGCCGACCTGGGCCACGATCGTGCCCACCGTCGATGGGGGCTGAATGCCCAGGTAGCCCAGCACCGCGAAGAAGATCACGAACAGGCCATAGATGTACTTGACCCAGTCCGGCCGGTAGCGGATGGACTTGACCGGGCTGTGGTCCAGCCAGGGCAGGAACACCAGGATGACCACCGCGCCGCCCATCACCACCACGCCCCAGAACTTGGCGTCGAAGGTCTTGAGCAGGAACACACCGATGACGGCCGCCACCAGCGCCACGACCTTGGCCTGGATGCTGCCCTTGCCCTTGACGAGGTTCAGCACGGCGGCCAGCCCGACGATGATGCACAGCACATTGACAAGGTCGTCGGTGGTGGCGCGCAGCATCGAATAGAAGGGCGTGAAGTACCAGACCGGCGCGATGTGCGATGGCGTCTGGAAGGGATCGGCCGGGATGAAGTTGTTGTACTCCAGGAAGTAGCCGCTCGCTTCAGGGGCGAAGAAGATCACCGCCGTGAAAACGATCAGGAAGCCGGCCACCCCCATGATGTCGTGCACGGTGTAGTAGGGGTGGAAAGGGATGCCATCCAGGGGGCGGCCCTGGGCGTCCTTCTTGGCCTTGATCTCGACACCATCGGGGTTGTTCGAGCCCACTTCGTGCAAGGCGATCAAGTGCGCCACCACCAGGCCCAGCAGCACCAGCGGCACCGCGATGACGTGCAGCGAGAAGAAGCGGTTGAGGGTGGCATCGCCCACGACGTAGTCGCCGCGGATCAGGATGGCCAAGTCAGGCCCGATGAAGGGGATGGCGGCGAACAGGTTGATGATCACCTGGGCGCCCCAGTACGACATCTGGCCCCAGGGCAGCAGGTAGCCCATGAAGGCCTCGGCCATCAGGCACAGGAAGATCAGGCAACCGAACACCCAGACCAGTTCGCGCGGGGTGCGGTAGGAGCCGTAGATCAGTCCGCGGTACATGTGCAGGTAGACCACCACGAAGAAGGCCGAGGCCCCGGTGGAGTGCATGTAGCGCACCAGCCAGCCCCAGGGCACGTCCCGCATGATGTACTCGACCGAGGCGAAGGCCAGGTTCGCGTCGGGCTTGTAATTCATGACCAGGAAAATGCCGGTCACGATCTGGATCACCAGCACCAGCAGCGCCAGCGAACCGAAGAAATACCAGAAATTGAAGTTCTTGGGCGCGTAGTACTCGGCCGCGTGTTCGTTCCACAGCTTGGTGGCCGGGAAACGATTGTCGACCCAGTTCATCAGCTTGGCGCCAGCACTGGCGCCGGCGGGCGCTTCTTTGAATTCAGCCATGTCGACCTCTCCTGTCAGGCTTTTTTGTCTTCACCGATGAGAATCGTGGTGTCTGACAGGTACATGTGTTGCGGCACTTCAAGATTGTCCGGAGCGGGCTTGTTCTTGAAAACACGGCCTGCCAGGTCAAAGGTTGAACCATGGCAGGGACACAGGAAACCGCCTGGCCAGTTGTCCGGCAGCGAGGGCTGCGCGCCGGCCTGGAACTTGGAAGTGGGGGAGCAACCCAGGTGCGTGCAGATGCCCACCGCGACGAACACGTCGTTCTTGATGGAACGGTGCACATTGCGGGCGTACTCGGGGGTGAGTTCGTCGGGCTTGCGTTTGGAATCGGGGTCCGCCAACTCGCCCGCCAGTTTGTCCAGCGCCGCCACCTGTTCCGCCGTGCGGCGAACGATCCAGACCGGCTTGCCCCGCCATTCGGCGGTCATCATGTCGCCGGGCTTGAGCCCGCTGATGTCGACCTCGACCGAGGAACCGGCCGCGAGAGCACGTTCGGACGGCTGGAAAGTGAGGGCAAAAGGCACGGCGGCGGCCACGCCGCCCGCGCCACCTGCGACGCAGGCGACTGTCACCCAGGTCCGGCGGCTTTGATCCACTGGCTGATTGCTCATGGTTGAGATGGCTTGAGTTGGGGGTCAGCCTGGAATTCTAGCGGACGCAGCACGCCAAAGTTGACAAGGCTGGGTTTCCGTTAATACTGCCCGGAACCGTTCAACAACACATTTCGTTCAAAAGAAGGAGCAAGCCGATGGGTTTCGCCAGTGAATTCAAGCAATTCGCCGTCAAGGGCAATGTTGTCGACCTCGCCGTGGGTGTCATCATCGGTGGCGCCTTCGGGAAAATCGTGGATTCGGTCGTGAATGACCTGATCATGCCCATCGTGGGCAAGGTGGTCGGCGGCCTGGATTTTTCTAATTACTACATTGCCTTGGCCGGACAAACTCCGGGTTTGCCATTAGCCGAAGCCAAAAAAGCCGGCGCGGTATTCGCCTACGGTAATTTCCTGACCGTGGCCTTGAATTTCATGATCCTGGCTTTCATCATTTTCCTGATGATCAAACAGATCAACCGGCTCAAGAAAGAGTCCGAGCCGGCCGCCCCTCCGCCGGCCCCAACGCCGGAAGACATCATCCTGCTCCGCGAGATTCGTGACAGTTTGAAACAATAGCGAAAGAAGGGGCCGGAGCGGTCGATATCCAGAGATCAAAAGAAGTCCCTTTCTGGGACAGTGGTGGCGCAGCAATGCAAACCCTTGATTGAACTGACTGGACCCGCCCTGTGACCGACCCCCGTCTTGAACCCGTTTTGCAGGCATCGCTCGGCCGCATCCAGGTGGCGATGGCGGAGGCCGTGGACAAGGCCGGTGGGCAACTGGGCCTGCTGGCGACTTCCGCCACCAGCAATGCCCAACGCCAGTTGCTGATGACGGCCGAGTTCGACCTCCAGCGCAAGACCTCCGCGCTCAGCCAGGCGTTCATGGCCGAACTGCGCAAGCGCGTCAACAAGGACGCCAAGCGCCAGCCCGCCGCCGGGGCCGCCTATGCCGAAACCGACTGGGATGCACTGAGCCTGGTCGACAACGCCGAGGTCGAGCGCAACGTGGTGGCCGAACGGCTGGCACAGAGCCTGAGCCAGGATTGCGAGGCCTCGTTCAAGGACGTGCACGATCACCTGAGTCCGCTTCTTGAAGACAACCTGGCGGAACACAACCCCTTGCGGCCTCAGACCGTGAGTGGTGCGCTGCTGGAAGCCCTGACCGAGGTCAGCACCGACCCAGAAGTGAGCACCCTGCTGGCACAGCACATCGGCCGCCACCTGGGCGCCGCGCTGAAGGCCTGCTACGAGCAGACGGTGACGGAGCTCAAATCACAAGGCGTTCGCCCCGCTGGCCCGGTCAGCCCCAACAAATTCCGGGCATCCAGCCAAGGCGGCAGGACCACCAGCCCTGGCAGCCTGTCCACCCAGCCTGGCAGCTTCTCCGACACGGCGCCAGGCCCCAGCCAGCATGGCGGCCACAGCGGGAACACGCCTCTGCAGGCGCATCAACGCGCGGCCAAAGCGCTGAGCGAGATGTTTGGCGTGTCCATGCCAGCCTCGGCGTTCAACGCACCACAAGGCGGGGGGCACTCCGGCATGGGTGGCATGGGTGGCGTTCCCCACTCCGGGTTCCAAGGCGCGGGCGGCGGCGAGTTCAACGCCCTGATCCGCCGACTCAACAGCGTGCCTTACCTTCAAGGTTGGGGCAATGTGGACAACGGCTCTCTGGCCTCGTCTGCCGACTTCGCCAGCACCTTCCCCGGCGTGCCCATCGAGGGCGCGAGCCAGGGCGGATTCGCCAGCCCGATGATGGCCGTGAACATGATCCGCGCGCACCGCGACGAACTGGTTCGCGCCAGTGGCGGCGCCGCGCTCGATCAGATGGTCATCGACATCGTGGCGGCCTTGTTCGACCAGGTTTTGTCGGACCCCAAGGTCTCGCCGCAGATGGCCCGCCAGATCGCCCGGCTGCAACTGCCTGTGCTGCGCGTGGCCTTGCAGGACATGGGCTTTTTCAGCTCGCGCAAGCACCCGGTGCGGCGTTTCGTGAACCGCATCGCCACGCTGTCGGCCGCTTTCGACGACTACGAGCAAGGCGCCGGCCAGTCTTATCTGGCCCGCGTCACCGCGCTGGTCGACGACGTGACCGAAGGCGACTTCGACAAAATGGACTTGTACGAGTCCAAACTGACGGAGCTGGAAGCCTTCATCGACGAGCAGAACCGCCAGGAAAGCGCCGAGAACGCCGCGGTGGCCGCCTTGCTCAGCGGCAAGGAAGCCGACCTGCGCGTGCAGCAACGCTACATGCAGGTGCTCAAGAAAGAGCTGGCCTCGGTGGAAATGCCCGAGTTCGTCCGCGACTTCCTGACCCAGATCTGGAGCCAGGTGCAGGTCATGGCCAGTGCCCGGGACGGCGCGCAATCGGTGCTGGCGCAACGTGTCAAAAAAGCCGGCCGCGACCTGGCTTTGAGTGTTCAGCCCAAGGGCAGCCCGCAGTTGCGCAAGGAGTTTCTGATGAAACTGCCGGCGCTCATGAAAGACCTGAACGAGGGCCTGGCCCTGATCCAGTGGTCGGAAGAAGCCAAGCAGGATTTCTTCTCGAAACTGCTGCCCTCGCACGCCGAGTCGCTCAAGGCCCAGCCCCAGCACGACCTGACGGTGCGCATGCTCGAAGCGCAGCTCAGCAAGGTCGAGAAGATCAGCATCCCCAGCCGGGAAGAAGCCGCCAACGACCCGCTGCCAGCTTCCCTGGACGACATCGCCCAGGCGCCCACCCTGACCGTCGTCACCGCCTTGAGCGCCGACGAGATCAAGCAAGCCGGTTTCATGCCGGAGGCCGCCTTGGCCAACGAGCCGCTGGACATCGACCTGGACAGCGCCGGCCCAAGCGACCCCAGCCTGCTGGACATCGACATCAACCTGGACGCGCCGCCCACGCCATCGGCCGGGGCCCAATTGGTGCACCACATCAACAAGGGCACGGCCTACCAGATGCTGATGCAGGGCGAATGGAAGCGCGTGCGCCTGACGTGGATCAGCGAGGGCCGCAGCTTTTTCATCTTCACGCAGGGCCACCAGCACAAGCAGACCATTTCGCTGACCTCGCGGACCCTGGCCAAGATGTGCGACACCGGCCGCTTCAAAGCCTTCGAGCAATCCGAACTGATCGAGCGCGCCACGATGCGCGCGCGCCGCCAGTTGGCCGCCCTGGCCGCAGGCACCAAGTCCGCCGCCTGAGCCTCGTCAGGCGCGCTGCCGCCCCGCCACCAACTGGCGCGCCATGCGCCAGGCCTGGCGCAGGCTGGAAGGGTCGGCCCTGCCCGTGCCCGCTAGGTCGAAGGCGGTGCCGTGGTCCGGACTGGTCCGCACGAAGGGCAAACCCAAGGTCACATTGACCCCGTGGTCCAGGCCCATGTATTTGACCGGGATGAGTCCCTGGTCGTGGTACATCGCGATCACCACGTCAAACTCGCCAGGGTGGCCCACCGCATGCCGGGCCCGCATGAACACCGTGTCGGGCGCCAGGGGGCCGGTCACGTCCATGCCCGAAGCCCGGGCCGCCTCGATGGCGGGGCCGATGATGCGGAGCTCCTCGTCGCCAAACAAGCCACCTTCGCCAGCGTGTGGGTTCAGGCCCGCGACCGCGATGCGGGGACGGACCAGGCCCCAAGACCGCGCGCTGTCGTGCGTGATGCGGATGGTTTCCAGCACAGCCTCGAAGGTGACCGCGTCGATCGCCTGCCGCAGGGCCATGTGGATGGTCACCAGCACGGTTTTCAGCTCGTCGTTGGCCAGCATCATCCGCACCGGGGCGGGCGGCTGGCCAGGCGGCGTGCCTTCGGCCTGCAGCAACTCGGTGTGGCCCGGGTAAGGCTCGCCCGCCAGGGCAAGCGCTTCCTTGTGCAAGGGCGCGGTGACGATGCCCGCCACGACACCCGTTTGCGCCAGGCGCACCGCCCCGCGGATGCAGGCCGCAGCCGCCCGCCCGGCGCGCACGTCCACCTGGCCCAGCGGCGCCTGGATCAGATCATCTGGTAAGCCCGGCGGCGCCCAGACGGGCATCGCCCCCTCAGGCACCCGATCCCAGTCTTCCGGGTGCTGGACTTCAAACACTTCCGGCGCATTGCCCCCCCTGGTATTCGCCACCCAGGCAGCTGCCCGGCTAAGGATCTGTGGCGATCCCAGCACCAGCGTGCGCCGAATGTCTGAATCCAGCCAGAGGCGAGCGATGATTTCCGGACCGATGCCGCAGGCATCTCCCATGGTCAGCGCCAGCACGGGTTCCTTGAAAAGCGGTTGAACAGCCATGCGATGGATTGTGCTCCAACGCCGGAATGCACCACCTTGGCGCCACCCTGGCATCGCGATTGCTACACTAGCACCCATGAATTGGTTGGATGACATTCGCTGGGATGACCAGGGCCTCGTGCCCGTGATCGCGCAAGAAGACAGCACAGGCGATGTGCTGATGTTCGCATGGATGAACCGCGAGGCCTTGGCGCGCACCGCCGAGATCGGCGAGGCCGTCTACTGGAGCCGTTCGCGCAAGCGCCTGTGGCACAAGGGCGAAGAATCCGGCCACACGCAAAAAGTGCACGCCATTCGCATGGACTGTGACAACGATGTCGTCCTGCTGCGCGTTGAGCAACTCGGCCACACACCGGGCATCGCCTGCCACACCGGCCGCCACAGCTGCTTTTTCCAGAAATACGAGCAGGGCCAGTGGGTGAGCGTGGACCCCGTCCTCAAAGACCCCGAGCACATCTACAAGTGATGAGTGAATCCCAGGTTTCCACCACTGACATCCTTCTGCGCGTGGCCGCCGTCATCGAGTCACGCAAGGGCGGCGATCCGGACAAGAGCTACGTGGCCCGGCTGTTCCACAAAGGCACCGACACGATCCTGAAAAAAGTGGGCGAAGAGGCCACCGAGACGGTGCTGGCGGCGAAGGACGCCGCTCTGCAGCCCAGCCCCGAGCACAGCAAGGCCTTGGTGGGGGAATTCGCCGATTTGTGGTTTCATTCCATGGTGGCCATGGCCCAGTTCGGCCTCAGCCCCGCCGACGTCGTGGCCGAACTGGCCCGCCGCGAAGGCTTGTCCGGCTTGGAAGAATTCGCCTCGCGTCAGGCCAAGCCATGAGCCCCCCGAAGCAATGGACTCCACGGGGTCATCAATCAAGGGCAAGATGTTGGGTGACCACCTGACATCCTGCGGTTATTTTTTGTTTTTGGTCGAAAGACCGGTTTAGGAGAACGACATGGGTTCATTCAGCATTTGGCACTGGTTGATCGTGCTGGTGATCGTGATGCTGGTGTTTGGCACCAAGAAGCTCAAGAACATTGGCAGTGACTTGGGTTCCGCCGTGAAGGGCTTCAAGGACGGCATGAAGGACGGCGGCACGACCGACGCTTCCGCAGCGCCTGGCACGCCAGCCAACCAGCAGGTCACCAACCATGCCCGCACCGACGCCAACACCGTTGACGTCGAAGCCAAGACCAAGTCGTGATGGACGCGTCCGCGAGGACCGTTGAGCCATGATCGATTTCGGCATTGACAAGCTCGCGCTGATCGGCGCGGTGGCCCTGGTCGTGATCGGGCCGGAGAAACTGCCGCGCGTCGCGCGCACGGTGGGCTTGCTCGTGGGCAAGGCCCAGCGCTATGTTTCGCAGGTGCAGTCCGAGGTGAACCGCTCCATCGAGCTCGAAGAACTGAAGAAGTTCAAGAGCGGTGTCGAGGACGCGGCGCGCCACGTGGAGCAGACCGTCTCGGACGACGTCCTCGATGCGCAACGCGAGATCAACTCCGCCATGGGCAGTGGCCTGTCGGAAGGCTATGACAGCGGCACGCACGAAACCTCGTACCACCGCTTCGACGCCAGGCCGCCCGTCCGCAAGAACTGGCGGCTCAAGCGCGCTGCCATGCCGATTTGGTACAAACAGCAAAATGGCGTGCGCCGCCATGTCCAGTCGGGCGCGGCGCGCGTGGCGCGGTTCCGCCCGCCTGCCGCGACTGCACGCTCCCGCCAACCTTGATGTGACCCCTTTGTGAGCGACAACGATCCCAAGCAGCCCGAACTGGAGGGCGCCGAACAGCCCTTCGTTGCCCACCTCATCGAACTGCGCGATCGCCTGATCCGCGCCGCCTTGGCCATTGGCCTGGCTTTCGCCATCCTGGCCATCTACCCCGGCCCGGCCCACCTGTACGACATGCTGGCCGCCCCCCTGGTGGCCCATTTGCCCAAAGGCGCCACCCTGATCGCCACCAGCGTGATCTCGCCCTTCATGGTGCCCATCAAGATCACCATGATGGCCGCCTTCCTGCTGGCCTTGCCCGTGGTGCTGTACCAGCTGTGGTCCTTCGTGGCCCCAGGGCTCTACACGCACGAGAAGAAGCTGGTGATGCCACTGATCGTGTCCAGCACCCTGCTCTTCTTCCTGGGCGTGGCCTTTTGCTACTTCTTCGTGTTCGGGCAGGTGTTCGCCTTCATCCAGAGCTTTGCCCCCAAGAGCATCACCGCCGCCCCCGACATCGAGGCCTACCTGAGCTTCGTGCTCAACATGTTCCTGGCTTTTGGCGCGGCCTTCGAAGTGCCCGTGGTGCTGGTGATTTTGGCGCACATGGGCATCGTGTCCGTCGACAAGCTCAAGGACTTCCGCCGCTATTTCATCGTGATCGCCTTCGTGATCGCCGCCGTGGTCACGCCGCCCGACGTGGTGTCGCAACTGGCGCTGGCCATCCCGATGTGCGTGCTTTACGAAGTCGGCATCTGGGCCGCCCAATGGTCGGGCAAACCCAAGGACGAAGCCGCCTCAGAGGCAACTTCGTCCTCTTCCGATCACTCTTCCTGAGGGACTTCCTGGCGGCTGACTTCGCTGTTGCGCGAGGCCTTGGGGCGCTGCGCGGCGACCACGTCCAGCGCCAGCACCTTGCCCCCGCGCTGCACCGTGATCCTGGCGGGCTCGCCAGGCTTGAGGCTGGCCACCGCATTGAGCAGTTGCGAGGTGTTGGCCACCGGCGTCTGCGCGATCTGAACCACCACGTCTCCGGGATGCACGCCCCCTTGCGCCGCCGGGCCGTTCTGCAGCACGCCCGTGATCAACACACCATCCTTGAGCGGCAGGTTGAAGGTTTCGGCGATTTCGGCCGTCAGGTCACGGGGCTCCACACCGATCCAGCCACGCGTGACCTGGCCATCGCGGATCAGGCTTTCGAGCACGTGCTGGGCCGTGGACACCGGGATGGCGAAGCCAATCCCCAGGCTGCCCCCGGAACGGGAATAGATGGCGCTGTTGATGCCCATCAGGCTGCCGGACGAGTCCACCAAGGCCCCGCCTGAATTGCCAGGGTTGATGGCCGCGTCGGTCTGGATGAAGTTCTCGAAGGTGTTGATGCCCAACTGGTTGCGGCCCAGGGCGCTGACGATGCCCGCAGTGACGGTCTGCCCCACGCCAAAGGGGTTGCCGATGGCCAGCACGGCGTCGCCCACCTGCAAGGTGTCGGAGTTGCCGAAGGTGATGGCGGGCAGGCGGTCCAGCTCGATCTTGAGCACCGCCAGGTCGGTCTCGGGATCGCTCCCGATGACCTTGGCGCGCGCCTTGCGGCCATCGGTGAGCATCACCTCGATGTCGTCCATGCGTTCGACCACGTGGTTGTTCGTGAGCACATAACCGTTGGACGACACGATCACGCCCGACCCGATGCCCGACTGCGGCTGGTTGTTGCCCTGTTCACCGAAGAAGTACCGGAACCAGGGATCGCTCTGGCGGCTGCCACGGCGTGATGCGGCCTTGCTGGACGTCACCACGCTGACCACGGCGGGCGCGGCGCGCTTGGTCGCTTCACTGAAGCTGAGCACGGGCGTGGTGGCCGCCACCCCGCCCGCCGACCGGTTGACCACCGGTGCCGTGATGACGGTGGCTGGCTGGTGCTGCCGCCAGGGCATAGACTGCAACCACTCCGGCTTGAGCGTGGACACGACGAACAAGCCCGCCACGAACACCGTGACGGCTTGCGAGAAAATCATCCAAAGTTTGCGCATTGAACCCACAGACTCCAAAAAAGGCCCGCCGTGATTGACCGAGACACTTTGCACCACCACCTCAACACCGTGCTGGAGGCGGGGCGCTTCAAGGATTATGGGCCGAATGGTTTGCAAGTCGAAGGACGCGAGCGCATCGGCAAGCTCGTCACCGGGGTCACCGCCAGCCAGGCGCTGATCGACGCCGCAGTCCAGGCGCAAGCCGATGCCATCCTGGTCCACCACGGCCTGTTCTGGCGCGGCCACGATGGGCGCGTCACCGGGTGGATGAAGCGGCGCCTGTCAACGTTGCTGCAGCACAACATCAATCTGCTGGCTTACCACCTGCCACTGGACGCCCACCCTACCCTGGGCAACAACGCCCAATGGGGCGGGCGCCTGGGCTTGGTGGCCGATGGACGTTTCGGGGACCAGAACCTGGGCTTCATCGGACCTGCGCCACTCGAACTGACGCTGGAAGGCCTGGCGGCCCTGGTGGGCACCGCCTTGGGCAAGGACCCCACGGTGGTTGCCGGCGATGGCCGCCCCCTGAAGCGCGTGGCCTGGTGCAGCGGCGGGGCTCAGGGCTTTTTCGAAGGGGCCATCGCAGCCGGGGCCGACGCGTTCCTGACCGGCGAGATCTCGGAGCCCCAGGCGCATTACGCGCGCGAGACCGGCGTGGCCTTCCTCGCGTGCGGGCACCACGCCAGTGAACGCTACGGCGTGCAGGCCCTGGGTGATGCCGTGGCGCGCGAACTGGGCTTGGTGCACCAGTTCATCGACATCGACAACCCGGCCTGAGCTTCAGCGCACCAGCACGGCTTCGAGTTCGGCGAAGCTGCGCGAGTGCAGATCGCTGCCGATGGGCGTGCCCAGCGCCTGCTCCAGCCGTGTGGCGGAGAACAGCCCGCGCAAAGTGGTCTGCCCATCTTTGAGTTGCGTGACCAGCAGGTAGCGCAAGCCATGCTCGTGCATGGTGGCCACGATGTCGCCGAGGCGCGCTGTCCGCACCTGGGCCAGGTCCAGCACCTGCCAATGGCTGATGGGGATCATCACGTCGGCCACGCTCAGCTCCTTGAACGCCACCTGGGCATTGGAGGCGCGCAGGATGGGGCTTTCGCCTTGGAGCAGGTCGGCCGTGACAACACCCGCCAATTGACCATCGGCACCGGACACGAACACCATGCGGACCCCGGCCCGGAGCATCACGTGCAAAGTGCTGTCGAGGCTGTCGTGCTGGCTGGCCACCACGACGGCACTGTGGGAGAGGTCGGTCAGCAAGGAGAGCGCTGGATCTTCGGCATGCGCCTGGCGATGACATTGCGGCAGGCCGGGCAAGGTCCTCAAGGAGGACAACTCAAGGGGCTTGAATCGGGGAGCTAAAGCCATGTTCGTTCCTGAGAGTGACAACACCTTCAGGCTACGCTCATCCCGGCCTTGACCCATGCGCCGATTTCATGGCCATGGGGCGACCGGTGCCTCCCTCTGGCGCCCATGCGGGCCAGAGGTTCATAATGTTGGCCCGCTTTGACGACGGCTCTGACGACGGATCAAAGGCGAACGGGGATGCCGCGCTGGGCCATCAAGGCCTTGGCCTGGCCCACGGTGTATTCGCCGTAATGGAAGATGCTGGCCGCCAGCACGGCATCGGCGCCGCCCTGTTGCACGCCATCGGCCAGGTGGTCGAGGTTGCCCACGCCGCCCGAGGCGATCACCGGCACGCTGACCGCGTCACTCACCGCGCGGGTCAGTTCGAGGTCGAAGCCCGATTTGGTGCCGTCGCGGTCCATGCTGGTCAGCAGGATCTCGCCGGCGCCGAACTCGGCCATCTGCGTGGCCCAGGCCACCGCGTCCAGGCCCACGTTCTTTCGGCCACCATGGCTGTAGACATCCCAGCCGGGGCCACGGGCAGCCAGGTCTTCGCCCGCGCGCTTCTTGGCGTCGATGGCGACCACGATGCACTGCGAACCATAGCGGTCGGACGCCGCCCGGATGACGGGCGGATTGGCCAGGGCGGCCGAATTGAAGCTGACCTTGTCGGCGCCTGCGTTGAGCAGGCGGCGAACGTCTTCGACCGTGCGCACGCCGCCACCCACCGTCAAGGGGATGAAGACCTGCGAGGCCACGGCTTCGATGATGTGCAGGATCAGGTCGCGGCCATCGCTGGTCGCGGTGATGTCGAGGAAGGTGAGTTCGTCGGCGCCCTGCTCGTTGTAGCGCGCGGCGATCTCGACCGGATCGCCCGCATCGCGCAGTTCAACGAAGTTGACGCCTTTGACGACGCGACCGCCGGTCACGTCCAGGCAGGGAATGATGCGTTTGGCCAGCACAGCTTCTTGCCTTGTCAGCTCAGCGGGCGCCGTTGAGTTCGTCGGCGCGCGCTTGGCCGGCCGCGAAATCGAGGTCGCCGCTGTAGATGGCGCGACCGCAGATCACGCCCTGCACGCCTTCGCTTTCGACGGCGCACAGGCGGTCGATGTCGGCCAGGTTGGACAGGCCGCCCGAGGCGATCACCGGCACGGTCAGGGCCTGGGCCAGCTTGACGGTGGCGTCGATGTTGATGCCCGAGAGCATGCCGTCGCGGCCGATGTCGGTGTAGATCACGCCTTCGACGCCATAGTCTTCGAACTTCTTGGCCAGGTCGATGACTTCGTGGCCGGAGAGCTTGCTCCAGCCATCGGTCGCCACCTTGCCGTCCTTGGCGTCCAGGCCAACGATGATGTGGCCGCCAAACGCCGTGCACGCATCGCGCAGGAAGCCGGGGTTCTTGACCGCGGCTGTGCCGATGATGACGTAGCTGATGCCGTCATCGAGGTAGCGCTCGATGGTGTCGAGGTCGCGGATGCCGCCACCCAGTTGCACCGGGATTTCGTCACCGACCTCTTTGATGATGGCCTTGATGGCGGCCTCGTTGACGGGCTTGCCGGCAAAGGCGCCATTCAGGTCCACCAGGTGCAGACGGCGTGCGCCGGCATCAAGCCAGCGCCGGGCCATCGCGGCCGGGTCTTCTCCGAAGGTGGTGGAGTCGTTCATGTCGCCTTGTTTGAGGCGCACACATTTGCCGTCTTTCAGGTCAATCGCGGGGATCAGCAACATGGCTGTGACAGGTGGTGGTGGAAGAGATTTCAGGGATTCCAGCGCAGGAAATTGCGGTACAGGGCCAGGCCGTGCTGCGCGCTTTTTTCTGGATGGAACTGGGTCGCAAAAATATTATCCCGGGCCACGGCACAGGTAAAGCGCGCGCCATAGTCGGTTTCACCCGCAGTATGTGGCGGATTTTCAACCCGGGCATAGTAGCTGTGGACGAAATAGTAATAGCTGCCATCGGGGATGCCTTCCCAGACCGGGTGCGGCTGGCCGGAGGCGACGGGCGACTGGAGCACGCGGTTCCAGCCCATCTGGGGCACCTTGTAGCGGCTGCCATCTGGCTGGCGCTGATTTTCCAGCTGGAAGCGCAGCACCTGGCCAGGGATCAGGCCCAGGCCGGGGGTGTCTTGCTCTTCGCTGTGGTCGAGCAGCATCTGCATGCCGACACAGACGCCCATCAAGGGCTTGTTGGCAGCGGCGTGCAGCACGGAATCCAGCAGGCCGCCGTCGTGCGCGGCGCGCAGTTCGGCCATGCAGTCGCGCATGGCGCCCTGCCCCGGCAAGACCACGCGGTCGGCCTCATGCACCACTTTGGGGTCGTTGGTGACGACCACCTTCAAGTCCAGGCCCTGCGCGGCGTGTTCCACCGCTTGAGAGACCGAACGCAGGTTGCCCATGCCGTAATCGATGACGGCCACAGTCGAGGTTGAACTCATGGCGTGTCAGGTCAGAGTGAACCTTTGGTGGACGGGATGACGCCCACCATGCGCGGGTCGCGCTCCAGCGCCATGCGCAGCGCCCGCGCGAAGGCCTTGAAGACCGTTTCGCACTGGTGGTGGGCGTTGACGCCTTTGAGGTTGTCGATGTGCAGCGTGACGCCGGCGTGGTTGACGAAGCCCTGGAAGAACTCGTAGGTCAACTGGGTGTCGAAGCTGCCGATGCTGCCCGCCGTGAAGGGAATGTGCATTTCCAGGCCCGGCCGGCCGGAAAAGTCGATCACGACGCGGGACAGGGCCTCATCGAGCGGCACATAGGCGTGGCCGTAACGGCGGATGCCCTTTTTGTCGCCCACGGCCTTGGCAAAGGCTTGGCCGATGGTGATGCCCACGTCTTCTACGGTGTGGTGGCCGTCGATGTGCAGGTCGCCCACGGCGTGCACGTCCAGGTCGATCAGGCCGTGGCGGGCGATCTGGTCGAGCATGTGGTCGAAGAAACCGATGCCGGTGTGCAGCTTGGCCGCCCCCGTGCCATCCAGGTTGATGCGCGCGGTGATCTGCGTTTCGGCCGTGTGCCGGGTGACTTCGGCCACGCGGGCCTCAAGCGAGGTGTCGGCGGATTGCGGCGCCGTCTTCTCAGGAGCGTTCATGTTGGGATGGACTTCAAAGTGGCCTGGTCAAAGTGGACTGCAAGGCGGCAATCATGGCGTCGTTTTCAGAGGGCAGGCCCACGGTTAAGCGGACACAGTGTGCCAGCAAACCATGCATGCCCGAGACATTCTTGATCAGGATGCCACGTTCCTTCAGCCCCGTGAAGACCGCAGCCGCGTCGGGCACGCGCACCAGGATCATGTTGGCCTGGCTTGGGTAGGACTTCACGCCCGGCATCTTGGCCAAAGCGGCCTGCAGGCGTTCGCGCTCGGACTTGATGACGTCGGCCTGGCGGGTGAATTCGGATTCGTGCTCGAGCGCGAAGAGCGCGGCTTCGGCATTCAGGACACTGACGTTGTAGGGCGGGCGGGCCTTGTCGACCTCCGCCACCACGGCATCCGGGCCGATCAGGTAGCCCAGACGCACGCCGGCCAGGCCGAATTTGCTGAGGGTGCGCATCAGCAGCACGTGGGGATGCTGGGGCAGTTTGGCCAGGTAGCTGTCGCTGGCGAAAGGCTGGTAGGCCTCGTCCATGACGACGAAGCCGCAGCCTTCTTGTGCCACGGCGTCAACGACGGCCTGGATGGCGTCCGCGTCCCACAGGTTGGCCGTGGGGTTGTTGGGGTAGGCGATGTAGGTCAGGGCCGGGCGGTGCTCGCGGATGGCGGCGACCATGGCCTCGGCATCCAGTTCGAAGTCGGCGGTGAGCGGCACTCCGACGAACTTGAGGCCTTGCAGCTTGGCCGACATCTCGTACATGACGAAGCCCGGCAGCGGCGCCAGCACGGTGGCGCCGGGCTGGGCGCAGGCCATGGACAGCAGCGAGATCAACTCGTCGGAGCCATTGCCCAGCACGATGCCGTAGCCCTCGGGCACGTGCGCGTGGCGGCGCAGCGCGGCGTGCAGGTCGTTGATGCGCGTGCCAGGGTAGCGGTTCAGGGCGACGGCGCCCAGGCGCTGACCCAACTCGGCTTGCATCGCAGGTGGCAGCGTGAAGGGGTTCTCCATCGCGTCGAGCTTGATGAAGCCGGCGGCGTCTTGCACATGGTAGGCGTGCATGGCCCGCACATCGGGGCGGATGACGTCTGAAAGGCTCATGGTTTGGCGTGGGACTTGAGTCGGAATTCGGCCGCCAGGGCGTGGCCTTGCAGGCCTTCGCCGCGCGCCAGCACGGAGGCGATCTGGCCAAGCGTTTGCGCGCCGGCTTCGCTGACCTCGATCAGGCTGCTGCGCTTCTGGAAGTCATAGACGCCCAATGGCGACGAGAAACGTGCCGTGCCCGAGGTGGGCAGCACGTGGTTGGGGCCGGCGCAGTAGTCGCCCAGCGATTCGCTGGTGTAGGCGCCCAGGAAGATGGCGCCGGCGTGCTTGAGCAGCGGCTCCCAGCGGTGCGGGTCGTTGGACGAGACTTCCAGGTGCTCGGGCGCGATGCGGTTGCTGATGTCGCAGGCTTCTTCCATGCTGCGCGTGTGGATCAAGGCCCCACGGCCGACCAAAGAGGCGCGGATGATGTCGGCGCGCTGCATGGTGGGCAGCAGGCGGTCGATCTCGGCCTGCACCTTGGCGATGTAGCCGGCATCGGGGCACAGCAAGATGCTTTGCGCCAGTTCGTCGTGCTCGGCCTGGCTGAACAGGTCCATGGCGACCCAGTCGGGCGGCGTGGAGCCGTCGGCCAGCACCAGGATCTCGCTGGGGCCGGCGATCATGTCGATGCCGACCTGGCCGAAGACGTGCTTCTTGGCACTGGCCACGTAGGCGTTGCCGGGTCCGGTGATCTTGTCGACCTTGGGGACAGTGGCCGTGCCATAGGCCAAGGCGGCCACGGCCTGCGCGCCACCGATGGTGAAGGCGCGGGTGACGCCCGCCACGTGGGCGGCGGCCAGCACCAGCTGGTTTTTCTCGCCACGGGGCGTGGGCACGACCATGATGATCTCGCCGACGCCGGCCACGTGGGCGGGGATGGCGTTCATCAACACGGACGAGGGGTAGGCCGCCTTGCCACCGGGCACGTAGATGCCGACGCGGTCGATGGGCGTGACCTTCTGGCCCAGCAAGGTGCCGTCTTCGTCGCGGTATTGCCAGCTGAGGCCAGAGGCTTCCTTCTGGCGCTCGTGGTAGCTGCGCACGCGGCGGGCCGCTGATTCCAGCGCGGCGCGCTGTTCGGCAGGCAGGCCGTCGAACGCGGCTTTCAACTCGGCCGCGCCCAGCTCCAGACCGGCCAGGCTGGCGGCCTTCAGGTGGTCGAAGCGTTCGGTGTATTCCAGCACCGCGTCGTCACCGCGCAAGCGCACGTCGGCCAGGATGGTGGCCACGCGCTGCTCGATCTCGACGTCCGTGTCCGCCGACCAATGCAGCACCTGGTGAAAGGCGGCATCGAAGTCGGGCTGGGCAGTCGAGAGGTGGCGGATGTTGACGGTCATGGCTGGAAGCTGAGCAATGGGTCAGGCGGGGATGGCGGATTCAAAGGCCTGGATGACCTGGCGGATGGCTTCGCGCTTGAGCTTGAGCGACGCCTGGTTGACCACCAGCCGCGACGAGATCTGCATGATCTCTTCGACCTCGACCAGGTGGTTGGCCTTGAGCGTGTTGCCGGTCGAGACCAGGTCGACGATGGCATCGGCCACGCCGATCAGCGGGGCCAGTTCCATCGAGCCATAGAGCTTGATCAGGTCGACGTGCACGCCCTTGTTGGCGAAGTGCTCGCTGGCGATGGTCGTGTACTTGGTGGCCACGCGGATGCGCGAGCCTTGCTTGACGGCGGCCGCGTAGTCGAAGTCGGCGCGCACGGCCACGCTCATGCGGCACTTGGCGATGTTCAGGTCCAGCGGCTGGTAGAGGCCATCGCCGCCGTGCTCGATGAGCGTGTCCTTGCCGGCCACGCCGATGTCGGCACCGCCATGCTGCACATAGGTAGGCACGTCGGTGGCGCGCACCAGCACCACGCGCACGTCAGCGCGGGTGGTGGACAGGATGAGCTTGCGGGATTTTTCCGGGTCTTCGGTGACCTCGATGCCGGCCGCGGCCAGCAAAGGCAAGGTCTCTTCGAAGATGCGGCCTTTGGACAGGGCCAGGGTGATGATGCCGGCGTTGCTCATGCGGCCGCCTTCACGCGTTCGATGTCGGCCCCGATGCCGCGCAGCTTGGCTTCCATGCGGTCATAGCCCCGGTCGAGGTGGTAGATGCGGTCGATCAGGGTTTCGCCCTTGGCCACCAGGCCGGCGATGACCAGGCCAGCGGACGCGCGCAGGTCGGTGGCCATCACGGTGGCACCCGACAGCTTGGGCACACCGGTGACCACGGCCGTGTGGCCATCGACATTGATCCGGGCGCCCAGGCGCACCAGTTCGTTGACGTGCATGAAGCGGTTTTCAAAAATGGTTTCGTGGATCACGGCGGTGCCCTGCGCCACGCAGTTGAGCGCCATGAACTGCGCCTGCATGTCGGTCGGGAAAGCGGGGTACTCGCGGGTGCGGAAACCCACGGCCTTGGCGGGCGCCTCGGCCTGGACGCGGATCCAGTCGTCGCCGGATTCGATGGACACGCCGGCTTCGCGCAACTTCTCGATCACCGATTCCAAATGGTCGGCATTGGCGCGGCGCAGGGTGACGTCGCCCCCGGTGGCGGCCACGGCGCACAGGAAGGTGCCGGTCTCGATGCGGTCGGGGATGATCTGGTGCGGCTTGGCGCTGCTCAGGCCACCCAGCTTGTCGACGCCCTGGATGCGCAGGCGGTGCGTGCCGCGGCCTTCGATCTTGGCGCCCATGGCCAGCAGCAGGTCGACCAGGTCGGTGATTTCGGGCTCTTGCGCGGCGTTTTCGAGGATGGTTTCACCCTCGGCCAGGCTGGCGGCCATCAGCAGGTTCTCGGTGCCGGTGACGGTGACCATGTCGGTGGCGATGCGCGCGCCTTTCAGCCGCGTGGGTTGGCCGTCGGTGCCCAGGGGCGTGCGCGCTTCGATGTAGCCGTGCTCGACCGTGATCTGCGCGCCCATGGCCTGCAAACCCTTGATGTGCTGGTCGACCGGGCGTGAACCAATCGCGCAACCGCCAGGCAACGAGACGCGCGCGCGGCCGAAGCGGGCCAGCAGCGGGCCCAGCACCAGGATGGAGGCGCGCATGGTCTTGACCAGCTCGTATGGCGCTTCCGGGTTGTTCACCTGGCCCGCGTCGAGCGTGACGCGGTCGTCCTGGTCGGCATGGCGCTCGCAGACCACGCCCATGTTGCTCAGCAGCTTGAACGTGGTCTGCACGTCTTTCAGCTGCGGCACGTTGGCCAGGGTCACGGGCTCGGCGCTGAGCAGCGCGGCGCACAGTTCGGGCAGCGCGGCATTCTTGGCGCCGGCAATGGTCACTTCGCCTTGAAGACGGCGACCGCCACGGATCAGGAGTTTGTCCATGAAAAGCACAAAGGGCGCGAGGTCGGCGGACGTTGGAATCCGCGGTTCGCGCCTGGGTGAATCGGTGAATTTGAAAAAAATGAAACCAGATCAGGCTTTTTCGGCCCATTCCGCCGGGGTCAATGTCTTCATCGACAGGGCGTGGATCTGAGCCCGCATTCTATCGCCCAGGGCCTGGTAGACGCGCTGGTGCCTCGCAATGCGGGTCTTGCCCTCGAACTCGGCGGAGACGATGGTGGCGAAGAAATGCTGGCCGTCGCCCTCCACTTCGAGGTGGGTGCAGGGCAAGCCTTCGGCGATGAAGTGCTGGACGTCGGCGGCAGTGGGGTCGGCCATGGGGGTCTTTCGGGAGTCTCAGGAAGGAGGGCGAAAACGAAAGGTCAGTGCCGGATTTTGTACCCGGTCTTCAAAAGATGCAGCGCCACCAGCGAAACCAACAGGGTGGCCGCGCCGACCACGCCGAGGCTCAGCCAAGGATCCACGTCGCTGGCGCCGAAAAATCCGCGCCGGAAACCGTCGATCAGGTAGAAAAACGGGTTCAGGTGCGACAGGCCCAGCCAGAACGGCGGCAGCGAATGCACCGAATAGAACACGCCCGACAAAAATGTCATGGGCATGATGATGAAGTTCTGGAACACGGCCATGTGGTCGAATTTTTCGGCCCACAGCCCAGCGATCAGACCCAGGGCACCCAGCAAGGTGCCGCCCAACACCGCGAAGATCACGGCCCACCAGGGCTCTGCCAGGCCCGGCGGCGCGAACCAGCCGGTGACCAGGAACACGCCCAGGCCCACCGCCAGCCCGCGCACCAACGAGGCGCCCACGTAGGCAAAAAACCAGGCGCGGTGCGACAGCGGTGTCAGCAGCAAAAACACCAAATTGCCGGTGATCTTGCTCTGCACCAGCGACGAGGAACTGTTGGCGAAGGCGTTCTGCAGCAGGCTCATCATCACCAGGCCGGGGATGAGGAAGCGGGTGTAGCCCACGCCATTGAACACTTCGACCCGGCCTTGCAGCACGTGGCCGAAGATCAGCAAATACAGCACCGCCGTCAGCACTGGCGCCGCCACGGTCTGGAAGGCCACCTTCCAGAAGCGCAGCACTTCCTTGACGAACAGCGGCTTGGCACCCGACAGGCCCAGCGTTTCAATCAGACCGTTCATGCGTGCACCCCCTGCATGATGCTGAGGAAGACGTCCTCCAGGTCGGCCCGGCCGATTTCCAGGTCTTCGACACGGCAAGCCGCTTGCCGCAAGGTGGCCAGGATTTGTTCGACCTCGGCCGCGTCGTGCGCGGGCAATTGCACGATGCGGCCGGTGATGCGGGCTTGTCCGGCCAGCGCGTTCGGCAGCGCGTCGTCGGTCTTGAATCGCAGCATGGTATGGGCGGTGCCGGCCAGCAAGGCCGAGGTGCGGTCCAACGCCACCAGCTTGCCCTGCTTGAGCATGCCAATGCGGTGGCACAGGGCCTCGGCCTCTTCCAGGTAGTGGGTGGTCAGCAGCACCGTGTGGCCGTCCTTGTTGAGGCGCGCGATGAACTGCCACAGCGTCTGGCGCAGTTCCACATCGACCCCGGCCGTGGGCTCGTCGAGCACGATGACGGGCGGCTTGTGCACCAGGGCTTGCGCTACCAGCACCCGCCGCTTCATGCCGCCGGACAACTGGCGCATGTTGGCATCGGCCTTGTCGGCCAGACCCAGGTGGTGCAACAACTCGTCAACCCAGGCGCCGTTCTTGTTCAGGCCGAAGTAGGCGCTCTGGATCATCAAGGCTTCGCGCACCGAGAAGAAGGGGTCGAAAACCAGTTCCTGCGGCACCACGCCCAGGCGGCGGCGCGCGAAGGCGTAGTCCTTCACCACGTCGTGCCCCTGCACCATCACCTGCCCCGTGGTGGCGTGGCTGAGGCCGGCCAGGATGCTGATCAAGGTGGTCTTGCCCGCGCCATTGGGGCCCAGCAGGCCGAAAAACTCGCCCTCTTTGATGTCAAAGCTGACGCCCTGCAAGGCCGCGACGGTGCGCCCGCCCGAGTGGTAGGTTTTGGTGACTTGCTGAAAAGAAACGGCACTCATGAGGTGGAGCATTGTAGGGATTGGAAGCGGCCACCGCGATCAAGGGGCTGATGGCCGAAGTCGTCGGCAGTAAGATCCGGGCACAAAAACGTGGAACCATCCACCCCAACCATTGACTGGAGACCGACATGTCCGACCTGACCGCTCAATTCGAAGCCGCAGTGGCCAACTCCAAGCTGCTGCCCGCCAAACCCGACAACGACACCCTGCTGAAGATCTACTCCCTCTTCAAGCAGGCCACCGTGGGCGATGTGCAGGGCGACCGCCCCGGCATGATGGATTTCGTGGCCCGCGCCAAATACGACGCCTGGGCCGGCCTCAAGGGCAAGACCCCCGACCAGGCCAAGCAAACCTACATCGACTTGATCGCTTCCCTCAAGAAGTAAAGGCAACTTTCACGGCCGGCCGGGCGCAACCCAGGTCATTCCGTGAACAGCTTGAACACGCCCCGCGCCGTCCACAGGTGGCCGGGGTGGCTGGTTTCATCGAGCAGACCGCTGAGCCTTCGGCGGATGCGCTCGCTGCGCCCCGCACGCCAGACCACCAGGTCGGCCAGCCAGGGTTGGCGGTTCACCAGATTGGCCCGCTGGTACATCTGAAACCGCGGCCTGAGCGCCTGGAGTTGCGCCTCATACGCCGCCCGCAGCTGGGCTTCGCCCGACCGCCCGCACTGCCCTTCGATCACCGCCCGCGCGGCCAGGATGCCCGTTTGCAGGGCTTTGCCGATGCCCTCGCCCGTGAAAGCGTAGGTGCTGCCGGCCGCCTCGCCACAGACCAGCAGGCCAGGCCTTGAGAACCGCGCCCCCTCCAGGCCGAAACGCAAGGGCGCGCCCTTGATCTCACCCACGGCCACCCCGCCCTGCAGCAGCTCGCGCGCTGGGGCATGCACCTGGGTGAAGCGCTCGTAGATCTGACGCAGATTGGGCTCGCCCCTGCCTTGCCGACCGCCCGCGCCCGTGGCGCTCATTTCCGAAATGCCCACACCGATGTTGAACACGCCACCGCCACAGGGAAAGACCCAGCCATAGCCTGGCCGCAACGCGCGGTGCCAGACGATCTCCAGGCCATCCAGGCGCCCGACCATGGCCTCGTTCCGGATATAGCCCCGCAAAGCCACGCCACTGGGCGCCTGGCGTTCGGCCATGCCGGCCGCCATCAAAGCCTGGGGCACGGCCCCCGTGGCCAACAGCACCCAGGTCGCGCGAACCTCGCGCTGCCGCTCGCCTTGCTGCACGCGCGCACCTTGCACGGTGCCATCGGCTTCGATCGGCGACACGAACCGAGCCGGCGCGTGCATGCGGGCCCCCGCCGCCACGGCCGCGCGGCACACGATGTCATCGAGCACCTTGCGGGGCAAGACGGCGAGCTCGCCCGACACGTTAACGCGCCCGCCACGCGGGGCGACGCAGGCCACGTGCGCCACGGGGTGGGCACGCTGCATCACCTCTTCGTACACACCCAGTTCGCGCAAGGCCTGGTGTGCATCGGGGATGAGCCCATCGCCACAGACCTTGTCGCGCGGAAAGACGTGCTGGTCGATCAGGACCACGTCCAGGCCAGCCCGGGCCAGGGTCAAGGCGGCCGCGCTGCCAGCCGGCCCGGCGCCCACGACGAGCACATCGCAGGCTTCGGGCAGCGCGTCGAACCCCAGGTTCATGCCTTTGGCGTGCCGCCTTCGGCCTTGGCCAGGATGCGGGCCAGGTTCTTGTCGATCTCGGATTCGATCAGGGGCTTGAGCGGTGCCATCATCATGTTCAGCTTGGTGTCCAGCTCGAAGGCATCGGGCCGCACCGTCATCTGTCCGGTCACGCCCATGCGCTCGAACTGGATGATGTCTTCGTTTTCGCCTTGCTGCAGCGTGCAGGTCAGGCCCAATTGCTTGGCATCGCCGTTCATCCAGTCGAGGGCCAGCGCCCGGGCCTTGTCCATGCCCAGGGCGTGGGATCGCTGAATCTTGATGTCGGCCATGGCGGCTCCTCTGAATTTGGGATGGGGCGTCAGTTTAGCGCCGCCAAAGGCCCACGCTGGCCTTGCGCCGGGCCGCCGGGTAAGATCAGGCTTCCCTTCTCATCATCAGGCCTTTCGCCATGTCCGCCGACATCTCCGACCTGTCGTCATTGGTGCTGCCCTCCCTGCTGGATCAGGCTGAATCGATCCAGGTTCTGCGCCGCGACATCCACGCACACCCCGAGCTTTGCTTCGAGGAGGTGCGGACCTCGGACCTGATCGCCAGAACACTGGAAGACTGGGGCATCGAAGTGCACCGCGGGCTGGGCAAGACCGGGGTGGTGGGCGTGATCCAAGGGCGGCCGGGGCCCAACACCGTGGGCCTGCGCGCCGACATCGACGCTTTGCCCATCACCGAGCGCAACCAGTTCGCGCATGCCAGCCAGCACGCTGGGCGCATGCACGCCTGCGGGCACGATGGCCACACCGCCATGCTGCTGGCCGCGGCTCAGCACCTGGCCCGGCACCGCGACTTCGAAGGCACCGTCTACCTGGTGTTCCAGCCCGCCGAGGAAGGCGGTGGCGGCGCGGCGGCCATGATGCGCGACGGCCTGTTCACCCGCTTCCCCATGCAGGCCATTTTTGGCGTGCACAACTGGCCGGGCATGGCCGCCGGCCAGTTCGCCATCAAGCACGGGCCGTGCTTTGCCTCCAGCAACGAGTTCCACATCACCGTGCGCGGCAAGGGCTCGCACGCGGCCATGCCGCACCTGGGCATCGACCCGGTGCCCGTCGCCTGCCAGATGGTGCAGGGCTTCCAGACCATCATCACGCGCAACGTGCGGCCCATCGACACCGGCGTGATCTCGGTCACGATGATCCAGGCTGGCGAAGCCACCAACGTGGTGCCTGATGTCGTGACTGTGCAAGGCACCGTGCGCAGCTTCACCACCGAAGTGCTGGACCTCATCGAGGAGCGCATGCGCGCCGTGGCGCAGCACACCTGCGCCGCCTTTGGCGCCACCTGCGATTTCGAATTTCACCGCAATTACCCCCCCACCATCAACCACCCGCAAGAGACCGATTTCGTCCGGCAAGTGATGGTCGATCTGGTGGGAGCCGACAACGTGCTGGAGTTCGAGCCCACCATGGGCGCCGAAGACTTCAGCTTCTATTTGCAAGCCATCCCGGGTGCGTATTTCCTGATTGGCAACGGCGACGGCGCGCACCGCGAAGGCGGCCATGGCCTGGGGCCCTGCATGCTGCACAACCCCAGTTACGATTTCAACGACCAGCTGATACCGCTGGGGGCCAACCTGTGGGTCAACCTGGCCCAGCGTTGGCTTGCCAGGCGCTGAAAAACCCTGAATAAAAGCTGAAATCCGCATCAGGCACGGGCACGGGCAACACAAAAACAACTGAGCGACACCCGGCGCTTGAAATAGCGCCCAACGTAAGAGACGATGCCCCAAAAGGAGAACTGGGGATGCAACTCTCGATCGCGGCCAAACTGGGCCTGGGTTTCGTCCCGGCCTTGCTGGCATTGCTCACCGTGGGTTCGATTTTTCGTGACCGCATCACTGAAATCGACGACAGCGCCCGTTGGGTGACCCACACCTTGAACGTGCAGCAACAGCTGGAAAACACGCGAGCACGGCTGGCCGAAGCGGAAAGCAGCGCGCGGGCCTACATGCTCAGCCAGAAGGAGGTGTACCAGCGGTCCACCCAACAGTCCGCCGTGGAAGCGCGCAACGCGGTCGATGCCGTGCGCCGCCTGACCCTCGACAACCCCAAGCAGCAGGCGCTGGCCAGCCAACTGGACGCCGCGCTGGCCACCCGCCTTGACACCCTGTTGCGCCAGGCGCATGGCGACATCCCCGCCTCGCGCATCGAAGCCGTCATTGCCAGCGGCAGCCTGCAAAGCCAGGCTGCCCGCGACATGATCAGCGCGATGGAAGAAGTGGAGCGTGTGCTGCTCAATGAACGCCAGGCCGCTCAATCCCAGACCTTGAAAGACAGCTTGCGCACCGTGCTGATCGCCACCGTGGGCGCCGCTGTCCTCGTGATCGGTTTCGGGATACTCACGGCGCGCAGCATCACGCAACCGCTGTTGAACCTGGAGCGGGGCGCCCGCCGCGTCGGCGATGGCGATTACACCCACCGCATTCAAAGCCATGCCCATGACGAAATCGGCCGGGTGGCGGGCGTCTTCAACCAGATGGTCGAGCGCATCGAACACCGGGAAGACACCGCCGCCAGCGAGAACTGGATCAAGTCCAGCCTGGCCAGCTTCACGCCGATCTTCCAGGGCGGACAAGACCTGGGCAGTGTCTGCCAAGCCACCTTGTCCCAATTGGCCGTCTTGCTGTCGGCACCCTGCATGGTGCTTTACATGAGCAGAAAGGGCGAGGGACGGCCGGGGCTGGTGCGGTGCGCCCACTTTGCCGCGTCAAACGCCCCGGAACACCTGGCGCCAGGCGAGGGCTTGGCCGGACAATGTTTTCTGGAGGGCCGCCCCCTGATGCTGTCCGACCTGCCGGACGACTACATCAAAGTGGACTCGGCCCTGGGATCGACGGCACCCCGCCATGTGTACGTCGGACCCGTCGCTTTTGAGTCCCAGGTCCAGGCCGTGGTTGAAATCGCCCTGATGCAACCCTTGACCGCCATCCAGCGCGAGTTCCTTGACCGGCTGTGCGAAGGGCTGGGGTTGATGCTCAATGCACTGGAAGCCAAGCAGGCCACCGAGAACGCCCTGCAGGCCCAGACCGCCCTGACGACCACACTGCAAAAGCAACAGGAAGCCCTGAAGCTGAGCAATGAAGAGTTGGCCCTGCAAAGCGAACAACTGCGCGCCTCGGAACGGCTGGCCCGCGAGCAGCAGGAAGAGCTGATGATGGCCAACGAGGAGCAGCACCAGGCCAATGCCGAGTTGCGCCAGCTGACTTTGTCACTCGACCAGAAAGCACAACAGCTCACCGAAACCTCGGCCTTCAAATCCGAGTTCCTGGCCAACATGTCGCACGAACTGCGCACGCCGCTCAACAGCCTGCTCATCCTGTCCAAATTGCTGGCCGAGGACGTGGACCAGCCTTTGTCGGCCAAGCAACTGCAGTACGCCAAGACCATCCACGGCGCGGGCAACGACCTGCTGGCCCTGATCAACGAGATCCTGGACCTGGCCAAGATCGAATCGGGCAACACCCACATCGACATCGCCAAGGTGCCTTACGCCAAGCTGGTGCAACTGGCCAGCGACACCTTCACGCACGTGGCGCAAACCAAGAAGGTGGGCTTCGCCATCGAGGTCGACCCCCAGTTGGCCGACACCCTGTACACCGACCAGGGCCGGGTCTGGCAGATCCTCAAGAACCTGCTGTCCAACGCTTTCAAATTCACGGCGCAGGGGCGCGTGCTGCTGCGGTTTGGCCGGGCCCCGGCCAACGGCCAACCCGCCCGCTTGAGCATGAGCGTTCAGGACACCGGCATCGGCATCCCGCCCGACAAGCAGGCCCGTATCTTCGAAGCCTTCAAGCAAGGCGACTCGGGCATCGCGCGGCAATATGGCGGCACCGGCCTGGGGCTGTCGATCAGCCAGAAGCTGGCCCACCTGCTGGGTGGCTCGCTGGAGGTCAGCAGCGAAGCGGGCCAGGGCAGCACCTTCACGCTCTACCTGCCGGCCGATGTCGATTTGTCCAAGGTGTCGGAACCCAACGGCGAACAACCCGAGGTCCACGAAGACAAGGCCGCGGCGCCCCCGCCCCCGGAATCCTTGCCAAGCCGCGTGCTACCGGCCAACCACAGCACGCTCATGGTGGTCAGCCGCAACGAAGCGCTCGTCACCGGCCTGGCCGAGATGCTGGACGACTACCCGATCGAGTTGGTGCGCGTGCACGAATTCAGCCAGGTGATGGCCACCTGCCAGGCCCACCCGCCCTTGCTGATCGTGCTCGATGGCACCGACCACCACAACGACCTGTGGATGGCCATGGGCCACCTCAAGCAAGACCTCAAGACCCGCCACGTGTCCATCCACGTCATCTGCGACGAGGAACAACGCGAGCGTGCCTTGCGGCTGGGCGCCACGTCCTATACCCTGCTGCCCACCGAATCCATCGACACGCTCGCCGTCACGCTCAGATCGCGCCTGGCACGCCTGTCGCAGTGGCAGCGCAATGTGCTGGTCGTGGAAGACGACCCGGTTCAACTGACCGCCGTGCTGGACCTGATCGGCAACGGAGACATCCACGCCAAGGGCGTGTCCACAGCCGCAGAGGCGCTGGAAGCCATCGCCGCCGTGCCGGTCGATTGCGTGGTCATCGACCTGGGCCTGCCCGACATGGATGGCGGTGCCCTGATCGATGCCCTGAACCAGCGCCTGGGCCGTGCCAGTCCGCCGGTGATCGTCTACACAGGCCGCTCCATGCCGCGCAGCGAAGAGCTCGCGCTGATGAAAAAGTCCCAGGCCCTGATCATCAAGGGGGTGGGATCGCCCGAGCGCCTGATCGATGAGCTGTCCTTGCTGATGAGCCGCCAGCCTTCGCGCATCTCCCCCAGCGCCCGCCAGTTGATCGACCGCAGCCGCAGCGAAGATCCTGTGCTGGCCGGCCAGAACATCCTGGTGGTGGACGACGACGTGCGCAACATCTTCGCGATCTCGGCCGCGCTGGAAACCTATGGCGCGCATGTGATCCACGCCGAAAGCGGCCTGGAAGGCATCGAGATGCTGCACCAGCACCCCGACACCCACGTGGTGCTGATGGACGTCATGATGCCCACCATCGATGGCTTGGAAACCATCCGCCGCATCCGCAAGCTGCCCCAGTTCGCGATGCTGCCCATCATCGCGGTCACCGCCAAGGCCATGCCGGGCGACCGCGCCACCTGCCTGGAAGCCGGCGCGTCCGACTACCTGGCCAAACCCGTCGACATGGACCGCTTGCGGGCGATGCTCCGCGTGTGGCTGACCGAATGATGAACAAGATGCCCGCGCACCTGCGCGCCGAACTGGGGCAGCTGGTCGACACGGTGTCCTCGCTCAGTGGCATGGACTTCCGCCGCTACCAGCGTTCGGCCTTGCTGCGACGCGTGCTGTCCACCGTTGAAAAAGAGGACGCAGGCTCCATCGCGGGGCTGGTGAGCAAGGTGCGCGCTGACCGTGAGTGCCTGCAGCGTCTGCGCGCGGCCATGATGCTGCACGTGACCTCGCTGTTCCGCGACGATTGCTACTACCGCGAGGTGCGCAAGCAGATCCCCTTCCTGGCCACCTACCCCAGCTCTCAGCTGTGGGTGGCCGCCTGCTCGACCGGCCCGGAGGTCATGTCCTACCGCATCCTGCTGCACGAGGCCGGCCTGGCCCAACGTTGCCGCGTCTATGCCACCGACCTCAGCGAGACCGCCTTGCAGCAGGCCCAAGCGGGACGCTTCGACGAGCACCTGATGCCGGAGTACGACCACAACTACCGCCAGGCGGGTGGCCAGGGTCGCCTGACCGACTACTGCTTCCGGGTCGATGGGCACTGGCAGTTCAACGCGGCCCTGCTCGACAACGTGGTCTTTGGTGTGCACAACCTGCTGACCGATGCCTCCTTCAATGACTTTCAGTTCATCTCCTGCCGCAATGTGACCATGTACTTCGACCCGCAGGGGCAAAGCCATGTCCACACCTTGCTGCACGAAAGCCTGCGGCCTTTTGGATACCTGGGCCTGGGTTTGAGCGAGTCCCTGTTGCACTCACCCCACCGCGAGGACTACCGGCAACTCCATCCCGGAGAGCCCCTGTACCGGAAGATCCGATGACAAGGAAGGAGCCTATGCAAGCCGAACATCAAATCAGCATCCTGATGGTGGACGACGAGCCTGCCAATCTGCTGGCGCTGGAGGGGATCCTGGAACCCCTGCGGCAAAAACTGGTTCGGGCTCAATCGGGCATGGAGGCCCTGCGCCACCTGCTGGACACCGACTTCGCCGTGATCCTGCTGGACGTGCGCATGCCCGGCATGAGCGGCATCGAAGCCGCGGCGCTGATCCGCAGCCGGCCTCGCTCGCGCACCACGCCCATCATCTTCCTGACCGGCGAGGAAAAGAGCCAGGACGCGGTGTTCGAGGGCTACTCGGCCGGTGCTGTCGACTACCTGATGAAACCCGTGGTGCCCGCGGTGCTGCGCTCCAAGGTCGAGGTCTTTGCCGAACTGGCGCAAAGCCGCTTGAGGCTGCAACAGCAAGTGAAGGAACGCGAACAGGCCGCCGAAGAGTTGTCCCGCCTGAACACCATGCTGGAGCAGCGCAATGGCGACCTCGCCGCTGCGAACCTGGAGCTGGACTCCTTCTGCGCCACGGTGGCGCACGACCTGCGGTCGCCGCTCTCGCAGATCATCGGGTTTTCACAACTGCTGGAGCTGTCGGTCGCTGGCAAGGTCGGCCAGGCCGAACAGCAGCGCCTGGCACTGATCCGCTCCATCGGCGTCCAGATGAACGACATGGTGACCGACTTCCTCAACTTCGCCCGGCTGGGCAGCACGCCGCTGGTCACCGAGGCGGTCGACATGGGGCAGATGGTCCAATCCATCATCGCCGACCTGCCGGCAAGCACGGGCGGCAAGGAGGCCGAGTGGACGGTGAGCGCCCTGCCCTGCGCCCAATGCGACAGCCGCCTGGTGCGGCAGGTGTGGGTGAACCTGCTGTCCAACGCCTTGAAGTACTCGCGCAACAGCCGGCCAGTGCGCATCGGCATCCATGGCGAGTTGCAAGGCGATGAACTGGTCTACCGCGTGTCCGACAACGGCGTGGGTTTCGATGAAAGCCAGGCGCCTCGCCTGTTCGCGGCCTTTTCCCGCCTGCATGGGCAGGATGAGTTCGAAGGCATTGGCATCGGCCTGTCGTCGGTCAAGCGCATCGTGCAAAAGCATGGCGGACGGGTATGGGCCGAATCACAGGTCGGCCAGGGGGCCACTTTCCATTTCTCGCTGCCCGTCGCACCTCAGGCTTGACGGCTGCCGCTAGGACGCCTCGTCCAGGTCTTGCAGAACGCTGTCCACGGCGCGCTGCATCAGGCTGAGCTCGACAAAGGTCGTGGCCAGGCCTTCGATGCGCAAACGCTCCAGCGCGCGCCTCGTCATCGAATGCATGCCACCGGCCAGCGAACTGGTGAACATGAAAAACTCGCCGTTGTCGCTGCGCCAGAGCAGGTGGGCCGTGACCCACTGCCCCTGCAAGAACAGTTTGCAGCGCATGCCCTTGGTCAGGGTCTGCAACCAGCGCTGGGCGGCCGCCTTCACGCGGCTGTCCTCGTCGGCGCCTCCCAGGGCCATCGGCACCGTGGGCAAGGCCCCCACGCTGGTGTCCTGGGCCCAGCTGTCCGACGGGGACTCGCGCGGGTCGTCCAGCACCTCATCACGCATCTGCTGAACCAGCGTCTCCGCCTCGACCGACCGGACTTCACCGGCGGGGGCACTGCGCAGTCGCCGGCTGTGCGTGTGCATCAAGTCATCCAGCACCTTGTCTCGCTCGGCCTGCGGCAAACCGATCGTTTCCATGCCCAGCTTCAAACGTTCGATCAAGGCGGGCAGGCGCTGGCGGACCTCCTCGCGGTCGAGTTCGCTGGCAGGCCGCTCCAGACTCCACAGCAGTTCGTCCACCGTGCCCACCAGGGCCTGGGTCTGCGGGTTGTCGGTGCCTTGCGACACCATGGTGCGGGCCAGCACATCGACCCAGGGGCCGGTCAGAAACCGCCTCAGGGTCTCGCTCAGCTCGGCACTTTGCAACTGGTGCATGACCTGCTGCCGCAGCAAGGGCATCAGGGTCTGGCGCTGCTCGGCTTCGGCCAGGGCTTTCACGGCGGCCTGCGAATGCTGCAGTTGCACTTCGTCTTCGCGGTCGATGAAAGCTTGCACATCGGACAAGGCCCCTTCGTACAAGGCCGCATCGGGCGCCTCGTCCACCGCCAGTTTCTCGATCAGCGGCTCCACGAATTCCATGAAGGCGGAGCCCCGCGAGTCGCTGAACTGGGGATGGTCGGAGGCGTGGGCCGCGATCTGGTTGATCAAGGTCCAGGCAGGGTGCTGGTGCGAACTCATCAGCGTCGGGTCGTTCAGGGCCACGCGCAGCACCGAGGATTGCAGGCGCCCGATCACGTCCTTGACCGTGGCCTCCAACCGGGGATCGGCCAGGATCTGCTCGAACAGGCGGGACAGCAACTCGCCCGTTTGCCGCTGCGCCGGGTCGCCTGGCTGCGAGGCACGGGACGGGTCCGCGGGCTTGGGCAGGCGATCCCGCAGGGTCAGCAAGGCGTCGGGCTGGGTCAAGTCCACTTCGGGCGCCGTGCCCGCCCGCACGATGGGCGCGCTGCGGAACTCCAGCGCTTGCACGCCCCAGCTTTTCAGGCGCCGGCAGGCATCGCCATAGACGTCCCGCAGCACATCGGCCATGGCGAAACCCGCCGTGCGCAAGAACATGCCCCGGCTGGCCTTGGAGATGTCCAGCCCGTGGGCCGCCCGGCTCAAGGCGCGCGCGTAGACCATGGGACGACAGGGATTGGCCTCCAGGCGCAGCACGGTCTCCCCGACCAGGGTGGCGGTCAAGGCCTGCAGTTCGCGCAGCTCCCATTCGGCCTTCAAGTCGATGAGTTGGATGGTGCGCGAGATCTCGATGTCTTTCTCGGCCTGGTCCTCGTCCATCAGGGTCAGGTCTTCGAGCCGCAAAGGGCTGGCCGGCGCACGCATGGGCTCAAGCGGGCTTTGCGCCGCGGCCTCGATTTCGGACTTGATGTCCTGGCCAAATGCGGTGATCAGGGCCAAGTGGCGGATCTGCAAGGCCTCCAGCAACTCGAACAATTGCTGGCGATCCGTGGCCAGCGCGAGGGTTGCACCCGAATCACGCAGGCGGTGAACGGTGGTGTCGATGACCTGCTGCGCGACCAGTGGGCCGCCCGCCAGCATGGCATCGAGGTGTTTTTTCACGAGCGGGCCATCGTGCATGAATGAGATCCCTGGACACTGAACACCGTCATCGGTTCACACAGTGTAGGCCGGGATGCCCGGTGCGCCATTGTCGTATAGCCCCAGAGGATGCCGGGAAAAGGGCAAACGCGCGTCAAGCGCCGGTGGAGCGCCAGCCCGCCAGGGGCCGGACTCCACCATGAACGCCAGCCATCAGTTGGCGGTCTTGCCAGAGGCCACGGCGGCCGACTTGGCAACTTCGCGGTTGCCGGCGCTGGTAGGCGCCAAGTCTTCGATCTTGGCGCTGGCGGCGGTGGTGTTGGCGCCTTGGCGGGCGGCGGGCGGGGTGACGAACTCGCGGCCGAAGTCCAGTTCACCAGCCTTGAGGGCGCGGAGGTATTCAGCCTTGACCTGTTCGCGGGTGACGCTGGTGTCGGCCAGGGCCGGGACGGCGAAAGCGGCGGTCAGGATGGCCAGGAAAGCAGTGCGTGCGTTTTTCATGATGGGTTCCTTCTTCAAAAGCATCAGGAAAATCCCTGATGTGCTCACTGTAGAAGCACGTGAACCGCGGAAAAAGTGGCGCTGCGCGAATGCACTATTCCAGAAACAAGAACAAACAGGGTGGCCAGCGTAAAGTAACGTGGCACCCAATCGCGCCAAGAAAAGGACACCGGATGGACCGCCTTCAGAGCATGCAGATCTTCTGCCGCGTGATCGACCTCAACGGCTTCGCCGCGGCGGCGCGTGACCTGGATTTGTCGCCATCGGTCATCACCCGTTTGATCAACGAGCTGGAAGAGCACTTGGGCTCTCGGCTGATCAACCGCACCACGCGCAAGCTGGTGCTGACCGAAGCGGGCGAGCGTTATCTGGAACACGTGCGGCGCATCCTGGCCGACGTGGCCCAGGTCGAAGCCGAAGTGGGATCAGACACGGCCGAACCCCGTGGCATGCTGAAGGTCCTTGCCCCGCCAGCCTTCGCGGCCCACCAATTGGCCCGGGTCCTGCCAGTGTTCCGGGCACAGTTTCCGCACATCGCGATCGACCTGTCCGCCCCCGGCATGGTGGAGACCCTGGACGAAAATTTCGACGTGAGCATCATCGGCGTGCGGGGCAAACCACTGGATGGCAATTTCGTGGCCCGACAACTGGCGCGATCGACCGTGGTCCTGTGCGCCTCACCGGCCTACCTGAGCCAACACGGCCACCCGACGAGCCCCCAGGATTTGTTGCAGCACGACATGATCAGTCCCAAGATGCCCTGCGAACTGACCTTCCACCCAGCGCCCGGTGAACCCATCCCCCAGACCACGGTGTCCGTCCCATTGCACCTGACATCACCCATCCTGAGCACCGGTCACCTGGAAACCAGCCTTGCCGCGACCATGGCCGGCCTGGGCATCGCCGGCTTTCCTTCCTATGTCATCTCGAGGGCCTTGGCACAAGGCACATTGGTGCGCGTGCTGCCCCAATGGCAGCTCTTCGAGCTGGGCCTCTACGCCGCCATCCCATCGCGTCGGCACTTGCCTGCCCGAACCCGTGCGTTGCTGGACTTCCTGGTCAGCACCTTTGGTGGTCACCAGCACGACCCGTGGCTGGCCCCCGAAGGCGCGCCATTGCCCGCCACCCAAAGGGTGGCTTGAGCGCTCAGTTCAGTTGGCTAGCCGGCACCACCGGCAGCACGATGCTCGAAGGATGGCTCGGATCGCTCAGGATGGTGCTGACGTTGCCATCGGCCGCCGCCTGCTGAGGCTTGGCCCAGATGCCTTGGGCCTGGTTGCTGGCGCTGATGGCGATGCGCAGCTTCTGCCCCTTGCGGATGAGGGCCGCGGCAGGGAAGACCTCCACCGGCACCAACGTTGGCTGGCCAGGGATGACGGGCAACCTGGCGGCTTCGGTCAGGGGATGGAAGGGCTGCATCATCACGCCGTCCACATAGCGTGAGCGCGTGGTGTCCACGGCCCGGTGCGCCACCGACTGCAAGCCACCCGTGATGGGCGTGACCTTGCCGAGGAAGTCGACCACATCGACGCGCACGGACAAGGCGGCCTCGCTCTTGGTGGTCGACACCCAGATGTCCGCCTGGATGGGCCCGTTGATGTACAGGTCCTGCTTGAGCCAACCGGTCTCGTAGACCAAGGCCTTCTGCGTGCGCTCGACCGTGGCGTTGTTCAAATAGCAGGCCTTGGGGAGCAGGCCTTCGAAGCCCAGCGTCCACTGCACATGGCTGATGGAGCAATCACTGCCATCGTTGATCTGGATGGACGCTTGCACAGTTCGACCGGTGTCGCTTTTGCCATAAGTGATTTCGGGGGCCTTCGGCTCGGAGACCGTGCGCTTGGCCTCGGACGAGGTGGGCGCCTGGGCCGAGATGCTCATGTCGCCCCTCAGGTAAAAGCGCTGCGGCTTCATCGCCGGGTGGGGCCAATCGGTGGCCTTGGAATAGCGCATGCTGCCCAGCACGCCATAGCCTTCCACGTACTGCGTCACATTGGGCAGCTTGGCCACGCCGGTGTCCATGCCCTTGAGGTAATGGTCGAACCACTGCAGCATCAGCGAGGGGGAACTGGGCGCGCCGGCCGCCAGCACATTGTCGTTGCCGACCAGGCCCAAAGCGACGCTCTGCACGTGCGCCCCCTTGAGGATCACCAGCTTGGTGTCGACGCGGTGCTTGATCTGTTCGTACAACAGCGGCTCGTCGCGCTGGAAGATGTCGGCATGCGCGCCGATGATGAAGGTGGGCACCTGGACCTTGGGCATCTTCTCGATCGGCGAACGGATTGCCCAGAAATCGCCATCGTCGGTTGCGACGCCAGGCGTGCCGTTCAGGCCCGCTTCAACCGTGGGCAGGTACCAGCTGTCGATCGCGGCGATGTGCTCCTGCGTGACGCCATCCAGGTCATCAGCGTATTGCGGGTTCACCAGCTTGGCGATGTCGTTCTGCACGCTGAGCGACTGCGTCAACACCAACCAGGTCTTGATGAAGTTGGCATTGAGCATGCCGCCCGTGCCCACCGTGCCGCGGAAGGCATCGCCCATGGGCACCTGCGCGAACACCGCCTTCACGGCCGGGTGCTGTTGCTGCGCGGTCAGCAGTGCGGTGATGCCCAGGTAAGACGTGCCGGCCAGGCCCAGTTGGCCATTGAACCAGGGCTGCTTGCTCACCCAGTCCACGGTCTCGGCATAGGCTTCTTGTTCCTCGGCGCCCAGCAGCTTGGCCTCGCCGCCCGAGCCACCCGAACCATAGGTGTCCACGGCGATGCCCACGTAACCGCGCTTGACGAAGAAGGGATCCTGACCGCCCACGATCAGCGTGTTGCCAGGCAGACCGATCGAGCCCAGCAGGTGGCCCACGTCGATGCGGTAGGCCGTCTGGGTCAGGACCGCCGGGAAGGCGCCCGCCACCGGCTTGCCCTTCGAGTCAGCCGGCACCGTCACCAGCGCGGTCAGCTTCTTGCCGGATTTGAGCGTGATGAACTGCAAGGGCAAGGTCACCACCTTGGGATACTGCTCGGCGCGGCTGTAGGTCTTCCAGTTGGCGTTGGCATTGCCCGTGATGGTGGTGTTGGGCTGGCTGGGTGTGCTGCGGGTGCCCATCGTGGTGGTCTGCGCAAAAGCAACCGAGGCCAGGCTGGCCGCCAGGGTGGCGATGGCGGTGTGGTGCACGATGGTCTGACGTGAAGGATGGAACATGGTGGTTTTCCTGAGCGTTTGCAGGTGTAAAGAATCGGACTGGGATCAAGGTGCGGCAGGCACCGCCCCGGGTACTTCATGGAGGCGGCCCGAATGCGTGGTCACATAGATGCTGCTGGCGCGGTAGGCGCCTCCTGGCCGGCCCACGGCCACGGCACTCGGCAGCGACAAGCCAGAGACCAGCAGGCAGATCTGGCGGCTCGCGGGATCGAGCCGCCACACCTCGCCGGCCCAGTACGAGACCACGTACAGGCGCCCCTGGTCGTCGATGTCCAGCCCGTCAAGCCAGCTCCATTTGCGGGCCGGCGGGGCATTCGCCACGACCGAGGTCTGTCCCGTGGCGCGGTCCACCGCGAGGATGCTCGCCGGCACCATCTGGTTCACGTACAGCGTCTTCTGGTCCCGGCTGAGGGCCAGCCCGTTGCTGTTCTGCTTGAGCCAGGTGCGTTGCACCGTGCCATCGGGCAGGACGCGGTCGAGGCTCGCGGCCAGGTCATCCGAGGCGTAGAAGGTGCCATCGGTGGCGCGCACCATGCCGTTGGACATCGACAGGCCGCTCACGTGCGGCGTGACCCGGCCCTTGTCCAGGTCGACCTTGACGATGCCGGCCTTGCCCAGCGACGGCGCGACACCGGCCAGGCCATTGCCCACGCCGACATAGGCTTCGTGCGGCCCGCTCACGGCGATGCCGCCAGGGCTGTCAACGCCGACCGCCACGGTGACCGGCGCACCCTGGGGCGAGTCCAGGCGAACCAGTTCGCCCTTGAACAACCTGGTGAACAGGATGCGCCCCTGCTGGTCGAAGGCGATGGATTCCAGCGGCCCTTGCCCCGACACCATCACGGACGCCACCCCCACCCCGGCGCAAACCGGCAAGCCTGAATCGGCGGCGTGAACCTGCCCCGCCAGCGGCAGCCCGCCCAATGCCAGGACGCCCCAGACGCGGCACGCCCAGCGAACAGATAAACCAACGCATTTGCCCGTGAAGCCTTGCATCGCGCACCTCGCAGTGATTCATGAATAGGATGTGATAGAAATATCACTCACGATGCGACCGGGCTCCATCAGGGCTTCTACGGATGGCCCGCGAAATGCCCCCTCTACACTTCCGCCATGTCCGTTGTCGATTCAACCTTGCCGTCCGCCCTGCTCACCAAGGACGAGGTCAGCCTCCACCTTGCCCATTGGCCGGTCCCATCCCCCCGGGGGGTGGTGCAGACCCTGCATGGCCTGGGCGAACACCAAGGGCGCTTCGACCGCCTCGCCCGCGCGCTCAATGCCGCGGGCTGGGCCGTGGCCGGCATTGACCACCGGGCCCATGGGCGCTCGGGTGGCGAGCGTGGCGTCATTCCCCATCCCGTCGATCTGCTGAACGACCAAGCCACCCTGCACGACCAGTTGAGCCGGCATTACCGCCGCCTGCCGCATGTCTTCCTCGGTGTCAGCTTCGGCGGCCTGCTGTCGGCGCAACTCGCGGCAGCCTTGAGCCGCCATGCCCCCGCCGCGCCCTGGGCTCGCCCCACCGATGGCGTCGTGCTGATCGCCCCTGCGCTGGTGCCCACCCTGCCCGGCCCTCAGAACGCCACGCTGAGCGTGCTCTACCGCCTGGTGCCCGACTTGCCCGTGTCCCTGGCCCACATGCAGAGCTGGGGCAACAGCGACCCCGCCGTGCTGGCCGCCAAGCGCGCCGACCCCCTGATGCACACACGCCTGACGCCCCGCACCTGCCAGTTCATGATGCAGACCGCGCGGCAGATGCTGGCCCAGAACGGCGACGACTGGACCGTGCCTACCCTGCTGATCTACACCGACCTGGACCGGCACGTGCCCGCCGAGGCCTGCGCGCGCTTCGCCGAACGCTTGCCGGCCGATCTGCTGCGCACCATCCACTACAAAGACATGGCGCACGACCTGCTGCACGAGCCCTGCGCCGACGACCTGGGCCAGCAGATCGTCGCCTGGCTGGACCGCATCCGATGAGCGCGAGGCCCTCGGCCCGAAACAGCGACACGCGCACCCGCTTGCTGGAAGCCGCCATGTCGGAGTTCATCGAGGCGGGCTACGCCGGCACGGACACCAACCGCATCGCCCGGCGGGCGGGCTATGCCCCACAGACCTTCTACCGCTGGTTCAAGGACAAGGCCGCGGTGATGGCCGAGGTGCTGGCGGTGTGGGACGAGGCCGAGGTCGCGATGTGGCGGGCGGTCATCGAAGACCAGCACCTGACCGCGGCCGAACTGGCGGAATCCTGCGTGGACAACGTGCGCCCTTTCCTGACCTTCCGGCTGAACCTGCGCGCCGTCCTGCCGCAGGTGCCCGACATCGCCGCCCGGCGCACCCAAGGGCGTCGGCAATTGATGCAGGAGCTGGCGCCGTTGGTGGCAGGCCACCTGGAACCCGAAGCCCTGGGCAGCCTGCTCGTGCAGATCGACCAACTCGGTGAAGCCATCGCCCGTGGTGACCTGGCCGACCTGGGCTTGAGCGGCACCGTGGCCCAGCAGGCCTTGGCGCGTTTGATCGCCCAGTTGCGAGGCGGGTGAGCAGGCTGAAACCAAGCGCAACAAGGGTCGATCGCGCGACGAATCCGTGGCTTATGCCGGCAGCGTCAATTGCCAGCATGGCGTGATTGCCCGAACATCGACTTCCTCCAATCAAAACCGGGAATCGCTGTGAAGTCTTTGACCAAGGCCATGCTGGCCACGCTGCTGGTGGGTGCCGGCCTGAGCGCGAGCGCGGCCCAGAAGGTCTGCGTCTATGACCTGATGGGCGCCAACGGCGACCTGTTCAGCATGGCCAAGGACTACGCCATCGCCATGCAGCGGATCGGCGTGACCCTGAGCTTGAAAGCCTATGTGGACGAACGCCAGGCCGTCGAGGATTTCCGCGCGGGCACCTGCGATGCCGTCATCGCCACGGCCTTCCGCACACGGCAGTTCAATGCCACCTCGGGCGCCATCGACACTCTGGGCGCCACCACCGTCGTGCGCGATGGCCGCATCGACATGCCCGGCAGCTACGAGGTGGTCAGGCGCCTCATCCAGACCTACGCCTCGCCCGAGGCCAAGACCGTGATGGTCAATGGCGACCACGAGGTCGGGGGCATCCTGCCACTGGGCGCGGCCTACCCCATCCTCCACGACCGGCGTCTGAACACCGTCGAAGCACTGGCGGGCAAGCGCATCGCGGCCTTCGACCATGACAAGGCCCAGGCCACGATGATCCGACGCATGCGGGCCATCCCCGTGTCGGCCGACATCACCAACTTCGCCATCAAGTTCAACAGCGGCCAGCTCGACATGGCCGCGGCCCCCAGCATCGCCTACAAGCCGCTGGAGCTGTACAAGGGCATTGGCGAGGATGGGGGCATCACGCGCTTTCCCATCATGATCCTGACGTACCAGCTGATCCTGAACCGCAGCCGCTTTCCCGACAACATCGGGCCGCAATCACGGATCTTCTGGCTGAGCCAATTCGACCGCGCCCTCCAGGTCATCCGGCAAGCCGACGCGGGGATCCCGCCCACCACCTGGATCGAACTGTCGCCCGAGAACGCCTACAAATATTCGCTGATGCTGCGCGAGTCGCGCATCGACATCGCGCAGCAAGGCATTTACGACAAGCGCGGGCTCAAGGTGATCAAGCGGGTGCGTTGCAGTGTCAATCCCACCGATGCTGAATGCAGCACCAAGTCGGAAGAGGAATGGCGCTGAAGCAGGCGCAGAGGACTGGATGGAGAGCCCAAAGAAAAAAGCCACCTGCAGTTTCCTGGAGGTGGCTTTTGATTTGGTGGGCCCCGACAGATTCGAACTGTCGACCAACGGATTAAGAGTCCGCTGCTCTACCAACTGAGCTAGGAGCCCGAAACTAATTCGGCACCTTGCATTGCTGCAAGATCGCAAAGATTGAGTACTTTGCCAAGATTTCCATTATACAACGGAAATCAATGCTTTTTCTACCAAGATCCGTTCTCATGGATCTTCATGGTGGGTCGAGCGAGACTCGAACTCGCGACCAACGGATTAAAAGTCCGCTGCTCTACCGACTGAGCTATCGACCCCCGAAAAGCCTGAGATTATAGCGTGGTTTTCAAGCCTTCAGCAAGGCGTTGATCACTTGCGCCGCCGAGACCATGCCAAAAGTCGCGGTGACGACCACGCCGGAGCCATAGCCATGGCAGTTCAAGGAGCCATCGCCCACATCGCAGGCGGCATCTTGCGGCGGCAACACCGCCTCGCGTGAGAACACACACACCAGGTTCATGCGCCCCTTGCGCGCGCCTTCGTGACGTTGCCGCAAACGCTGGCGCACGCTGGCCAGCAGAGGGTCGTGCGTCACTTCAGACAGGTCGGCCACCTCCACCAGCTGCGGCTGCGACTTGCCCCCCGCCGCGCCCACGGCCACCACCTTCACCTGCTGTGCCCAGCCCCAGGCCGCGATCGCCGCCTTGGCTTTCACCTGGTCACAGCAATCGATGACGGCGTCCAGTGGCTGGGCCGACAGGATCTCGGCCACATTGGCCTCGTCGATGAACTCTTCGATGGCGTGCACCACGCAGCCCGGGTGGATCTGTGCGATGCGGTCCTTCAAGGCCAGCACCTTGGCCTGGCCCACGGTGCTGTCCAGCGCATGCACCTGGCGGTTGATGTTGGACTCGGCGACGTGGTCCAGGTCGACCAGGGTCAACTCGGCGACACCACTGCGGGCCAAGGCTTCTGCGGCCCAGGAGCCCACGCCCCCCACCCCCACCACGGCGACACGGGTCGCGCGCAAACGCTCGTAACCCGCCAGGCCATGCAAACGACGCAGGCCCCCAAAGCGCCGCGCCAGGTCGGCCTCGTCGATCGTGCTCACGGTTGAAGCGTTCAGTTCTTGCGCGCCTTGGCCGCCGCCGTGTTGGCACTGGCCAGACGCTCGCGGGCAGCCTGCGCTGCTTCCGAGTCCGGGTAGTTCTTGATGAGGTCGTCCAGCGCCTTGCGGGCGGCTTTGGTCTCTTTGAGTTCCGTGTGGCAGTTGGCGATGGACAACAAGGCCTCGGGCGCACGCGCATGCGTCGGCGCCTGCGTGAGCAAAGCCTTGAAGCTGACGAGCGCATCCTTGTACTCGCGCAGGCCGTACTGCGCATTGCCCTGCCAGTACAGGGCGGACTCGCGGTAGCCGCTGGCCGGGTAGCGCTTGAGCAGGCCATTCAGCCCGGCCGCGCCACCGGCAAAATCGGCCTGGCGCAGCTTGGCCAGCGCGTCTTCGAACAGGGTCTTCTCTTCAGGCTCGACCTGGAAGGTCTTGCCATCGAGGCTCACCGTTTGAGGTTCCAGCTTGCGCACACGCTCATCCACGCCTTGCTGCAGGTCCTTCTGGTGGCGCTGCAGCTCGGACAGGTCACGCGTCAGCAGTTCGTTCTGCCCGCTCTGCTTGGCCAGGTCGCTGCGCAACTGCTCGATCTGCGCATTCAGATCGACGAGGCTGCGCTTGACCTGGTCCAGCTGGGCATTCAAATCACGGAGCTTTGCGTCGCTGGCCGCGGTGTCCTTGGTGCGCTGCTGGCGCAGTTCCAGAATGGCACGGCGTGCCTCGTCATCGTCCAGCAAGCCGGCATGGGCACTGAGCGACGCGCACGCCGCGAGCACAGCCAGCACCAGGGGGCGCACACGGTTCAACATCAACGCGGCCCCCATGATCAACGGTCTTTGAGCTCGACGCGGCGGTTCTTGGACCAGGCCTCTTCACCGCTGCCAGTGGCGGCGGGACGCTCTTCACCGTAGCTCACGGCTTCGAGCTGGTCGGTCGACACGCCCAGCAGGGTCAGGGACTTGACCACGGCTTCGGCGCGCTTCTGACCCAGGGCCAGGTTGTACTCGCGGCCACCGCGTTCATCGGTGTGGCCTTCCACGAACAGCTTCTTGCTGCGGATGGTGGTCAGCACCTTGCCGTAGCCGTCCAGCACGGGGCGGAACTCGTCCTTGACCACGAAGCTGTCGAAATCGAAGTAGATGACGCGGGGCAGACCGCTCAGCGCGGCGTTGGCGGCGCTGCCATCGTCGGCCACCACGGGGGCCACGGTCGACGCAGCGGCGGGAGCTGTCTGGCCGGTGCTGCCCGACACATTGCGGGACTCGATCGGAGGCGTTTTTTCGTCCAGCTTGACCGAGCTGCAACCGGCCATCCACAAGGCGGATGCGCCGACCAGGCCGATCACGGCCAGTCGGATGGCGCGTGCAGGAGTCGAGGACAAGGTGGTTTGAGTCTGGTTCATGAAAGGCTCCTTACAAAGCAAAGGTCGATCGAATGATTCAAAGAAAAAAGGGATCAGCGCTTGGCGCCCACGATATCAGGGCCCCAGACGGGTTCGCGCACATCGGCCTGAGGCGTGGCCAGGCTGGCCTTGATGCGGCCATCGAGCGAGGTGGTCATGAGCACATCGCGGCCCTGGTTGCGGGTGGCGTAGATGATCTGCTTGCTGTTGGGGGCGAAGCTCGGGCTTTCGTCGTCACGGGTGTCGGTGAGCACGCGCACGCTGCCCGTCGTCAGGTCCATCAGGTGAACGCGGTAGGCGCCATTGACCTGGCCGACGAAGCTCAGCCAGCGCCCATCGGGGCTGGGCGAAGGGCTGATGTTGTAGGGCCCGTTGAAGGACACGCGCTGAACGCTGCCACCGGCCACGGGCACCTTGTAGATCTGCGGGCTGCCGCCCCGGTCGCTGACGAAGTAGACCGTGTTGCCATCGGCCGACCAGGCGGCTTCGGTGTCGATGCCCCCGCTTTGCGTCAACTTGCGCACGTTGTCGCCGTCGATGCCCATGACGAAGAGTTGCGAGCCGCCATCGCGGCTGAGCGTGACCAGCATCTGCTTGCCATCGGGCGACCAGGCCGGCGCGCTGTTGGTGCCCTTGAAACTCGCCACCACGCGGCGCTTGCCCGTGGCCAGCTCTTGCGTCATGACCTTGGCCTTGCCACCTTCGAAGGACACGTAGGCCAGCTTGCCGCCATCGGGCGACCAGGCCGGCGAGATGATGGGCTCATTGCTGGTCAGCGCGTCGCGTTCGCCCTTGCCATCGGAGTCGGCCACCCACAGCACATACCGGCGGCCCGTCTTGGCCACGTAGGCGATGCGCGTGGCGAAGGCGCCCTTGTCGCCCGTCAGCTTTTCGTAGATGTCGTCGGCGATGCGGTGGGCGGCCAGGCGCAGGTCGGCGGCCGCCACCACCAGGCTTTGCACGCCAAGGTCCTTGTTGCGGGCCGTGTCCCAGAGGCGGTAGCGGATGTCGAAACGGCCATCGGCCAGGGCCAGGATCGAACCCGCCAGCAGCGCATCGGCGCCCTTGCCGCGCCAATCAGGCAGCGCGGGGCGCGAGGTTTCGTCCAATTTGTCGCTGGAGGCGTCCAAAGTTTTGAACAGGCCGACGCGCTGCAGGTCGGCGGTGACGATGCTGGAAATGGGCTGGGGCACGCCCTCTTCGCCCTTGAAGCGGCCGATGGCCACCGGGATCTGCGTGGCGCCCACGCCCGAGATCTCGACCCGGAACTGGGCCCAAGCGGGCGCCGCCGACCACCAACCGACCACGGCCAAGGCACCGGCGAGGGTTTTGAGGTGTCCACGGCGCGCGGTGTCGGGCAACGTGGTCAGGTCGGCAGGGTTCGTCGGGTGTTCAGTCATCGTTTGTCAAGGTGGATCTTGAATGTGAAGTGGTGATTGTGCCGCGTGTGCCATGCACCCCCGCTGTGCAGGGTGTTGGCGGATGCAAAGTCATGTAAAGCGGAGGCTCACAGCAGGACGATGTCGTACTGCTCGGGCGACACCCAGGGTTCGGTTTGCAGGGAAATGGGCTTGCCGATGAAATCGATCAGGCCGGCCAGGTGCTGGCTTTCTTCGTCGAGCAGCATTTCGACCACGGTGGCGCTGGCCACCACCCGGAACTCGCGCGGGTTGAACTGGCGCGCCTCGCGCAAAATCTCGCGCAGGATGTTGTAGCAGACCGTGCGCGGCGTCTTGACCTGGCCCCGGCCCTCGCAGGTGGGGCAAGGCTGGCACAGCATGTGGGCCAGCGATTCGCGCGTTCGCTTGCGCGTCATCTCGACCAGGCCCAATGGCGAAAAATTGCTGATGGTGAGCTTGGTGCGGTCGCGGCTCATCTGCTTGCGGAATTCGGCCAGCACGTTGTCGCGGTGGTCCTCGCGCAGCATGTCGATGAAGTCCACGATGATGATGCCGCCCAGGTTGCGCAGGCGCAGTTGCCGCGCGATGGCCTGGGCCGCCTCCAGGTTGGTCTTGAAGATGGTGTCGTCGAAATTGCGCGCGCCCACATAGCCGCCGGTGTTGACGTCGATGGTGGTGAGCGCCTCGGTCTGGTCGATGATCAGGTAGCCGCCCGACTTGAGGTCGACCCGGCGCGCCAGGGCTTTCTCGATCTCCTGGTCGATGTTGTACAGGTCGAAGATGGGCCGCTCGCCTTTGTAGTGCTGGAGCTTTTCGACCGAGGTGGGTGTGAACTCGGCGCCAAAGGCGCGCAAGGCCTCGAACTGGATCAGTGAGTCGATGCGGATGTTGACCGTCTCTTCGGTGACCAGGTCGCGCAGCACGCGCTGGGCCAGGTTCAGGTCCTGGTGCAGCAACGATCCGGGCGCCGCCTTGAGGCCTTGCTCTCGGATGGTGGACCAGGTCTTGCGCAGGTAGGCGATGTCGGCGGCCAGCTCGTCGTCGGTGGCGTCTTCCGCGTTGGTGCGCAGGATGAATCCGCCGGAACGCGTGCGCCCTTCCTTGCTCTCGGCCTCGCCAAGCAGGTGCAGCATGCGGGCACGCAATTGCTCGCGCAGCTCGGGCGAACCGATCTTTTGCGAGATGCCGATGTGGTCGTCCTGCGGCAGGAACACCAGCAAGCGCCCCGCGACGCTGATCTGCGAGGACAGGCGCGCGCCCTTGGTGCCGATGGGGTCCTTGAGGACCTGCACCATCAGGGTCTGGCCTTCGTGCAGGCGCTTCTCGATGGGCGTGGCGTTGTCCGGCGAGCGGACGCTGCCGCGCTGGCTGGGGTCTTCGCGGTGCAGGTCGGCCACGTGCAGGAAGGCGGCGCGCTCCAGGCCGATGTCGATGAAGGCCGATTGCATGCCCGGCAGCACCCGCGCCACCTTGCCAGCGTAGACGTTGCCAACCAGGCCGCGCTCCAGCGTGCGCTCCACATGCAGCTCCTGGACAGCGCCGTTTTCGACCACGGCGACGCGGGTCTCCTGCGGGGTCCAGTTGATCAGAATGTCGTGAGAGTGGGCCATCAGGATTCCTGGAATGTCATGGATAGAGTCAACTCAGGCGCCGCAGTTCAATGTTGTTCAGCCCGTGAACGCCTGGCCGGCCCCTTTTGGCCGCCTCGACCAACCCTTGGGCGACCTGCGCGGCCTGCACGGGTCGGTAGCGCTCGGGCATCAACCAGCCGAACTTCAGGCCCAGGCGCTCGCCCAGGCGGATTTCTTCGCGCTCGCCCGCCAGCAAGGATGGGCGCGCAAAGGTGACCGACTCGAAGCCGATGGCGGCGATGGCTTCTTCGAGCTCGCCTTTGACACGGCTGTAGAACACGCGGGAGCGGGCATCGGCGCCCAAGGCACTGACCAGCAGGAAGCGCTTGGCGCCCTGCGCCTTGGCCAGTTGCGCCACCTGCAGCGGGTAATCGAAATCGACCTGGCGAAAGGCCGCTTGAGAGCCGGCCTTTCGGATCGTGGTGCCGAGCGCGCAGAACACCCAGTCGGCTTGAAGCCATTCGGCGTGGGTTTCGAGCCGCTCGAAATCCGCCACACAGACCTCGACCTTGGCAGCGTTGACCTGGAGGGGGCGCCGCACCAGCACCCGCACCGCGCCCACGGCGGCATCCTGTGTCAGGAGACGCAGGCATTGCGCCCCCACCAAGCCCGTGGCGCCCACGAGCAAAGCCGTTGGCGACTTGAATTCGGTGCTGGATGGCGTGTCGATGGTCATGCGTGGTCAGAAACGCCAGCCCAGGGGTCTGAGCAATTCGGCCGTTTCATACAAGGGCAAGCCCATGATGCCACTGTAGCTGCCCTCGATCTTCTGCATCCAGGCGGCGGCCTGGCTCTGGATGGCGTAGGCGCCAGCTTTGCCCATGGGCTCGCCACTGGCCACATAACGCTCGATTTCATCGGCTTCGACCACGCGCCAGGTCACATGCGAAGTGCTCAGCGCCAGTGCGCCATCCACCACCACGGCGGTGAGAACGCGGTGCGTCCGGCCGGACAGGCGGGCCAGCATGCGGGCCGCGTCGGCGTGGTCCTGTGGCTTGGCCAGGATGTCGTCGCCGATGGCCACGGTGGTGTCGGCGCACAGCACGGGCGCGGGCGGCCAGGCGCGGCGGGCCAGGCGCTCGCGGGCGGCCTGCCACTTGGCCAGGGTCACGCGCTGCACATAATCTTCGGGCGGTTCGCCAGCGCGCTCGGCCTCCAGGGCTTCGGCGTCTTCATCCGGGTCGGGCAGCAGGAGTTCGTGCCGCACACCCAACTGGTCCAGCAACTGGCGCCGGCGCGGGCTTTGGGAGGCCAGGTAGACGAAGCGGGCGGCCTGTTCAAGCACGGTGTTCACGCACGGTGATAAGGGTGGTTGTTGCGCAATGACCAAGCGCGGTAGAGCTGCTCCAGCAGCAGCACGCGCGCCATGGCGTGCGGCAAGGTCAGGTCCGACAGGCGCATGGTCTCGTCGGCGGTTTTCTTCAAGGCCGGGTCGATGCCATCGGCGCCGCCGATGACGAAGGCCACGTCGCGCCCATCGTTGAGCCAGGCTTCGGCACGCTGGGCCAACTCCACACTGGTGAGCCGCGTGCCGCGTTCATCGAGGATGACGCGGCGCACGCCCGGGCCCAGGGCAGCGTCGATGCGGGCGGCTTCGGCCTGCATGATGGCGGGCACCGATTTGCCGCCTTCGCGCGGTTCGGCCTTGAGGGCCTTGACCTCCACCTTCCAGTCGGGCGGAAAGCGCTTGAGGTAGTCCTCGCAGGCCGTTTCTGCCCAGGCGGGCTGGCGTTGGCCAATGGCCACCACCGTCAGCTTCATGCCTTGCGGGCCACCTTCTTGCCCGCGACCGCCTTGCGAACCGGCGCCTTCTTGGCAGCGACCTTCTTGGCGGCCACCTTCTTGCCAGCGACCTTCTTCACGGCGGGCTTGTTGACCACCACGGTCTTGGGCACCACGGGGATCGCTGCCACCTTCTTGGCAGCGGCTTTCTTGGCAGCCGCCTTCTTGGCCGCGACTTTCTTGACGGCAACCGGGACTCGGTTCGAGGTGGAACGCTCGGCCGGCGTCTTGGCGACGGCCTTCTTGGCAGCGGGCGCTTTCTTGGCAGCGACTTTCCTGACGGGCGCGGCCAGCGTGCCGGCCACGGACTTCTTGCCAGAGGCCTTCTTCTTGGGCGCGGTGTCTTCGTCGTCGTCCATGGGCTCGGAGGCCTTGACCAGGCGGGTCACCACGTCATTGAGCTTGATCTTGACGGGCTTCTCGCCCCAGATTTCTTCCAGCAGGTAGTACTGGCGGATGGCGGGTTGCATCAGGTGCACCACGGCCGCGGCGCAGTCCACGATGATCCATTCGCCGTTGTCTTCGCCCTCGGTGCGCATGACGTCGAAACCGGCTTCGCGGACCGACTTGCGGACGCTGGCGGCCAGGGCCTTGGTCTGCCGGTTGGACGTGCCCGACGCGACGATCACCCGTTCGAACAAGGGCGAGAGGTGCTCGGTGTTGAAGACAACGATGTCTTGGCCCTTGACGTCTTCGAGGCCATCGACGATGGCGCGTTGCAGTTTGCGGATGTCCATTCAGCGGGGGGTGCCAGCGGCGTAGAGTTGATGTTGTTCAATATAGCGCGCCACGGCATTTGGCACCATGGCGGGCGCGAGGGTCTGGGCGGCATCCTTTTGGGCCAGGTTTTGAGCCAGGCGGGCGCGGATGTCGGTCGATGAAACGAGCATGTCGGGCATCGGCAGCACCACCATGCGGTGGGGATGAGATGCCAGTTCGGGGTCGGGCCGGGGGGCCTGCCCTGCGCGGCTGGCCACGGCCAGGGTCACGCGCCGGAGCAGTTCCTGCCAGCCGTGCCAGGTGTGCAGGTTGGCGTATTGGTCCTGCCCGATGATCAAAAACCAGCGCTCCACCAGGGTGGCGTCAAGCAGGGATTCGCCACTTTGCAGGGCCCGAACGGTGTCGAGAGTGTACGACGGACCGCCGCGGGCGGTTTCCAGGGGGTCGACGACGAAGCGCGGTTCGTGTTCGGTGGCGGCGCGAACCATGGCCAGGCGGTGCTCGGCAGAGGCCAATTGGCGGGCCTTTTGCCAAGGCTGGCCCACCGGAATCCAGCGGATCTCGTCCAGGTGCAGGTGGCTCAAGGCGGTCTGAGCCAAGGCCAGGTGGGCCTGGTGAACCGGGTCGAAGCTGCCGCCGAACAAGCCGATCTTTCGGCCCGCCGTCGGCGGCATCGTCAAAGGCTCAGACCCAGTCACGGGGCGGCAGGAAGTCGGAGTACAGGCGAGCCTCGGGCGTGCCAGGCTCGGGGTGCCAGTCGTAGCGCCACTTCACGATGGGCGGCATCGACATCAGGATGCTTTCAGTGCGGCCGCCCGATTGCAGGCCGAACAAGGTGCCGCGGTCCCACACCAGGTTGAACTCGACGTAGCGGCCACGGCGGAAGGCCTGGAAGTCGCGTTCGGCTTCGCCATAGGGCGTGTCGCGGCGGCGTTTCAGGATCGGCAGGTAGGCGTCCACGAAGGCATCGCCGACAGATCGCGTCATGGCGAAGCCTTGCTCGAAACCCAGCTCCGAGAAGTCGTCGTAGAAGATGCCGCCGACACCGCGGGCTTCCTGGCGGTGCTTGAGGAAGAAATACTCATCGCACCATTTTTTGAAACGCGGGTGCTTGTCATCACCAAAGGGTTGCAAGGCGTCCTTGCAGACCTGGTGGAAGTGCCGGGCGTCTTCTTCGAAGCCGTAATACGGCGTGAGGTCCATGCCACCACCGAACCAGGCCACCACCGAGCCATCGGGCTTGTGCGCGGCCAGCATGCGCACATTCATGTGCACGGTGGGCGCATGCGGATTGCGCGGGTGGAAGACCAAAGACACACCCATCGCCTCGAAAGGGCAGCCCGCCAGTTCAGGCCGGTGCTGCGTGGCGGAAGGCGGCAACTGCGGGCCCTTGACGTGCGAGAAGTTGCAGCCGCCGCGCTCCAGCACCAGGCCTTCTTCGATGACGCGCGAGCAGCCATCGCCTTGCAGGCGTTCACCAGGCTCGCGCACCCAGGCGTCGCGTTTGAAGGGCGTACCGTCCTCGACTTCGAAGGCCGCGATGATGCGGTCCTGCAGGCCCAGCAGGTAGGCGCGAACGGCGGTGGTGTCCATCATCCTGAGGTTCAGCGGGGCTTGTTGATGGCGCGCCAGCCGATGTCGTGGCGGAACTGCATGCCATCGAACTGGATGCCCAGCAGGTATTCGTAAGCGCGTTGCTGCGCCAGCTTGGCCGAATCGCCCAAGGCCGTCACGCAGAGCACACGACCACCGTTGGTCACGACCTTGCCATCGACGATGTGCGTGCCAGCGTGGAAGACCATGGCGTCGTCCGCATCAGCGGGCAGGCCGGTGATGACGTCGCCCTTCTTCGGATTGAGCGGGTAGCCGCCCGCTGCCACGACCACGCCCAAGGCGAAGCGGCGGTCCCATTGCAGCTCGACCTGGTCCAGCGTGCCGTCTGTGGCGTGGAAGAACACGTCCACCAGGTCGCTCTTCAAACGCATCATGATGGGCTGCGTTTCCGGGTCGCCCATGCGGCAGTTGAACTCGAGCGTCTTGGGGTTGCCTTGCGCGTCGATCATCAATCCGGCATACAGGAAACCGGTGAAGGGGATGCCGTCTTTCGCCATGCCCGCCAGCGTCGGGTTGATGATGTCCTGCATGGCCTTGGCGTGCACATTGGGCGTCACCACGGGCGCGGGCGAGTAGGCGCCCATGCCGCCGGTGTTGGGGCCCTCGTCGGCGTCCAGCAGGCGCTTGTGGTCCTGGCTGGTGGCCAGCACGGTCACGTTCTTGCCGTCCGACAGCACGATGAAGCTGGCTTCTTCGCCCTGCAAGAACTCTTCGATCACCACACGGGCGCCGCCCGCGTTGTGCGTCACGCCAAGCTTGTTGTCCAGCAGCATGAAATCGATGGCTTCATGGGCCTCTTGCAGCGTCATCGCGACGACCACACCCTTGCCCGCCGCCAGGCCATCGGCCTTGATGACGATGGGGGCGCCGTGCTTGTCCACATAGGCGTGGGCCGCCGTGGCATCGGTGAAGGTTTCGTAGAAGGCCGTGGGAATGCCATGGCGCTTCATGAAGTCCTTGGCAAAGGCCTTGGAGCTCTCCAGCTGCGCGGCCGCCTTGGTGGGGCCGAAAATGCGCAGGCCACGCGAGCGGAATTCATCGACCACGCCCGCCGCCAGCGGGGCTTCGGGGCCCACCACGGTGAGGTTGATCTTTTCGGTTTCAGCGAAATCGGCCAGGGCCTTGACGTCGGTGATGTCGATGTTGAACAGGTGCGGACTGCGGGCGGTGCCGCCATTGCCCGGTGCCACGTAGACCTTTTGGGCTTTGGGCGATTGGGCGAGTTTCCAGGCCAGGGCATGTTCGCGTCCACCCGAGCCGATCACAAGAATATTCATACAGTCCGTCGATTCTTCAGTTCAATTCAGCGTTGTGGAACACATCCTGGGCATCGTCCAGGTCTTCCAGCATGTCCAGCAATTTCTGCTGGCGGGCGGCGTCGTCGCCGCTCAGTTCAACCGTGTTTTCAGCGCGCATGGTCACTTCGGCCACCTCGGGGGTCAATCCCACGTTCGTCAAGGCCGCCTTGATGGCTTCGAATTCCAGCGGCGGCGTCAGCACTTCGATGGAACCATCGTCGTGCGTGATGACGTCGTCGGCACCGGCTTCGAGCGCCACTTCCATGACCTTGTCCTCGTTCGTGCCCGGGGCGAAGATGATCTGGCCGCAGTGCTTGAACTGGAACGCGACCGAGCCTTCCGTGCCCAGGTTGCCACCGTACTTGCTAAAAATGTGCCGGACCTCGGCCACCGTGCGCACGCGGTTGTCGGTCATGCAGTCGATGATGACGGCCGCGCCGCCAATCCCGTAGCCTTCGTAGCGCACTTCTTCGTAGTGCACGCCTTCGAGGTTGCCGGTGGCCTTGTCGATGTTGCGCTTGATGGTGTCGGCGGGCATGTTGGCCGCCTTGGCTTTTTCGATCGCCAGGCGCAGGCGCGGGTTGACGTCCAGGTCGCCGCCACCCAGGCGGGCCGCGACGATGATTTCGCGGATGACCCGGGTCCAGACTTTGCCTCGTTTCTCATCCTGGCGGCCCTTGCGGTGCTGGATGTTGGCCCATTTGGAATGTCCGGCCATGGTGTGTGTGCTCCAACTGTTTTTCGCCGCAAAACGGCGCATCGCGCACCACATTGGTCAGGGGCGCGAACATGATTTGCAGAGATACTGGGATCTCGTGATTTCCCGAATTTTACCTTTGCCCTCAGGAGCCCGTTCATGGCCGACCCAATTCTGATCGCCCGCCACGGTGACATCGAATGCCACCTGCTGCCGGAGTTGGCCAATCGGCACGGATTGATCACCGGCGCCACGGGCACCGGCAAGACCATCACCCTGCAAAATCTGGCCGAGAATTTCTCGAAACTGGGCGTGCCGGTCTTCATGGCCGACATCAAGGGCGACCTGACTGGCATCTCGCAGGCCGGCACGGTCAGTCCGAAGCTGGCCGGCATCTTGAAAGAACGCGGCATCGAAGCGCCGCCCTCGCTGGCCTGCCCCACCGCCCTGTGGGACGTGTTCGGCGCGCAAGGCCACCCGGTGCGCGCCACCGTGTCCGACATGGGCCCGCTGCTGCTGTCGCGCATGCTGAACTTGAACGACACGCAGCAAGGTGTACTGCAACTGGTGTTCAAGATCGCCGACGACAACGGCCTGTTGCTGCTCGACCTGAAAGACCTGCGCGCCATGCTGCAGCACGTGGGCGACAACGCCAGCACCTTCACCACCGAGTACGGCAACATCAGCCCGGCCAGCGTGGGCGCCATCCAGCGCGGCCTGATGCAGGTGGAAGAGCAAGGGGGCGACCAGTTCTTCGGCGAACCCATGCTCGACATCCACGATTTCATGCAGACCGTCGATGGCCACGGCGTGGTCAACATCCTGGCGGCGGACAAGCTGATGAACGCGCCGCGTCTGTACGCCACCTTCCTGCTGTGGATGCTGTCCGAACTGTTCGAGACCCTGCCCGAGGTCGGTGACCTGGACAAACCCAAGCTGGTGTTCTTTTTCGACGAAGCGCATTTGCTGTTCAACGACGCGCCCAAGGCCCTGATCGAACGCATCGAACTGGTGGTGCGCCTGGTGCGCTCGAAGGGCGTGGGCGTTTATTTCGTCACGCAGAACCCGCTGGACGTGCCCGAGACTGTGCTGGGTCAGCTAGGCAACCGCGTGCAACACGCCTTGCGCGCCTTCACCCCACGTGATCAGAAAGCCGTCAAATCGGCCGCCGAAACCATGCGCGCCAACCCTGGCCTGGACATCGCCACGGCCATCACCGAACTGGCGGTGGGCGAAGCCTTGATCAGTTGTCTGGACGACAAGGGCCGTCCTGGCATCACGCAGCGCGTGTTCGTGCTGCCGCCGGGCAGCCAGATCGGGCCGATCACGCCCGAACAACGCAAGACGCTGCTGAGCACCTCGCTGGTGGCCGGCGTGTACGAAAAAGTGGTGGACCGCGAATCGGCCTACGAGAAGCTCAAGGGCCGCGCCGCCAGCGCCCCCACCCTCGAGGAAGCCCAGGCCAAGGCGCCGCGCTCCATGCGCGAAGAAGCGGAGATCGCCGTCCGCGGAGGCAGTGCGGGCAGCACAACAAGCCAACCCACGCCGGACGCTGGCGGATCCTGGCTGGGTGACCTGGCCGGCGGCCTGTTCAAAGGCAGTGGCCGCAAGGATTCCGTGCTGGAAACCGTGGCCAAGTCGGCCGCGCGCACCATCGGCTCATCGGTGGGCCGCGAGATCATCCGCGGTGTGCTGGGTTCGATCCTGGGCGGCAGCAGCAATCGACGGCGCTGAAGGTCGGCAAGGCCTGTCATGGCCTTGCCAAGGTGCATCAGCGGCCGTGGTGGCGGCCCCAATCGCCGCGTCGGTCGTCGTCGTTGCCATGGTCGTAACCACGCTCATAGCCTTGGCGGTAGCCATTGGCGTAAGCCTCGGCGCGCCCATGGCGGTGCCAGCGGCCACCCCAACCCGGGTAAGCGCGAAACCGGGGAGGCGGCACCTGGTAGACCACGGGCTGCACGCCGTAGTAGGGCTGGGGAACCACCACGCGGGGTTGGACATAGACCGGTTGCGGCGGGTAGTGGTAGCCATGCCCGTTGGACACGACGGCACTCACTTGGCCCGGCCCGTACATCACGGGCGCGTTCACGCCCACGGACCATGACACACCCCCGGCGTGGGCCGCGCCGGCGAGCGCCAGCAGTGCCGAGGCGGCCAGGGTCTGGGGTCGGGTGAAAAAGTGGCGAGCATTCATGCTGGTTCTCCTTTGCACGACGGCCGGCCCTGGGTGAACAAGCGGCGCGATTTCCGTCATGGTCCTACAACGGCCGCCAGCCAGAACCCGATGACATGGATTCGTAAAGCTATGTTGCGGATGTGTGAGCGGCTGTAGCCACCTTCAGTGGCAATCGCTGCGCGCCACCGCCAGCAAGCGCTCGACTTCGTCGCGGTGGTGGACCGTGTTGCTGCGGTGCCAGAACCAGATGCCCAGCATGGCTGCCGCCACCACCAGCCCGAAGGACGTGATCGCCCCATAGGCCGACAGACCCGATTTGGTCAGGCCACTGTAAAGTGCCCCCATCACCAGGATGGCGGCTTGTTCGTTGAAGTTCTGCACCGCGATCGAGCGGCCCGAACCCATCAGGTTGTGGCCCCGGTGCTGCAGCAGGGCGTTCATCGGCACCACCAGGAAGCCGCCCAGGCCACCCAGGATGATCATGAAAGGCACCGCCACATAGATGTCGCGGATCATGTTCATGCCCAGCACCAGCAACCCCATGGCCACGCCCAGCGGGATCACGCGCGTCGCCTGGTCCAGGCGCATCTTGGCCGAGGCCAGCACCGCGCCCACCGCCGTGCCGACCGCCACCACCCCCACCAGGGCCGAGGCCTGGGTGGTGTCATAGCTCAAGGCCACGCCGGCCCAGGCCAGCACGATGTAGCGCAGGTTGCCGGACACGCCCCAGAACAGGGTGGTCGTGCCCAAGGAAATCTGGCCGAGCTTGTCCTGCCACAGGCGGCGGTTGCAGTCGAAGAAATCGGCCACCAGGGACCACAGGTTGGCCGGCAAGGGCTGCAACGGTGTTTCGGTGCGGGGAATGCGCAGGTTGAACAAGGCCGCCAGCACGTACAACAGGATCATGGCGGCGATGGCCGCTTCGGCCGGCGTGTCCACCCCCGTGGTGACGAGTGGCATGTCGAAAGCGAGCAAGTGCGGCGCGACGACCTCGCCCATCAACTGACCGCCCAAGACCACGCCCAGGATGATGGAGGTGATGGTCAAGCCCTCGATCCAGCCATTGGCCTTGACCAGCTGAGAAGGCGGCAGCAATTCGGTCAGGATGCCGTACTTGGCGGGGGAATAGGCGGCGGCGCCCAGACCCACCACCGCGTACGCGATCAGGGGATGGCTGCCGAACAGCATCATCAGGCAACCGACCACCTTGATGCTGTTGGAGAAGAACATGACCTTGCCCTTGGGCACGGCGTCGGCGAACGCGCCGACAAAAGGCGCCAACACCACGTAAAACAGTGCGAACATCGGCACCAGCGCGGCTGGCTGCCAATCTGGGGCACCCGAACTTTTCAGCAATTCCACCGCGGCCACGAACAGGGCGTTGTCGGCGAGCGAGCTGAAGAACTGCGCCGCCATGATGGTGAAAAAGCCTTTTTTCATAAGCGGGCAGTCACTGTCTTCATGCGTGAGATGTTTGAACCTTCGCCGCTCACCAGACGTCGGTAAAGCGGAAGGCCAAGCCGCGGTTTATAGCATGGCGGCTGGCACAATCCTCCCATGCCGCGCCCCTTAGAAGCCCTGATCCACATCGACGCCCTCCTCCACAACCTGCAGCGCGCCCGCGACTGCGCGCCCGATGCCCGCATCTGGGCGGTGGTCAAGGCCAACGCTTACGGCCATGGCATCGAACGGGCCTTCGAGGGCTTGCGTGGCGCCGATGGTTTTGCCCTGCTCGACATCGCCGAGGCACAGCGCCTGAGGCAACTCGACTGGCGCGGCCCCATCCTCTTGCTGGAAGGTGTTTTCGAGGCCCGCGACCTGGAATGGTGCTCGCGCCTGGGCCTGTGGCATGTGGTGCACTGCGACGAACAGATCGACTGGCTGGCCCAGCACAAGACCGAGTGGCCGCACCGCGTGTTCCTGAAGATGAACACGGGCATGAACCGCCTGGGCTTCACGCCCCCTGCCTTTCGCAGCGCCTGGGCCCGCCTGGCGGCCTTGCCCCAGGTCGATGAAGTCTCGCTGATGACCCATTTCTCGGACGCCGACGGACCGCGTGGCATCCAGCACCAGGTGGACCTGTTCACCACCACCTGTGCCGACCTGAGCGGCGAGCGCAGCCTGTGCAACAGCGCCGGCACCTTGCGTCATGCTCAAGACGCCACCGTGCGTGGCGACTGGGTGCGCCCCGGCATCATGTTGTACGGCAGTTCGCCCGACCACCCCGAGCACAGCGCCGCGCATTGGGACCTGCAGCCCACGATGACCCTGAGATCGAAGCTGATCGGCGTGCAGCATTTGAAGGCCGGCGACACCGTGGGCTACGGCAGCCGCTTCACCGCCGACCGTGATCTGCGCCTGGGCGTCGTCGCCTGCGGCTATGCCGACGGTTATCCCCGCCATGCGCCGGATGGCACGCCCGTGCTGATCGACGGCGTTCGAGTGCCCCTGGTCGGGCGGGTCTCCATGGACATGGTCACCGTGGACCTGGGGCCCGCGCCCGAAGCCCGCGTGGGCAGCGAGGCCACCCTTTGGGGACACGGCCCACTGCGCGATGGCCAGGCCACCGTGCTGCCCATCGACGAGGTGGCCCAGCACTGTGGCACCGTGGGCTACGAACTGATGTGCGCCCTGTCGCAGCGCGTGCCGGTCGAAGCCTTGCACCCGCATCACCCCTGATCCACGCACCAAATCGGCCCAGAAATTGCATGTAGCCGTCCCTTTGCCCGGGCCTTCAATGAGTTTTGCACCAGAATCAAGCATGGACATCGACCACCACCGCCACCAATTGCGCATGACCTTGCTCATGACGCCCGACATGGCCAACTTCTCCGGCAATGTGCATGGCGGAACCATCCTCAAGTTGCTGGACCAGGTGGCCTACGCCTGCGCCAGCCGCTATGCCGGCTGCTATGTCCTGACCCTGTCGGTCGACCGCGTGATGTTCCGCCAACCCATCCATGTGGGTGAATTGGTGACCTTCCTGGCCTCGGTCAACTTCACGGGCAACTCGTCCATGGAGATCGGCGTGAAGGTGATCGCCGAGAACATCCGCACCCAGGTGGTGCGCCACGCCAACAGTTGCTTCTTCACCATGGTGGCCGTGGACGACAACAACCGCCCCAAATCCGTCACGCCGCTCGAGCCCACCACCGCCGAGGAAAAGCGCCGCTTTGAATCCGCCCTGCTGCGCCGCCAATTGCGCCAGGAACTGGATCGCAAATACAAGGCCATCCAGGACAGCCAGAAGGATGGCGACGAGATCGCCTGACCGAACCACCACACCCTTCATGGCCAAAGACAAGACGATCTACACCTGCTCCGAGTGCGGCGGCACCAGCCCCAAATGGCTGGGCAAATGCCCGCACTGCAACGCTTGGAACACGCTGGAAGAAACCCGCGCCGACACCGGCCCCGCGAAGAACCGCATGCAGGCCCTGACGCGTGGGCTGAACGCCGCCCAGCCAGTGGCCACCCTGTCGCAGATCGAAGCCGCCGACATCGCGCGCACGCCCACCGGCCTCGAAGAACTCGACCGCGTTCTGGGTGGTGGCATCGTCACGGGTGGCGTGATCCTGATCGGTGGTGACCCAGGCATCGGCAAATCGACCTTGCTGCTGCAGGCCCTGGACGCCTTGTCGCGCCAGATGCCCGTGCTCTACGTGACCGGGGAGGAAAGCGGCGCCCAGGTGGCCTTGCGGGCGCAGCGGCTGGGCCTGGACGGCTCGAAGGTGCGGGTGCAGGCCGAGATCCAGCTGGAAAACATCATCGCCACGCTGGAAGCCGAACAGCCTTCGTTCTGCGTGATCGACTCGATCCAGACCATCTATTCAGACCAATTGACCTCGGCGCCTGGTTCGGTGGCGCAGGTGCGTGAATGCGCTGCCCACCTGACCCGGGTGGCCAAGTCGAGTGGCTGCACCATGGTGCTGGTCGGCCACGTGACCAAGGAAGGCGCGCTGGCTGGGCCCCGTGTGCTGGAGCACATCGTCGACACGGTGCTGTACTTCGAAGGCGAAACGCACAGCAGCTTTCGCCTGGTGCGCGCCATCAAGAACCGCTTTGGCGCGGTCAATGAAATCGGCGTTTTCGCGATGACCGACAAAGGCTTGAAAGGGGTCAGCAACCCCAGCGCCATTTTCTTGTCGACGCATGACGAGCCCGTGCCCGGCTCGGTGGTGATGGTGACGCTGGAAGGCACGCGCCCGCTGCTGGTCGAGATCCAGGCTTTGGTCGATTCAGGCGGCCCCAGTCCGCGCCGGCTGAGCGTGGGGCTGGAGCGAGACCGGCTGGCGATGCTGCTGGCGGTGCTTCACCGGCACGCGGGCATGGCCTGCGGCGACCAGGATGTGTTCGTCAACGCGGTGGGTGGGGTGCGCATCAGCGAACCCGCGGCCGACCTGGCCGTGCTGTTGGCGATTCAAAGCAGCTTGCGTGGCAAGCCTTTGCCCAAGGGCTTCTTTGCCTTTGGCGAAGTGGGGCTGGCGGGTGAGATTCGGCCGGCGCCGCGGGGGCAAGAGCGCCTGAAGGAGGCCGCCAAGCTGGGCTTTTCCATCGCGGTGGTGCCGAAGGCCAACGCGCCCAAGAAGCCGATCGAAGGGCTCACCATCCACGCGGTGGACCGGGTGGAGCAGGCGGTGGATCTGGCGCGCTCGCTGTAGGCTTGCGCCTTGTTGGTGGCGCGCCGTGGATGGCGCGCTGCTTTGTCCTACCGCTTGATCGCCTGCCGCAAATTCATGCCCGACAGCAGCAAGGCGCCGAAGTAGAGCACCCCGGCCGCCACCAGGCAAGCCGCCATCAGGCCCACGCGGACCAGAGGCTGGTCATGCAGCGCCAGCCAATTGATTCGGTGCGCCGCGAACCACAGCAGCACCCCCAACAAAGCCGACGCCAGGATCACGCGCAGGGCGAACAAGCCCCAGCCCGCCGAAGGCCGATAACGCCCGGCCTTGCGCAGCCCCATCAGCAACCACCCTGCATTGACCAAGGACGCCAGGCCGATCGACAAGGCCAGCCCCGCATGCCCCAACCACGGCACGAACACCAGGTTGAGCAACTGCGTGATCACCAGCACCGTGATGCCGATGCGCACCGGCGTGCGGATGTCTTGCGTGGCGTAAAAGCCCGGCGCCAGGATCTTGATGCCCACCAGGCCCAGCAAGCCCACGCCATAACCGCTCAGGGCCAGGACCGTCTGCTGGACATCGGTGGGGCTGAACCGACCATAGTGGTACAGCACCGACACCAGCGGCTCGGCGAACAACAGCAAGGCCACGGCGCAAGGCAAGGCCAACAGCAGCACCAGGCGCAAGCCCCAGTCCAGCAGGTCGGAGAACAAGGCCTGGTCGCCACTGGCTTGTGCTTTGGACAACTGCGGCAGCAAGACCACGCCCAGGGCCACGCCCAGCATCGCGGTGGGGAACTCCATCAGGCGGTCGGCGTAGGTCAGCCAGGACACCGAACCCGCCTGCAAATGCGAGGCAATCTGCGTGTTGACCAGCAAGGACAACTGCGCCACCGACACCCCCAGCACCGCCGGCCCCATCTGGCGCAGCACGCGCCGCACCCCCGGGTGGTGCCAGGCGGCCTTGATGCTGGCCCAAGACACCCCGATGCTGGGCAGAGAATCGACGCGGATCAACGCCGGGATCTGGATGGCCAACTGCGCCACGCCCCCCACCATCACGCCCACCGCCAGGGCCAGCACCGGGTCCAGGCCCTGCGCGCTGAACACCGGCGCCACGAACCACGCCGCCGCGATCACCGAAAGGTTGAGCAGCACCGGGGTGGCCGCCGGCACCGCGAAACGCCCCCAGGTGTTGAGGATGCCGGCGCTCAAGGCCACCAACGACATGAAGCCGATGTAGGGAAACATCCAGCGCGTCATCACCACGGCGGCGTCGAAACCACCGCTTTCCTGCAGGCCCGACGCCATCAGCCAGACCAGCACTGGGGCGCCCACCACCCCCAGCAGGCTCACCACCAGCAGGGTCCAGAACAGCACCGTGGCCACGGCGTTGATCAACAGGCGGGTGCCCTCGTCGCCCTGGCGGGTGCGGCTTTCGGACAAGATGGGCACGAAGGCCTGGGAAAACGCCCCTTCGGCGAACAGCCGCCGCAGCAGATTGGGGATCCGGAAGGCGACGTTGAAGGCGTCGGTGGTGGCGCTGGCCCCGAAAGCGGCGGCGATCAGCAGCTCACGGACCAGGCCGGTGATGCGGGACGCCAGGGTCAGCAGGGAAACAATGGACGCGGATTTCAGCAAACTCATCGCGGGATTATAGGAAGCCCCAGCGGGGCATCTAGGCAAATGGCTGGCGGGGCGCTATAATCGCCGGCTTTCCAACCAACACTGGCTTTGTGGGGTGCGAATTGAGGTGATCTGGTCAATCCAGCCTGCCTCAGGCATCTGCAAGGCCCAAAAAAACCATGCCATCAGCATCGAAGCCCAAAAAGACCGTCCGCATTGCCTCTGGCCGCAAGCGCGTTCGTCAAGACATCCGCCTGAACGCCGCCAATTCGGCCCTGCGTTCGAAGTTCCGCACGGCCATCAAGGGCGTGCTCAAGGCGGTGAAAGAAGGCGACAAGGCCAAGGCCTCTGACGCTTTCCGCACTGCCCAAGGCGTGATCGACTCCATCGCCGACAAAGGCCTGTTCCACAAGAACAAGGCTGCTCGCCACAAGAGCCGCCTGTCCGCCAAGGTCAAGGCCCTGGCTGCCTGAGCACCAAGCTGCCTCCGGGCAGCCACTGCTTCAAGCCCAAAAGGCTCGCTTCAAAGCGGGCCTTTTTGTTTTCCGGGGTCAGGGCAGCAGGCAGGCGTCGGTCACCTGCAGGTCGTTGTCTCGGGCAAAGTTCATCACGAAATCCCAGGCCATCGGTTCAAGGTCGCGCAAGGCCTCGTTGACCACCACGCACTTCACGTCGCCAATCGACGTGGGCACGCAGTAAGGCGAATAACCGATGTGGGCCGATCGGCCCATGTGCGCGCCCCCCGGCCTGAACGATGACATCGCCCCCGCCAAGCGCTCGGCCCAATCGCTGGGCCGAAAAGTCTTGCCTGACTTGGTCAGGCCCTGGATGAAAACCTCGCGAGGTTTGGAACTTCGAGGGGGGGTCAAGGACACGGTGTGGCTTTCGACGAACGGTGCGTCTGTGCAATGGGTAAATTGACAGGCGCGGCTGCCGGTTTTGCCGGCGTGCTGCAATGGGGTGTCGCGACATCGAGGGTGGTCTCTGTCGGCAACAGCCCGCATTGTCGGTCACAAGCCGACAGCGTCGCAACATTGATGCCATAACCCCGTGCATCGGTGGGACGCGAATGCAACGCACCATGGTGCACCGGCTTGCCCGCCTTTTCCTTAGAATGTCCCCAGCGCAGTACTGCCACTGCGCTTTTTCTTTTTTGCAAGAAAGCCTGCCATGAACGCCCCAGTGACGATGCCCCACGTGATGCCCACCTACGGTCGCCTGCCGATTGCCTTGTCGCACGGCCAAGGCACCCGAGTCTGGGACACCGATGGCCGCGAGTACCTGGACGCACTGGCCGGCATCGCCGTGAACACGCTGGGCCACAACCACGCCAAGCTGGTCCCCGCCTTGCAAGACCAGCTCACCAAGCTGATCCACAGCTGCAACTACTACCAGGTGCCACTGCAGGAAGAACTGGCGCGCCTGCTGGTCGAGCGCTCGGGCCTGAGCAACGTCTTCTTCTGCAACTCGGGCCTGGAGGCCAACGAGGCAGCACTCAAGATCGCGCGCAAGTTCGGCCACGACAAGGGCATCGACCGCCCCGAGGTGATCGTCTACGAAAAGGCCTTCCATGGCCGCTCGATCGCCACGCTGTCGGCCACGGGCAACCCCAAGGTCTGGGCCGGCTTCGAGCCCCTGGTCGAAGGCTTCGTGCGCGTGCCGCTGAACGATGTCGCCGCCCTGAACGAGGTGGCCGAGACCCACCCCAATGTGGTCGCCGTGTTCCTGGAAGTGATTCAGGGCGAAGGCGGCGTGAACCCGGCCCGCAACGATTACCTGCAGGCCGTTCGCAAGCTGTGCGATGAGCGCGGCTGGCTGCTCATGCTCGACGAAGTGCAATGCGGCATCGGCCGCACCGGCAAGTGGTTCGCGCACCAGTGGGCGGGCATCCAGCCCGACGTGATGCCGCTGGCCAAGGGCCTGGGCTCGGGCGTGCCGATCGGTGCGGTGGTGTGCGGCCCCAAGGCGGCCCATGTGCTGCAGTCCGGCAACCACGGCACCACCTTCGGCGGCAACCCGCTGGCCATGCGCGCCGGGGTCGAGACCTTCAAGATCATGGAAGAAGACGGCTTGCTGGCCAATGCCGATCGCGTGGGTGCGCACCTCAAGTCAGCGCTGACGCGCGAGCTGGGCGAGCTGAAAGGCGTGAGCGACATCCGCGGCCAGGGCCTGATGATCGGCATCGAACTGGACCGCCCTTGCGGCGTGCTGCTGGGCCGTGCGGTCGATGCGGGCCTGCTGCTGAGCGTGACCGCCGACAAGGTGATCCGCCTGCTGCCCGCCCTGATCCTGACCACGGACGAAGCCGACCAGATCGTGGCGCTGCTGGTGCCGCTGGTCAAACAGTTCCTGAACGAAACCAACCCGGCCTGAGCATGAAACCCGGAACCAGCCTGATCAAGCACTACCTCCAGTTCAAGGACCTCCGCGCCGAGGAATACGCCTACCTCTTCGAGCGGGCCGGCCTGATCAAGCGCCGTTTCAAGAACTACGAGAAGTACCAGCCGCTGGCCGACCGCACCCTGGCCATGATCTTCGAGAAGGCGTCGACGCGCACGCGCGTGAGCTTCGAGGCGGGCATGTACCAGATGGGTGGCTCGGTGGTGCACCTGACCACCGATGGCAGCCAGCTGGGCCGCAGCGAGCCGATCGAGGACAGCGCGCGCGTGATCTCGCGCATGGTCGACATCGTGATGATCCGCACCTACGAGCAATCCAAGCTGGTGAAGTTCGCGGCCAACTCGCGCGTGCCCGTCATCAACGGGCTGACCAACGAATACCACCCTTGCCAGATCCTGGCCGACATCTTCACCTACATCGAGCACCGCGGTTCGATCAAAGGCAAGGTGGTGGCCTGGGTGGGCGATGGCAACAACATGGCCAACACCTGGCTGCAAGCGGCCGAGATCCTGGGCTTCACGGTGCACGTGAGCACGCCCAGCGGCTACGAGATCGATCCTGTCGTGGCCGGCATCAACAACACGGCCTGCTACAAGGTCTTCAAGGACCCGATGGACGCCTGCCGTGGCGCCTCGCTGGTCACCACCGACGTGTGGACCAGCATGGGCTTCGAGGCCGAGAACGAGGCGCGCAAGATGGCCTTCGCCGACTGGTGCGTCGATGAGGAGATGATGGGCGTGGCCCAGCCCGACGCCCTGTTCATGCACTGCCTGCCCGCTCACCGTGGCGAAGAGGTGGCCGCCGAAGTGATCGACGGGCCTCAGTCCGTGGTGTGGGACGAGGCCGAGAACCGCCTGCACGTGCAGAAGGTGCTCATGGAATACCTGCTGCTCGGCCGCATCGGCTGAAGACCGCGGTCAGAACCGGTAGGCCAGACGCAGGCCGCCCCAATGCCGACCCTGCACGATGATCGGCGCGGACGCTTCCTTGAGCAGCACGAAGTTGCCACCCCCCATGTCGCGCCGGTAGGTCTGCAACAGGAAGGGCCGCTGGTTGCGGGCCGAGGCCAGGCCGGTGCGGTCGTTGAAGACACGGCGCCAGCGGGAGTTGGCCGTGTTCCACACCACATCGCCGGCGCGTTGCGGCTGGCAGTACTTCTTGTTGTGGGTGGAGATGTAGCCGTTGCGGTCGGCCGAAATGCAGAACACGACCTCGGGCAGTGCCGTCAGCGCGGCTTCCTGGATGACCGGGAAACTGGCATCGGTGATGGCGTTGAACTTGGTCTGGTGCTGCTGCGGCTGGCTGCCGGCGATCGGGCGGTAATGCTCGTCGAACAGGTCGCTCAGGGTAACCTTGCCAGCGGCCAGGGCGTTTTCAAGCGACTGGGCGATCTGCCCCGCCACGTTTTGCGCCAGCTCGATGTAGGGCGTGTCGGCGGTTCGAACGCCGCTGCCGGCGATCAACTCCATCAAGCGCTCGGACACGCCCAGCACGGCTTCGCTGCGCTTCATGGCCACGCCCAGAGCCATGTGCGTGCGCCGGATCTGCGCGCCCATTTGCGACACCTGCTGGTTCACGCCATCCGACAGGGCACGGCTCTCGTCGGCGGCCTGGGTGATGTGCTGCACACCGGCCTCCACCTTGGACAAGGCCTGGTGGAAAGTCACGCGCTGCGCCTGGCCATTCGAAGACGGGGCCGCGGCGTCTTCGCGCGACAGGATGTCGCGCGACAAGGCCTGGATGCGGTCGTCCAGCTGGCTGACCGTGCTCATGATGGTCTTGGAGGTGGCTTCGACCTGCGTGGCCAGGTCCTTGACGGCATCGGCCACCACGGAAAAGCCACGGCCGGCTTCGCCCGCACGCTTGGCCTCGACCGAGGCATTGAAGGCCACGAGCCGGGTCTGCAGGGCCACCTGCGTGATGTCTCGCGCGGCGGAGGCCACGTGCTTGAGCGTGTCGACCACCTTGGCCACTTCGTGACCGACGTGTTCGACGCTTTCACGCGCCTGCGCCACCGACGACAAACTCTGGTGGCTGGCATGCTGGATGCGGTGCTGCGCCTGGCCAATGTCCTGCAACTGCCCGGCCAGCACGCCGAAGCCTTCTTCCTGCTGCAAGGCCACCGCGGAAGAATCTTCCAGCGTGCCGCGCAGTTCGGCGGCTTCATGGCCCAGGCCATCGGTGTCGTGCTGGAGTTTCTGCGCCAGCGCGTGCACTTCCGCGTTCGGGTTGGATTGCGCCGATTTGTTCAGTTCGGAAACGGCGGCGGGCGCTGCCACCGTGTCCTTGCGCTTGAAACCCAGCACGTTCTCACCACTCTCTCAACTTGACCCGCAGCCTCGCGATGGACTGGCTGTGCAATTGGCAGACACGCGACTCGGTCACGCCCAGCACGGCGGCGATTTCCTTGAGGTTCATGTCCTGCTCGTAATACATGCTCATCACGAACTGCTCGCGTTCGGGCAGGTTCTTGATGGCCTCGACCAGGGCCGAGCGCATGCGGTGGTCCGCCAGCAAAGCCAGCGGATCGTTGCCCTCGTCGGTCACATGGCGGTCGAGGTAATCGTTGTCGCCATCTTCGCCGCTCATGTCTTCCAGGTGGATGAGCTGGGTGCCGCGCACCTTGCCCAGCATCTCCTGGTAGTCGGCCAGCGACATGTCCATTTCCTTGGCGATCTCGCTTTCCTGCGGCGCGCGGCCCAGGCGCTGCTCCAGTCGGTGCACCGCACCTTCGATGTCGCGTTGCTGTTTGCGGGTGCCTCGGCTCATCCAGTCGGCGCCGCGCAGCTCGTCGAGCATGGCGCCGCGGATGCGCTGGGTGGCAAAGGTTTCGAACTGCACGCCCTGCCCGGCGTCGAAGCGGGTCAAGGCGTCGCTCAGGCCAATCATGCCAACCTGGATCAGGTCATCGATTTCGACGTTGGCCGGCAATTTGGCGATCATCTGGTGGGCCAGACGTCGCACCAGCGAGCTGTATTGCTTGAGCTGGGCGTCCATATCGAGGCGGCCTTTGGCGGTGTACATGCGCTGCTCCATGAACATCAATTGAGTACGGGTGACCTGCGCGAAGGCAAGGCAGACCCTGGTGAGGTCAAGTGTTCGAATGCGGCATCACCCAAGGTGAGCGGCAAGGCACACTGCAAAAGTCCGGCGGCCAGTTCAAGGAACCGGGGGCTCGGGTCGTGACTGGAGGGCTCGTGAGGATTGATGCGCAGCCAGTCGCGTTGCGCAGCACCGAGGAAGTTGTCGGCACACTGGCCGAGGCGCTCGGCCACGGCTTCGGCCTGGTCCGAGTGGGGATGGGCACAGACCAGCAGGTCGTAGGCCAGCCACGGGCCCCGCTGGCTCATGATCTTGACGGCGGCATACGCCTGTTTGAGGCCTTCGGCCACGTCGTTGGTGAACACCAGCGGGCGCAGGTTGCCGTGGCGGGCGCGCTCACCAAAAATCCGGACCAACTCACTGGCCGAGGCGTGCACCAGCACCACATCGCATTGCGGCGCCGCATCGGCCAGGGTGTGCAACAAGCTGACGCAAGAACCGCGCGCATCGGCGTGCCGCAAAGGCAGGCCACGGGCCGCGAGGTAACTCACCTGTTTGGACAAAGGCTCGATGCCTTCGCTCAGGTCAAACTCGGCCAGCTCGCTCGGCGCGCGGGCCTGGTCACCGGCATCGACCACCAGGGTGTGCAGGCCGAAGCTCGCATAGGCGGCGCACAAGCGCTCCAGCACCACACCGCCACAGACGGCGCCAGGGTTGGCCACCACCGGGACGAAACGCAGCACACGCGCGGCGAACATCTGGCGCAAACCCTCGGCCTGATCGGCCGGATGGCTGGCAGTGGTTTGATGCAGGTAACTGGTCATGGGCAGCGGCGGGTTCAGAGTGCAGACGGGTTGGCCGTGACATCGGTCATGGCAGGGGTCGAGAACACCAGGCTGACTTCATTGGGATCCAGGCGGTAAGCAGGATTGAGGCTGGCGCGCAGGGCACGGTGCACCAAAGCCTGCGATGACAGTCTGTGCCAATCTTCCGGAACGCGCTGCCCATTGGCCACACCCAGAACCTTGGATTTGTGACGGATTAACGCATCCAGGGCCGGACCGAGCTTCACGGCTTCGTCGAGCTTGGACAGGATCACGCCGGCACAGGCATTGACTTGGTAGGCCGCCATCACGTCCTCGATCGCATCGCCTTGCGAAGAGGCATTGACCACCAGCACCTTGCGGATCGAGGGGTGGGCCAGCATGTCGAGCAGATCCTTGGTGCGGCCATCGCGCTGGGCCATGCCGGCCGTGTCGATGAGCACCATCTTCTTGCCGGACAGCAGTTCGAGCAGGTCTTCCAGCGCGGCGCGGTCGTGGGCCATGTGCACGGGCACACCCAGGATGCGACCGTAGGCGCGGAGCTGGTCATGGGCGCCGACGCGGTAGGCGTCCAGCGTGATCAGGCCCAGGTTCTGCGCGCCGTGCTTGGCGGCAAACATGGCGGCCAGCTTGGCGGTGGACGTGGTCTTGCCCACGCCGGTCGACCCGATCAGGGCGAAGATACCGCCCTGGTCTTCGATGGCGGGCTCCTTGTCGGCCGTGTTCAGATTGCGTTGCAGCACCTGGGCAGCCCACACGTTTTCGTCTTGCGCACCGGAGCTGACTTCGGCGGGCATGGCGTCCAGCATCTTGCGGATCAGCACGGCCGAGAAGCCACCGTCCAACAGCTTCTGGGCCAGGCCAGCCTGTGCGGGCGTGCGGCGCAATTTCTCGATGAAGGCGATGGTCTCGAATCGTTCCTTCATCATGGCCCGCATGGCGCGCAGCTCATTGAGCATCGAGGCATTGGCCTCTTGCGAAGCCTTCAGCGCGGCCATGGTGGCGGCGTCGGAACGGGCGTTGTCAGAGGATGCAGCGCTGCGGCTGGTCACCGACTTCAAGGTCAATTCGGCGGGATCGCTGGCAGGACGGGCAGCCCGGGCGGGCGCCTGGCGAACCGGCTCTTCGCGCGACTCGGCACGCAATGGCAACACCTGCGCCACGTGGCCAGTGTCCTGAGGCGCGGCACGAACAGCTTGCACAGGACGCGCAGGCGCTTGAGCAGCCGCCTGCGGCGCGGGCGGATTCGACAACCACGCCTCCAGGCCGGCCGACAGGTCGACATTGGCGCTGGCGGCCGGGGCTTGAGCTGGCTGAGGCCTGGCATTGCCCAGGCGTTGCGAGAGCTGGTCTTCGGGCGTGCCGGCCAACGCGGGTTCGGTGCGGGCGGCCTTCAGGGCCACCTGGCGGCGCTTGAGCATGCGTTCACGCACATAGTCCTGGAAGGACAAGGTGCTCATGGCCAGTTGCTTGACGTCGTCCTGCACGGTCGAGGCCAGGTTGGACATCGCCGAACGCGACGCGGCGGCGGCCACGGGCGCGGGTTCAGCCGCCTTGCGAGCGACCGGGGCGGCCTGCTGGGGCGCCGCTGGCTGGGCACGGGCGGCAGGCGCACGTTGTTCTTCGCGTTCGGCCGGCGGGTAGGAGTCCATCGACGGCACGCTGTCGGCAGCCATGGCCAACACCTCGATCCCACCTTCGGGTGCCGGCTTGGTCGACAGCACGACCGCGTCGTTGCCGAATTCCAGCTTGACCTTTTGCATGGCCTCGCGTGAGGTGCGTCCAATAAAGCGTTTGACGTTCATGCGTGGCCTCCAATCAAGGTACCGATGCGGATCGAATGGGTCTCAGGGATTTCGCTGTGACCCAGCACCTTCAGGCGCGGTGCTGCGCGTTTCAACAGGCGGGCCACCGTCGGCCGGATGGCGTCGGGCACCAGCAGGCAGGCGGGGTGGCCCAGGTTTTCCTGGCGCTGGGTGGCGTCGGCCGCCTGGCGCGTGAGGTGGTCGGCCACGCCGGGGTCCAGCATGGGACCGCTCGGCGAAGTCAGGGCCTGCGTCAGCAGGCGCTCCAGATCGGGTTCGATGGCGATCACGTCCAGCTCCTTCACGGGGCCGTAGATCTGCTGGACGATGGCCGGGGCCAGACCGACGCGGATGCGGCGGGCCAGCTCGGCCGGGTCGTTGGCCAGGTGGGCGGCCGACGAGGTCTGCTCGGCCAGCGTTTCAATGATCGAGCGCATGTCACGGATGTGCACACCTTCCTCCAACAGGAGTTGCAGGACTTTCTGCAATGTCGAAATGCCAACCATTTTGGGAACCACGTCTTCGATCAGTTTGGGAGCCAGCTTCGTCACATGTTCCACCAGCTGCTGGGTCTCTACCCGGCCCAGCAACTTGGCTGCATGCACTTGCATCAAGTGTGAAAGATGCGTGGCCACCACGGTCGAGGGATCAACAACCGTGTATCCCGCCATTTGCGCCGCTTCGCGCTGGCGCTCCTCCACCCAAACCGCGGGCAAACCGAATGCCGGGTCGACGGCGGCGGTGCCTTTCAAAGGGTTTGTCACATGCCCGGGATTGATGGCCATGAGCATGTTGGGGAAAACCTCGCCCTCGCCCACGATCGCGCCACGCAGGGTGATGCGGTAGAAGCTGGGGCGCAGCTCCAGGTTGTCCTTGATGTGCACCGACGGCGGCAAAAAGCCCACTTCTTGCGCGAACTTGCGGCGAACACCCTTGATCCGGGTCAGCAGGTCGCCGCCCCGGTCCTTGTCCACCAGCTGGATTAGGCGATAGCCCACTTCCAGACCCAGGGTGTCCACGGGCTGCAGGTCTTCCCAGGTGGCCTCGCCATTCGGGTTGACAGGCGCCTCGGCCGGTTTGTCCACCGCGGGCGGATTCTTCCGGGCCAGCTCCTGCTTTTGCTGCATGCGGTACGCCGCCCAGCCAAAACCACCGGCCATCGGCAAAAACACCAGGGTGGGCATGCCGGGAATGATGCCCAGCAGGCCAATCACACCTGCCGCCACCCCCATGACCTTCGGGTTCTGGAACATCTGCGTGATGATCTGCGCGCCCACGTCCTCGCCCTTGCCGACGCGGGACACCACCATCGCGGAGGCCACCGAGATCAGCAAAGCCGGGATCTGCGCCACCAGCGCGTCACCGACGGCCAGCAACACGTAAGAACTGGCGGCATCGCTGGCCGACAGGTCGTGCTGCGCCACGCCGATGATGAAGCCCCCGATGATGTTGATGAACAGAATGAGGATGCCGGCGATCGCGTCGCCGCGCACGAACTTCGAGGCACCGTCCATGGCCCCGTGGAATTCAGCTTCTTCGCCCACTTCGATGCGGCGACGCTTGGCTTCCTTCTCGTCGATCAGGCCAGCGTTCAGGTCGGCGTCGATGGCCATTTGCTTGCCGGGCATCGCGTCCAAAGTGAATCGCGCGCCCACTTCGGCGATCCGTTCCGAGCCCTTGGTGACCACCACGAAATTGATCACCACCAGGATGGCAAACACGATGATACCGACCGCGAAATTGCCGCCGATCAAGAAGTGGCCGAAGGATTCGATCACCGCGCCGGCTGCGCCCGGGCCATTGTGGCCGTGCAGCAGCACCACGCGGGTCGAGGCCACGTTCAGCGACAGGCGCAGCAGCGTCGTCAGCAGCAGCACTGATGGGAAGGCCGCGAAATCCAGCGGACGCAGCATGGTGGCCGACACCATCATCACCATCACCGCCATCGCGATGTTGAAGGTGAAGAAAATGTCCAGCGCCAACGGCGGCAAGGGCAGGATCATCATGACCAGCACCAGCAGCACGGCGATGGGCGCGGCCAGCACCTGGAAGCCCTTGGCGGACTTGCCGCCCATCACAGCCTGGAGTTGTTGCAGGAACGGGTTCATGCTTGTGCAGCCTTATGGGCGGGGTCGAGGGAAACGGGCACGTCCAGGTCCGGCAGGTTGCCAGGCAGCGGCGCCTTGCCGGCCAGTGCGGCCTTGAGTTGGTACACATAGGCCAGCACCTGTGCCACGGCGCCGTACAGGGCCATGGGCACTTCGGCGTCCACTTCGGTGTTGGCGTACAGCGCGCGGGCCAGCGGCGGGGCTTCCAGCACGGGCACCTTGTTCTCGGTGGCCAGGTCGCGGATGCGCAGGGCCAGCAGGTCCAGGCCCTTGGCGACCACGCGGGGGGCGCCCATCTTGGCTTCGTCGTACTTCAGCGCCACGGCATAGTGGGTGGGGTTCATCACCACCAGGTCGGCCGTGGGAATGGCGGCCAGCATGCGCTTGCGGCCCATTTCGCGCATGCGCTGCTTGATGCGGGCCTTGGCTTCCATGTTGCCTTCGGTCTGCTTCATTTCGTCCTTCTGGTCCTGGTGGCTCATCTTCATGCGGTTCATGAACATGAAGCGCTGCAGCGGCCAGTCGACCAGGGCGAACAAGGCCAGCACCAGCAGCATCGAGGTCATCACGCTGCCCAGGGTCATGCCGAAATCATGGATGGCGGCCGGCAGCGGCTGCGCCAGCAGATCGACCATGTCAGGCCACACGCGCGACAGGAAGAAAGCACCGGTGGCGCCCAGGATCAGGCCCAGGGCACTGGCTTTCAAGGCGTCCACCATCTGCTGCTTGGACAGCAGGTTGGCGAAGCCGGTGATGGGGTTGAGCTTGCCGAACTTGGGGAAGATGACCTGGAAGGACATCACCCAACCGCCGGCCAGGACGCTGGCCGCCACGGAAGCCAGCGCCACGCCAGCGCCAAAGGGCACCACCATCATGAGGGCCTGGGTGCTCCACTGCCACAGGCGCTGGCCCATCATGGCGGGGTTGGCCACCGTGCGGGCATCGAAACGCATGCCAGCGCTGAGCTCCAGTTGCATTTTTTCCATCCAGACCGGGGTCAACGCCATCAGGACGCCAGCCGCCGCCAGGATCACGAAGAAGTGCCCCAGATCGCGCGAACGAACCACCTGGCCTTCTTCGCGGGCTTTTTTAAGCTTCCGCTCTGAGGCTGGTAATTGTTTGTCTTGGGAGCTGTCGGACATGGTGGGTGGGGTGCGCCTGGATGCTTGCTCCGATTCTTGGCGACCCGGCCAAAATCTTGAGCGAGATAAGCAGCCACCAAGGCCCTCAATTCACGCCCCGTTTCAGTGACCAAAATGCATCACTCAGGGTTCCGTGACGCATTTCACGAACCATTTTTGAGCATATTGCGCATGGCGGCATTGACTGCCATGTGAAACACGCCTACTTTTAAAGATTGATGACCGACTTTCCGATATACGGTCGTCTCTGGCCGTGTAAGTGGATGTTTGAACTGCGGCTAACACAACCAAATGGAGAAACCATGCCCATTTTTCGAGCGTCATCGAACCATCCCAAACCCTCTCCCCAAACTTTCGGACCTTCTATGAAGCACTACCTGATCGCGGCCGCCGCCGCCGCCGTTTGCAGTGCCGCCATGGCCGACGGTCCAGAATTCAAGTTCAGCGGCTTTGGCACACTGTCGGCCGTCCACTCCAACAGCGACACCTCCGACTTTGTTGGCACCATCTTTCAACCCAATGGCGCCGGCATGACCAACTCCTGGTCGTTCGCGCCAGACAGCAAGTTGGGCGGCCAGGTCAGCGCGGTTTTCAATCCCCAGTGGTCCGCCGTCCTCCAAGTCGTGTCGCAGCACCAGTACGACAACAGCTACAACCCCTTCGTCGAATGGGCCAATGTGAAGTACCAGGCCACCGACAAACTCAGTCTGCGCCTGGGTCGCATTGCCACCCCCTCCTACTTGCTGTCGGAATCGCGCTTCGTGGGCTATGCGAGTCCATGGGTACGCCCCCCTCTGGAAGCCTACAGCGTGCTGGCGATCACCAGCAATGATGGCGTCGACGCCACTTACCGCAGCCCGATCGGCAATGCCAACAACACGTTCCAGGTTTACTACGGCACCAGCACGTCCAAAATCCCAGGCGGCGGCAAATTCCAAGCGCACCCAGGCTGGGGCGTGAACGAATCGGTGGACATCGGCTCCCTCACACTGCGGGCCGGCTACACCTCCGTCAAGCTGGACACCAACATTCCATCGCTGCAACCGCTGTTCGCCACCGCCAGTGGTGCATCGGCATTTTTCCCTGAATTGGCCAAGTACAAGGCCAACGACTGGGACCTGTCGGCCGTGGCCGTGGGGGCCAGCTATGACCCTGGTAACTGGTTCGTCATGAGCGAAGTGATCGAGTTCAAGGGCGACAGCATCCTGTCGAACAGCACAACCTGGTACGTCAGCGGTGGCTACCGCTTTGGCAGCGTCACGCCCTACGTGACGGTTGGTGGTACCAAGTCCCGCATCAAAGAGGTCAACACCATCAACCCTCTTCTGAATGCCGGCTTCAACCAAGCCTTGTATTCAACCTCCGCCACCCAAAACACCGCATCGGTGGGCGTCCGCTGGGACTTCATGAAGAACGTGGCGCTCAAAGCGCAGTACGACAAAGTCCGGACGGGTGACCAGTCCAATGGACGACTCCGGGTCGCGCAACCCGTCAGCACGTTCAGGACCGGCAGCAATGTCGACCTGATCACCGTTGCCCTCGACTTCGTGTTCTAAGGAGACCCGCATGAACCTTCGCAAAATCGTCTCCACGCTGTCGATGCTTCTGGCACTGACGGGTGCTGCCCAAGCGGCGGACATCGTCGTCATTGGCAACCCTTCGGCCGCGCCCCTGACCAAGGATCAGGTCGCCGACGTCTTCCTGGGCAAGAGCCAAAGCTCGGTGCCGGTCGACCAGTTGGAATCGGCCCCGATCCGGGCCGAGTTCTACAAAAAGGCCACCGGCCGTGACCAGGCGCAGATCAAGGCCCTGTGGTCTCGCTTGGTGTTCTCGGGCAAAGCCCAGCCACCCAAGGAAGTCGCCGATTCCGGGGCTGTGAAGAAGGCCGTTGCCGCCGATCCCAAAGCCATCGGTTACATCGAGAAAAGCGCTGTCGATGGCAGCGTGAAAGTGCTGACAGCGGTTGAATGAGCACGCTGTGCGTGATGAAGAAGGGCCGCAACAGCGGCCCTTTTTTATTTCACGATGACTCCAGCACCGAAATTCGCTGGACTACGCCACAGCCCGATACAGCAGGTTTATCAATAACTTAGGCGAGTTCAACATATGCCGGTGCTTTCCGAAACC
>NZ_JBOHHL010000003.1:0-226380 GCF_050725395.1 Aquabacterium sp. | reverse complement strand
TGGCCGCGCAAAGCCACGTGGCGGTGAGCTTCGAAGAGCCCGAGTACACGGCCAACGCCGATGGCATCGGGGCCCTGCGCCTGCTGGAGGCCATCCGCATCCTGGGGCTGGAAAAGAAGACGCGCTTCTACCAGGCCTCGACGTCCGAGCTGTATGGCCTGGTGCAAGAGATTCCCCAGAAGGAGACCACGCCCTTCTACCCACGCAGCCCGTATGCCGTGGCCAAGTTGTACGCCTACTGGATCACGGTGAACTACCGCGAGGCCTATGGCATGTACGCGTGCAACGGCGTGCTGTTCAACCACGAGAGCCCGGTGCGCGGCGAGACCTTCGTGACGCGCAAGATCACGCGCGCCATCAGCCGCATCGCGCTGGGCCTGCAGGAATGCCTGTTCCTGGGCAACATGAGCGCCCTGCGCGACTGGGGCCACGCCCGCGACTATGTCGAGATGCAGTGGCTGATGCTGCAGCAAGAGGTGGCCGAGGACTTCGTGATCGCCACCGGCGTGCAGTACAGCGTGCGCCAGTTCGTCGAGTTCTCGGCCAAGGAGCTGGGCATCACCCTGGCTTTCGAGGGCGAGGCCGAGGATGAGGTTGGCAAGGTCGTGGCGGTCGAGGCCGTCAACGGCCAGATGCTGGCGCAATGCAAGGTGGGGGATGTGGTGGTGCGCGTCGATCCGCGCTATTACCGCCCGACCGAGGTCGAAACCCTGCTGGGCGACCCGACCAAGGCCAAGACCAAATTGGGTTGGACGCCGGTCACGACCTTGCAGGAACTGGTCTCCGAAATGGTCTTGAGCGACTACACAGCTGCCAAGCGTGACAGCCTGGTCAAGCAGGCTGGTTATCAAGCCTATGATTATCACGAATGACAAGTCACGCTCTGGTCTGAAATTCGGGGGCGGCATGTCCGATGGTTCTGATGAGAGGAAGTCGCCTTTTCAAGGCGTCTCTCATTCGCTGCTTGATCAGGCGTTGCTCAGCATCTGCAATTTCCTGCTGGGCCTCGTGTTCATCAAGTTCGCGACCAAGCACGACTACTATGCCTACAGCCAGTTGATCGGGTACGTGGCCTTGACGGGCGCCATCCAAGGGGCGTTGGTCAACACCACGGCCTTGACCTTGCTGCCTGGCAAGGTGGGCGCGGAGCGGGTCCGCGTCACCAATGTGTTCTTCGGGCTGCAACTGGTGCTGAGCATCGTGCTGGCGATCGCTGGCGGCTTGTTCCTGTGGCTGGTGCCTTCGGCCATTTCCATGGAAGCCATCGAAATGCCCCTGGCCCTGGCCATGGCGGTGATGGTGCTGGCGGCCTGGTTGCGCGAGTTCCTGCGCAATGTGCAGTTCATCAACCTGCGTGCCGAGAAATGCCTGCAGCAGGACATCGCCTATGTGCTCTTGCTGGCACCGTGCATCGTTGCGCTGGTGCTGTCGAAAAGCGTTCGCGCCGACCAGATGCTGCTGGTCATCGGGGCGGTCGGCGTGATCACGGCTTTGCCCTGGCTGCGCCAGGCATCCATCAGCCCGGTGTTCGATCCGACGCAATGGCGCGCGCTGTGGCGTGAAATCTGGCCCCTGGCCAAATGGTCGCTGCCCGCCGGCATGGTGGCCTGGGCTTTCGGCAATGGCTACCTGGTCGTTGGCGCCCAGGTGGTGGGGCCCGAGTCCACCGCCGAAATCGTGGCGGCCAAGCTGTTCATGGCGCCGCTGGGCATGATGTTCCTGTCGTGGGCCAACATCTTCCGGCCCAAGGTCAGCCATTGGTTGTCGAAGGGCAGCACGCGCGAAGTGGTCCGCCTGACCAATCTGTCGATCGGTGGCGTGGCCGGCATCGTGGCCCTGTATTTCGTGGTGCTGGTGCTGGCCTATCCGTTCCTTGAGCGCTACATCCTGGGCGACAAGTACCACGGCCTCAGGCTGGACATCGCCTGGTGGGGCATGTTCTTCGTGGCCAGTGGCGTGTCGGGCGTGTGCAATGGCGTGCTGCTGTCCGGTGGCAAGTTCCGGCAGTCCTTTTACGCGGCGGCGATCAGTTCGACATTGAGTTTGCCCGTCATGTATTTTTCAGGCCTTGAGTTTGGCAAACACGGGTTGATGGTGGGCGTCGTTCTGGGCGAGAGCGCCTATGCCGCGGTGCTCTACGTGGCAATGAGGCGAATGCTGAGGGTTCCGAAATGATATTGCAGACGCCAAAACTGGTTTTCCCGAAGTTCTACGCGGCCCCGATCTTCCTGGCCATTTGCCTGAAGTCCGGGGCGGACGCTTTTTTTGAAATCAATTCGGTCAAGTACCTTTATTTCTTCCTGCTGCTCTTTGGCGTGTTCTTCATGCGGACGGGCCGCGGTTTCGCCTACGAGAAATCCAAGGCCACGGGCGATTTGCAATCGAAGCTCTGGGTGTTCGTGATCATCTATTTCTCGTTCCTGACGATGCTGATGATTTTCCAGAACGGTTCGCCGCAGATCATCTTCAAGATCGTCAGCCCGTTCATCTTCTTCGGCCTGGTGGCGGCCGCGGCCGACGACAGCCTGCCCCTGGCGATCGCCGTGGGCGCGGCCTTGAACATCTTGGCCAATGCTTGCCTCATTCCCCTCGACTATGGTTGGGTTTACTGGGGCGCCGTGCACACCTTCAAGGGCTTCTACCTTTTCAAGACCGACCTGTCTTTCAGCCTGTCGACCTCCTTGCTGGCCTTCGCGGCCTGGAACCGATACAAGTTGACGCCGCTGTACATCGTCCTGACCCTGCTGGTGGTCGTGCAGGTGATCCTGGCCAACTCGCGGCTGAACTACCTGACGCTGGCCATCGTGCTGGTGTTCGTGGCCTTGAAGAACGGGGCCAAGCCTTCGACGATGCTGATGTACGGTGGTTTTTTCGCCGTTCTGCTCGGCGTGGTGTACGTGCTCTACGACAGTTCAAAGGTGCTGACCCTCGACACCAGCAACCTGGGCGGTTTCACCCAGGGGCGCGACCGCGTGATCGAGGTGCTGATCAAGTATGGCTTGGCCAACTATGGCCCGCTGGAGCTGCTGTTCGGGCGGGGCATGTACGCCGACATCCTGATCTTCATGCAGAACATCAGCGATGGCATGGCCCACGGCGCCCACAACGAATACCTTTACTTGCTGGTGACGCAGGGCATCACCGGTGCGGCCCTGAACCTGACCGGTTGGATCCTGGTCTACAAGATTTCGAGGTCCGCGGGGCCCCGGGTGTGGGCTTCCGGGCTGACCTTCACGGCGTTCCTCTTGTACCTGTTCCAAGGCCTGACCGCCACGGTGTCGCCGTATGCATTGAAAACCTGGCCCATCGCGACGATCTTGTTGCTGATCTTCGCGTCCCAAGACAGCAAAGAGGACTTGAAGCCTGAAAAGCGCAAGAGAAGTCGTTGGAGCGGGGCCCTCGCGAACTAGCATGGACCGTGGCATGAAAAAAATAAGATGCGTCGTGGTGACCAATGTGCCGGCCCCTTACAGGGTGCCGGTCTGGGACCGGCTGGCCGATCTGGAGCAGATCGAACTGCACGTGGTTTATTGCGCGCCGGCGCACATCGATCCCACCTTGAAGGGGTTCTCGCAGAAATACGGCGTTCATTTCCTGAAGGGCAAGTACAAGGACTACGAGGCCGGCTTCATGCACATGGACTTCTCGGTGGTCAAGCTGTTGTCCAGCCTCAAGCCCGACGTGGTCGTGACGACGGGCTTCATCCCGACCTACCTCTATGCCTTCGGCTGGGCCGTTCTCAAGGGCGTGCCTCACGTCGCGATGACGGACGGCACACCCGAGGCCGAAAGGCCTTTGACCATCGTGCACAGGCTGGTCCGCAAGGTCGTGTTCTCGCTGAGCAAGTCCTTCGTGGGCGCCTGCTGGTTGTCGCGCGACCTGTTCATGGCCTACGGCGTGCCCCGCGACAGGATCCACCTGTCCCCCCTGTGCGATAACAACGAGTTGTTCGCCAGCGGCGTGGCGAGCACCTCCTACGATTTCGTCTTCTGCGGCCAGTTCGTGGAAAGAAAAAATCCCCTGTTCGCCATCCGCGTGGCCGATGGCGTGGCCAGGCGCCTGGGCCGGACGGTGTCGATCCGTTTCCTGGGCAAAGGCCCCATGGAGGATGAGATTCGCCAGGAAGCCCTGCTGACCGAGGGGCGTGTGGACTTGTCCTTCGCCGGCTACCTGTTGCAAAAGGACATGCCGGCCGAGTACGCGGCCTCCCGCGTCTTCCTGTTCCCGACCCGGATGGATTGCTGGGGCGTGGTGATCAACGAGGCTTGCGCCGCCGGCGTGCCTTGCGTGGTGTCTCCGCACACCGGCGTGGCGAACGAACTGGTGGTGGAGGGCGAGAACGGCCATGTCTGCGAACTGGACCTGGCGATGTGGGTCGAGCGCAGCGTGCGGCTCCTGACCGACGAGGCCTTGTGGCAGCGCTTTTCAAGTGCGTCCCGGGAGAAGGTCAAAGGCTACAGCTTCGAGGTGGCGGCACAAGGCATCCGGGATGCGGCCGTCCAGGCCACGGCCGGCAAGAAGATCGTGTTGGGGATGGTGAATTGAGTTCGACACGGCCTGTGATCATTGCGTCCCTCATGCGGCTGCAGGGCACGACGGGGCTTCAAACCCACATGCGGGAGTTTGAATCCTTCCTGAAGGAGCGTGGGCTGCCTTTCGAAGTCGCCACGCCTTTCTACGCGGCCGCGTCCCCCTTGCTCTACTTGGCCGTGGCCTTGCGCAGCGTGCTGGAGGTGGTCTGGAAGCCCGCGGCGGTCTGGCTTTACCGAGCGGGCCATGCCTTCCTGCTGTGGATGCGCTTGCGCCACCTGATGGCGCGGCACCCGCAGTGCGTGGTGTATGCACAGTGCCCCTTGTCCGCATCGGTGGCGATGCGCTGCATCCGGACCCCGGATCAGACGGTCACCCTGGTGGTTCACTTCAACCTGTCCCAGGCCGACGAATGGATCGACAAGGGGGCCATCGCGGCGGACGGCCCGATCGCCCGCAACATCCGAAGGCTGGAGCGCCGGGTGCTGCCCAGCCTGCATGGCATGGTGTATGTCTCCAGGTTCATGCAGCGCGAGCTGACCCAGCGCATCCCGGAACTGACCGCCATGCGCTCGGCGGTGATCCCCAACTTCGTGAAGGCCCTGAAGACCGACACGGTGCTGGACTCCTCCAAGGGCCGCGATCTGGTGTCGATCGGCACCCTGGAGCCGCGCAAGAACCAGCAGTTCCTGCTGCAAGTGCTGGCACAGGCCAAGGCCCGGGGTCGCCTGCTGTCCTTGACCCTGGTGGGCGACGGCCCTGATCGGGCGTCGCTTGAGGAGCTTGCCGCCAAGCTGGGCATCACCGAACAGGTCTTCTTCGCCGGGTTCTCGGCCGGTGCGCGCGCGCACATCCCGGGGCACAAGGTGTATGTGCACGCGGCCCGCATGGAGAACCTGCCGCTGGTCCTGATCGAGGCCTTGTCCGCGGGCGTGCCCGTGGTGGCCGCGCCGGTGGGCGGCATCGTCGAGGTGTTCGACGACGGCGTGGAGGGGCGTTTCTGGGCCCTCGACGATGTCGGCGTGGCCTGCGACGTGCTGATGGACGTGCTGGACCGCGACGGGGCCTTGACTCAGATGGGCCAGGCGGCCTCGCTTCGGTTCAAATCCGTGTTCGAGTCAACGGTGGTGGGACAACGTCTTCACGATTTCCTGACCGCCCGGCATTGAGGAGCGATCCATGCCTTTTCACAAGCTGATGCGTGGCGTGCTGTGGGCCCTGGGCCTGTGTGCCGCCCAGGCCATGGCCGCCCCCGAGCCGGGTGCCGGGGGCGCCAACCTCCTGCGGGATGGGGGCTTCGAAGGCTCTGCGGTTTCGGCGGCGGCCTGCCCCAGCGTGACAGGGCAGGTCACGGCGGGCTGGGCCGACAACTCCTGCTGGAATGCGGCGACGCAGGCCAGCTATGAACTGGATGCCACCCAGGGCAAAAACGGCCGAAGCCTCAAGGTGGTCTTGTCCCGAGGTCTGTTCCAACTGGTGCAGCCCGCCAGCCTGCAGGCCGAATGGCGTTATGGCCTGGGCGTGTGGTTGCGCTCGGAGACCCCGATGCTGGTCAAGCTGGCCTTGCGCAAAAGCGGCCCGCCCTACCTGGAATACGGCTCGCGCTACCTGCGGACCTCGCCCCAATGGACCTACCTGTCGGTGTCGGCGTTTTCCAATGGCTTGAGCGATGCGGAGGCCCTGCAAGCCATGTTCATCGTGTCCAGCTCCACCCCCGGCACGCTCTGGCTGGACGGCGCGTCCCTGACGGGTGCCCGAAGCAATCTGGTCTTGCCGGCAGGCGCAGTGCCTCCCCAGTTTTTCGGGGCGCACGCCTTGCACCAGCTCAACACCTCGGCGGCCCTGGACGATGGCAAGGTCGGTTCCTTGCGGGTTTGGGACAGCGAGCGTTCCCAGTGGAACACCATCCAGACCTCGCGCCCCAAGGCAGGCGGCAAACGCCGGTATTCGTGGGATGCGCTGGACAGCCGGCTGGACAAGGCCCGTGACCACCAGGCCGACATGCTGATGGTCATTGGTGGCTACGCGCCGTCCTGGGCCTCGCTGGACGACAACGATGCGGACGATGGCCCGAGGGACATCGGTGCCTGCAACCGCTGCGACGAGTCGCCCAATCGCGCCATCTGGAAAAACTGGGTGACCGACCTGGTGACTCGCTACAAAGGCAGCCCGCTCAGGCACTGGGAGGTCTGGAACGAACCTTACTTCGGCCCCAAGGATGAATGGTGCCCCGACCAGCAGGGCTGCCTGTCCAGGATGGCCTCGGGCTACCGTGGCACGCCGGAGCAACTGCTGGCCCTGCAGAACGATGCCGCGGGCATCGCCAAGGCCATCGACCCGTCGGCGCAGATCGTGTCTCCCGGCATCAGCCTGTACCACCGCGAATACCTCGATTACTACCTGAAGATCGGCGGGGGCAAGACCGCCGATGCCATCGGCTACCACCTGTACGTTGATGGGCCGCCCGAACTGCTGATGTCGCACATCCTGGCCTTGAGGGGCCTGATGCGTGACCACGGCGTGAGCGACAAGCCACTGTGGAACACCGAAGGCAATGTCACCCAGGTGGCATTGGAAATAGACCCTGCCTGGCGCGACGCCAAGGCCAGGGGGCAAGACCTGCCACGGGTCAATGAACTGGGGCCGGCCTACCTTGCCCGCAGCCTGGTGGTGGCCTGGGCTTCCGGTCTGGGCCGCTGGTACCACTACGCCTGGGACGGCGGCCACGGCTGGCCAGGCTCGACCGCGGTGATCGCCCGGGGCAGCAACCTGGCCATCGACACGACCGACGCGGGCCAGGCCTACCGGCAAGTGGTGGGCTGGATGACGGGCAAACGCATGGTGGCTTTCGATGCCGGCCAGAACGGCGGCGCATGGCAGGCCACTTTGCAGGACGCCGCGGGCAAGCTGTCTTACATCGTCTGGCATCCTGCGCGAACCATGGACAGCCCATGGCCGCTCAAGAAGCCGGCGGCGGCCCGCAGTGTTTGCGATCTCGCTGGCAAATGCCGCCCACTGGCCTCGGATGCTAGCAGCATCAACCTGGATTTCAGGCCTGTGTACCTCGCCCCTTGAGAGGGCGGAAGACGGCATCCAGCTTGCGGCGCACCAGCGCGGTGTGCTTTTCCGTCAGCAGGTAGAAACCATGGGCGTAGGCGCACAGGATGCCGCTGACGATGACCAGGTAGGCCAGGCCGAGCCAGTCGGGTTGCACCAGGAACCGGAGGCCGAACACCTCGTTGCCCATGGCCACCAGCAACAGCATGCCCGGAAAATGGCAGAGGTAGGCGGTGTAGGAAAACTCGGCCAGTTGCGCGTGAAGGCGCTCGAAGGGCAGGACCGCCTTCAGTCGCGTGGCGCTGACCAGGGCCGCAACATAGGCCACGCCCAGCACCAGATCACGCGTGAATTCGGTCAGCATGGATGATTCGCCGGCATCGCCACTGCCTTGCCTCGTGAAGCGCGACCCCGCCAGCACCAGCACAAACAGTCCCATGCCCAGCCAAGGGTGCGGCCGCCACCACCGCGACTTGACCCAGGCGTGCGCCGCGATGCCCAGGCACCAGATCAGGCCCCACAGCATGAGCTTGGGTGGCAGCAGCGCTGAGATGAGCACGGCGGCCAGCCCGCAGACCACGCGCTGGTGGCCGCCACCGGTCACGGCGGCCGCGGCCAGGGCGAAGATGCAGTAGTACCACCACTCATTGGCCAGGCTCCACAAGGGGCCGTTGCTGCCGAAGTGGCCGGTCAGGATGCCTTGCATCATGAACAGGTTGCCGATGAAGGTGGGCAGGTCCAGGGCGGCGTCCACCTGGGTCGACAGGGACAAGGTCTGGTACTGGGCCGAATTGGTGTAGAGCTCGCTGCCATTGAACCAGTGCAGCCCGATGGCGTCGAGCAGCAAGCCCACGAGCAAGGCCGGCAGGTACACGGTGTAGATGCGGCTCACGCGCGCCGATGCATACGCGGGCAGATCAGGCCCCCTGGCACGCCAGCGTTCCAGAGTGATGCCCCCGACCAGGAAGCCGCTGATGACGAAGAACACGATCACGGCTTCGTGCCCCAGGCCCGTGGCGAAGTAAAGGGCCTTGGTCAACACGCCCTGGTTCACCACGTCCTTGAAGTCGGCCAGCACGAGGTGGCGCACATGGTAGATGACGACGAGGAAAGCCGCCGACCAGCGCGACAAATTCAGGAAGGACGACAGGTTCGGCCTCATGGCTCAGGCTTCCAGGTGGTTTTGCTGGTGTGCCATGGCGTGCAGGGGTTTGTGCTGCGCCGCCAGCAGTTTCTTCAGCAACGGCCGTTCGACACCCCGGTAGTAGATGGCCGCGGCTGCGATGCACAGCAGAAAGGCCAGCATGCCCGCGCCATGAACCAGGCCCCCACCCCTGATGCCCAGCGCGGCGCCTGCTTTCAGGGTGGCCAGGATGATGGGGATGTGCAGCAGGTAGAGGGCGAAGCTCCATTCGCCGAGTTTCTCGCCAAGGCGGGTCAGGAGGCCGGCGCTGTGCTGGCCCGCGACGGCCTTCTGGTGTTCGAGCGCAGCAACCCCCAGGGCCAGGATGCCGAAACCGATGCCGAACTGGAACACCCGCAGGCGCCCCTCGGCGTAGTTGAAGGGCGTCACCAGCGCGCAGGTGACCAGGAGCCAGAACAGGCCACCCAGGCACACCCACCCCGCCGTGCGCGGGCCTATGCGGCGATGCGCCAGGTAGGCCAGGATGCCGAAGACGAACTCCCAGTGCAGCGCGGACGCGAAGAAGCTCGAAGGGAAGGTGGTCTGCGCCGCGAACAAGGGCATCGCCAGCAGCACGGTGGCGACCGCCAGCACCGTTCGGGGGGCGATGATCCAGAGCCCGGCCATCGCGTAAAAGAAGACCTCGTGGTGGAGGGTCCAGGCCACGCCGATCACCGGCTCATTGTGGCCCGACGGCAGCAGGGTGATGCCCAGCACCCATTGCCAGGGCGTGAAGTTCTGGACGGAACTTCGCAGGGAGGGCAGCAGCAAGGCGATCAGCAAGGTGCCCGCAAAGGCGACCCAGAAGGGCGGGTAGACGCGGATCAGGCGCCGCACCATGAAATCCTGGGCGGTGGGCCGCGAACTCAGCGTGTGGGCGATGATGAAGCCGCTCAGCACGAAGAAGAAATCCACGCCCACCCAGCCGAAATCGAAGAAGCCGCCCAGGAACAGGGGAGCGTCCGGCTGGGCATGGACCAGCTTGCCCGAGATGTGGTGAAGCACGACCAGGCAGGCGGCGATTCCTCTGCCGGCCTGCAGGCCCAGGTACCTCAAGGTCGGCCGGGCTGCTGCTGTGGCTCAGCGGCCCGTGCGTCTTCAGTATTCATTGACGATGGCGCCAACGATCTTGGCCGAACTCATCTTCACGGTGCGGACCAGGTTCTGCAATGCCGGCACGCGGCTTTGGTTCTGGCGCGCCACCACGAGGGCCGCGCCACACTTGGCGGCGATCACGGGGCCATCGGTGCCCAGGCTCAAGGCCGGGGTGTCCACGATGATGCGGTCGAACTTGGTCTTCAGTTCGCGCAGCAGCAAGCCCAGGGCCGGGCGCTCCAGGAGTTCGAGCGGGTTGGGCGGCGTGGGGCCGACCGGCAGCACGAACAGGTTGGGCAGTTCCTTGACCGACTGGATGACCTTGGACGCGGCCCGGCCTGACAGGATGGACGACAGGCCACCGCTGCGGCTGGACAGGTTGAACAGCTCGTGGATGCGCGGGTTGCGCATGTCGGCGTCGATCAGCAAGGTACGGCCGGGCAACTGCGAGAAGGCCACGGCCAGGTTGGCCGCGAAGTAGGTCTTGCCGTCGCCGCTGTCGGGGCTGAGCACCGCCACCGCCGGACGAGGGCCTTCGTCGCTGTAGATCTTCATGATCAGGTGGCTGCGGATGGTGCGGAAGGCTTCGGCCTGGAGTGTGAAAGGGCTGGCGCCCACCACCAGTTCCGGGTTGAGGCTGTTTTTACCCTCGGAGGCGTAGGGGTAGTGGAACTGCTGGGCCAGGGCCCACAGCACGTCGTCCGAGTTGGCCAGGCCCAGGGCCACGGCGGCTTCGCCGAAGCGCACGCCATTGTCTTTCTGGTAGACCAGGATCTGTTCGATCTGGTCGGTCGACAGCTTGTTGGCTTCGCTGATGATCTCGCCGATCGAGCGCTCGCTGGACAGCTGCTGCGTCTCCTGGAAATCGGAAGAGGCGTTGTCCTGAACGGAACTGAAGCGGGAAGCGTGGAAATTCGTGTTCATGTACTTCAGCCTTGAGCAGGTTCGATGTTGCTGTGGTTGCTCAACGAAGACTGCAGCCCCGTTCCTGGTGGTTTGCGGTTCAGGCCGATGGACAATTTGTTGCGGACCTTGGACGAAGGTGCCGGCAGCACACCGACCACGGTCAACTCCAGGGCCTGGTCGATGTCCAGCGCGCCACGGACGCGGCGGTCGAACAACTCGACGGTCAGCGCGGCCATCAGGGCCAGCAGCGTGCCAAGCACGATCGACACGGCCACATTGAGGAACACGCGGGGCGAGGTCGCGCTGGTGGGTTCGGTGGCCGTGCTGAGCAGGTAGATGCCCGATTGGCTGGCATTGCTCTCCAGGGTGGTCTGGCTCAAGCGGGCTTGGATCGAGTCGTAGATGCGCTGAGCGGTGTCGACTTCGCGCTCCAGCACTTGCAATTCATTGCGGGCGTCCTTGAGCCTGAGCACGCGCTGACGCTGCTCTTCAAAGGCGGCCACGGCCTGGGCTTCGCGGCTGCCGGCCATCGAGTTGTTGATGCGGACGCTGCCGGTGACCCGGGCCGTTTCCGTGTTGAGGCGGCTGCGGAGGGTGGCGATGTTGGCGCGGGTTTCCTGAACCGTGGGGTGCGCATCGCCGTACTTCTCGGACAGCTCCTGCAGGCGGCCTTCCAGACGAACCAGGTCGGCTTTCATGCTGCCGATCACGGGGTTGGTCAGCACATCCTGCATCTGCTCGGGGTTGGTGCTGGCCTGGCTGCTGCGGCTGCCGGTATCGGCCTTGAGGGCGCGCAGGGCGGTGACCTGGGCGGCCAGATCGGTCAGGCGCGCGGTTTCGACGTCCACGCGCTCTTCGGTGGCCACGATGCCTTTTTCCTTCTGGGCGCTGGCCAGCCGGGACTGGGCTTTTTCCAGCTTCTCGCGGGACAGCTTGGCGCGTTCTTCGAAGAAGTCCGCGTATTGGCGGGCGGGGTCCACCCGGATCTGGACGGTGGATTCGATGTAGGCCTTGGCGAAGGCATTGGCCAGCGCCGCGGCGAAACCAGGGTCCGAGCCTTCGTACACGATCTCGATGACGTTGGATTCGCGCGAAGGCTTGACTTCGAGGCCCCGGCCGATCACGCCGGCCAGCCAGGCGGTGTAGTCGCCCCTGCCGCCGGTTTCACCTTCCCAGCGCTGGCGCATGACGGGGTTTTCGGCGAGCTTGAGGTTGCGCACGACGCGCTGGGCCACGCTCGGGCTCTTGATGATGTCGACCTGGGTGGCGAGGTAGCTGGTGTTCGCCATGCCCGAGCCGGTCAGCACGGAGACGGGGTCGGGCCGCACGTCGGCCATCACGGTGGAACTCGCGGTGAAACTCTTGGGCAGAATCAAACTGACAGCCAGGGTCGCGAGAACGGTGAAAGTCAAAACCGCCAATGCCAAAATCCAGCGGGCTCGGATAATTCTTAAAAACTGATTGAACGTCATGCGGCGTACTCCTGGGCCATCCCTGGATTGTATGGAGTGATGGCTCTGCTCTGCTGTCAAAAAAGACGGGGAAAACCATTTGGCTTTCCCCGTAGCTTGCAGCCAGATGCAAAATCTTTGGCTATTTCGGCGTGAAAATTATTTCAGGCCGGAAAGTCCCTTGTTGAGGGCTGCTGGATCGATGCCATTGGCCGACGAGGCTTTGCTGGCCACGACGGCTGGCGCCGAGGCGGCGGCTGCCGAGGCAGCACCCGATGCCGCGCCGGCTGGTTTCTCGGCGAATTTGCCCAGATATTCAATCTTGGCGGTGGAGCGCAGGTTTTTGGTTTCCTTTTGGATGAATTCCTGGCGACGGGATTCGGTCAGGAATCGTTCGATCATGGGCTTGGCCTGGTCCAGGCTGATGGGCTGGGGTTTGCTGGCGGCCACCAGCACGACCTTGAGGCCGCCATTCAGGGCCTGGTACATGCCTTTGCCATCGTTCAGCTTGGCGAATTGGTCCACCAGGTTCAGAGGCAGGGCTTCGGCGGGTTGGGTGACCTGGTTCACGGCGAATTTCAGGCCGCTGTTCTTGAGCACATCCACGAAGCCTTGCGAGCTGTCGGTGACCTGCAGCTTGGGCGTGATTTCCTTGATTTGCTCGGGGTCGCCCTGGATGGTGAAGTCCTGGAGCATGTAGATGCGGCGCTGTGCGAACAGGGCAGGGTGCTCGTCGAAGTACTTCTTGACGTCTTCGGAAGAAGGCGTGCCCACGCTGGCGGCGGCGGTCTTTTCAAGGTAGGCGCGCGCCAGCAGGTTGCGGCGGGTGGCGTCCAGCATCTGGATGATCTGCGGATCGCGGTCGAGCTTTTGCTCGGTGGCCTTTTGCAGGGCCAGTTCCTGGTCGATCAGGCCTTCGAGGATCTGGCGGCTGGCGGGTTCGGCTTGTTCAGGCTTCAGGCCTTGCTGGCGCTCCAGCACCATGTTGATCTGGTGGACGGTGACTTCCTCGCCATTGACGCGGGCGGCGCTCTGCGTGGCTTTGCCGCCTTCCTTGCCGTCCTTGCCGCAACCGGCGACGAGGAGGGCCGCAGCCACCACGATGGGGACCAGGGCTGCGCGTTGCAGAGCGCGATGACGAGCAAAGGTTGGCTGGTTGGTGTGCATAAAGGGGCTGAAACTTGAAAGTTGATGATTTGTGGAGACTCGATCGTGCAGAGAGACCCGCCTGAGAGGCGGTAAGTTCCCTGGGGACTTCCCTGAACTCCCTGTTTCAGAGTCCAACCAACGAGTGTACGGTGGGCTGGCGCAGCCTCATGGGCGGGATTGCGAGTAGCCGTGTCGCTTGGGTAACGACAGTGTCAATGTGATACCAATGCCGACCAAGGCGCCGGCCCAATGCGACATGGGGGCCACGTTCATGTCCAGGCCGGGGCGGGGCAGCAGGGCTTGCCAGTCGGGATTTTCGAGCCAGCACTTGGCGAGGAGGCCCAGCAGCAAAGCCCAGCCATAGGTGGAGGTCCACTTGTCCGTGCGCTTGGGTTGGGCGATGAGGCTGGTGGCGATGACGCTCAGGCCCGCGTGCAGGACACCCGACAGGCCCACATAACTGCCCAGCCGAGGGTCGAGCAGCAAGGCCAGGTGCGTGAGGGGCCAGGCGAGTCCCCAGGCCAGGGCGGCCCGCGGAGGCAGCCTGAGAAGCCAGCCCAGGCCGGCGATCAGCGCCAGGCCGGCCAAGTTCGCGGCCAGGTGCCGTGGGTTGGCGTGGACCCAGGCGCAGGTCCAGAAACGCCAGGGGCCCTGGTGCAGGCCAGCGCTGGGGTGCAGCGCCCAGGCGTCGGAGGGCTGGGGATGAAGCAGCAGCGCGAGCAAGGCGGGCAACCCCAGCAGCAAGGCGATGCCAGTCCATGCCAGTGGCCCGAAAGGGCGCTGGGTCACGCCGAGGCCGCGCTGGCGTTGCTGTCGAACACCGTGTCCCAAAGGCGCAAGACCGCCGCCCGGTGGGGTTCAATGGCGTCCTTGGCATCGCCGGCCAGTTGGACAGGCGACTCGTCCAGCCGCGCCCGGTGTTGAACACGGCGCAACTCGCGGTAGGCCTGCCCGGCCTTCTCGCCGATGCCCAGGGGCAGCAGGCCGGCTTGTTCGGCCCGCAGCAGCAAGGCGATGTTGCCGACGTTGTCCAGCAAGCCGGGGTGGGCGTGGCTGTGGGCCAGCACCAGGTATTGCACCGCGAACTCCACGTCGATCATGCCGCCCGTGCTGTGCTTGATGTCGAACTTGCCGGGTGGGCAAGTCTGGGCGGCGCGCATCCGCTCGCGCATGGCCAGGACTTCCTCGGCCAAGGCCTGTTTGTCCCGGATGGAGGACAGGATCGCGCGGCGTGTGGTCTCGAACTGGGCGGCCAGGGCCGGGTCGCCGGCGCACCAGCGCGCGCGGCTCAAAGCCTGGTGCTCCCAGGTCCAGGCGGTGTTGCTGCCGCGTTGGCGCTGGTAGTCGTCGAATGAATGGAAGGACGTCACCAACAGGCCGGCGTTGCCATTGGGGCGCAGGGCGGTGTCGATGTCGAACAGTTCGCCGGCCGAAGTGCGCAGGGTCAGCCAGTTGATGACCTTGCGGGCGAAGACCAGGTAGGCGTCGATCGGGTCGGGGGTGTCGGGGTCGGCGTTGGGCTCGGGCCGGTCCTGGCTGTCGTCGAACAGGAAGACCACGTCGAGGTCGCTGCCGTAGCCGAGCTCCTTGCCGCCCAGCTTGCCGTAGGCGATGACGGCGAAGTGCGGCTCGCGGCCCACCGCGTACCGGGCCTGTTTGGGCGGGCGTTGTTGCAGGTGGCCCCAAGCCCATTTCAGGGTGATGTCGAGCGTGGCGTCGGCCAGGGCGGACAGGTCGTCGGCGACCTGCTCCACCGTCAGCAGTTTTTCGACGTCGCGCACCAGGGTGCGGAAGATCTCGGCATGGTGGGCGCGGCGCAGGGTGTCGAGCAAGGCCTCCTCATCGGCCTGGCCGGCGCGTTCCCAGCCGCGGTGGCGGTCTTGCAGGTCTTGCTGGTAGGCGATGGGGTCGAAGCGGCCTTCCATCAAGCGCGGGTCGGCGAGTTCGTCGATCACGCCGGGGTGCAGCATCAGGTAGCGCATGGGCCACTTGGCCAGGCCCAGCAGGCGCAGGAGGCGCTTGAGGACTTCGGGGCGTTCGGCCAGCAGCGACAGGTAGCTGTCGCGGCGCAGCAAGGGCGTCAGCCAGTCGATGAAGCGCAGGACGGCGTCCTGCCCCAGGCAGTCTTGCGGCGTGGCTTCCGTGCAGTCTTCGCTGGTGTAGGCCAGCAGGGTGGCGCGGCCGATGAGCTTGGCCAGGCGCAGTTTGGCGGTGTCGCTGAGCAGGTTGACGCGGGGCTGGGCGGCGAAGGTGCGCACATGCGCGGCGATGGGCTCGGGCAGCTTGGCGATGAACTCCTCGCTGTCGACCGGCAAGGGCGGGCCGCCGCACGATCGGCATCCGCCGGGCTTGCTGCTGGGGGCGTTGCCTTCGTGCAGCAGGGCGTCGAACTCGGTGGCGACCAGCTCGCGCACGTGGCAGAGGATGTCGAGCAGCTGGCAGGTGCCGCTGTCGCAACCGGGCCGGTCTTCGCTGGGCTTGCCCAGGCCGAGGCTGGCGGCGATCCAGGCCAGGTCGGCGTCGTCGGTGGGCAGCAGGTGGGTCTGCTGGTCGTCCAGGTACTGGATGCGGTGCTCGACGTGGCGCAGGAAGGTGTAGGACTGGGCCAGTTTGTCGGCGGTGCTGTCGGAGATGAGGCCGCGCGCGGCCAGGCGTTTCAGGGCCTTGAGCGTGGAGCGGGTGCGGATCTCGGGGAACTGGCCGCCGCGCACCACCTGCAGCAGTTGCACGGTGAACTCGATCTCGCGGATGCCGCCGCGCGACAGCTTGACGTCGTTGGCGCGTTCGGGACGGCCGGCGGCGCGGCGGTTGGCCTCGTCGCGGATCTTGCGGTGCAACTGGCGCAGGCCTTCGAAGATGCCGTAATCCAGGTAGCGGCGGAACACGAAGGGGATGACGACATCGCGCAGGGCCAGCGAGCGCGCATGCCGGGCGCCGCGCGGCATGCAGGCGCGTGGCGCCACGATGCGGCTCTTGAGCCAGGCGAAGCGTTCCCACTCGCGGCCTTGCACCAGGAAATACTCTTCCAGCATGGCCAGGCTGACCACCGGCGGGCCGGAGTTGCCATTGGGGCGCAGGGCCAGGTCGACGCGGAAGACGAAGCCGTCTTCGGTGGTGTCGCCGATCAGGCTGAAGATGCGTTTGACGACGTTCGAGAAGTACTCGTGCGCACTGATCTGGCCCTGCAGGCCACCCCGGCCATCGTCGATGCCCGTGGTGTGGCCGTCGTCCTCGTACACGTAGATCAGGTCGATGTCGGACGAGACGTTGAGTTCGCGGCCCCCCAGCTTGCCCATGCCGATGACCCAGAGGTCGATGCGCTGGCCGTGTTCGTTCAGCGGGGCGCCGTGGATGCCGTCGAACTCTTCCTGGGCGCTGGCCAGGGCGCGTTCCAGCGTGACCTGGGCCAGTTCGGTCATGGCCATGGTCACGTCGGCCAGCTCGCACGATTGCTCGACGTCGACACAGGCCAGGCGTTCCAGCACCAACTGGCGGGCCACGCGCAAGGCGGAGGGCAGGGCGCGCCCTTGTTCGAGCAGGTGGTCGATCAGTTCGGCGATGGTGCTTTCGGTGGGGGTGCCGGGCGCGTGTTGGGCGAATGCCTCGCGTTCCTCGGCGTAGCGGCGGCGGATGCGCTGCACGAAGCGCGCGTGGTCCGCTTTGGCCCGGGACGGCGCCGGGTCGATGGGGTTAAAGAATGTGAAGCCCATGAGCCTAGGTGAGGGTCTGTGCTAGGGTGATCGATTGTCGGGCCCCGCAACTGATTCCGGGATGGTAGGGCAGTTGCGTTTCACAAAATGGCGAATTTGGCCCGCCTGGACGACAGTTTTGTTTCATGCCCACGACTTTTTCTGATTCTTCCAGCAATCCCGAAGCGAGCAGGCTGCGTTCGCTGCTCCGAGGTGGGCGGTGGTGCTTGCTGACGCTGGCGGTGCTGCTGGTCATGGCCGCGGTTGCCTGGTGGGCTTTGTTGTTCCAAATTCTGCCCCGAATCGGCCAGTGGCGTGAGGCCTTGGCCCAACAAGCCACAAAGGCACTGGGGGTGCCTGTGCACATTGGCGCGGTTTCCGGCCGCGCCGAGGGCTGGTCGCCCGTGTTGTCGCTGAAAGAAGTGGCTTTGCTGGACGAGCGGGGCAGCGTGGCCTTGCGCCTGCCAGAGGTGACCGCGCGGATATCGCCCCGCAGCCTCTCGCCGACCGCCCTGTGGCGCCAGGAGGTTCGCCTGGACCGCTTGGTGCTGGTCCGCCCCGAATTGCAGGTTCGACGCGACAAGTCGGGCGATTTGCACGTGGCGGGGTTGAAGCTGGCGCCCCGTTCGCCAGTGGCGGGCGAACAGCGCGTGCTGGATTGGGTGCTCTCGCAGCACCTGATCCGCATCGAGCAGGGCACCGTTCGCTGGACGGATGAAATGCGGCAGGCGCCCACGCTGGTGCTGCAGAAGGTCGATCTGGATTTGAGCAGCCATCCCGGTCTGGGCAAGCAGGTGCACCATTTGTCTCTGCTGGCCACGCCCTTGCCGCAGTTCGGGCAGCGGATCGAGGTCAAGGCCCGGATGACGCAGCCTTTGTGGACCTTGAGTCCCCAAGAAGCCGCTTCTTCCGCGTCCGCGCCCGACCTCCCGTGGTGGCGGCGTTGGTGGGGCAGTGCGCCCAGGGTCACCGATTGGTCGACCTGGTCGGGCGACCTGGCGGTGACCCTGCCGCACGCGGACGTGCAGTCCTTGCGCGCCCACGTTGACCTGCCCATCGATGTGGAGGGTGGCCGTGGCCGCATGGGGGCCGAGCTGGCGCTCGAACACGGGCGGCCCACCAGCCTGGCCATGGACCTGGACGTGCAGGACGTGAGCATCCGGCTTGAAAAGGGCCTGCAGCCCCTGGCCTTCAAACGCCTGAGTGGCCGCATCACGGCCCAGAGCGAGCGGACCATGTCGCGGGTGGCGCTGGAAAAGCTGGCGTTCACCACGGCCGAAGGTTTGAGCTGGCCCGCCAGTTCGGCCAGGATGGAATGGCGCCACGCGCCTCTGCAGGGACAGATCAACGCCGATGTCTGGCGCCAGACCGTGGGCGGCCAGGTGAGTGCCGACCGCCTCGACCTGGGCGTGCTGGCCCGGCTGGCCGACCGCTTGCCGATCTCGGCCCCCATGCGCCGGACCCTGGCGGACCTCGCGCCCCAAGGCGTGGGGCGCCAACTGACCTGGCGCTGGGAAGGCCCGGCCGACGATCCTCGCCAGTACCAGGCGCGAGGACAGATCAAGGACTTTGGCTGGGCCGCCTCGGCCTCGAAAGGCCGGCCTGGATTGGCCGAGGCGGACATCGACCTCCAGGCCGACGAACATGGCGGGAAAGCCTCGGTCACCATCGCCAAGGGATGGGTCGAGTTGCCCGGCGCGTTCGATGAGCCGCGCATCCCCTTGACCGCCATGTCTGCTCAGGTGGGCTGGCAGATCACGCCTTCTTCCCAGTCAGGCCTGCCGCCGCAGTTGGCCGTGGACGTCAGGAAAGCCACCTTCGCCAACGACGACGCCGAAGGCGAGCTGCAGGCCACCTGGCAAACGGGGCCGGGCCTGGACAAGCGCTTTCCTGGGCACCTGGACCTGGACGGCAAGCTGGCCTGGGGCCAGGCCAACCGCGTGTGGCGCTACCTGCCTTCGGTCATCCCCTTCCATGCCCGCGACTACGTGCGCATGGCGGTGCGCGAAGGCCGCGGCGAGAAAGTCACCTTCGAGGTCAAGGGCGACCTGGCCGGTTTCCCTTTCAAGGACGACCACGGCGGACGTTTCCGGGTGCATGTGCCGGCCAAGAACGTGACCCTGGACTACGTGCCAGCCGGTTTGCAGAATCCCAACGGCACCAGCCCGACGCTCTGGCCCGCGTTCACCGGCCTGGACGGCGACCTGGTCTTCGAAGGCCTGCGTTTGCGCATCCAGGGCGCGAAGGCGCAACTGGGGGGGCTGGGCACCGGCAGCTTCACGCTGCGCGATGTCGAGGGCCGCATCGAAAACCTGGCCTCCGACGATCCGCACCTGGAGATCCGTGGCCAGGGCCAAGGGCCCTTGAACGACCTGTTGCGCTACATGGCGGTGTCTCCCGTCGGCGTTTGGACCGGCAACCTGCTGCACAAAGCCGAAGGCACGGGCAATGGCAGTTTGCAACTGGCCCTGGACATCCCTCTGAACCACACCGACAACACCGGTTTGCGCGGGCGGGTGAGCCTGGCCGAGTCAGACCAGGCGGGCTTGCGCTTGCATCCTGGCGTGCCGTTGCTGCAAAAGGTCAGGGGCCACGTCGACTTCACGCAGAAGACCTTGAAGGTCTCTGCCGTGGCCAATGTCTGGGGGCAGGACATCAGCGTGGAAGGCCAGCAGGACGCCACGGGCGCGCCCAAGTTCGTCGCGCAGGGCTTGGTCACGGCCGAGGGCTTGCGCACGGCCAGCGAGTGGCCGGCGCTGGCCCAACTGGCCCAGCGCATGACGGGCCAGACCCCTGTGACGGTGACCGTGGCCTTGCCCAAGTCCGCCGATCCGGCCGCCACCGCGGCCACCCAGCCTGAGCTCCAGGTGGTGTCGACCTTGCAAGGCCTGGCCGTGGACCTGCCGGCTCCCTTGAGCAAACGCGCCGACATGGCCTGGCCCTTGACGCTGACCCACCGCGGCGATGACCCGAAAGGCCTCAGTGATGCCGTGTTGGTGGAATTGGGCTCGGCCGCGTCGGCCAATGCCGCCGGCCTGCCCTGGCTGCGCGCTGAGTACCGCCGCGACGTCAGCGGTGCTTCGCCCAAAGTCACGCGCGGTGTCTTGAGCCTGGTGCAATCGACCGCCGGGGCGGGCGCGATCGCGGTGTCGTCCTTGCCCCCCAAGGGTGTGGTGGCGCAGGTGGCGGTGCCCAGCCTGGACCTGGACGCCTGGCAAGGCATGGCCCGCGTGGTGCGCTCGCCCGCCACCGATGCCACGGGCCCGGGCGAGGACTACCTGCCCGACACCTTGAGCCTGCGCACCGCCTTGTTGAATTACCAGCAACGCAATCTGCGCCATGTGTCGGCCACGCTGGCCCACCCCAACCCGGGCATCTGGCGCGCCCAGATCGATTCCGAGCAACTGGTGGGGCAGATCGAGGTGCGGCCTGAAACCGCGCCCCTGGCCAGTGGGCCGGCCGGCAGCCGCATCGTGGCCCGCTTGTCCCGCCTGTCCGTGCCGGCGGCCGAAGCCGAGGCGCTGGAAGACCAGGCCGCCCAGCAGTTGCTGACCCCCGAGCCCACCACCGTGCCGGCGCTCGACATCGTGATCGACGAGTTCGAGTGGCGAGGCCTGCCGTTGGGCCGCATGGAGGTCGAGGCCATCAACCGCCTGGTGCCCATGGCCGGTGGCGGATGGCAGCCTGAATGGCGTCTGAACAAGCTGCGGATGAGCAACCCCGAGGCCCAGCTCGATGCCAGCGGCAACTGGATGGCCGTGGGCCGCGGGGCCGGCCTGGCGTCCACCGCCAAGCCGCAGCAAAAAGCGGCCTTCACCTTCACGCTGGACCTGCGCAACAGTGGTGCTTTGCTGGGCCGCCTGGGTTTGCCTCAAACCTTGAAGGCCGGCAAAGGCAAGCTCACGGGGCAGGTGTCTTGGCTGGGCTCTCCCCTGGAACCCAACCCCGCGACCATGTCCGGCGAGCTGTCGGTGGACATCCAGGAAGGGCAGTTCCTCAAGGTCGACCCTGGCATGGCCAAGCTGCTGGGCGTGCTCAGCCTCCAGTCCTTGCCGCGCCGCTTGGTGCTGGACTTCCGCGATGTCTTCCAACAGGGCTTCGCCTTCGATGCCATCGATGGCGATGTGTCGATCAAGCAGGGCGTGGCCCACACCCGCAACCTGCGCATGCGGGGCGTGCAGGCCGTGGTCATGATGGAAGGCCAGGCCGACCTGGCCCGCGAGACCCAGAACCTGCACGTCTTCGTGGTCCCGGAAGTCAACGCGGGCACGGCCTCGCTGGCTTACGCGGTCATCAATCCGGCCATTGGCCTGGGCACCTTCATCGCCCAGGTGCTGCTGCGCAAACAGGTGGCCGAGGCCAGCACTCGCCAGTTCAGCATCACCGGTTCATGGGCCGACCCGCAGGTGGAGCGCGTGCAGCGTCCGCTGTTCGCGCCGGCCGCGGGCCCTTCGCAGGCGGCCCCGGCTACAGCGCCGAAAACACCTTCTTGAGCAGGGCGCTGCCCGTGCCGACGGGGTCGTTGCGGATGCGGCGCTCTTCCTCGCCGATCACGAAGTAAAGCCCGTCCAGCGCCTTGCTGGTGACGTGCTGTTGCACGGTGGCCGCTTGCTGGCCCTTGATCAGGCCCATGCCGCTGGCCTTGCCCGCCAGCTCGTTGTAGCGTTTGGCCAGCGACAGTTTCTCGACCGCCTTGTCGACCAGCGGTGTGAACTGCACCCCCAAAGGCTCGCGGGTCTTGGCGGCGAAGAAGTCCGTCACCGCATGCTCGCCGCCCGTCAGGATCTGGCGTGCATCCTGCACCGACATGTTTTTGATGGCGTTGCGCAGCAAGGGCAGCGCCATGCTCACGGCGTTCTCGGCCGCGTGGTTCATCGAGGTGACCAGTTCATCCATCTGGCGGCCGCGGCCGACCGCGCGCAGCAGGGGCGCGGCTTTCTCCAACACCTCGGGCAAGGGAATGCGGATTTTGTCGTTGCTCATGAAGCCATTGACCTGTCCCAGTTGCTTGACGGCGATGTCCGCGCCACGCTCCAGCGCCGCGCGCAAGGCGCCACTGGCATCTGCCTGGCTGAACGCCGCGGCCCGTGCGCCAGAGGCGCCCAGCAAGGACAATGCCGTGCTGCCCACCAAAGCCTGGACGGACGAGAATATGATTCGACGACGGTGCATTGAGTGATCCACATGAATTCCAACAGACGACATCTTGCCTTGATCGCCCTGGCTCTGCCACTGTTTCTGGCCGGATGTCTGGGCGGGACGCAGTCGCCCCTGCCCGACCTGCCCTACACGCAGATCGATGGCAGCCAGCACCGCACGTCCGGTTTGAAGGGGCAGGTCACCCTCATCAACTTTTGGGCGACCAGCTGCACCACCTGCGTCAAGGAGATGCCGCAACTGGTTGCCACGCAGCAGAAGTTCAAGGCACAAGGCCTGCAGACCCTGGCGGTGGCCATGCAGTACGACCCGCCGGCCTATGTGATCCAGTTCGCGCAAAGCCGTCAACTGCCCTTCAAGGTGGTCATGGACCACACGGGTGATCTGGCCAAGGCCTTCGGGCCCGTGCAGTTGACGCCCACCACCTTCGTGGTCAACAAGAAGGGCGAGATCGTCAAGCGCTACATCGGCGAGCCCGATTTCGAGGCCCTTCACACCTTGCTGGGGCAATTGCTGGCCGAGCCGGCGTGAACGGAACAGACGGGCCTGTGGCCCACGGCATCACATGATGCGTGTGAGCTCGTAAACCAGGGCCGAGGGCAGTGACGTGGCCACGGCCGAGTGACCCACGCGGGCCATGCCGGTGGGGCTGATGCTGGAGATCTCGAAGGCCTGGCCTTCGTCCAGCAGTTCGATGAATACGAACTCGGGCACTTCTCGGCGCACGCTTTCCACGAGCCGCATGAACGCCGGTGTCTTGAGCTTGCCTTCGAACACGATGCCGTGCGGCAGCCCTTCCTGGCAGAACTCGACCGCGTCGGCCACCGAGTTCACGAAGTCGATCACCAGCCCCATGGACTTGATGGACTCGCGCACCAGCCCCCGCACATCGCGGCGGGCGGCCATCACCAGCACGTGGCAACCAGCGAGGGGTTTGGAGTTGATCGAATCAGCGAAGCCCGCGTTGGGCGTGTCGCCGCCGACGTTGGCGACCAGCGCATGGGCGGCGCGCGGAAATTCCAGCCGCAGTTGCACTTGCGACGCGGTGATCTTCCGTTGTTGCACCAGGCCCAGGGTGCGGGCCGTCTGATCCAGCAAGTGCCAGCTCATGCTGTCGAGGGCGGGGTTGTGCTGCTCGGGTGGCAAATCGGGTGACCGGTGTTGAAACTGGCAGACCAGCGAGGCATTGTCCGACCAACCGCCGGTGTCGATGCGCACATCGACCAAGCCCTGGGCGCAACCCAGCCACCATTCGACCAGGGCGTTCAGCAAGCCGTGCAGCATGGAAGCATCGACCTGCACCTCGAGCTCGTGCAAGGACTGGACGATGTGGATGCCGCGGGCCTGAAGCTCCCGCGCCCGGTGGGCCAGCACGCTCTGGATGGTGTTGGTGAGGTGCACCCGCTCATGTGTTTGGCGCACGCGGCCCGAGGCCAAGCGCGAAATCTGCTGGCACCAGATGCCGGCTTGCCGGGCCCGGTCCACCTCGTCGAGCAGTGTGCGCAGACCGGCGCGGTCAATGCGGCCCGTGGTGGTCAGGGTGGCCACGCGCTCCAGGGCTGTGGTCAATGGTTCGGCCAATTCGCGCCCGGCCTGGGCCAGCAACTCCTGCCAGCGCGCCAATTCCCGGTCAGGCTCGCTCGGCCGCGGCGCGTCGGCGCGGGCATCCTGCTTGGATGCCATCGACCGGGTCGAGGAAAAAGGAGACGAGTTCATGGGAAAGGACTGCCGTTACTTCGCAGTCAGTTTCGGCCGCGTGAGGGGCCTTGTCCATCCCACGCTTGGGTGCAACCCAGGCCCTGTTCATAATCGGAACCATGAAAAAAACACGCTTTGGCCGGAATTGCGCAGCAATGTCGACAATTGCCTGTCTGATGTTGCAAGGCTGCAGCCCTGCCCTCGACTGGCGCACGGTACGGCCAGCGCACGCGCCGGGTTTGCAGGCCCTGTTTCCTTGCAAGCCCACGCAGGCCGATCGGCAGGTGAAATTGCCCGCCTTGCCCGGCCCGCCCGTGACCCTGCACTTGGTGTCGTGTCAGGTGGGTGAAGCCACCTGGGCGCTCAGCTACTTCGACGCGCAGGAAATAGGCCGGGTGCCCCTGGCCCTGGCCGCCGACAACCGCGCCCTGCGCGACAACCTGGAGGCGCTGGCCCGCATGGGCAGCGGCGCCTCTCCGGTTGACGCTTCCGCCGTGGTGACCGCCCAGGATGTGGGGCCCGCCACGGTCGTGGGCATGACGCCCCACGAACTGTCGCGCCACTGGCGTCTGGTGGGGCGGCGCCCTGCAGACTCAGGCGGCAGCGTGCCCCTCGAAGTGCATGCGTGGCATTTTTCCCACGGTTTGATGGTGTACCAAGCGACGCTGTGGCGGCCGATACCGCCGGCGAATGCCAAGGATTCCACCGACGCAGTAGAGACATTCATCCAGGGCTTCAAATTTTCGGAGTGAGCAGCCCATAATCGTTGCATGCCCGGCCTGTTCCTCATCGCGCACGCCCCGCTGGCTTCTGCCCTGAAGCTGGCGGCGCAGCATTGCTTCCCCGAGGCGGCGCAGGCCATGCAGATCCTGGATGTGCCCGCCAACCTGCCGCCCGACGAAATCGAAGCGCAGTGCCGGATCATCCTGGAGCGTTTGCAGAAAGCCGATGCCCGTGGCGAGGCCCTGATCCTGGCCGATGTGTTCGGCGCCACGCCGTGCAACATCGTTCAGCGCCTGTCCGATGGCTCTCGCGTCAAAGTCATCACCGGCGTGAACGTGCCCATGTTGTGGCGCGCGCTCAATTACGCTGGCGAGTCCCTCGACACCTTGATCGCCCGCGCGGTGGCTGGTGGCACGCAGGGCGTCATGCAGATCGGCTCCAATCGACCCCAAAATCAGGCCAGTCAGCCCATCAATGATCAAGACCACCGTCAGCATCAGCAATAAGCTGGGACTTCATGCCCGCGCCTCGGCCAAATTCACCAAGCTGGCGAGCAGTTTCCCCTGCGATGTCTTCATGAGCCGCAATGACCGGCGCGTGAACGCCAAAAGCATCATGGGCGTGATGATGCTGGCCGCCGGCCTCGGCTCGGCGGTGGAGCTGGAATGCGATGGCGCCCGCGAAGAAGAGGCCATGAAGGCCCTGGTGGCGCTGATCAACGACAAGTTCGGCGAAGGCGAGTAATCCCCTTTTCAGGGTCGATCCCAGTTGCTTGGACGGATCTGGGGTGCATTTCCCGTGCACTCCAACCGATGCTTGTCGCGCCGGTGCGACATTTCGCGCACACATTTGGGGTCAAGCAGGGCACAGTTAGGCCGATATTGCAGAAGAAACTTTTTGCAACGTGCATTTTTCTTCGAGAAACCCCGTTGAACGAATTCAATTCATTAGGAGCTGTCTGTATGAACACCTTTCGCCGTGATCGATCGTCGGCCCGCATGCTGACCCTCAAGACCGTGGCATTGGCCGCGGCCATCAGCGCGTCTTCGGTGGCTCTGGCGGCCGAAAACGGCAACCAGCGTTATTCACCCGGCATTGGTGGCAGCGACATGACCTCGCCCCTGGTGCCCGGCTGGTATGGACAGGTGGCGATGGTGGCTTACCACGCGAGCAAGATCAAAGGCAATGATGGCAAGCAGTTGCAGCAGTCGGGCAATATCCCTCAGGCTGCGCTCGCCTCGCCAACGGCACTGGGCCCCACGGGCGCTGGCTTTTTCCCGCAAGGCATCAACTACAGCGGTGCAAAGGTCGGCATCAAGACGGACACGTACGCCATCCTGCCTCGCATCACTTACTTGAGCAGCGAGCAGGTGCTGGGTGGCAACATCGGGTTCACCGCCATGCTTCCTCTGGTGCGCCGTGAGATTGAACTGTCGTCAACGGTGCCGACGCTGGCAGCGGCCAACGTGGCGACCTTGAACGGCATTGGCGCCAGCGCCGCCGTCACGTCTTTGCCGCGGGCAGTGCAGGCGGGCATCGCCGCGAAAAGCAGCGACACCTACGGCATCGGCGACCTGGAAGTTTCGCCCATCTGGCACCTGGAAATCGGCGACCACCAGCACATGACGGTGGCGCCCACCGTCATCATCCCGACCGGCGACTACGACGCCAGCCGCCGTGCCAACGCCGGCTTCGGCAACTTCTACACCTTCCGTCCTTCGGTGCAATACGCCTTCGTGGGCGACGGTTGGGACGTGGGCGCCCGCCTGCTGCTGTCCTTCAACACGCGCAACAAGGACAACGGCTACCGCTCGGGCAATGTGCTGAACATCGACTACCAGGCGATGAAATTCGTGAGCGAAGACATCCGGCTGGGCTTGCAAGGCTATGTGGTCGAACAGTTCACGGACGACAGTCAGGACTTGACCGGCTATTCCGTCGCCCAGCGGATGTTGCTGGCCAACAGTGCCGACCTGTCCACCGGCAACAAGATGCGCGTTTACGCGGCGGGTCCGGCCCTGGGCTGGCTGGCCAATGGTGGCGAATTCCTGCTGGAAGGCAAATTCTTGAAGGAATTCGGTGCAAAAAATCGCACCGAGGGCCAGGCCTTCTGGTTGACCTTGTCCAAGCCCCTGTAACCTCGTCGGTGTCCTGAATCCATTGATTCCCCCCTGGTTGTGGCCAGGGGTGTCCCGCCTCGCGGGTAGCTTGAGTTCCGTGCTGTAGGAGTGGTCACATCATGCAAGATGGCCGTATCGTTCTAACCCCTTTCGAGCAACAACGTCGCCAGATGATGGCGGCGGCCATGGCGGCCGCGCTGGTGCCTTTGGCGACCCCGGCCGAGGCGGCCACCGTCGAGCTCGAAGGGGTGCCGTTGGAGGAAACCATCACGGCCTATGGCCAAAAGCTGGTGCTCAATGGCGCGGCGGTCCGCAAGCGAGGCTACTTCAAGGCCGACGTGACCGCGCTCTACCTGCCGGAAAAGCGCACCACGCCCGACGCGGTCTTCAAGCTCAACGGCATCCGCCGCATCCAACTCAACATCCTGCGAGAGTTCACCTCGTCGACCATCTCCCGCATCTTCATCTCGGATTTCAAGCAGAACTCGACCGACGCCGAGTTCAAGCAACTGATCAACGAGATCAGCCAGGTGGGCGCCGCCTACAGCGCCGTCAAGCGGGTCAGCAAGGGCGATGTGGTCAACCTGGACTGGGTGCCGGGCAAGGGCTGGATGTGCTACATCAACGGCAAGCAGTTGATGCTGGACACCAGTGCCATGCCTGGCGCGGCCAGCAACAACGCCATCAACAGCGAGCTGGCCTACCAGATCTACCTGCGCATGTACATCGGCCCCGCGGCCCCTGAAGAGTTGCGCAATGGCTTGCTGGGCCTGACCCGCTTGCCCAAGTCGAGTGGTGGCGGCAAAGAGGCCAAGGACGCCGACGTCTGATCCTTCGGGCGGTGCGTCAGTCGCGCGGATAGTGCGATGCCAGCGCCGGCGGCATGGGCGAGTCGATGAGGCTCGCCATCAGCCGCAAGGCATTGGCCGTGTCATGGGACATCAAGCCCCCGGGGCTGTGGTTCAAGGCTTCTTCGACCCAGGCCCGCAACAGCACGGGCCGGATCATCCATGACAGTTCCTGAACGCCTGCCAGGGCGTGCATCAGGGCGTCGGCATCGGGGATCAGCCCATCGGGCTTGAAATCGCGGGAAGGCGCACAGCGTGCCATGACCCGCGCATACCAGGCCCGGCTGGTGGCGGCCAGCAGCCCTTGCACCTCGACCTCCGGAACGAAGCGGGCCAGGTAGGCGGTCAGGGCGATGACGTGGGCCAACTCGTCTTCCTGCAGGTCGGCCAGTTCTCGGCCTTGTCCGGTCACCGGTCGCATGAAGGGGCGGTTGTTCTTCTTGTCGCTCATGTGGTGGCGCAAGGCCAGCCACCACAGGCGGTCTCGGGGGCTGACGCGGCCATCGGCCTTGAGCAGGTCGCGGGCCGCTTCCACCAGGGCACGGCGGTCGCTGATCGGGTCACCGGCGATGCTTTTGCACAGGCGCTCGAACTCGGGCACCAGGCGTCCGGCACTCAGTCCTTGGACATCGTCCAGGATCTGCTGCGCATGGGTCAGGCCTTCGGCCAGGCGAAGCCACAGCTTGTGTTCATCGCGGTTGCCCGCCGACATCATCAGCGCCAGCACGGCCATGCGTTTTTCGCGCGGCCCGGCCAGGCGCCTGAGCCGGCCGATGCAATCGGTGTCGTCCGGAGGGGCGGGCAGTGGCGGGGCTTGGGACGGCGATGTGGTGGCCGCGGCGAGCATGACGCCTTCCGGCGCCACGGTGGGGTGGCGGCGAGGCTCGGCCTTTTCAAGCCGCAGCAGCGGGGCAGGCATGGGGCCCAGCACCGCGCCGCAAATGCGCCGAATCCGTTCGGGCAGACGTGGGTGGGTGGCCATGCAACGCGACAACTTGGATTGGTGCAGCAGCAGCGAGGCCACCATGTCGGCCTGTGGATGCCGCATCTGGCCAGCCATCATCTTTTGATCGAACCAGATCTTGCGCAGCACATTGCCCAAGCCATCGCGCGTGCGGGTGAACTGGATGGCGTTGGCGTCGGCCAGGAACTCGCGCTGGCGGGCCACGGCAGCCTGCAGCAGGCGCCCGGCGCCCCAGCCCATCCAGCCCACGACGGAAAAGACAATGCCGATCAGCCAGCGCACGGGGTTGACGTGGCCGTTGTCGTCAGGGCTCATCAGGGTCTGGCCATAGCCATGCACCAATGACAGGCCCCACACCAGCGCCAGCAGGCGCATGGCCAGGGGCAGGTCTTCTTCCTTGAGGTGGCCGAACTCGTGGGCGACCAGGCCCTGCAGTTCGGCGCGCGTGAGGCGGTCCAGCGCGCCGCGGGTCACGCACAGGGTGTAGTCCTCGGGCGACCAACCCGCGACGAAGGCATTGATGGCGTCTTCGCGCGTGAGCACATAGACGTGGGGCACGGTCTGGCCGGACGCCATGGCCATTTCATCGACCACGTTGAGCAAGCGCTTCTCCAGCGCGTCGTCCGGGTCTTTGACCAGCCGGCCGTGCATCCAGTGGGCGACGCGCTGGCCACCCCCTTCGCGCAGTCGCTGGGTCTCGATCACGCAACCGCCCAGCACGAAGAGCAGCACCACCGCCGAGTTGGTTTCGAAGAACAAGGCGGGGTAGCCGTGGCTGAGCGGCATCAGCAGTTTGTAGGCCAGTGCCAGCAGGCCGTTGATGGCCAGGACCAGGCCCGCCAACAGCACGGCGAACCAGGCGAACAATTTGAAGGTTTGTGCCTGGGCCTGTTCCTGGTGCTGTCGGAATTTCATGGTTAACGGCGAGACTGCCCGTTGTTCACAGTGATCAGAAAGCGACTTTCACGCCAGCGCGTTCGGCGTCGGTCGAGGTGGCCTGCAGCATGGTGGCCTCCTTGAAGCCAAACGCCCCCGCCACGATGTTGGCCGGGAATTGCTGGGCTGCATTGTTGTAGTCGAGCGTGGAATCGTTGAAAAGCTGGCGCGAGAAAGCCACTTTATTCTCGGTGTGTGTCAGCTCCTCGCTGAGGTCGCGCAGGGACTCGTCGGCCTTGAGCTCCGGGTAGGCCTCGACGATGGCCTGGAAACGGCCCATGGCACTGCTGAGCACGCCTTCGGCCAGGTTCAGGCTCTTGATCGGGCCGGCCTGGTTGGGCTGGCCCCGCACCAGGTCGGTGGCCGCCACGACTTGCGCCCGGGCAGCGGTCACGCGTTCCAGGGTCTCGCGTTCGTGCTCCAGGTACTTGCGGGCGACTTCGACCAGGTTGGGGATGAGGTCGTGGCGGCGCTTGAGTTGCACGTCGATCTGCGCGAAGGCGTTGGTGATCTCGTTGCGCAGTTTGACCAAGCGGTTGTAGGCGCCCACGCCCCAGAAGACGATCAAGGCAATGACCGCGATGGTGACGATCTGTGTGGTGTTCAAGTCAAGGCCTCCCAAGCCATTCAAGGATCAAATGATCGTAGCAGTCCATTGCTCGAAGCCTTCGCGGCGCAACTCGCACGCCGGGCACTGGCCGCAGCCAAAGCCCCAGGCGTGGCGGTGCGTGCGGTCGCCCAGGTAGCAGGTGTGGGTGTGCTCGACGATGAGGTCGTTCAGGGCGGGGCCGCCCAGTTGATCGGTGAGGGCCCAGGTCTGCGCCTTGGTCAGCCACATCAGAGGCGTCTCGACCGTCATCGGCGCGGCCAGGCCCAGGCTGAGGGCCACCTGCAAGGCCTTGAGGGTGTTGTCACGGCAATCGGGGTAGCCGGAGTAGTCGGTCTCGCACATGCCGCCCACCAGCACGTTCAGGCCGCGCCGGTAGGCGACTGAGGCGGCAAAGGTCAGGAACAGCAGGTTGCGGCCCGGAACGAAGGTGTTGGGCAGGCCGTTGGATTGCATCTCGATGGCGCGGTCCTCGGTCAGGGCGGTGTCCGAGATCTGGCCCAGCAGCGCCAGGTCCAGCACGTGGTCCTCGCCCAGGCGGCCAGCCCATGCCGGAAAGGTCTGTGCGATGGCTTGGCGGACCGGAGCGCGGCAGTCCATCTCGACGCGGTGGCGTTGGCCGTAGTCGAAGCCGATGGTCTCGACCCGGCTGAAGCGGTTCAAGGCCCAGGCCAGGCAGGCGGTGGAATCCTGTCCACCGGAAAACACCACCAGGGCGGCGCGCGGATCGGCAAAGGGGGTGGTCGGGGCAGGGGCTGCGGACATGGCGGAAAAATCAAAAAGCCTTCATTGGCGTCACGGCCCAGCATAGCGGATCAAATCCCCGAAGTTCAGGGGTGCTGTGGCGGGGCATTTGTCAGGGGCTTCAAAGCTGGGCGACAATGGAGGGTTTTCGAGAGTCCGGCTTGCAAAAACGCAAGCCTTGCAGGAACTGTTCATGGCCGCTTTCAATCAAGAAACTGTTACCCACGTCCACCACTGGAATGACACGCTGTTTTCTTTCAAGACCACGCGTGACCCCGCCCTGCGCTTCGCCAGCGGCCATTTTGTGATGATTGGCCTGGAAGTCAACGGCAAGCCCTTGATGCGCGCCTACAGCGTGGCCAGCGCCAACTACGAAGAACACCTCGAATTCCTGAGCATCAAGGTGCAGGACGGCCCGCTCACCTCGCGCCTGCAGCACCTGAAGGTCGGCGACAAGCTGCTGGTCAGCCGCAAGGCCGTGGGCACGCTGGTGGTCGACGACCTCAAGCCCGCGATGAACCTCTACCTGTTCGGCACCGGCACTGGCTTGGCGCCCTTCATGAGCATCATCCAGGACCCGTACACCTACGAGAAATTCGACAAGGTGGTGCTGGTGCATGGCGTGCGCTACAAGAGCGAGCTGGCCTACCACGACTTCATCAGCGAAGAACTGCCCGACCACGAACTGCTGGGCGACCTGGTGCGCGACAAGCTCATCTACTACCCCCTGGTGACGCGCGAAGAGTTCCGCAACCAGGGTCGCCTGACCGACCAGATCGAGAACGGCAAGATGGCCGAGGCCATCGGCCTGCCACCGCTGAACCCTGCCACCGACCGCGCCATGATGTGCGGCAGCCCGTCCATGCTGACCGACCTGTGCAAGATCCTGGACGCCCGTGGCTTCCACATTTCGCCCTCTCAAGGCGAGCCTGGCGATTACGTGGTCGAGCGCGCCTTCGTCGAGAAGTGATCGGCGGCGCCTCAGGGGGCGCCCAAGGCCGCGGCTTCAGAGCCGGCCTTGGTCGCGTGGTGGTCCCAGTATTTGTCGAAGAAGTAGTGCATCACCGTGTTGACCGCGGGCTCGACAAAGGTCACGATGCCGGCCACGCTGGCACTGCCAGTGATGGCGTAGGTCACGGCGAATGATGTGCCCACGTGCATGACTCCGAAGGTGGCTGTTTTGGCCATGATGGTGCTCCGCTGAGAATTGTTCTCATCATCGCCATTCCGGGGTTGTTTGTGAATTCAATCGATTCAATGAAATTAATAGCCCATCGCGATTGGGCAGCTGGAGTGCGCAAGTGAGGTTGATCGCTTCGTGGTTGACGCCCCTGGTGGCTTTGCTGGTGTACCTGGCCTTTTGGCCGGTGCCCGCCGTTCCGGTCGCCTGGCAGGCGCCCAAGGACCTGGGCTACGTGGGCGCGCATGCGGTCAACCAGAAGCTGGCCAGCCTGCGGCGGATGGAATTGGGCCCGGGCCAGCAGGGCCCCGAGCACATCACCTTTCACCAAGGCTGGCTGTACACCGGCTTGCTCAATGGTGATGTTCTGAAGGTCGGCCTGGACGGCAAGACGCGCGAGTTGGTGGCCAACACGGGCGGCCGACCCTTGGGCATCGACGTGGACGCCCAAGGGCGCGTGCTGGTGGCCGATGGCCTCAAAGGGTTGCTGCGAATCGAAGGCAGTGGCCCGAGCGCCAAGGTCGAAACCCTGTTGACCATGGTGGATGACCCCGTGGCCGGTGACCCGCTGCGTTACGCCGACGCGGTCAAGGTCGGCCCCGGCGGCACGGTCTGGCTGACGGACGCCACCCGCCGTTTCAGCGTGTCCGAATGGAAAAGCACTTTCGAAGCCAGCGTGCTGGACATCCTGGAACACAGCTGCACCGGCCGGCTCATCGCTGTCGACCCGGTGTCGATGAAGTCGCGCGTGGCCCTGTCCGGCTTGTGCTTTCCCAATGGCGTGGCGTTTTCCGCCGACGGCAAAAGCATGTTCCTGTCCGAGACCGCCAGCTACCGCATCCTGAAGCTCGACCTGGCCAAGCTGTCGGTGACGCGGCCCACCCAAGGCATGACCGGCACGCCGACCCTGGCCAATGCCCTCGGCCAGGGCGCCGCGACCGTGCTGCTGGACAACCTGCCTGGTTACCCCGACAACCTGATGGCTGGCGCCTCGGGCCGCATCTGGGTGGGCCTGACCAAGCCCCGCAGCCCGGTGGTCGACATGGCGGCCGAGCGGCCTTTCATCCGCTCGCTGACTTTGCGCCTGCCCCGGTTCCTGTGGCCGGTGCCCAAGGAATATGGCCACATCATCGCTTTCGACGAATCCGGCAAGGTGGTGGACGACCTGCAGGATCCCAGTGGCGCCTATCCCGAAACCACGGCCGCCACCGAAGTGGACGGCAAGCTCTTCATCCAGAGCCTCAACGCCCCCTCCATCGGCTGGAGGAACTACACCGGCCCGGCCGCGCGCTGAAAAAACTCACGGCCAGGTGCCCCAGGCATCCCAGGCTGTCTTGAGGATCAAAGCGCCGACCACGACCAGGAATACCCCGCGCACGAAGCCTGTGCCATGGCGCAAGGCGAGGCGCGTGCCGACCTGGCTGCCCGCCACATTGGCCACGGCCATGGGCAAGGCCAGGGCCCAATCCACGTGCCCATGCGGGATGAACCAGGCCAGCGCCGCCACATTGGTGGCGAAGTTCAAACGCTTGGCGCCCGCGCTGGCGTGCAGGAAATCCCAGCCCAGGCCGCGCACCAGGGCGAACACGAAGAAGCTGCCCGTGCCAGGGCCGAACAGCCCATCGTAAAACCCCACCGCGGCGCCCAGCAGCGTCGCCAGCAGGTGTTCGGTCTGGTGTGACCAGTGGGGCGTGTGGTGCCGGCCCAGGTCCTTGCGCCGCAGGGTGTAGAGCCACACCAGCGCCAGCACCACCGGCAAGGCCACCCTGAATTGCGAGGCGGGCACCCGCGTCGCCAGCCAGGCCCCGGTGCATGCGCCGACCAGGGCGGCCACGATGGCCCCCAGCAGCCGCGACGAAGGCAGCTTCACCTGTCTTGAAAACTGCCAGGCCGACCAGCCCGTGCCCCACACCGCCGCGGCCTTGTTGGTGCCCAGCAAGGTGGCGGGCGGGGCACCCGGGAACAGGCCGAACAGCGAGGGCACCATGATCAGCCCCCCGCCGCCCACGATGGCATCGACCACGCCAGCGCCGCCGGCGGCCAGCAACATCAGGCCGACGTTGGCCGGCGTCAGGTCCAGCATGCCAGGCAGGGGATCAGGCGCGCACTTCGCCCTGGCCCAGCACCACGTATTTCAAGGACGTCAGCCCTTCCAGGCCGACCGGACCGCGCGCATGGAATTTGTCCGTGCTGATGCCGATCTCGGCGCCCAAGCCGAACTCGAAGCCATCGGCGAAGCGCGTGGACGCGTTGATCATCACGCTGGCCGAATCCACCTCGCGGATGAAGCGCATGCCGTTGGGGTGGTTGGTGGTCAGGATCGCATCGGTGTGGTGCGAGCCGTAGTGGTTGATGTGCGCGATGGCCTCGTCCAGCGAATCGACCACCTTCACCGCGATCACGGGCGCCAGGTATTCCTCGGACCAGTCCTGTTCGGTGGCGTCGACCACCTTGGCGCCAGGCACGTCGGCCAGGATGGCCTTGGCACGGGCATCGGCGCGCATCTCCACGCCCTTGTCGGCGAAGACCTGGCCGATCAGCGGCAAAAAGGCCGTGGCCTGCTTGGCGTGCACCAGCAGCGATTCAGTGGCGTTGCAGGGGCTGTACTTTTGCGTCTTGGCGTTGTCGGTCACCTTGACGGCCAGGGCCAGGTCCACCTCGGCATCGACGTAGGTGTGGCAGTTGCCATCGAGGTGCTTGATGACCGGCACCTTGGCCTCCGCGCTGATGCGCTCGATCAGGCCCTTGCCCCCGCGCGGGATGATCACGTCCACGTACTGCGGCATGGTGATGAGCTGGCCCACGGCGGCGCGGTCGGTGGTTTGCACCAGCTGCACGCCGGTGGCAGGCAGGCCGGCTTCGACCAGCGCGGCTTGCACCAGCTTCCACAAGGCCAGGTTGGAGTGGATGGCCTCGGAGCCGCCGCGCAGCACGCAGGCGTTGCCGCTCTTGATCGCCAAAGACGCCGCTTCGATCGTCACATTGGGCCGGCTTTCGAAAATCATGCCGAACACGCCGATGGGCACGCGCATCTGGCCCACGGTGATGCCAGTGGGGCGCTGGCGCAGGTTGGTCATCTCGCCGACCGGGTCGGGCAGGGCGGCGACCTGTTCGCAACTTTGCGCCATGGTCTCGATGACCTTGTCGGTCAGGCGCAGGCGGTCGACCATCGGCTCGCTCAGGCCATTGGCCTGGGCCTTGGACACGTCCTGGACATTGTCCATTTTGAGGGGCGCGGCCTGTTCGCGGATCAGCCGGCCCAGCGCCAGCAAGGCGTTGTTGCGGGAGGCGGTGGAGGCCGCGGCCATCAGCGTGGCGGCCGCTCGGGCGGCCTGGCCCACGGCACTCATGTACTGGTCGACAGGCTGGTCGGCGGAGGGGGAAATGGTCTGCGCGGTGTTCATAGGGCAAGATTGTCGCAAACCCCGGCCATTCATGCACCACCAAGTCATCCAAATCCACCCCGAGGCGCCCCCCAAGCCGGCGGTGGGCGCGCCTTGCAATGGTTGTGGCGTGTGCTGCCTGGCGGAACCCTGCCCCGTCGGGATGCTGATCAGCCGCCGCCGGACGGGCGCCTGCGAGGCCTTGGTCTGGTCCGAAGGTGAGTTGCTGTACCGCTGTGGCCTGCTGGTGCAGCCGGAGCGATTCGCGGCCGGGCGCTGGCTGCGCTGGAACCCACTGAGGCGCCTGTGGCTGCGCTGGGCGCGCCGGGTGATCGCCGCCGGCCGGGGCTGCGACGCCGATTTCGTGGCGGATGGGCCCGAACTACCCCCTTAAGGGGGTTTTTTTGCCGGCTTGGAAGGAGAATCATCCTTCCTAAGATGAGACCGTCCCGCTGCACGAGGGCGGTCCGTGAGATTCAGGAGGCTCCCCATGCGCAAAAAATTGCTGCAAAACACGCTGTTCGCCGCCATGACCGCCTGGGCGGTGTACGGCTTGCAAGCCAATGCGGACGCGTCCGTGGCCGATGCGCGTTTCGCGTCCACCATGGTGGCGCTGCAGCGCTGACCCGCCAGTCGGCGTCAGCGCAGGCCGAACATCATCGTTCTGGCCAAGCGGTGCTTCAGCGGGCTCAGCGCCTGCATGGCGCCCAGCCCCAAGCCACGCGCCGTCGCCAGGATGGGCGCGGGCCACGTGAAACTGCGGGCCAAAAAGTCGGTGCCCGCGATCAGCGCCCAGCGGTCAGGCTGACGGCGGCGCTGGAACTGCCGCAGGGCGGCGGCCACATCCACCTTTCCTCCCACGCTGGCGGTCTTCAAGGCCGACAGCAGCTCGTGCACATCCCGCAAACCCAGGTTCAGTCCCTGGCCCGCCACCGGGTGCAGGGTCTGCGCCGCGTTGCCGATGCGCACCACGGCGCCGTCGTTCACCAAACTGCGGTGGGCGTTCAGGCCCAGGGGGAAAGCCTTCAAGGCCGAAAGCTGGTGGATGCGGCCCACGCGTTCATGGAAGATCGTGTTGAGCACGACCAGGCGTTGGGCGTCGGTCAGGTCGCGCACCGGGTCGTCGTCGCGCTGCACACACCACACCAGGGCGGCCCGGCGGCCCCGCGGCCCATTGGGCACGACCGAGCCATCGGGCAAGGGCAGCAGGGCGGCGGGACCGGACGGCGTGAAACGCTCGTAGGCCACGCCCGGCTCGCTGTCTTCGCTCAGCAGCACCTGGCCGACCCAGGCGGTCTGGGCGTAGTCCCGGCTCAGGCCCTGGGGCCATTGCAATGAGGGTTGGTCGGCGAACACGCCGCCTTCGGCCACCACGGCCAGGTCGAAGGATTCGGCGATCTCGGCATCGACCTCGACCCCACCGGGCACGGGCTTGAGGCCTTTCACCGGCGTGCCGAAACGCATCAGCAGGCGTTCAGGATCGCGGGCGATGGCTTGGGCCCACGCAGCCTGCAGGGGGGCGACCAGGGTGCCGTAACTGGCCACGGCGCCCAGTTGCGCCACGCCCTGTTCGGCGGCGCTGATCGTGACGGCCGGTTGGTCGCGGCCCGGCCACAGCACCGTGGGCTGCTGCTGGGACACGTGCACGGTGCGGATGGGCGCCACCTGCTGCCGGGACTGGATGGCGGTCCACACGCCCATGCGCTCCAGTTCCTGCACGCTGCCCAGCGACAGGGCCAGGGTGCGTGGGTCACCCGACACGTCCTTGTCGGCGGGGCGGGCGTCGAACACGGTGATGCGGGCCTGGGGCAGGGCCTGCGCGGCTTGAAGCGCCAGCGCCAGACCGGCCGGGCCGGCACCGATGACGGCCATCGACAGGCTTGGTCGGGCGGGGTGGTGGGTTGTCACAGCGGTGTCTTCAACGGTGTTCATCGTGCGCTCCTGAACGGGCATTGTCGCGCTGTTGGGCCCCAAGTGAAGGGGGTTCCTATAATCCCCGCAATACCGCATTCCAACCGTCTCCAGCGTGCCAGACATTTCTACCCCCACCGTGAACTACCGCAGCCTCATGGCCCCCGACATGGCCGAGGTGGATCAGGTCATCCACCGCAGGTTGTCTTCGAAGGTGGCGCTGGTCAACCAGATCTCCAACTACATCGTCAATGCCGGCGGCAAACGCATCCGGCCGATGCTGCTGTTGCTGATCGCGCGGGCTTTGGGCAACAACTCCTCGCAACGCCATGAGCTGGCCGCTGTGGTGGAGTTCATCCACACCGCCACGCTGCTGCACGACGACGTGGTCGACGAATCGAACCTGCGCCGTGGCCGCAAGACCGCGAACGCCATGTTTGGGAACGCCGCCAGCGTGCTGGTGGGCGATTTCCTGTACTCGCGCGCTTTCCAGATGATGGTCACGACCAACCGTTTGCGCGTGATGGAAGTGCTGGCCGACGCGACCAATGTGATCGCCGAGGGCGAGGTGCTGCAGTTGATGAACATGCACGACCCCGACATCTCGGTGGACGATTACCTGAAGGTGATCGAGTACAAGACAGCCAAGCTGTTCGAAGCCAGTGCCCGCCTGGGCGCGGTGATCGTGGACGCGTCGCCCGAAGTCGAGGAGGCCTGCGCTTCTTACGGGCGCACCCTGGGCACCGCTTTCCAGCTGATCGATGACCTGCTGGACTACGAAGGCAGCACGGCCGAACTCGGCAAGAACATTGGCGACGACCTGCGCGAAGGCAAGCCGACCTTGCCCCTGCTGGTGGCCATGCAGCGCGGCACCGAAGCGCAACGCACCCTGATCCGCGAGGCCATCATCAACGGCGAAGTGGAGCGCATGGCGCAGATCGTGGAAATCGTGAAAAGCACTGGCGCATTGCAGGCCACGCGCGAAGCGGCCGAGGAGCAGGCGCGCTTGGCGGAGGCTTGTCTGGCGGCCTTGCCCGCCTCGACCTACAGGGACGCTCTGCTACAATTATCGACCGATTCCGTGCACCGATCGTCCTGATCGGCGCTGCTTGGGAAAGCCAAATCGGGGTGTAGCTTAGTCTGGTAAAGCGCTACGTTCGGGACGTAGAGACCGGAGGTTCGAATCCTCTCACCCCGACCAGGATGCCCATCAATAGCCCCTCCCATCTGATCATGTTGGCAGCAAGTTGAGCAAGGTTGCTCATTGGGGAGGCGTGCGTTTCTAAGTCATGTGATCATCCGTGGGCCTCGCAAGGAGCCATTTGCAATCAGTAACCATGTGCTCGATTGACGAAAACCCATGGGGCCTCTAGTATATAAATTCAAAAAATCAGGAGGAATCATGAAACTATTTTCCATTGCCCGTCTCGCATTAACCGTGGTCGTGGCTTTTGTTCCTTTCGCCGCAAACGCTCAGTTTTCGGTGGTATCACAGGCAGGGCATGTAAATGCCGCAGGTCATGTGTCTGATATTCCAGCGGGCCAACTCGATTCTGCTTCTTTAGCGCAAAGCTCTTACGAGGTCATTTGTTATCCGCCACGGTGTGAACAAGAAAACCATTTTTATTTGCTTGAGGCACAATCAGAAATCAAGCCAGACATGTTGGGTGTATATGCCTCGGCTTATGCATCGGGTGATTCCCTGGACATTACAAATACTGCAGACATCTCCATCACCTTTGATGTTCAAAAGCAGATGGATATCTCGCTGAGGATTTTTCACTCTTCTTTTGGCTTGGCAAATGTCACTTCAACGTCCGCTTCGGCGTACTTTGGCCGTTTGCTTGACGATGGGTCATTTGAATCGATCGCCTTGCCAGAAGTGGGTGGTCAAGGCTATGAGCAGAAGCAAAGGCGAATGACGCTTCAGAGCGGTCGTTACCGCTTGTCCTCGCACATCGTTTTCAATCCTGCCAAATACATTGGCTTTGACCAGCCGTTGGGTAGTTTTGTCACTGAGTTGGGCGGGGTGCAAATCACGCAGGTTCCGGAGCCAGCTGCGCTCATGCTGGCGTGTGTCGGTTTGTTTGGCTTGTGCGTTCGCCGTCGATTTCGGATGCAGCTTCACTAGGCTTGGCAACACGCCTCGGCGGCGTGTTCTTGCCCGTGTCATGGGAAGCCGGGGCTCCCGCCTGTGGCGAGCGCTGGCCAAGCTGGGTTGACCGGGGTGCGCATGACCTTTTCAGGCCAACTTGCCCGACATGGCCAGGGTGAGCTCCTGCCGGCCCTGGTCCGCGCCGCTGCCTGGCACGGTGGCGCCGTCCAGGGTGGCCAGCGCAGGCAGGTGCCCAGCCAATTGTTCGGGCACGTCGCTTCCCAGGCCCAGGTAGACCCCGGGCGTCATGGCGATGTGCGCGGCGGCGAAGCTGCCGGCGCCCGCGCCCACGATGGCGCGGTTGGGCGCGCTTTCGTGGGCCAGCACCAGCATCGCCGGCACCACGGCCTCGGGCTTGAGCAGTTCGAGCATGGCAGGCGGGAACAGGCCTTCGGTCATGGCCGTCGCGGCGGTGGGCGCCAGGCAATTCACGCGGATGTCGTTCTTGGCGCCCTCGATGGACAAGGTCTGCATCAGGCCGACCAAAGCCATCTTGGCGGCACCGTAGTTGGCCTGGCCGAAGTTGCCGTACAAGCCAGACGATGAGGTGGTCATCACCACGCGCCCGTATTTTTGCGCCACCATCAGCGGCCACACGGCCTTGGTGCAATGCACGGCTCCCATGAGGTGGACCTCGATGACGAGTCGGAAATCGTCCATGTCCATCTTGGCGAAAGACTTGTCGCGCAGGATGCCGGCGTTGTTGACCAGGATGTCGACACGGCCCCAGGCGTCGCTCACCTGCTGAACCATGGCCTGCACCGCGGCGAAGTCGGTGACCGAGCAGCCATTCGCCATGGCCACACCGCCCGCGGCCTGGATCTCGTCGACCACTTTCTGGGCGGCGGTGGAATGCCCGGAACTGTCGCCCAGATCGTTGACCAATACCTTGGCCCCGCGGGCGGCCAGGGCCAAGGCGTGCTGGCGCCCCAATCCGCCGCCAGCGCCCGTCACGATGGCCACACGTCCGGTGAAATTCAGTTCCATGAGCTGGGTCTCTTTCAATGGTGGATTGCCGCGAGGGGGCAGGGCCACGACCTCGTCGCGCATCCTAGCGCAGTGCAATCAAACCACGATGGACCCCGCAGTGGGCCTGCCTTCTCAAGCCGCGCGCGATGATTCGGCTTGGTTGAACCCCGTGTGGGTGGCCTTGACGAAGGCGCTCTTGCCGCTCTTGAAGCGTTTCACGCAATGGGGGTTCTGCACGGTTTCCAGGAAGGCGGCCGAGAGGTGGTACTCCTTCGTGTCCAGGCCCTGTTCGGCCACGGCATTCCTGAACCCAGCCGCGCTGCCCATGGCGGTGAAGAAAACGTCATCGACGTAAGTGGTGGGCCAGGTGCTGAAAGGCTCCTTCAGGGACTTTTCGCAGTTGTTGGCGTCGGTCGCGTGGTAGTTGCGGCAAACAGAGGGGCGCACGGGGTAGATGGAGCAACTGTTGTCGACCAGGAAGGGGCAGGCCTCCCTCAAGGACAAGCGCGTTTCCTCGCTCACGCCCTTGCGTTTGGCCACATAGCTGGACACCCTCTGGATCGTGCTGCGCAGCGCGTCTGGCTTGAAGTGGCGGAACACGTGGGCGTGGATTTCGAACACCTCGACGGGCAGCGCCACGACGTCGAACTGCCGGCAGCAATGGCTGCAGCCTTTGTCGCAGGCCAGCGCTTGGGGCGAGGCGTGGATGGCGGCATCCATGCGCGCGTCATGCCGGGCATAAAACCGGATCACGGCTTCTCGGACGGTGTGGGTCTGGAGATCCTGCCGAGCCTGGGCGAACTCAGGGAGCGCATGTTCCAGCATCCGTTCGTCAGACATCACGACCTCCATCGCTTTCATGTGATGGGGCGTATTTTTATCCCTGTTTTTCGGAAAAAGCCTGGGCGGTTGTGGTTTCAAAAAGTGAAAAAGATCGCGAATGTTTAATGGCGCCAATGCCATGCACCGTTCAGGACATGATGACCTGAAGGCTGCGCTCGTAGAGGGTGGTCAGGCCTTCGAACACTTCCAGCAGCACCTCGCTGGCCCGGCTGATCGCCAGGCGGCTTTCGGCTTTGTCCAGGAAGCGCAGTCCGGCCAGCAGCCGCGCCCACTCATCGCGCGCGGCCTTGAGCGCTGCGCGGATGTCGGGGCTGGACAAGGGGGCCATCTCCAGTTCCGAAAGCGCGGTTTCGAACTCGGACTTCAGCTGGGCGAAGCTGTCGCGGCGGGCATGGTCGTCCAGCAGTTCGGCGAGCAAGGCGTCCTTGGCCAGGCGTTGGGCCAGCATGCGTTGGCGGCCGCACAGATTGACCACCTTGAGCGCGCGGCGGCCCGAGGCGGCTTCGAGCTCGTTGACCAGGGCCTCGGCCTGGGCCAGCAGGGCGGTGGCCTTGTCGTCCGCCTGGATGAGGATGCTGGCCGATTTGCGCTGGCTCAGCGTGGCCTGCAGCGCGGACCAGGCGGCGTGGGTCTGGGCCAAAGCGCTGGGCAAGGATTCGCCTTTGCTGCCCAACTGGGGCAGGGCCGCCAGGAAGTCGAGGTTGGCCTGAGCGCGCTGTTCGGACTCTTCCTGCAGCCGGCGGGCCCGGTGCGCGTCCACGCTGGCCAGCCGCTGAGCGGCCAGTTTCACCACGCGTTGCGACAGCATGCGCAACTGGCCTGCGCGGTTCAGTGCCTCGGCCCAGGCGGCAGCATCGATCACCGAGCGGGAGACATCGCCGATCTTCAGATTGGCGTGCATGGCCGCACCGCGCAGCAGCTTGAAGGCTTCGTCTTCGTCCAGACCTCGGGCTTGCGCGAGCAGGCCTTTGGCGCGGTCCAGGTACTTGCGGTCGCTGAGTTGGCTGCGGACTTGCCTCAGTTCGTGCGCTTGTGCCCGGCCATGCTGCCAGCGCAGCCGATCCAGCGCGAGTGCCGTGTTGAGGTCGGTCGACGACAGCCCGGTCTGGGGCCACCAACCCGTGAGTCCGAGGGCGAGCAAGGCGACGAGGTCGTCGGGTGAGGGCGGGGGCGACAAGCAAGTGACCGCGCAAGGCGGCGCGCCATCCCAGGCCTTCAATGCATCGATCAGGACCGAGCTGGGCGCGCCCAGCACCACGACCTGATTCGGTGCGCAGGCCTCGAATTGATGCACCAGATTGCAGCAGTCGCCCCCGTGGACGACTGTCAACGCGGGGTCGGGCGAACCGTCGTGGAGCATGGCTTCCAAGGCCGCAGCGCTGTCGCCAGGCACGGACATCAGCAGCAAAGTGAGGGAGGCAAGGGGCTTGTTCACTGTGAAAACCGCACGGTTCGAAGACCGTGGAAAGGGTGGTGTGGAGGGCTCATGGCAAGTTGGCGCGCATATTGCATTGTTCCAGGTGCGGCGCAACGAAGCACCGCGATCAAGCTTGGGCCCGCCACGGTGCCAAGGCCTCCCGACCCGCACCAGTTCTGGTTCCGCGGGCTTTTTCATTTTCTCTGCCTTTTTTCAGATGCGCGGCCAGCACTTCTGAAGGGGCACTTGTTCGCCTACTTTTCACCGCGCCATTGTCATGTCCAATTTCAGAACATTTCTCCGAAGCGGCCACAGCCCGACCTTGTTCGCGTCTTTCCTGTACTTCGCGTTCTCGTGCTGCATCTGGGTGCTCAACGGCGCCATGGCGCCTTTCATCAGCGAGACGTTCAACCTGACGCCCGCGCAGAAGGGCTTGATGCTGTCGATTCCCATCATCGCAGGCGCGGTGATGCGCTTCCCGCTGGGCCTGCTGTCGCAGTACATCGGCCGCAAGAAGGCCACGCTGGTGGAGATGGGCATGATCGCGCTGGCCATGCTGTACGGCGTGTTCATGGTCCACGAGTTCAACGACCTGCTGAAGATGGGCGTGCTGCTGGGCATCGCCGGTGCCAGCTTCGGCGTGGCCTTGTCCTTGGGCTCGGGCTGGTTCCCGCCGCAGCACAAGGGCCTGGCCATGGGCCTGGTGGGCGCGGGCAATGTGGGCACGGCGGTGTCGGTGCTGGTGGCGCCGCCTTTGGCGCAATGGCTGGGCTGGCAAGCGGTGTATGGGGTGGCCGCGGTCGCCATCATGGTGCCCATGCTGGTGATGGTGGTCTTCGCCAAGGAGCCGCCGGACGTGGACAAGCACGCTGGTTTCCGCGAGCACATCGCCTGCCTGTTCGAGAAAGACGGCTGGGTCTTCAGCCTGATCTATGGCGTGACCTTTGGCGGCTTCATCGGCCTGACCACCTTCCTGCCCACCTATTACTACGACCAGTTCGGCGTGAGCAAGGTGCAGGCTGGGCAACTGACGATGCTGGCCGCTTTCATGGGCGCCTTCGTGCGCATCCTCGGCGGTTGGATCTCCGACCACTGGGGCGGTTTGAACACGCTGACCATCGTGCTGGCCGTGGTGGCGGTGTCGCTGACGCTGGTGGGGTTGTCGTCCGCATCGTTGGTCTTGACGACGGTGCTGTTGATCGTCTGTTTCGCGGCCTTGGGTGCTGGCAATGGCGCACTGTTCCAACTGGTGCCGCTGCGCTGGCCTTTGAGCACGGCCGTGGCCGGCTCGATGATCGGCGAGATCGGTGCGCTGGGCGGTGGCCTGGTGCCGAACGCGATGGGCTTGTCCAAGCAATACCTGGGCACTTACCTGTGGGGCTTCGTGCTGTTCGCCGCCCTGGGACTGGTGATGCTGGTGGTGATGCGCATCATGCAGGTCCGCTGGACGCGCACCTGGGCCGAGAAGGGCGGTCGTGCGCGTGTTCACCACACGGCCCCCGTGCCCAAGGCCCCCGCCGGTTTGCGCGGCGCTGACTGAGCAACGACCTCGATTTCCAAGGACTGCGGCCATGAAGAAAATGAAGCTGGTGATGGTGGGCAACGGCATGGCCGGGGTGCGCACGCTGGAAGAGTTGATCAAGGTGGCGCCCGATCTCTACGAGATCACGGTGTTCGGGGCCGAGCCGCATCCCAACTACAACCGCATCCTGCTGTCACCCGTGCTGGCGGGTGAGCAGACGGTCGACGAGATCATCCTCAACCCGCTGGCCTGGTATGCCGAGCACGGCATCCAGCTGCACCTGAACAAGCGGGTGGTGGGCATTGACCGGACGAAGCGCATCGTCACGGCCGAGGATGGCACCGAGGCCGAGTACGACCGCCTCCTGATCTCCACCGGCTCCACGCCGTTCATCCTGCCGGTTCCGGGCAAGGAGCTGGAGGGTGTGATCTCGTACCGCGACATCTCCGACACGAACACGATGATCGAGACGGCCACCACCCACCGGCACGCGGTGGTGATCGGTGGCGGCCTGCTGGGCCTGGAAGCGGCCAATGGCTTGATGCTGCGTGGCATGCAGGTCACCGTGGTGCACATCGCGCCCTGGTTGATGGAGCGCCAACTGGACGAGGTGGCCGCCAAGCTGCTGCAGAAGTCGCTGGAAGAGCGGGGCCTGCAGTTTCGCATTGGCGCGCAGACCCAGGAGCTGGTGGGCAATGCCGAGGGAAGGGTGCAGTCGGTCCGGTTCAAGGATGGCACCGAGGTGCCTGCCGACCTGGTGGTGATGGCGGCCGGCATCCGACCCAACACCGGCCTCGCCGAGAAGATCGGCTTGCACTGCCACCGGGGCATCGTGGTCACCGACACCATGCAGACCGTGACCGACCCGCGCGTGTACGCGGTGGGCGAATGCGCGGCCCACCGGGGCATCGCCTATGGCCTCGTGGCCCCCTTGTTCGAACAAGGCAAGGTGTGCGCCAACCACCTGGCCATGCACGGCATCGGGCGCTACGTCGGCTCGCAAACCTCGACCAAGCTCAAGGTCACCGGCATCGACCTGTTCTCGGCTGGCGACTTCATGGGCGGCGATGGCACAGAAGAGATCCTGCTGACCGACCCTTTTGGCGGCGTCTACAAGAAGCTGGTGTTGAAGGACGACAAGCTGGTGGGTGCCTGCTTGTATGGCGACACAGTGGATGGCAGCTACTACTTCAAGCTGATCCGTGAAGGCAGTTGCGTCAATTCGGTGCGGGACAGGCTGATGTTCGGCGAAGCCAGCCCCGCCGCCGCCTGATCGTCATGGCGATTCAATTTGGCCGCGGAGGCCGCACCGATCACTGAGCAGGGTGCAGGGCCGTCCACCAATCCAGCACGCCTTGGCCCGCGGCCTTGCCGGTGGCCATGGTGGCGGTGAGCAGGTAGCCGCCGGTGGGGGCTTCCCAGTCCAGCATCTCGCCCGCGCAGAACACGCCGGGGATGGTCGACAGCATCTGTTGCGCCGTCAATCCCTCGAACCGGACACCCCCAGCCGTGCTGATGGCTTCGTCGATCGGGCGGGCGGCGGACAGTGTGAGGGGCAAGGCCTTGATCAGTTGCGCCAGTTGAACCGGATCGGTCAGCTGGGCGGGGCTGAGCAACTCGTGCAGCAAGGCCATCTTCACGCCCTGGATGCCCAGGCAGCTTTTCAGGTGCGTGGACAGGCTGCGGGTGCCACGTGGGCGCTTGGTCTCGGTCAAGACCTGCTCGGACGTGTGCGAGGGCAGCAAGTCGAGGTGGATGGTCGCCTGTCCTTGCGCCTCGATGGCGTCGCGGATGCGAGCCGAAAAGGCATAGACCAAGCTGCCTTCGATGCCCGTGAAGGTGAGCACGAACTCGCCCTGCTGGCGGTGGACCTGGCCCTGCGCATCGGTGAATTGCATGACCACGGGCTTGATCGGGGCACCGGCGAAACGGTTGCGCAGGTGCTCGCTCCAGCCGCTGCGGTCCGGGGCCGTGGGCGCCACGTCGAAGCCGCAATTGGACGGCTTGAGGGGGGCGATGTCGGCGCCACGGGCTTGCAGCCAAGGCACCCAGGCGCCGTCGGATCCCAGGCGCGCCCAACTGGCGCCGCCAAGGGCCAGCACGGTGGCGTCGGCCTGGGCGGTGATGTCGCCTTGGGGTGAGGTGAAGGTCAGGGCGCCATCGGCCGTCCAGCCTTGCCAACGGTGGCGCATGTGGAAGCGCACGCCGGCTTCGCGCAGGCGGTGCAGCCAGGCGCGCAGCAGGGGGGCGGCTTTCAAGTCCTTGGGGAAGACGCGGTTGGACGTGCCCACGAAGGTCTCGATGCCCAAGCCCTGGGCCCAGTCGCGCAGGGCTTGCGGCCTGAGGGCCTCGATGAGGGGCGTGAGGGCTTCGCTGCGCTCGGCGTAGCGGCCAAGGAACTTGTCGAGCGCTTCGGCGTGCGTGAGGTTGAGTCCTCCCTTGCCGGCCAGCAGGAACTTGCGGCCCACCGAAGGCATGGCGTCGTACACGTCGACCCGCGCACCACCCGCTGCCAGGGTTTCAGCGGCCATCAGTCCGGCTGGGCCACCGCCGATGACGATGACATGCGGGGCGGCGGCAGGGAAGGGGGAGGACGTGGACATGGCGGGCAGCGCGGGGCGGGTGCCCCTGGAAAACGGAAAACAGCCGCCGAGTGTCGCACGCTTGGGCGTTTTGAACCGTTCAACCCTCTCCGCCCAGCACCACGACATCCTGGCCGGCCGTGACGCCACTGCCTTCCTTGCAGCGCACCTGCAGCACCGTGCCATCACAGGGTGCCAGCACCGGGAATTCCATCTTCATGGATTCGACCACGGCCAGGGTCTGGCCTTCAATCACCTTGGCGCCTTCGGCGACCAGCACCTTCCAGACGCTGCCGGGCACCGGGCTGGCCACCGCACGGGCGCCAGGCGGCAGGGCTTGCTCGTCCACGGGCGTGTTGACGTCGAGTTCGCTCAAGCTGCCGTCCTGGCCGCTGGCTTTCCAGCGCTCGCGCTCGGCATCGAAGGCGGCTTGCTGATGCGATTTGAAGGCGGTGATGCTGGGCGCTTCATCGGCCAGAAAGCGCTGGTAGTCGGCCAGGCTGAACTGGCCATGCTCGACCTTGAGTTTGAATCGGCCCGCGGGAAAGTCGCGGCGCAGTTGCAGCAGTTCGTCTTCACCGACCGGGTAAAAGCGGATCTGGTCGAAGAAGCGCAGCAGCCAGGGCTTGCCGGCTTCGAAATCGCTGGCGCCGCTGCGCTCGTCGCGCCAGCGGTTCCACATCTGCACGGTGCGGCCGACGAACTGGTAGCCGCCCGGGCCTTCCATGCCGTAGACGCACATGTAGGCGCCGCCGATGCCCACGGCGTTCTCGGGCGTCCAGGTGCGGGCAGGGTTGTACTTCGTGGTGACGAGGCGGTGGCGTGGGTCCAATGGCGTGGCGACAGGTGCGCCCAGGTAGACATCACCCAGGCCCATGACGAGGTAGCTCGCGTCGAAGACGACGCGCTTCACATCCTCGATGCTGTCCAGGCCGTTGATGCGCCGGATGAACTCGATGTTGCTGGGGCACCAGGGCGCGTCGGCGCGCACCGATTGCATGTACTTCTGGATGGCCAGTTGGGTGGCGCTGTCATCCCACGACAGGGGCAGCCAGACGGTGCGCGTCGGCACGACGATGTCGTTCGTGCTGCCGAGCTGTTCGTCGGCCTGCTTCAGGGCGCTGAGCAGTTCGGCGCGCGGCAGCACGCACGGGTCGAAGTGGATCTGCAGTGAGCGGATACCGGGGGTCATGTCGATGATGCCGGGCAGCTCGCGGGCATCGCGGCGGGCCTGCAGCCAGGCCATCAGCGCGTGCACGCGGAAGCGCAGGGTCAAGTCCAGCACCAGGGGGCCGAGTTCGATGAGCAAGTAGCGGTCGCCGGCTTGACGGATGCACAGGGCGGGCTCTTCGCCTTGGGGTGTGGGGCGGGCGGCGCGTTGGTGGACGATGGGCGACAGGGTGCTGGCGACCTGGTCGGCGGGGACGCCTGTGGGCAGCACGGGCAAGGGGCCAAGGCCGGCCAGCCAAGCTTCTTGGGCGTTCAGCAAGGCCTGGGCCTGATCGGCAGTGATGGCCTTGAAGCGGATGGTGTCGCCGGGTTTGAGTTGCCCCAGCTTCCAGCGCTCGGCGGCCACGACCACGGCCGGGCACACGAAGCCGCCCAGGCTGGGGCCATCGGGGCCGAGGATGACGGGCATGTCGCCGGTGAAGTCGATGGCGCCGATGGCGTAGGCGTTGTCGTGGATGTTGGAGGGGTGCAGGCCGGCCTCGCCGCCATCGGTGCGCGCCCATTGCGGCTTGGGCCCGATGAGGCGCACGCCGGTGCGGCTGGAGTTGTAGTGCACCTGCCAGTCGGTCGAGAAGAAGGTGGCGATGTCGTCGGGCGTGAAGAAGTCGGGCGCGCCGTGGGGGCCGTAGAGCACGCCGATGTGCCATTGCTGGGTGAGGTCGGGCGCTTGGCCTTGCAGCGGCTTGTCCTCGGTCTTGCCACTCGTGGGCCAGACGTGCAACAGGTCGCCTGTGCGCAGGGTGCGGCCGGCGTGGCCGCCGAACTGGCCCAGGGTGAAGGTGCTGCGGCTGCCCAGGTAGCGCGGCACGTCCAGTCCGCCTTGCACGGCCAGGTAGCTGCGCGTCCCGGGTTGCCCTGGCGGCACGGCGCCCAGTTTGAGCGTCTGGCCGGCCTTGACGGCCACGGCTTGGTTCAAGGGCAGGGCGATGCCATCGAGCGTGGCGGCCATGGGCGCGCCGCTGAGGGCGATCACCAGGTCGTCATGGAAGCGCAGCGTGGGGCCGGACAGCGTGCATTCCAGCGCTGCCGCGCTGTCGTCGTTGCCGACCAGCTGATTGGCCAGGCGCAGGTGCAGGTCGTCCATGGGGCCGGACGGCGGCACACCCACGTCCCAGTGGCCCTGGCGGCCGGGCCAGTCCTGCACGGTGGTCTGCACGCCGGGTTCCAGCACTTCAAACGCATGTGGATGCCAGGCCAGTTGCGACAAGGTCTTGGTGATCACCTGGCCTTCCGCAAAAACACTGGAGGCCGTGACGGCGCGCAGGTAGCGAAGATTGGTCTCGATGCCGGCCAGGCGCGTGCCGGCCAGGGCCTGCTGCAGTTTGGCCACGGCCTGCTCGCGCGTGTCGGCGGTGACGATGAGCTTGCCGATCATCGGGTCGTAGTGTGGCGGCACGTCGGTGCCGGTGTCGACCCAGGTGTCCACGCGCGCATCAGTGGGGAAGACGACTTCGGTGAGCACACCTGCACTCGGCTGGAAGTTGCGCGAGGGGTCTTCGGCGTAAAGGCGCACCTGGATCGAGGCGCCTTTGGGTTCGGGCGCTTGCAAGCTGAGTTGATCCCCGCGGGCCAGGCCGACCATCCATTCGACCAGGTCGACGCCCGTGACTTGCTCGGTCACGCCATGCTCGACTTGCAAGCGCGTGTTGACTTCGAGGAAGTAGAAGGCGCCGGTGTCGGCGTCGAGCACATATTCAACGGTGCCGGCGGAGCGGTAATTGACGGCTTGACCGAGTCGCACGGCGGCTTTCAACAGCGCATCCCGTGTCTCGGGTTTCAAGTGCGGGGCTGGGGTCTCTTCGATGACTTTCTGGTTGCGGCGCTGGGCCGAGCAATCGCGCTCGCCCAGGGCGACGACGTGACCGCGTCCATCGCCGAACAGCTGCACTTCGATGTGGCGCGCGTGCTCAACGAACTTCTCGAGGAACAAGCCTGCGTCCTTGAAGTTGCTGCGGGCCAGGCGTTCGACGGCCTCGTAGGCGGCGTCGAGTTCGGCGGCGTTGCGCACCAGGCGCATGCCGATGCCGCCGCCGCCGGCCGTGCTCTTCAACATCACGGGGTAGCCGATGCGTTCGGCTTGCGCTCTGGCATCGGCGGCGTCGCTCAGCAAATCACTGCCGGGCAGCAAGGGCACATCGTGCTGCTGTGCCAGTTCGCGCGCCGTGTGCTTCAGGCCAAAGGCGCGCATCTGCCCGCCCGTGGGGCCGATGAAGGCGATGCCGGCTTGCTCGCAGGCGTCGGCAAAGCCGGGGTTCTCCGACAGGAAGCCATAGCCGGGGTGGATGGCGCCAGCGCCGGTTTCGCGCGCAGCAGCGAGGATGCGGTCCACATCCAGGTAGCTCTGCGCAGCGGGCGCGGGGCCGATGCACACGCTGGCATCGGCCATGGCCACGTGCTTGGCATCGGCGTCGGCCTCGGAGTAGACGGCCACGCTGCGCAAGCCCATTTTGCGCAAGGTGCGGATGATGCGGCAGGCGATGGCGCCGCGGTTGGCGATCAGGACGGTGTCGAACATGGCTTGGGTCTCAGTCCCAGATCAGGAATTGCGCGGGGGTGGGGTTGTAGGCGTTGCAGGGGTTGTTGAGCTGCGGGCAGTTGGACACCAGCATCAGGATGTCCATCTCGGCGCGCAGCTCCACGTACTTGCCGGGGCCCGAGACGCCGTCTTCGAACTTCAACCCCCCATCAGCGGTGACCGGCACGTTCATGAAAAAGTTGACGTTGGGCACGATGTCCCTTTTGCCCAGGCCGATGTCGGCGTGCTGCAAGGCGATCAGGTAGTTGTCGCGGCAGCTGTGCATGAACTTCTTCTGCAAGGCGTAGCGCACGGTGTTGCTCTCGGCGGCGCAGGCACCGCCCAGGGTGTCGTGGCGGCCGCAGGTGTCGGCCACGATGGTGAGCATGGGGCGCGCTTCGCTGCTCATCAGCACGGTGCCGGTGGTCAGGTAGATGCCGCCTTGCGACAGCATGGTGTCGGTGGCGCTGTAGTGCTCGGCCAAGTCTTGCGCGTTGTAGAAGATCACGTCGACGGCCTGGTTGCCTTCGAGGTCGACGATGCGCAGGGTCTGGCCTTGCTTGATCTGCAGCAGATAAGGCTCGCCCGAAGGCAGCTTGTGGTTGAGCACGGCGCGCTCGGCTTGCAGCGCGCTTTCTTGCAGGCGGATGGCGGTCATGGTGTGGTCGTCCTTCGCTTCAAACTCAGAGGTACAGCATGTCGGCGTTGTGGATGGCGCGGGCGCACTCGGGGCGGAAGTCGCGGCAGAAGTCGTCCTTCAGGGCGGGGCCGCTGCGCCAGGCTGCGAGTCCGACCTTCTTGGGCGCATAAGCGCTTGCTGGATCCAGCGGATGCGGTGCGGTCGAGAAAGCGATCAGCGTGTCCATGTCGAATCGCAGTTGAACGGTGCCACCGGCCTTGGTGTGGTTTGGCGCGAACTGGAACAAGCCTTCGTCATCGACGCTGACCTTGCTGAAGAAGTTGACCGGCGCGATCAGGTCGCGGCGTGCCAAACCATGCTTGCCGATTTCGATCAAGAGGCCGTCTTTGCCGCTGCGGTACATGGCGTTGCGGTGCGTGTCGAAGCTGCGTTCGCCGTACTGCTTCTTCAGGCGCTCGGCGTCCAGCAGGCCGCCCATGGGGTCGTGCCAGCCGACGGTGTCCAGCGTGATGCTGGCCAGCGAGCGGCCCATGTCGCTCATCAGCACGTGGCCGCGCGTGTAGTGCGCGGTGTGCTGGGCCTTGAGCGAATCGGGCATGTTGTAGCGCTCCAGCTTTTCGCGGGCCGAATACAAGACCATGCTGAGGTTGGCGCCTTCTTCCAGTGCCACCATGCGCAGGCTGCTGCCGCGCGGCATCACATAAGACCAATGGCCGCCGCCAGGTACGATTTCGGACCACATCACCTGGCCTTCGGGCAGGTCTGGCGCGAAGCGCTTCCACAGCGCGGGCACGTCCACGGGGTCGGCCACCGTGGGGTTGGGCGGGATCTCGGTGAAGCTTTCCATGGGGTTCAAGGCTCCTTCTTCTTGAATCAGGGTGGACATCAATGCGATGACGCGCCCGAGGCCACGTCCTGCGCCGACTTGCACAGCTGGTCCAGCAGTTCGAAGTCGGTCTTCATGCCCGAGGTCTCGCGGATGCGGTCCAGCAGCAATCGCTTGAGCTGCAAGAACTCGGGCGACAGCTTCATGTCCTGATCGCGGATCAAGGGCAGCGGCACGTGGTGGATCGAGTCGATGCGGCCCGGTCGGGGCGCCATCAGCACCACGCGGTGGCCGAGGTACATGGCCTCTTCCACGTCGTGCGTGACGAAGACGATGGTGGTGCGCTCCAGCTTGTGCACGTGCATGATCAGGTCGTGCATGACCTCGCGTGTTTGTGCGTCCAGCGCGCCGAAGGGCTCGTCCATCAGGATGATGGGCGGCTTGCTCATCAAGGCGCGCGCGATGGCCACGCGCTGCTGCATGCCGCCCGACAACTCGCTCGGGTAGGACTTGGCCACGTGCGTCAGGCCCATCAAGCGCAGCAAGGCGTCGGCTCGGCCAGCCGCGTTCTCCACGTCATTGCTGGTGCGGCCCTCGGTGTGCGTCTTCAACTGGCGGCAGAACTTGATGTTGTCCTGCACCGTGAGCCAGGGGTAGAGGCTGTAGTGCTGGAAGACCATGGCGCGGTCCGGCCCCGGCCCATGGATGGGCTGGCCGTTCACGCGCACGGCGCCCTGGCTGTGCGTTTCCAGGCCGGCGATGGTGCGCAAGAGCGTGGACTTGCCACAGCCCGACGCACCGACCAGGGTCACGAACTCGTTGGGCGCGATGTGCAGGCTGATGTCCTGCAAGGCGGGGCCCTTGGCACCCGGGTAAGTCTTGAAAACGCCCTGGCATTCGATGCCCACGGACAGGGGAGGCGGGAAGGTGCTCATGGTCTCAACCTCTGGCGTGCAGCCACGGGAAGGCCTTGCGGTGCGCGAGGCGGAACACCTGGTCGATCAGCAAACCGATCAGGCCGATCAGCAAGATGCCGGCGAAGATCTTGTCGGTCTGCAAGAAGCGCTGCGCCTTCAAGATGGCGTAACCCAGGCCCGAGTTGGCGGCCACCAGTTCGGCCACCACCAGGTAGGTCCAGGCCCAGCCCATGGTGATGCGCAAGGTGTCGAGCAGCGCGGGCTTCACCGAAGGCACGATCACCTTCTCCAGAATCTCGACGCGCGTGGCGCCCATGGTCTGCGCGGCCTCGATCTGCGGCAAGGGCACGCGGCGAACGTCCTCCGCCACCATCAGCACCATCTGGAAGAAGGTGCCGATGAAGATGATGGCGATCTTGGCGCCCTCATCGATGCCCACCCACACCATCACCAGCGGCACGAAGGCCACCGCCGGCATGTAGCGCACGAAGTCCATCAGCGGCTCCAGCAACGCTTGCACCGAGCGCCAGGTGCCGATGAACAAGCCCAGTGGGATGGCGATCAGCGCCGACAAGGCCCAGCCCACCACCACGCGCATCACGCTGATGCCCATGTCGCCCAGCAAGCCATCGGCCCACCAGGCCTTGGTGCGTTCGAGCACCACGCCAGGGCCCGGCAGGAAGACCGGGTCCAGCGTGCCGGTGCCGGCCAGCACAGCCCACATCAGCAGTGGCAGGATCAGGCCCACGCCCGCCAAGGTCCAGTACACGGACGACGGGATGGCCTGGCGGATGGCCCACAGGCCGGGTGACCTGGGTGGCGGTGATGGTGATTGCGACATGGCGGCGCCTTTGCTGCGGTGGCTGAACCGGAGGTGGGGTGGCTTACTTCAAGGCCTCGGTCAGCAAGCTGGCGTCGATGCCCTTGCTCGCATCGGGCTTGCCATCGATCAGCTTGTGCTCCAGCAGGAAGCTGGCGATCGTGGGCGCCACCGCGGGCAACGATTGCGGGTTCTTGGCATCGAAGGCCGCCTTGTTGGCCGCCGCGTCGAAGAACTTGGTGCCTGGCAGGAACACCGTGTATTCCTCGGGTTTCAGGCTCACCACCTTGCTCATGATGGCGGCGGCTTCGGCGGGCTTGTCCTGGATGAACTTCACCGTGTCGAACCAGGCTTTGATCATGCCGACCAAGTCCTTGCGTTTCGAGGCGATCGATTTCTCTTGCGCCACCAGCAGGTCGGGGATCAGTCCTGGCATGTCTTTCGAGGTGAACAGCGCCTTGCCTTTGCCGCTGGCCTCGATCTGGTGGATCCACGGGTTCCAGACCACGGCGGCATCGACGCGGCCCGTCATGAAGGCCGCGGCCGCATCGCCAGCCGACAGGTTGACGATCTTCACGTCGGACGGCTTCATGCCGTGCTTGGCCAGTGCGGTGGCCAGCACGAAGTGCGACACGCTGAACTCTTCCAGCGCGATCTTCTTGCCCTTCAAATCCTTGAAGGATTTGATCTTGGGCGAGACCACCACCGCGTCATTGCCAGCGGAGTTGTCGTTCACCAAAATGGTCTTGAGCGGCAGGCCCTTGGCCAGCGGGCCCATGGTGTCGGACCAGGTCTGCGAGTTCGCATCGAGCTGGCCGGACGACAGGGCGGAGATGGAATCGGTGTAGTTGGCGAACCAGACGAGCTTGACGTCGGCGCCGTGCTTCTTGAAAAAGCCCTTTTGTTCGGCGACGTACCAGGCGACCCAGCCTGGCCAGTCGGACACGCCGACTTTGACTTCGGCTTGGGCTGGCAAGGGTGCTGTCAGCGCCAAGGTCGCGGCGACCGCAACCAAGGCGCTGAGCACTGAACTCTTGAAAGACGGCAAAACACGGCGCATGAGAGGCTCCTAGGTGGGACAAAGACGTGATGAGAGAACACCTCGGCCATCGAAGCGAATCTCCCGGGCTTTTGTCCCGCCGTGGAGCCTGCGCAGGTAGAAGTGCCTGCTCAGGCCGATGGCTCTCGGACCAGACATTTGGCGAACTGCACCAAACCGGAACCCTAGCCACCCTTTCGAGTCAACGACTGACGACGTCGTGTCTCTCGGGCAAGAAGTATGCAAACTTGATGCCAGCGATTTCGCACCGCTTTGGGGAAGGGCCCGGGCGATCTTCAGGTAGGCTGACGGGTTTTGGGCTTTTGCCCCCGCATTTGCAAGGAACGCCACCCCATGAACACCGGCTCAACCATGCCCCACTGGCAGAAGGCCATCGCGGTCCTGACCGCCTGCTTCTCTGTGTCAGCCTCCGCCGCGATCGCCATCGCGCCCGCACCCACCCTGGAGAACACCGCCTACGTGGTGATGGATTTCGAGTCCGGCCGCATCCTCTCGCAGGTCAACGCCGAGCAGCCGCTGCCCCCGGCCTCGCTCACCAAGATGATGACCAGCTACATCGTCGAGCAGGCGCTCAAGTCCGGCCGCCTCAAGCCCACCGACATGGTCAGCGTCAGCGAGAACGCCTGGTGCCGAGGCACCAATGCCGAATCCTGCATGTACCTCCCGGTGCACGGCTCGGCGTCGGTCATCGACATCCTGCGCGGCATCATCGTGCAGTCGGGCAACGACGCCTCCAAGGCGATCGCCGAGCACATGGCGGGCAGCGAAGCCTCGTTCGCCGTGCTGATGAACAAGGAGGCCGAGCGCCTGGGCATGAAGAACACCCACTTCGCCAATGCCACCGGTCTGCCCGATCCCACGCACCGCGCCTCGGCGCACGACCTGGCCATCCTGGCGCGCGCCATCATCCGCGACAGCTCCGACTACTACAAGATCTACGCCGAGAAGGAGTTCAAGTACAACGGCATCAAGCAGGGCAACCGCAATGCGTTGCTGTACACCGACTCCACCGTGGATGGCCTGAAGACTGGCCACACCGCCGAGGCCGGCTTCTGCCTGACGGCGTCCAGCAAGCGCGGCGACATGCGCCTGATCTCGGTCATCATGGGGTCCAAGAGCATGCAGGCCCGCGCCGACCAGACCCGTGCGCTGTTCAACTGGGGTTTCGGTTCCTTTGAAGACGTGCGCCCGCTGGCCGCCAATGTGTCCCTGGCCACGCCCAAGGTGCGCTTCGGCAAGGCCGAGGTGGTGAACGTGGGCTTGCTGGCCCCGGTGGTCGCCACCATCCCGCGTGGCCAGGCCGCCAACGTCAAGTCGGAGATCCAGCTCACGCCCGGCATCACCGCGCCCATCGCCAAGGGCGCGGTGCTGGGCAAGGTGCTGATCTCGCTGGACGGCCAGAGCTATGGAGAGCAGACGCTGGTGGCGCTGGAACCCGTGGAAGAAGCTGGTTTCTTCTCGCGCCTGTGGCAGCGCATCAAAGAGTTCTTCAGCAAGTAAAGTCCAAGGCGCTTCAGCGTCTCACGGTCGAGGCGTCTTGCCCGAACAGGTGCTGGCGGGACGCCTCGTCCACCGTGGGCTTGTTGCTGGGGTTGACCTCCTCGGCGCGGGCATAGGCGCGCACCGTGGCCGGCCGGGCCTTGATGGCCTCGAACCAGCGCTTCACATGGGGGAAGTCGGCCAGGTTCTGCTGCTGGCGCTCGTGCGGCACGATCCACGGGTAGCTGGCCATGTCGGCGATGGAATAGTCGCCCGCCAGGAACTCGCGGTCGGCCAGGCGCTTGTCCAGCACGGCGTACAGGCGCGCCGTTTCCTTCACGTAGCGCTCGATGGCGTAGGGCAGTTTTTCGGGCGCGTACTGCGTGAAATGGTGGTTCTGTCCGGCCATGGGCCCCAGGCCACCCATCTGCCAGAAGAGCCACTGCAGCGCATCGTTGCGGCCGCGCAGGTCTTCTGGAATGAATTGCCGAACCTTGTCGGCCAGGTACAGCAGGATGGCGCCTGATTCGAACAGCGCCAGCGGCTCGCTGCCGTCCCTGGGCGTGTGGTCGACGATGGCCGGGATGCGGTTGTTGGGCGCGATGCGCAAAAAATCAGGGGCGAACTGCTCGCCCTTGCCGATGTGAACGGGCTTGATCCGGTAAGGCAGTTGGGCCTCTTCCAGGAACATGGTGATCTTGTGGCCATTGGGCGTGGTCCAGTAGTACAGGTCGATCATGTTGGTGTGCCTTGTTGGTGCGTACGGCAGTGTGCCCGGCTTGATGATCACCCTGGTGCGCTGGGGATACTGGGATGCCAGGCGCGCGGCTTGCCCAGGTTTTCATGGATTCAACATTCATGGAGATCATTCACATGCTTGAAAAACTACCTGATGTGATCGGCCATGCGCTGCACGACCAGCGTGCCGGGCTGGACAAACTGGCTTTCCACAAAGCGGGCCTGCGATCAGGCATGGCCGCCATCACGGTGTCCAGCCTGGCGTTCCAGGACCATGCGCCCTTGCCAGTGCTCTACACCGCCGATGGCCCTGGCCATTCACCTTCGCTGCAATGGACCGGCCTGCCCGAGCAGGCCCAGTCCGCCGTGCTGATCGTGGAAGACGCCGATGCGCCCACGCCCCAACCGCTGGTCCATGCCATCGTGGTGGCTTTGCCGCCCGGAGACGGCGCCTTGCGCGAAGGCGCGATGAATGCCCTGGAAGGCCACGAACCCGAGGTGAGCTGCGGGCTCAACTCGCTGCTTCAGGCGCATTGGTTGCCGCCCGATCCGCCGCCTGGGCATGGCGTGCACCGCTATGCCTTCCAGGTGTTTGCCTTGGCGACGGCGCCCGAATGGTCTGCGAAGCCGGGTCGGGACGAGGTGCTGAAGGCCGTGCAGGCCCACGCCCTGGCCAGCGGTTGCCTGATCGGCATCTACGAACGCCCCGACGGCTCGCAGAAGATCGGGCAAACCGAGGCCCAGGTGGCCCCCGCCACCCCTGTCGGGGCCTGAAGAAGCCTCAGCGCAGCAGTCGGTCGATCAGCAGGCCCGCGGCCACCGCCAGCGCCAGGCTGGTCAGCGGGCGCGCCCGGATCTCGTTGCCGGCCGCCTCCACCCACGCCTCGTGCGTTTCGCCCAAGGCTTCGACCGCGGCCACTGCGCGGTCGATGGCGTGGTGCGCCGCCCGTGCCAGGCCATCGATGGTGTCGTTCTCGGCCGCCAGGCTTTCAGCGGTTTCGGGGATGGTGTGGGTCATGTCGCAACTCCTCGTTCAAGAGATGATGCCCTTGCACCGGCAAACCGCATGCCGAAGCGGTGACAATGGCCGTGTCATCCCTTGCTTCAGCGGAGAACCCCATGGCTTCCGACCCGGCCTCCACGCTCGTCGAAACCCGACGCCACCAGATGTTTCCGGTGCTCACCGTGGACGAGATCGAGCGCATGGGCCGATTCGGCACCGTGCGCCGCTACGCCGACGGCGACCGACTCTTCACCGCGGGCGAACTGGGGCCCGGCATGTTCGTGGTGTTGGACGGCGTGGTGGCCATCACACAGCGCAACGGATTGGGCCAGGTGGTGCCCATCGCGCAGCAAGGGCGCGGGCATTTCCTGGCCGAAGTGGGGCAGTTGTCGGGGCGCCCGGCGTTGGTCGACGGCCATGCCGAAGGCGCGGTCGAGACCCTGCTGATCGAGCCAGCCGCCTTGCGGGCCTTGCTGATCGCCGAGGCCGACCTGGGCGAACGCATTACCCGCGCGCTCATCCTGCGCCGCGTCGCCTTGATCGAATCGGGTGCCAGCGGGGTCGTGCTGATCGCGCACTCGGACGCGCCCACGCTGGCCCGCCTGCAGAGTTTCTTGGGGCGCAATGGCCAGCCTTACCACCACCTTGATCCGCACACCGACCACGATGCCCAGGTCCTGACCGAGCAATACCAGATCGGCCCCTTCGAGGTGCTGGCCGTGTGCCCCACTGGCGCGGTGCTGCGCAACCCCACCGACCTTGAACTGGCCCGCTGCCTGGGCATGGTGGACACGATCGAGCACAACGAGCTGTACGACGTGGCCATCGTGGGGGCCGGGCCGGCCGGCCTGGCCACGGCGGTGTACGCTGCCTCTGAAGGACTGCGTGTCATGGTGATGGACTGCAGGGCGCATGGCGGCCAGGCCGGGGCTTCGGCGCGCATCGAGAACTACCTGGGCTTTCCCACCGGCATCTCGGGGCAGGCGCTGGCGGGGCGCGCCTTCGTGCAGGCGCAGAAGTTTGGCGTCGAGATGCTGATCCCCGCCCAGGTGACCTCGCTGGATTGCAGCCGGCGCGACGAACAAGGCGAGCTGGGCGTCATCCTTGCCGATGGACGCCGCATCCGCGCCCGTTCGGTGGTCATGGCCACAGGCGCGCGCTACCGCCGCCTGGAGGTCGACAACCTGGCCGCCTTCGAAGGCCGGGGTGTCTGGTACTGGGCCTCGCCGATCGAAGCGCGCATTTGCCGTGAGCAGGAGGTGGCCCTGGTGGGTGGGGGCAATTCGGCGGGGCAGGCGGCCGTGTTCCTGGCCGCGCACGCTGCCAAGGTCATCATGCTGGTGCGGGGCGAAGGCCTGTCGGCCACCATGTCCCGCTATTTGATCGAGCGCATCGAAGCCACGCCCAACATCGAGCTCCGGACTCACAGTGCCGTCACCGCCCTGCATGGCGACGCCGCCGCCGGCCTGCAGGCCATCACCCTGCAGCATCGGCGCACTGGCGAAGCCGAGACGCGCCACATCCGCCACCTCTTCCTGTTCGTGGGGGCCGACCCCGAGACCGAGTGCATGACCAGCTGCCACGCGGCCCTGGACCCTGCCGGTTTCGTGCTGACGGGCGACAAGGTGCGCTCGGCCAGTTGCCAGGCTTCGCGGCCTGGCGCCAGCCTGGAGTCCAGCATCCCTGGCGTCTTCGCCGTGGGCGACGTGAGGTCTGGGTCGGTCAAGCGCGTGGGCGGTGCCATCGGCGAAGGGGCGGCGGTGGTGCCCTTGCTCCATGCCTTCCTGGCCGAGGCCCAGCGCGCGGCGGTTTGAGTTTTTATTTATTTCTTGACCGGGATCGGCCGCGCGCGGTCCACCGGCACGGCGGTCACGCTGTTCTGGGGCGAGCCTTCGATGACGCGATCAGAGTAGGTCAGGTAGACCAGGGTGTTGCGCTTGACGTCCACCATGCGCACGATGCGCAGCTTCTTGAAGATCAGCGAAATGCGTTCGCTGAAGACTTCTTCCTGCAAGGGGATGGGCGTGCTGATGGTGATGGGCCCCACCTGGCGGCAGGCGATGGAGGCCTCGGCCTTGTCTTCGGCCAGGCCCAGCGCACCCTTGATGCCACCCTTCTTGGCGCGCGACACAAAGCAGGTCACGCCTTGCACATGCGGGTCGTCGTGGGCGTCGACCACGATCTTGTGGTCGGGGCCGATGAACTTGAACACGGTGTCGACTTCGCCGATGGCCTCGGCATGGGTGAGCGAAACGGCGGTGAGCAGCGTGAGCAGGGTCAGTGTCTTTTTCATCATCATCATGGCTTGTCCTGGGCAATGGGTGGGCAGCGGTAGGTCTTGGCCACGAGGGTGGTGCCGTTGTAGCCCACGTCCGGCCTGTCCCAGACCACGTGCGTGGCACCCTGCACATCGGCGCGCCGAAGCAACTCCTGCTTGACGTTGTCGGCGCCCTTCAACGCGAAGAAACCGAACAGGCCGGAGTTGCCGCTGATGTCGCCCAGGTAGCGGCAGCGCGCCATGGCACCAGGCTCGCTGGCGACCACCGGGCCGGCGTAACGTTCGCTGGACATGGTGGCGCAAGCGGCCAGGCCCGCGGTGAGGGTCAGGCAAAGGATGAGGCGAAGGTGTGTCATGCAAGCACTGTAGCCCCCCGGCAAGGTTTTGACACAGCTGGTAAAATTCAGCCCGCCAGCCCTCACGGGTTGGCAGCGTTCTCAGGGCGGGGTGCAATTCCCCACCGGCGGTATCCGTGGCTTGATTGACCATGGGAGCCCGCGAGCGCTCGGTGTCCACCTTCAAGGGGCACCGAGGTCAGCAGACCTGGTGAGATGCCAGGGCCGACGGTCACAGTCCGGATGAAAGAGATCGCGGCAGTTCCGACGTGAAAAGCCCTGGGCGTTCCGTCGGCGTGGTCGTGCGCGCCCTGATTCTGGTATCCACCCTCTGTCGAGGCCATCCATGAGTCAGACCTCTCCGCTTGTTTCCCCCCGCACCCGCATCGCCATCGTGTCCGCCTCCTGGCACCAGGACATCGTGGGCCAGGCCTTGCGCGCCATCCTGGACGAGTTCCAGCAACGCGGCTTGCCGCCCGAGCAAGTCGATCGTTTCGACGTGCCCGGCGCGTTCGAGATTCCGCTGCACGCCCAGAAGCTGGCGCAAACCGGCCGCTACGACGCCATCATCGCCTGTGCGTTGGTCGTCAATGGCGGCATTTACCGCCATGAGTTCGTCTCGTCCGCTGTCATCGACGGCTTGATGCGCGTGCAGCTCGACCAGGGTGTGCCGGTGATGTCGGCGGTGCTCACGCCGCGTGATTTCCACGAGCATGAAGACCACTTGCGCTTCTACCGCGAGCACTTCGTCAAGAAGGGCACCGAGGTGGCACGGGCTTGCCTGGACACCATCGCCAGCCTCCGGGCCCTCGCGCCACTGACCGCCTAGCCCAGTCTGGAAGCCCAGGCCAGGGCCAAGCCGGCGAGGCCCGAGCCAGCGCCGACCAGGGCCGCCCAAGTGACCCAGACGACCCGAACCCGGTTGGCCTCGATGCGCTGGATGAGCTGGGCGTTCTGTTCGGCCAAGGCCTTGATCAGCTCGGACGAGGCCAGCAGTTGCTCGTGCAACTGGGCGGCGCTGGCTTCCGTCGCCGCCACCCGGGCCTCCAGCACCGCGAGTGCCTGGGCCTGCGGTGAGGTGGCCTCGGGCGAAGCTGCTTCGGCAGGGGTTTCGGTGGTGGGCATGGGTTTCTTGGCCACCGTGCTCCACAGCTTCTTGGCGCCTTCGGCCACCTTGGGCGCATTCGCGATGACGTCCGACCAGGGCACCGCTTGCAGGACTGAAAGCCAACCGATTGCCATGTGGGGTCCTTCCATGTGATCGGTGCATTCTGCACCGTGCTCGCCCGGCATTGCCGGGCTTGACAGGCCGTTTGGCTGCATGGTCCAAGACCAGGTGGCGCATGAACGCGCGGTCAACCGCATCGAGATCGCTTTCAAGACGCAGGTGCAGGAGTGGAAGAACACCCTGCTGCGCGGCCAGCAGCCCGAGCAGTTGAGCAAGTACTGGGCGGCGTTCCAGGCCGGAGAGGCCGAGGTCACCCAGGCGGCCAAAGCCCTGGACCAGCGGTTGCCGGCCGGCCCCAGCAAGGTGTTGATCGGCCAGTTCATCCAAGCGCATGCGCGGATGGGACAAGATTACCGCGCGGCTTATGCCAAGTTCATCGCCAGCGGGCACCTGGCGCCGGTGGGTGATGCCGCGGTGAAAGGGATGGACCGCGAACCCGCCAAGTACCTGGGGCAGGCCAGCCAGCGCATCGCCGAGGACAGCGCCGGCATTGCGCGCCAGGCCACCACCGATGCCCACCGTGCGACTCGGCTGAGCGTGGTGGTCATGCTGGTCGTGACCGCTTTTGGCGTGGCCATGGGCGTGAGGGTCAGCCGCTCCATCGTCGCACCCATCGACCGCGCCGTGCGCTTGTCCAAGGCCGTGGCGGACGGCGACCTGACGCAGCCCATCCACGTGCGGGGCCGTGACGAGGTCGCCGAACTGTTGTCGGCCCTGCGCGGCATGCAGGACAACCTGGTGCGCATCGTGCGCGATGTGCGGCTCAACGCCGAAAGCGTGGCCACTGCCAGCCACGAGATCTCGCAAGGCAACAACGAGTTGGCCACCCGCACCGAAGCGCAAGCCAGCGCCTTGCAGGAAACGGCCTCGTCGATGGAAGAGATCAGCGCCACCGTCAAGCACAACGCCGACAACGCGCGCGAAGGCAACCAACTGGCCCAGGGCGCCAGCGCCGTGGCGCTCAAGGGCGGCGAGGTGGTGGGTGAAGTGGTAGAGACGATGCGCGGCATCAACGACAGTTCGCGCCGCATCGTCGAGATCATCAGCGTGATCGATGGCATTGCTTTCCAGACCAACATCCTGGCCCTGAACGCAGCGGTGGAAGCGGCGCGCGCGGGTGAGCAGGGCCGTGGCTTCGCGGTCGTGGCCAGCGAAGTGCGCTTGCTGGCCCAGCGTTCGGCCACCGCGGCCAAGGAGATCAAGGGGCTGATCGGCACCAGCGTTGAGCGCGTGGAGGAGGGCACGCAACTGGTCGACAAGGCTGGCGTCACGATGAGCGAGGTGGTGGAGGCCATCGGGCGGGTGACGCAGATCATGGGCGAGATCAGCCTGGCCAACCGTGAGCAAAGCCACGGCGTGGCACAGATCGGCCAAGCGGTTCAACTGATGGACCAGGCCACCCAGCAGAACGCCGCCTTGGTGGAAGAAGGCGCGGCCGCCGCCGAGAGCCTGAAGCTTCAGGCGCAGCGGCTGGTGCAGGCCGTGTCGGTGTTCAAGCTGAACCCGGATGCCTTGCGGGTGGCTTGATGGGCTCGGCATTTGCTGCCCTTGACCACCGATCACGGCTGATCAAGCGAGGAGCCCTTCATGTCCATCACCGGAAGCTGCCATTGCCAGAAAGTCACCTTCACCATCGAAGGCGACATCCCTGAAAAACTGACGCGTTGCACCTGCTCCTTTTGCTCGAAACGGGGTGCGCTGTACGCTTACTTCCAGCCCCGACAACTGGCGCTGAAGGCGCAGCCCGAGACCGACACCATCTACCGCTGGAACACCAAGCTCGTGGCGCACCACTTCTGCGCGAACTGCGGCTGCAGCTTGTACAGCGACAGCCCGGCGTTCGAGCCCGACGGCAAATGGGATGGGGTCACGCGCCGCTTGGGCGTCAACGCCCGGTTGTTCGATGATCTCGACGCCGCAGAGGCCCCTGTCACGGTGTTGGATGGCCGAAATCTTTGGTAAGACTGGGATTGACGCTTGAGGCTGGCCTGCCGGCTCAGCTGGTGACGCGCCACTGGCTGGCTTGCGCCACGCCTTCCATCGCCGGATCGCTGACCGAAGGTGCGCCTGTTTCAAGGTGGCCTGCGAAGCGCCGGCTGTAGTCGGCCTGGCCATTCACCTTGACGGTGAAGTCGTACCAATGCGCGCTGTCGTGCAAGGGCAGCCGCAGTTCGGTCTGGCTGCGGGCCGCCACGGCGTGGCTGGTGGGTGCCGTGTGCACGTACTGGTTGGCCCCGAGGGTGAAGGTGCAGGCCACGCTGCCACCGTTGCTCAGCTTCACGATCAACTCCCCATTGGCGGCATCGGAGGTCACCTGCACTTCGGGGTTGGGTTGGCCGGCGGCGGCCACGCGGCGTGCGTTGCCCGTGGCATGGCGGTGGAATCCATTGGGGCCCAGCACCCACAGGTCATAGGCACCGCTGGCGGCGGGTGTCCACAGGCCGCTCAGTTGCTTGCCGGGTTCGACCGTGTAGCGGCGTGGAATCTCGCTCAGCTTGAGGCGGTCGTACACGTGGAAGACGGCGGCTGCTTCACCCGTGTTGCCAAACCGCAGTTCGACTTGCGTGGCCCCAAGCACCTTGGTGTCGGGCGTGATGCGGGCCGTGGCGTGCAGTTCGTAGGGCAGGGCACGCGCCGGACGCACACCACTGGCCTGCACGGGCAGCGTGATGGTGGCAGGCGTGGGCGGCGTGGTGGTGCTGGGCAGGGCGCGGGCCTTGTTGGCCAAGGCCAGGGTGGTCGGCAACTGCGCGAAGAAGGCCGTGTCGTTCGGGTCTTCGAAGTTGAAGGCCGAGGTCAGGTCGCCGCACACCGCGCGGCGCCACGCGCTGATGTTGGGCTCCTGCACGCCGAAGCGCGCCTCGATGAAGCGGACCACCGAGGTGTGGTCGGCCACCTGCGAATTCACCCAGCCACCCTTGCTCCAGGGGGAGAGCACGTACATGGGCACGCGCGGGCCCAGGCCGTAGGCGCGGTGCAGGTAGGTGGCGCTCGAACCGTTGAGCACCTCGTTGTACTCGCCCGTGGTGTCCACGGTGGAGGCACCGGCCAGCACAGCCTTGGCCGGGTCGGCCGACCAGCTCACGTACGACGGCACGGCCGGTGGCGGCACGTGGTCGAAGAAGCCATCGTTTTCATCGAAGTTGATGAAGAGCACGGTCTTGCTCCAGACCTCTGGATTTGAGGTCAGGGCTTCCAGCACCTTGGCGGTGTAGTCGGCGCCTTGGGCCGGGCTGGACGGTCCGGGGTGCTCGGATCCCTCGGCCGTGGCCACGATCCACGACACCTGGGGCAGCTTGCCGGTCAGCACGTCTTCCTTGAGCTTGTCGAGGTCCCGTGTGCTGATGCCGCGCGCCTTCAGCTCGGCCGAGTAGCCCGGGCGGTTGTACCAACCATCGCGGTAGGGGCGGAAGCCTGCCAGCGAGTTGTCGGTGAAGTTGTCGTCCATGTTCTGGTAGACCTGCCACGTGATGCCGGCATCCTGCAGGCGCTCGGGGTAGGTGGTCCACGTGTAGTCGTCGGCCGGGTTGGGGTTGAACCAGTCGTGGCTGTTGTCGGTGGACGGGCCATTGCCCTTGGCCAGCGGGTCATTGGTGCCCGACCACAGAAAGAGGCGGTTCGTGTTGGTGCCCGTTTGTGTGGCGCAGTGGTAGGCGTCGCACAGCGTGAAGGCATTGGCCATGGCGAACTGGAAGGGGATGTCGGCCTGCGTGAAGTAACCCATCGAGTGGTTCTTCTTGGCAGCAGGCCATTTGTTCATGCGGCCATGGTCCCAGGCGGCCTGGGCGTCGGTCCATGAGTGCGGGGTGCCGGCCACGCGCATGTGCGCGAAGGTCTGCGTGGTGTTCAGCGGGAACGGGGCAATGGCCGCGGGGCCAGGCTGCGTGCCATTGGCGGCCGGTTGCACCCAGACGTTCTTGCCGCTGATGCCCGTGGCATCGGCCACCGGGATGGGGAATCGGTCCGCGAAGCCGCGCACGCCGTTAAGCGTGCCGAAGTAGTGATCGAAGGAACGGTTCTCTTGCGTCAGGATGACGATGTGTTCGACGTCCTGGATGGTGCCCGTGCGGCGGTTGGCTTCGATGGCCAGTGCCTTTTGAATGACGGGTGGGAAGGTGCTGAGGACGGCGGTGGCGCCTGTGGCGGAGGCCACGGTGCGCAAAAAGCTGCGGCGGTCTTGTGGGTTCGTCATGCGGAGGCTCTCGTGGAATGTGGGACAGTGGGGGCGTCGTCGTTCAAGCAGAGGGCAGGCGGCGGCGCGCGATCGCGCCCACCACGGTCAGACCTGCCAGTGCCAGGGCCGCCGACTGCGGTTCGGGGACGGCGGTGCTGAACGTGAAGTCGTCCATCACGAAGTTCGCGTGGTCGTTGCTGGCCACGGTGATGCGGTCAACGAAGCCACCGTAGCCGCTGGCCAGGAAGGTGGCGATGCCATGGGTCTGCAAAGTGGTGGAGGTGCCCACCAGCTGGTCGTTCAAGTACAGCTTGAACGACACTTCCACGCCGTCGAAACCCGCGAAGTAGGCGCCCTGGAATTGGGCTGGCGCGTTGAAGCGGATGCTGCTGCCACCTTCGCTGCTGTCCCAACCCAGGGTGGCGCGGTGGTCGCCTGAATGGGCCGCAAAGGGCGCTTGCTCGGCGCCGAACATGAACCAGGTGCTGGCGGTCCAGTCGAGCCCACCGTAGTTGCCGGGCACGAGGCCGTCGGCCTGCAGGTCGTCAAAGGTCAGGACCGTGGCCGAGGCGAATGGGGCCATGCAGGCCAGGGCGGCGCTGGCCACCAGGGCGCGGATCAACTTGCTTGTCATCATCATCTACTCCGTTGTCTTGCTTGCGCAAATGCACGGGGTGAATCTAAGGAGGCAAGATGACGGTGAAGAGAAAGGACTGCAGGCCGTATGGATCACGGCCCCACGTGGCTGGACTTTGAGTGTGTCAGCGCCACCAGGCGGCAAAGGAGTTGGCCAGACCGGGATAAGCCTCGAATTTCAAGACGTCGAGGTCCTTGACGAACAGTTGGCGCAACTCTTCCACCAGCGCCAGATGCGCTTCGTCCGTGATGAGTGTGCCCGTTGGGGCGCCCAGGGGCTCCTCTTCGACCTGGTGCGTCCAGAAGGGCAAGGTCACGATCAGCACCGGGGCGCCGGCACGCCCGAATCGCCAGCTGCGGACCCGGCCGCGGAAGCGTTCGATGGCCCCGGCCACGGCGCCGCCCGCGAAGGCGTTGAAGCGTTCCACAACCGCCAGAACGGCCTGGACCTCGGTGGTGGTCAGTTCCTGGGTCAGGAAATCGGCGGAGTAAAAAGGGGCCCCTGCTTCGATGTGTTCGCCGAAGCCAAAGCGGACGAATTGTTGGGCCACGAGGATTCGCTGGGTGGACGTGACAGGCATGGCTGACTCGACTGGTGTGTTAATTGCTGCAATGCAGCATTGATAACACATTTGGCGAGGATTGTGCTGAGCCTTCGTCGTGCACAGCGTCGACAAAGACTGCTGCTCAAGCCCGAATCACAAGCCATCGAGCACTGGCTTAGGAAGCTTGTTTGTCGAGAAAACGAAGCGCCCGTTCCCTCACCAATGGCGCGCTCAGCATCAAGCCAGCTGATGCGCCCATGGCCATCGGTAAGACCGAACCGAAGAGGTCCATCAGGTAAGCCCCGCAAAAGATCAGCCCCATGCCCAGGACGTATTGGTTCCTGGCGCGGCGAGTGGACTTGGGTAGGGATGACGGCATCTCTTACTTTCCATGAGTTTCACCCTGCCATTTTCGGCAAAAGTGTCGACAGGCATTGAGGCCATCAGGCCCTGAAACCGAGCCATCTGTGCAATAACCCCGTCCGGGCTCGCCATTTGCCATGCCTCTGGTGTCATCCACGAACATCAACCAGGAGCATTTATGAGCAACACCCCTTACGTCACCGGCCTTTTCAAGGACCGCGAAAGTGCCGAACGTGCCTATCAATCGGTCAGCGAACGCGGTTATCCGGCCAATGACGTTGACTTGGTGATGTCTGATGAAACACGCCAGCGCCACTTCTCATCCACGGCGGCGGTGACCACCGAACTAGGCAACAAGGCGGCAGAGGGCGCAGGCATTGGGGGCGCCATTGGAGGTACCGTCGGTGCCATCGCGGCTGCGGTCGCTGCCATTGGCACGTCGCTCGTGTTGCCTGGCTTGGGCTTGGTGGTGGCCGGCCCACTGGCTGCTGCCGTGGCTGGGGCCGGTGCGGGTGCCGCAGGTGGCGGAATCATTGGAGCCTTGATCGGCCTTGGCATCCCTGAAGAGCGGGTCAAGCGCTATGAGTCCGGCCTCAAGGAGGGCGGTATCTTGTTGGGTGTGAAGCCACGCTCGGACGAGGATGCTGCGTTCATCGAACAGAGCTGGAAGACTCACAACGGTGATCAGGTCTACCGTTGAAATAAGACCGTCGTCCAGGCATGGCCGCCGCGTTGTTCGTCACACGCGGCGGTTTTTTTGCGTGGGTGATCGAGCGTTGACCAACCCTGCTTCCTTTGGAGATGGCAATCCTGTTGGTTACAACGGCACGGTGGTCGGCGTCGCGAGCTTGGGTGGGCTGGGGAAGGGGAATACCCGGGCTTTTGGCTATGAGCGCCATCGACTCAAACTGTTGTGTTTGTTCGAGTGGGTCGGTAACCTCTGACCATCCAAATAGATCAACTTGGCTTGCGGTCATGGGCAATTTACGTCGCATTTTTTATGTCAGTCGCGCTGACGCTTCGCTGGATGGCGTCACGGTGAAAAACATCGTGCTCAAAGCGCAGCGGACTAACCGGCAAATGGACGTTACCGGCGTCTTGGCGCATTCCGGGCGACATTTCGCCCAAGTGCTTGAAGGTGCCGAGGACAAGCTGGCTGTGCTGACTGCCAAGATCAAGCAGGACAAGCGCCATACCGACGTCACCGTGCTGTTCGATGACCCCATCTCACGCCGGGACTACGGAGACTGGTCCATGGGATTCTTGTATGACGCCAACTTATGCGATGAGATAGAAAAAGCATTGAGCGATTCGACGCATCAATCTCATGATCGTGACGGCGCATTGGCCCGCAAGATTTTTCTTCACATCAGCGATTTGGCCAGGCCATGATGAGGGCAAGACCCAGAAGGCTGTTGGCGATGCCAAGGAAGCCATCAAAGACGCTCATGAGTAAGTCTGGCAGCAGGCGTTACCCAGGCCCGCTTCGGCGGGCCTTTTGCGCTCAACGCAGGAAGGCCCACCAGTAAGCGGTATAGATGCAGTCCGCAAGGCTGTCGCAAGGAGCATCGTGGCGGCCCATGGCAAAGGCGTTGGATGAGAGCGATGCGCCGATCAGGATTGCAACTGTCAGGGCGCGTGAACGGGTGATGAGACGGTTCATGGTGTGAACTCCAAAGGGTAGGTTTGCAACAGAGACTTTTGAGTTGGGATGCTCAGAAGAGAATGTTCACCAGCTGCAGAACAGGATCTACCCTTGGAACTAGGGGGAGTCAAAAATACCCCCTAACTTGTTGGCTCGTGCGATCACCCCCACATCACTGACGACGGGGTGGGCTTTGCCACCAGCGAGGGCTAAGCGCCCAAGGCTGTTGGCCCCCGCCCCAATGAATTGAGGGTAAAGGCATCACGTTCACCGGAGAAAAACTGCTGCAGAGCGTCATCAAGGAGCGACGCCTGAGGAGCCGCCAATGAGAACAGCGTTAGGCAAGATTGAAATTTACGTGCGTCGATGCCGCCAAGAATGGCCTCAGCCGATGAGGTCCTGTGGCTGAGCATGGCTTCAACCATGTTGACGAGGCGCGGCCCAAGAACCGGGTGGGCGATGTACGCTTTAGCTTCCTCTATTCCCGAAATACCAAACTCTTGCGCCATCGCGCTTGACCCCAGACCTCGGAGCTGCGGCAGGATGAACCACATCCAGTGAGATCGCTTTCTACCGGCTTTGACTTCATCAAGAGCGATTGAGTAAATTGGCTCCTGAGCCTTGACGAAGCGCTCTAAATCGAATGCGTCGGAAGTCATTGGTCTTCTCTCCGATTGAAGCGGAAATTAATCTGCCACCGCCCCATTTCCGCGCTGGTCTGGGATGGCCAGCAAGGCGTTGAAATCGACATTGGGCATCGGCTTTCCAAACAAAAAGCCCTGTTGGTAAGCGCAGCCGTGGGCCAGTAAAAATTCTGCTTGCGCTGGCGTTTCCACACCTTCTGCCACGACTCGCAGGTTAAAGGCACGGCCCAGTGCAATGACGGACATGGCGATCGCACCATCGCGTCCACCGCGCCAAGCGTCGGTCACAAAAGATCGATCAATTTTTAACTCGTCGATCGGAAAGCGCTTCAGATAGCCAAGCGACGAGTAACCCGTGCCAAAGTCGTCCAGGGACACCTTGAAGCCCATGTCGCGCAGTTCCCTCAAGCGGTCCACGGCAAGTTCAACATCAGACATCAAAAGTGATTCGGTGACCTCTAGCACCAGGTAAGCTGGACTCAGCGCATGCCGGGCCATGAGCTCCTCCAACTGCGATCGCAAGCCAGCGGTTGCAAAACTGGGGCTGGACAAGTTGACAGAGACAGGGACCGTGCGCAAACCCATGTCCAGGCGATGGCGCAAATCAGAGCATGCTCTTTCCAGCAGCCAGTCGGTCAATGGCAAGATCAGACCCGACTCCTCGGCCAAGGGAATGAACTCGCCCGGAGGCACCATTCCCTTTTGTGGGTGCTGCCAACGCACCAGTGCCTCGGCGCCAATGACAGTGCCTCGGTCCGCGTCGACCTTCGGCTGGTAGTAAAGGCACAGCTGGTTCTCGGTGATTGCTCGGCGCAGTTCGTTTTCGCGGGTTAGGTGGTCGCCCGCGTCTTTGTTGATCGTTTCGTCGAAGAAGCGGTAGCGCCCTCGTCCTGCAGTTTTTGCGGTGTGAGAGGCTTGTTCAGCGCAGTGAATCAGTGCTTCGGCGTCGCTTCCATCGCGAGGAAACAAAGCAACGCCAATGCTCGCGCTCAAAACCAATTCCCGGTCTTCGATCGTCATGGGCGCAGCCACTTCCGCCAAGAGCTGCTCGGCAGTTCGCGACGATTGCTCCTGGTCACCCACCCCTGTCAGGAATAGCGCAAAGGCGTTGGGGCCCACACGTGAAACCACTGACTCGCACATGGCACGGGATTCGGCCAGGCTGTCGAGCCCGTGCGCGAATGCTTTGAGTCGCGCGGAAATCAAGCACAGCACCGCATCGCCTTGGGCATAACCCACGGCATCATTGATGCTCTTGAAGCGGTCGATGTCGATATAAAGCATCGCACAGCCAGCGCGCAGTCGTGTCAGCCGTTCCAAGGCTGGACTCGCAAGTTCGTTGAAGAACTGGCGATTGGGCAAACCAGTCAGGGCGTCATGGTGCGCCAAGTGGAAAGCGCGCTTTTCTGCTTCAACTCGGTCAGTGATGTCCTGAGTGATTCCTTCAACGCCAAGGCGGTGCCCATTGCTGTCGATGGCAGCCACCGCTTGCTCGTAAACGGTGCGGGTAACGCCATCAAAGCGACGGATCTCGAAAGTTCGCTGATAAGGTTTGCCTTGTAAGCGAGCCGCATCGCGCATGCAGGACACGGCTTCACGATCACTGTCATTGATCAAGGCCAGGAAATCTTGAGGACGTGCGGTCCGTACCGCATGGTCTGGCGCAGCTAACACTTGAGCCAATTCAGGCGAGCACACAAATCGATTGCCGTCAGCAGACAGTCCCCAGCTTCCCATGTTGGCAATGCACTGTGCCCGCTCCAAGCGTTCACGGCTACGGCGTTCTGCATTGACAGCGCCGCCCGCGCGCAGTGCGTAGCGCACGCGGTGCGACAACAGGGTCCAGTTGATCGGCTTGGATATGAAGTCCGTGGCACCCGCAGCATAAGCAAGGTCAACGGAAGCGCTGTCATTGAGCCCAGTGAGCATCAGCACGGGAACATTGGCTCCATGCCCAGTTTGACGCAATCGACGGCAAACTTCATAGCCGTCTAGTGCTGGCATCATCACATCAAGCAGACACAGGTCGAATGGCGAGTGTTCCATCAACGCGAGGCCCTCGATCCCATCCTCCACTTCGACCACATCGAATCCCGCATCTCGAAGGGTCGTGGCCGCCATGGTTCGCAACACCTCATCGTCGTCAATGATGATCAACCGTGGCGCGCGTGGTTCGTCGAAAGTCTTCATGCTCGCTCCGCGGCGAGGCAGGGGAAGCGATGGCCGGCATTCAAGCCAACCGCTGAACCTTCTAGGCCCAGCTTGGCGATGCTGATCAGGTCGGCCTTCCGGGCCTCCTCGGAACAAGTTGAATTGTCTTGCATCACCACGCAACTCCCTTTGTGCATTCTGCTTTTTCAGTCTTCTCCTATTTCGGCGCGAAAACCCAAGACTTTAGCGAGATCATCTGCACGACGATGCAGCTGACTGACTGCCGGACTCATGCCACGCTTGCCACGATGCCGTAGCGTCCTTTGTCTCGCCCGGTGGTGGGTGGATTGATGAAATCGGCGCTCTCGATGGAGGCACCCAGGTTCTGAAGAATCAGGACGGTCTGCTCGGGCGTGAACGAGTCGTAAAAAAAGGTATGCCCGTACATGGTGTCGGTGAACGCAGGATGATCCGAACCGCCAACCGTGAGCATCAATTTTGCGCCCGGGCGCAAGCTGCCGACCACCTTTCGCAGAACGTTCTCGTGATGTTCCCTGGGAAGGTGGAACAAGGAATCCCAAATCACTGCCCCGTCGTAGTCTTCGTCCGATTCGAACGACTCCATGGACGATTGCAGCCAGCGGCCTTCTGGATAGCGTTGCCTGGCAAGCGAGAGCAACTCTTCGGCTTGGTCGACGCCGGTGACGCGAAATCCGCGCCTTAAGAGAAATTCAGCAATCGGGCGGCCTGTTCCGCATCCCAGGTCAAGGATCTTGGCCGGGGGTTGCAAGTTGATCAGTAAGCGATCAAGAAACGCAGTTTCGTGGCTAAAGAGCGTTGAGCGGGCCGCATCCCATTCTTTGACAATGGCGTTATAGCTGTGACGGTTCATTTGTAATCCAGCGCCCGAAGTAAGCCGCGCCCACACAAGTGGAAAATGTGGGCGTGACCAGGTGGTTAAGCCGCATTTTGACCTTTCTCGTGACCCTTGTCCGGTTTGCCTAGGTTGAACACGGTCTGGTCCGGGGCGCTGGTTCTCCTGACATGGAAAAGCAGCTTGGCGCATGGGATCCTTGGCGCTCAGAACTCGGGCACCCGCCAGCGCTTGTTAACATTGAGCCATGTGGCGAACGAAGCAGTTGAAGATCATGACGACCATGCCATGGGTCATCGGTGGTGGTTGCCCATGCGAATAGCGGTATTGGACGACGACCAGGACCACCGGGACCTGGTGCTGCAGATCATCGAGCGTGCGGGGCACGGTGGCGTGGCGTTTTCCGAAGGAGCCGCGCTGCTGCGCCAACTTCAGCGGGATGTGTTCGACCTCCTGATCGTGGACTGGCAGATGCCGGGGATGTCCGGCGTGGAAGTGGTCCGCTGGGTGCGTGCCAACGTGCAGGACCGCTTGCCGGTGCTGTTCGTGACACAGCGCGACGACGAGCGGGACGTGGTGGAGGCACTGGGTTGCGGTGCCGACGACTACATGAGCAAGCCAGTGCGGGTGCATGAACTGCGCGCCCGCGTGACGGCCTTGCTGCGCCGCAGTTACCCTTCTTCAGAAGAAACCCAACTGGTGCTGGGCGGTTACCGCCTGGATCTCGTGCGGCGCGAGGCCTTCTACGACGGCCAGATGATCGAACTCAAGCCCCGCGAGTTCGAGTTGGCGCGCTGCCTCTTCATGCAGCCAGCGCGGCTGTTGTCGCGCGACTACCTGTTGCAGACCGTGTGGGGTCTGGCCAGCGATGTGCCCTCTCGCACGCTCGACACCCACATGTCTTCCCTGCGTGCAAAGCTGGCCCTGCGCAGCGAGCGTGGCGTGCGCCTGACGGCGGTGTATGGCCTGGGATACCGGTTGGAAGACACCAAGCCAATGCACGATGACCAGCGGACCATGCCTGGCACGGGGGCGGTGACATGCGGTTGAGCCACCGGCACCTCATTGTCGCTACCTTGATGCTGTGCCGGCTCGCCCCGGCCGCCTCTGAGGAGATGGTCATTCACCGGGTGCAGGTGGGTGACACGCTCATCGGGGTGTCGGAACGCTTGCTGGAGAACCCTTCGCAGTGGCCGGTGGTGGCCAAGCTGAACACGGTGGCCGACCCCCGGCGGCTGCAGCCTGGCCAGCATTTGCGCATCCCGGTATCGCTGCTCAAGGGGCAAGTCCGGCCAGTCACGGTGCTCTACGTGCGCGGCCAAGTTGGGCGGGCCTCAAGCGAACTGCCTGCGCGGCCAGTCGGCATCGGCGACCAGTTGAGCGAGGGCGAGGTGATCAGCGTCGGCCCTGACAGCTACGCGAGCCTGCGACTGCACGACGGCTCGCAGGTGCACGTGCAGGCTGGCACGGTCGTGCGGCTGGACCGCCTGCGCAAGGTGGCCGAGTCGGGACGCTCCACCACCTCGCTGGGGCTCCAGCGTGGACGTGTGGACACGCAGGTGGCGCCGCAGCAGGGCGGCTCTCGCTTCGATGTGCGCACCCCGCTGGCCGTGGCTGGCGTGCGTGGCACGCGCTTCGGCGTGACGGTGGACGACAGCGGCGCGCTGGCCTTGTCCGATGTGGTGGAAGGCCGGGTGGCGGTGCAGGCCCTGAACGCGAAAGCTCCGGGGGCTCAAGTGTCCGCAGGGCAGGGCGCAGTGGTGCGGCGCGCCAAGCCGGTACCGGTCGTTCGGTCCTTGCTGCCCGCGGCCGATGTGTCAGCGCTGCCCGCCTTGCAGCAGCGCCTGCCCTGGCCACTGACTTGGCCGACTGTGGCTGGCGCGCAGACTTACCGCGCGCAACTGGCCGAGGATGAATCGCTGACACGCGTCATCTGGAGCCAAGTGGTGGCATCGCCCTCTATCCTGGTCAATGGCTTGCCGGACGGCGAGTACGTGCTCAGCATCCGGGCGCTGGATGCCGATGGTCTGGCCGGACGCGAAGCGATTCACCGCGTGCGGGTGAAAACCCAACCGGTGCCTCCGTTGGCCCAAGCCCCCGGACCCGAAGAGGTCGTGGCCGCCGGGCCGATGCCTTTGGTGTGCACGGACGTGCCGGGAGCGGTGGCCTACCGCTGGCAGATTCAGCGGGGCGAGGGTGCCTGGAGTGATCACGGTGAGCCTGTACCGAGTGCGGTGCAAGAGCACACCACGCCGGGCCATTGCACATGGACGGTGGACGCGGCCGAGCCCGGCGTCTACCGCTGGCGCGTGGCCACTCAAGTGCGGCGTCCTGATGGTTCGCGGGACGAAGGCCCCTTCGGCGACGAAGCGCGTTTCGTGGCCGTGACCAGGCCCGAACCGCCCATGCCGATGGTCGAGGTGGGGGACCAGGTCCGTGTGCATTGGCAAGGCGCGCCTGGCACCCGCTTCGACGTTCAGGTGTCGCCCGATCCCGCTTTCGAGCGGGACGTGCAGACGCAATCGGTGACCTCGCCCGAGGTGCAGTGGCCCATGTCCTCCGGCTGCCGCCCGTCTTACCTGAGGTTGAGGGCAGTATCGCCGGAAGGCGTCGCCTCGGCCTTCTCGCCGGCCAGACTGCTCCACGGCGAAGCCGGAGTGTGCAGCAGTGACGGGCAGCCTGTGATGACCGGCCACGGCACGCGACTGCAACACGGGAGCCCCTGATTGCGGTGGCTGGCCGTGCTGCTGTTGGGTACCGCGCTGCTGCTGGGCTGGACGGACGGGCGTGGTCGCCTTGAAAGCGCCGCCATCGACCAGTTGGCGAGTTTGAATGGCCGGCCTGCACCCGACGACATCCTGATCGTGGCCATCGACGAGCCCAGCCTGGCAGCGCTGGGGCGTTGGCCCTGGCGGCGCACCGTGCATGCCGCCTTGCTGGACCGCCTGGCGCAGGCTGGCGTGCGCGGTGTGGGCCTGGACGTGATCCTGTCCGAGCCCGACCGCGAGCACCCGCATGACGATGCTTTGCTGGCCGAGGCGATGCGGGCCGGCGTCCCCGTCGTGCTGCCCGCGATCATGGCCATGGGGCCCGGCGGGGCGCCTCAAGCCGCGGAGCCTGTGCCGGTGCTGGCCACGGCCTCAAAAGCCTTGGGGCACATCCATGTCGAACTGGACGCGGACGGGGTGGCGCGCAGCGTCTTCCTCAAGGAGGGCGGGCCGGGCCGCTGGTGGGACCACTTCGCGCTGGCCTTGCTGGGCGTGGCCGGCCAGTCGCCGCACGCTGCGGATCTGCCCGGGCAGCGGCGTCCGCCCAAGGCAGGCACGGGCTGGCTGCGAGACCACTGGACGCAGATCCCTTACGCCGGGCCGCCGGGCCATTTCCGGCGCGTGTCCTATGTGGACGTGCTGGAGGGCCGTGTGCCAGCCGCCCTGTTGCGCGGCCGGCTGGTGCTGGTGGGCGCAACAGCGGTGGGCCTGGGTGATGCTTATCCCACGCCGATGTCCAGCCACGATGCGCTGATGCCGGGCGTGGAGGTGTCGGCCAACGTGGTGGATGCCTTGAGGCGGGGGCTGTCGCAGCGGCGTGCCGAGGCCTGGGAGAACGCCGCCGTCGCGGTGCTGATGACCGGACTGCTGTTGCTTGGGCTGCAGCGCTTGTCACCATGGCAGGGGCTGTGTCTGGTGGCTGTGGCCATGGCCGCCACGGCCGGGCTCACGTGGCTGGCCTTGCGCATGGCTGGCGTGCAGCTGTCGCCCTTGCCGCTGCTCGGCGCGCTGGCGCTGGCCTATCCGCTGTGGAGCTGGCGGCGCCTGGAAGCGGCCCGCTTGCAAGAAGCGCTGCGGCGCGAGCAGGAAGCGGTGTGGCGCTTCATTGCCCACGACATGCGCGCGCCCCAGTCCGCCATCGTGGCCTTGGTGCGGCGTTGGCGTGCCTCGGGGGATGCCTTGGATGGCGAACTGCTGTCCCGCGTGGAAGCCCATGCCCAGCGCAGCCTCGCGCTGGCGGACGACCACGTGCAATTGGCCCGCGCCCGCCATGGTGGCGCACAAGACCCACTGGACCTGCGCGATGTGGTGGCCGACGCCGTGGACCAGCAGTGGCCGCTGGCCGAGGCGAGGGGTGTCCGCCTGAGCTGCGAATTGCCCGACGATGAGGCGGTGGTGCGGGGCGACCGCGCCTTGCTGGTCCGCGCGCTCGTCAACCTGCTGAGCAATGCGCTGAGGTTCACGCCGGATGGCGGCACCGTGCGTTGTGCACTGTCGCCACAGGGCAGGGACTGGGAGATGCGCGTGAGTGACGAAGGGCCTGGCGTGCCTGTTGAATTGCGACCCCGCCTGTTCCAACCCTTCGCGCAGGCCATGTCCGCGCCGGATTCGCCCGACCGGGCCGCGGTGCAGGCGGCGTCGGGCGCCGGCCTGGGCCTGGTGTTCGTGCGGACGGTGGCCGAACGCCATGGCGGCCGGGCCGATCTGGACAGTGGCCCGCGCACCAGCGCCCATCCCGGGGCCGCGTTTTTCATCCGCCTGCCCCGCGCCTGACCGCTTTCCAGCATCGCGCGGTGGTTGCTTTGTCAACGATTGTCAACTCGCTGGCGCCGCCTGCGCCTCGTCCCTAGAGTCCGCTCGCGGTGAGAGGCCGGGTGCATGCACCTTTGAAGCGCCATCTCGCCATCGTGATCGACAGCGTTTGACGAAGGTGGCCAGCAATGATCGGCAAGACGATGCCCGCGGGTGGGCAGAACGAGATGGGGCAGGGCTCAGCAGGGCGGCTGCGCCGCTTGGTTGGCACCGCCTGGCGGTGGTTCGGACCTGCGGCCGTGCTGGTGTCCGCGCTGGCATCGTCTCCAGCCTGGTCGGCGCTGATCATCTCGGGCTTGCCCGACACGCCCGACCCAGTCTCGGCAGGCGGTGAGGTGACCTACACGGTGCGCGTGGCCGAATCGGGCGGGGCCCCGGTGAGCAACGCCTCCGTGGCCTTTGCGGTGCCGGCCAATGGCCGCTATGCGGGCGCGGATGCGCTGCCTTCGGGCGTGAGCTGCAGTGGCATGGCCACGGGCCAGGCCGGCCCTGGCGTGTTGACTTGCAGCGGCCTGAACCTGGCTGCCAACGAGGTGGCCGAGTTGCCTTTGCGTGTACGCTCGACCGTGCAGGGCAGCCTGACCGTCAGCGCCACGCCATTGCCCTCTGGCACACCGCAATCGCAGACCACGACCGTCAACAACGGCGCTGACTTGCGCGTCGGCATCAGCGGCCCCGCCACAGCCCCTGCGGGCAGTGCGCAGGCGTGGTCCTTCACCGTCACCAACGACGGCCCGGATGCTTCGCCTGCCTCCACGCTGACCTACAACGTGCCACCCAACCTGGGCATCCCCTCTCTGCCCTCCGACTGCAGCTTGGCGGGCAGCCAGCTCACGTGTGCCGTGGGTGCCCTGGCCGTGGGTGCGAGTCGCACCGTGACCGTCAACGCCGTGGTCGGCGCGGGCAGTGGTTCGACCTTGGCCCACACCGTGGACGTCGCTTCAGGTGGCGGGGTGGGCGATGGGGTGTCGGGCAACAACGTGGCGACGCTCAACACCGCGGTGTCGGCTGGCAGCAGCCTGGCCATGGGCAAGACCAAGTCGGTCGCTGATCCGGTCGAGACGGGGCAAAGCTTCAATTTCCTGCTCAACCCGAGCTACAGCGGTGATTACCCGGCCGGTGTGCAGGTGAGCGATGCCATGCCCGGCAACTTCTGCAAGAGCGGCGGCGCCAGCTTCAACAGCGGCGGCTGGGCCTGCACCGCTTCCAGTGTCTGCCCTGCGGCAGGGCCCACCATCACTTGCACCCGCAGCGGTTCGGGCAGCGCGGGCTACAACCAGGCGCTGGGCCTGATCACCGTGCCGGTGCAGGCCTTGACGGCCGGCGTCGGCGTGAACAACACGGCCAGCGTGAGCGCGCCCGGCGTGGTGAACGCCGATGGCACCGTGGCCACCACGGTGATCGATCCGCGCTCGGACTTGCGCGCCAACAAATCCAAGAGCTGGCCGCAGAGCGCCGTGCCAGTGGGGCAGGCGTTCAACTACGCCGTGTCCACCACCAACCTGGGACCATCGGCCTTCCCGGCCTCCGGCGTGCTCACCTTGACCGACACCGTGCCGGCAGGGCTGCAGGTCAACAGCATCACGCCGCCCTCGGGCTTCGTGTGCGTGTCATCAGGCGGCGCGGGCTTTCCGCAGGCAGGCCCCGTCACCATCACCTGCACCAGCAGCAGCGTGGGCTTGGCGCTCAATGCCAGCACGGCCAATGTCGTGATCAATGCGCAGGCCACCGCGGCCGGCAGCACCCTGACCAACACGGTGTGCGTGGGCAGCGCGGGCGGCCCGCCGGACGATGTGCCACCCAACAACTGCGCCTCGGTCGGCATCGACCCCCAACTGGGGCCCGACCAGGCGGATGTGTCCACGCTCAAACGCGTGCTGGGCCTGGGCGATGCGCTGGGCAACCCCCAGCTGGCGGGCCAGGCGGTGACATGGGAAGTCGAGATCGTCAACGCCGGCCCCTCCACCGCCACCGACGTGGCCGTGACCGACGTGTTCAACAACGTGTTCAATGCCAGCGGCGCTGACTACAGCGTGAGCACCGTGGCCGGCAACGCGACCTGGGGAGGCTGCGCGCTGTCGCCCTCTGGCAGCAATGTGTCGCTGAGCGGCTGCGCCATCAGCTCGCTGCCCGTGTGCACCGCGGGCAGCAACTGCCCTCGCGTGCAGGTGAGCGTGCGCCATTTCGGCAACGGCAGCAGTGGCTCCGATGCCTTCCAGGTGAGCAACACCGCCTTCGCGCTGGCACAGAACCAGGGCGACCCGACCCTGCTCAACAACAACGCCAACAACAACACGCCGACCCAGGCCTACTTCGAGGCGCGCACGGACGTGGCGGTGAGCAAGACCGACAACCCGGACCCCGTGCCCGCGGGGCAGTTGCTGACCTACACGATCACCGCGCGCAACGTGGCGGCCACCAGCGCCAGCCGGGCCTTCAACGTGGTCGTGACCGACACCTTGCCGCTGAACGTGGTCTTCCTGTCCGCGGACCCTTCGGTCGGGGGCAACTGCTCCACCGCGCCAGCCACCGGCAGCGTCACCACGGGGGGGAACCGCACCTTGGTGTGCGACTGGCCGCAGATCGACCGCGGTGCGCAGCAGACCGTTACGGTGCGGGTGCGCCCGCTTGTGGCCACCAGCGTGGCCGGTGGAGGCACGGGCAGCATCACCAACGATGTGGCCATCGCGACCGACACGCCCGAAGTGGCGGGTGGTGCGCCCAACAACGCGGCCACGCAGCCCACGGCGGTGACCTCGCCCAGCTACGACCTGATCATCAACAAGGTGGACGACGTCGACCCGGTCGATGTGGGTGACGATGTCACCTACACGCTGACGGTGACCAACAACCGGCCATCCACCGCCGAGAACCTGGTGCTCACGGACACCTTGCCGGCCGGGGCCGGTGCGCCGACCTTCGTCGAGGTGGTGGCACCGCTGCCCACCGGCATGGCCTGCAACACCGCTGGCGTGACGCCGGGCGTGGCGGGCGGCAACATCGTCTGCACGATCGCACAACTGGGCGGCAGCGGCTCGGGCTCCACCAGCGAGACCTCGTCGACCCAGGTGCGCGTGAAACTCCGGGGCCAGGCCAAAGGCTCGTTCAACAACGTGGCCACGGTGAAGTTCGCCAACCCAGCGCTGGATGCGCTGGACCCCCAGGGCAACAACACCGCGACAGAGCCCACGACCTTCCGCCTGAAGGCGGACGTGCAGGTGGTGACCAAACGCGCGGTGCAAACCGGCACGGCCACGGCCCTCACACAGGTGCCCTACAACGCGACCTTCGACTGGTTGGTGGACCTGCGCAACAACGGGCCCCAGGCGGCCGAGCAGGTCGCGGTGACCGACAACCTGCCCGCCGGGATGGTGCTGGCGGGCGCCCCGGCCTTGAGCGTGACCAGCGGCACCTTCGTGCCCTCGGCCCCCACCTGCACCGGTGCAGCGGGCAGCAGCAGCGTGGGCTGCGCCATCGACAGCATGCCGGCCAACGGCACGGCCACCTTGCGTGTGCCCGTGCGCTTCAGCGGCACGCCGGCCGACGGCACCGTGGTGAGCAACACGGCCAGCATCGTGACCACCGGTTCGGGCGACACCAACGGTGGCGCCGATCCCAACGCGGGCAACAACTTCAACAGCGGCAGCATCACCGTGCAGACGGCGCTGCTGGCCGGTCACGTGTACGTGGATGGCAATGGCAACGGCGTGTTCAACGCCGGCGAGCGCGGCATCGAAGGCGTGCTGCTCACGCTGACGGGCACCGCGCAAGACGGCAGCCCCGTCAACCGCACTGCCACCACGGACGCCGACGGCCGCTACTTCTTCCCAGGCTTGCCGCCTTCCAACGCCACCGGCTACACCATCACTGAAAGCCAACCGGCCACCTATGTCGACGGCCAGGACCGCACCGGCCAGGTCAATGGCGTCCCCACGGGCAACGCGGGCAACGACGTCATCAACGGCATCGTCTATGCCAACGGCACGGGCACCAACGGCGACGGCTTCGATTTCGGCGAGGGCGGTGCCAGCGTGGCTGGCCAGGTCTTCAACGATGCCAACACCAATGGCACCCACGAGCCCGGTGACCTGCCTTTGAGCGGCGTGACCATCACGCTCACGGGCACGGACGCCAGCGGCCAGGCCGTGAGCCGCAGCACGCAGACCGGGTCCGATGGCCGCTACCGCTTCAACGACCTGCCGGCGGCCGATGCCAACGGCTACCTGATCACCGAAACGCAACCTGCCGGCTACAACCAGGGTGGCCAGACCCCGGGCTCCGTCGGCGGCACCAGCCCCGTGGCCAACCAGCTGCGCGTGCCCTTGACCAGCCCTGGCACGCAGGCCACCGGCTACGACTTCTTCGAGCAAACACAAACGCCGTCGTCCTTGTCCGGCCGCATCTGGCGTGACCTGGACCATGACCGGACCCGGGCCAGCGGCGAGTCGCTCGTCGGCGGCTGGACAGTCGAGTTGCTCGGGTGCCCCGGTGGCACACCCACCTGCGCCTTGAACGAGGTGAGCGTGCTGGCCACCACCACCAGCGCGGCCGATGGCAGCTACCGTTTCGACCAACTGGTGCCGGGCGACTACCAAGTCCGCTTCCGCTCGCCCGCCGGGCAAACCGTGGGCGGCGCCTGGCCCACCGACCCGGTGCAGAACGCCCCTGCCGGCCCCAACCCGACGGTGCCTGGCATGGCCACGCGTGCGCTGGTCCCCGTGACCGTGGGCGCTGGCGTGGGCATCGTCAACCAGGATCTCCCGCTCGACCCCAGCGGCGTGGTCTACGACAGCCTGACCGCCCAAGCCGTGCCCGGTGCCACGGTGACCTTTTCCGGCCCGGCCGGCTTCGACCCGGCCCAGCACCTGCTGGCGGGCGGTGCCTCCGTCACCACGGGCGCGGACGGCTTCTACCAGTTCTACCTGCTGCCCGGCGCCCCGGCTGGCGCCTACCGCCTGACGGTGACACCACCTGCAGGCTACGGCGTGTCCTTGACCTACCCCGCGGCCACCGGCCCCTTGGACATGCAGACCTGCACGGCGCCTTCGGGCACGGTCGATCCCGTGGCCGGCGATCCCTGCCTGGTGAGCCCCACGCCGCAGCCCACGGCGGGCAACCTGCCACCGTACTTCATGGACTTCAGCTTCCCGGGCTCAGTCGCGCAGAACGTGGTCAACAACCACATTCCGCTCGATCCCGCGGGCGGCAACAACGCCATTGAACTGCGCAAGACCACGTCCAAGCTGACGGTGCGCAAGGGCGACCTGGTGCCTTACGTGATCACCGCGGTCAACACCCGCGCGCTGGCCTTGTCCAACATCGACGTGGTCGACACGCTGCCCCCTGGCTTCAAGTACGTGCAAGGGTCGCTGACCGTGCAAGCGCTGCCCTCGGGCTCGGTGCTCCAGGCCACGCCCACCTTGCAGGGCCGCCGCCTGACCGTGCCGGCCCAGGCCTTCGCGCCCAACCAAACCTTGCGCCTGTCCATGGTGCTGGGCGTGGGCACGGGGGTGGGTGAGGGCGATTACGTCAACGTCGTGCAGGCCCAGCAAGGCCTCGGCGGCGAGCGCCTGTCCAACGTGGCCTCGGCCACCGTGCGTGTGGTGCCCGATGCGCTGTTCGATTGCACCGACGTGATCGGCAAGGTCTACGACGACCGCAACGCCAATGGCTACCAGGACGAGGGCGAACCCGGCCTGCCCAATGTGCGCGTGGCCACGGTCAATGGCCTGCTGGTCAGCACCGACGCGCAAGGGCGGTACCACATCGCCTGCGCGATGGTGCCCAAGGAAGGCACGGGCAGCAACTTCGTGCTCAAGCTCGACGAGCGCACCTTGCCCTCGGGCTACCGCGTGACCACGGACAACCCCGCCAGCGAACGCATGACGCGCGGCAAGCTGGTGAAGGTGAACTTCGGTGCGACCGTGCACCGGGTGGTGCGACTGGCCTTGCGCGGCGCGGCCTTCCAGACTGGCCACACCTCGCTGCAAGCGGGTTTCGACACCCAGCTTGACGAGGCCCTGCGCCAGTTGGCCGAGCGGCCGTCGATCCTGCGATTGGCCTACGAGCGTGTGGCCGATGAGGACGCCAAGCTGGCCGAGCGGCGTGTGGCAGCGCTCAAGGCCGAGGTGCTGCGCCGCTGGCAGGCGCTGGGCCGTGACCACGAACCGGCGCTGTTCAACCTGGACATCGAGGTGGAGCTGAACACGGCTCCAGTGGCCCGATGAGCACCTTTGCCCACCATCCACCCTCGCCATCCCCGACACAGCCAAGGCGCCCGAGCATGAGCATGAAGTCCCTCCATCCCACCCGCACCCTGGTGGCCCACGCGGTGGTGCTGGCCTGCCTGTCGGCCGGTGGCGCCCTGGCCCAGGAGCCCTCGCAGTCTCCAACGAGGGCGCCCGACACCGAGTGCTCACGCGATGACCGCGGCCGACTGCGCGACCACTGTGCCGAAGACCGGCGGGCCGTGGAGATCACCGGCACGCAGCGCCTGCCCGAAGCCAGCGAGCGCGAGCTGCCCAGGTTGACCGTGCTGCTGGGTGACGAACGCCCCACGCCAGCTCTGCAATCTGTCACTCCTTCAGCTCAAGGTGCGGCCGCAACGACCAGCCCGCGTGAGCACGAAGACCGCCATGTGCCCCGCTTCGACTCCGGCGAAGACCTGCTCAAGCCGCAGGACCGCGCACGGCTGGACGCCATCGTGGCGCAAGTGAAAGGGCGCCCCGGCTTGCGCTTCGAGATCGTGGGCCACACTGATGTGCAAGGCATCAGCCCCGCCTTGCGCCAGCGCTTCCCTGATAACCGGGCCCTGGGCCTGGCCCGCGCGCGCCAGGTGGCGGACTACCTGGGTGAGCACCTGGGCCTGGCCCCCTCGGCATTCCAAGTCCAATCGAAGGGCCCGGATGAACCCCTGGCCACACCGGCCGCGCAGCGCGCCAACTGGCCCGCCAACCGCCGGGTCGAGGTGCGCGTGTACTGGCGAGACGAAGCCGCCGCCATGCCGCCAAAGCCGGCCCCCGCTGCGCTGGACCCCGGCGTGTGCGATGCCTTGTCGCCCCTGGCCGCAGATGACGGGCAGCCCTGGCGCCTGACCGTCGACGGGCGCCTGCCCGCCAGCGCCACGGCACCAAGCGCCGTCGCCGCCACCAGCGCCGATCGCCAACGCTGCACCGATGTGCTGCTCGAACGGCACCAACTGCGCCTGCAGTACGACAGCCTGTCCCAGCCCCGTCGGCTGAACGGCGCGGCCTGGCCCACCACGGTGTCGCCCGGCGAGGCCGTGCGTTTCGCCGCCGACAGCAACTACCGCCTGTTCTTCAAGCGCGCGGAGCTGCGCCTGTTCACGGCCAACGAGGCCATGCAACCACAACTCCTGGCCGTGCTGCCACTCGACGGCGACCTGCGCGCGCAATGGACCGTGCCCAAGGACATCGCCGAGGGCTCGGCACGCCCATCGCGCCTCTACTGGCGCATTCGCGTCACCGACGCCCAGGGCCGATTCGACGAAACCGCCGACTTCACCTTGACCCTGGCCGATCCCTCGCCGCGCCCCGACGCCTTGCCACCCCCGGATGTCGAACAGGAACTGCGCCGCGCGCTGGGCGAATCCCGCCTGTCCATCATCAACATCCCGCTGCAAGGCGGCACGGTCACCGCCAGTGGCCAGGGCATCGCGGCCACGCAGCGCGTGCGGGCCCTGGGCCTGGCCGTGCCGGTGGACGTGCAAGGCCGCTTCGTTGCGCAGCAATTGGTGCCGCGCCAGGTGCACACCGGCGAGATCGCCGTGATCGAGCCCGATGGCCGGGCACAGGTCTACCGCCGCGACTTCGAGATCCCGCGCCGCGACGGCTTCTTCGTCGGCCAGGCCGACCTGACCGTGGGCCACAACCAGGTCAGCGGCCCGGCGGCTTTGCTCACCGAAGACAAGAACCGCTACAACGACGACACCTGGACCGAAGGCCGCATCGCCTTCTACGGCAAGGGGCAACTCAACGACCGCTGGACCATCACCGGCAGCCTCGACACGCAAGAACAGCCGCTGGACGACCTGCTGCGCCGCCTGGACCGCAAGGACCCGACCTCGCTGCTGCGCCGCGTGGACCCGGTCGATTCCTGGGCCACCTTCGGCGACGACTCCACCGCCATCGAGGATGCGCCGACGCAAGGCAGCCTGTACCTGCGCATCGATGATGGCCGCTCGCACCTGCTGTGGGGCGACTACAAACTCACGCTCGACGGCACCGCGCTGGCCCAGGTCAGCCGCGGCCTGTACGGCCTGCACGGCCGCTATGTGGGCGACGACAGCACCAGCTTCGGCGATGCCCAACTGCGCCTGGACGTCTTCGCCGCGCAGCCCGGCACCCTGGCCGCGCGCGAGGATTTCCGCGGCACGGGTGGCTCGCTCTACTACCTTCGCCACCAAGACATCACACGCGGCGCCGAGAAAGTCTTCGTCGAAGTGCGCGACCGCGACTCCGGCCTCGTGATCTCGCGCCGCCAACTCGTGCCATCGTCCGACTACGAGGTCGATGCGCTGCAGGGCCGCGTGCTGCTCAGCGCGCCCTTGTCCAGCGTGTCCGACGACAGCAGCATCATCCGCACCGGTGGCATGGCCGGCCACCCCGTGTACCTGGTGGTCGATTACGAATACACGCCGGTGGCGGGCGACCTCGACAGCCTGGCCACAGGCGGCCGCGTGGCCTGGTGGGCCACCGACAAGCTGCGGCTTGGCCTGACCACCTCGCAACAACAGCAGACCGGTGGCGACCAGCACCTCACCGGCGTCGATGCGACGCTGCGCCACAGCGAGACCACTTACCTGAAGGTCGAGGCTGCCCGCAGCAGCGGCCCCGGCACGGGCCAGCTCGAATCGCTGGATGGCGGTTTCAATTTCACGAACAACAACCCCTTGCCCGACCAAGACCAGGTGGATGCCGGCGCGTGGCGCGTCGAAGGGCAGGTCGATCTCAAAGAGACCGGCCTGGCCGACCACGGGCGGCTTGCCGCCTATGCACAGCAGCGCGACGCCGGCTACTCGGCGCCTGGCCAGTTGGCCGCGCGCGAATCGCGCCAGGCTGGCGTGAGCGCCACCGCGCCGCTGGGCGAGCGCACCGAGCTGCGCCTGAAGGCCGACCAGCGCAATGAAGACGGCGGCGTGGACACCCAGGCCGCCGAAGCACAGCTTGCCTTCAAGCTGGCAACCCGCTGGTCGCTCACCGTCGGTGCCCGCCACGACGACAAGCAGACCGATGCTTTGATCATCAACCCGCTCGCCCCCGTGCTGAGCAATGTCGAAGGCGAACGCACGGACCTCAGCGCGCAGCTGGATTTCGACAGCCAGGCCGACTGGGGCACCTATGTGTTCCTGCAGGACACCCTCCAGCGCAGCGGCACCCGCCAGGACAACGACCGCGTGGGCGTGGGCGCCCGCTGGCGCGCCACCGACAAGCTGGGCCTGCGTGCCGAACTGTCGGGCGGCGATGGCGGCGCGGCGGGCAAGGCGGGGGTCGACTACCAGTACGACGACCGCTCCAGCGTCTACATGACCTACGCGCTCGACACCGGCCGCACCGACGAGAACAACCTGGGCCGCGGCGGCACCCTGGTGTCGGGCCTGAAATCACGCGTGGCCGATGGCCTGAACGTCTACACCGAGCACCGCCAGACGACCGGCCTGCAATCTGGCCTGACCCACGCCTATGGCGTGCAGTACGCGCCCAACACGCGCTGGACCTGGGGCGCCTCGTTCGAGAATGGCCGCATCGAGTCGGAAACCGTGCAGGCGCTTCGGCGCGAGGCCGTGGCCTTCACCGCTGGCTATGCCGACGCCGACGTGCGCTACAGCGGCGGTGCCGAGTACCGCTGGGACCGCTCGGCCACCGAATCGCGGCGCAGCTGGTTGCTCAAGAACGCCCTGAGCGTGAAGAACGGCAGCGATGGGCGCTGGGTGGCCAAGCTCAACGTGGCCGACAGCGACAGCAGCGCTGGCGGCTGGTACGCCGCCCGCTACACCGAGGCCACGGCAGGCTATGCCTGGCGCCCGGTGCTCAACGACAGGCTCAACATGCTGGTCAAGGCCACCTGGCTGCAAGACCTGTCATCGCCCGGCCAGGTGGTGGCCACCGATGTGACGCAGGTCGCCGTGGTCACCCAAGGCATCGATTACCAGCAGCGCAGCCGTGTGCTGGCGGTGGACGCCACCTACGACCTCACCTCGCGCTGGACGGTGGGCGGCAAGCTGGCCTGGCGCACGGGCGAACTGCGCGCGGCCCGCGACGACAGCGCACCCTGGTTCAGCAGCACGGCCACGCTGGCCGTGGCCCGCGTGGACTGGAAGGTGGTGCGCCAGTGGGACTGGCTGCTGGAACTGCGCAGCCTGCAGGCCCGTGAGCTGGACGACCGCAAGAGCGGTTTCCTCACCGCCCTCTACTACCACGTCAACGAGAACTTCAAGGTGGGCATCGGCCACAACTTCACCGACTTCTCCGACAACGTGACCGACCTCAGCTACCGCAGCCGCGGCTGGTTCCTCAACATGCTGGGCAAGTTCTGACGTGCCCAGGCCTCTTTCTTCCCTTTGATTTTTTGACAGGAGCAATTCATGAAAGCATATGGCGCCGAATTCGTCGGTACGTTCTGGTTGGTGCTGGGCGGCTGCGGCAGCGCGGTCCTCGCGGCGGCCTTTCCCGGTGTGGGCATCGGCCTGCTGGGCGTGTCGCTGGCCTTCGGCCTCACGGTGCTGACCATGGCCTATGCCCTGGGGCACATCTCGGGGGCGCATCTGAATCCCGCTGTCAGCGTGGGCATGTGGGTGGCCGGACGTTTGCCCACCGCCCAACTGCTGCCTTACATCGCAGCCCAGGTCATGGGCGGCATCGCCGGGGCTGGCGTGCTGTACTTGGTGGCCTCCGGCAAGGCGGGCTTCGACGTGTCCGCGGGCTTTGCCAGCAATGGCTTCGGCGAACATTCACCAGGGGGCTATTCGCTGCTGGCCGCCGCCCTGATCGAAACGGTGCTCACGGCCGGCTTCCTGTTCGTCATCCTGGGCGCGACCTCGACCGGGGCACCGCAAAACTTCGCGCCGTTGGCCATCGGCCTGGCCCTCACGCTCATCCACCTGATCAGCATCCCGGTGACCAACACCTCGGTGAACCCGGCGCGCAGCACCGCCGTGGCGCTGTTCGTGGGCGACTGGGCCATGTCCCAACTGTGGCTGTTCTGGTTGGCTCCACTGGTTGGTGCGGCGGGCGGAGCCTTCATTCATCGCGCATTGTCGACCGAGTGAGGGGCTTTCGTTGCTTGCGCCACGGCTGAAGAAATCCGCCGGATTGCCGAAAAGAAGGCATGTCGTCAAGCATCGTGGTCACTTCAGCCAGCACTGCTGCCAGCACCTCCAGTTCTGGAGGTGCCAGCGAATTGGGCAAATTGAAGAAGCAACTGGCTGACTTGTATGCACAGCTGCGGCAAGTCCCGCAGGGGAGTGGCGACGCCAAGCAAAAAATTGCGCAAGCGAAATTGATCCAGGCGCAAATCCAGCTCGTGCAGGCACAAATACAAAATCTGGAAAAAAAAGAAAGTGCTGAGAAAACAAAATCGTCATCTCAGCACAAACAGGTAGACCGCAGAACAGACGCGCACAGATTGCTGGATGTGTACGCCTGACGACCTCAAAGCAGGTCCGTCATGTCCGCGACGTCACCAGGATCCATGCGGATGCGGAGAAGCGCACAGGTCACGTTTGCCTTCAGGAAACAGAACAGGCTGCCGATAAGCATGCTGAGGCGGGGGCCTCATCATCTGGTTTCCAGGGAGTTCTCATGCGATTTTCGGCCCGACTGACGATTTGCTTCATAGCGCCTGCCACCCTGTTCGTGGCGGCCACGACCGTGGGTGTTTGGGGACTCGCACGCACACAAGCCGAGTTTGACCAGTACATGGCCACCGACCAGAAGCTCTCGGATGGGCTGTCGGAGATGTACGCGCAAGGGCTGCAGTCTGGTCAAGCCCTTCGCAACACGGTCCTTGACCCCAAGAACGCCCGAGCCTATGAAAACCTGAAGGCTGCTCAGGAAGCCTTCCGCAAAGCCTTCAGTGAAACCGAGAAGGTGGCCACTGGCACACCGTTTGAGAAAGACCTTCCCATCATTGCCAGCTTGCGCGATGCACAGGAGACGGCGGTGAGCAAGGTATCTGCGTTGGTGGCCAGCGATCCTCAAGCGGCTGTGAAACTTCTGAACACCGAAGAAACGCCAGCCTGGAGAAAACTGCGCAGCGAACTCATCAAGCAACGTGAAGCTGCGAGGAAGTTGGCCCAGGAGTCCCATGCCGCGGCACAGGGTCGCGGTCGTCAAGCCACCGCCATCGCTGGATTTTTTGCATTCGTGGCGGCTGGCGTGGCGATCGCCCTGGGATGGTTCATGCAACGCAATGTCCAACGTGAATTGGGCGGCGAGCCAGCAGATGCCCGTGATGCCCTGCGCCGGATCGCGGCGGGCGACCTTTCAGTGCCCGTCCCGCTGACGCCCCATGCGGACAGTCTGATGGCCGAACTTGCGCACATGCAGCAAGACCTGCAGAAGTTGGTCGGGCAAATTCGACAAGCCTCTGACAGCATCCAGGTGGCCAGTGCGGAAGTGGCCACCGGCAATGTGGACCTCAGCAGCCGAACGGAAGAGGCCGCCAGCAGTCTGCAGGAAACGGCCTCCTCCATGGAGCAGCTCACGAGCACCGTGATGCAAAGTGCCTCCTCTGCTGCGACGGCCACTCGACTGGCGTCGACGGCCAGCGATTTTGCCCAACGAGGCGGGCAGGTGGTGGCCAAGGTGGTGTCCACCATGAGCGACATCAATGCCAGCTCGAAGAAAGTGGTCGACATCATCGGCGTCATCGATGGCATCGCCTTCCAGACCAACATCCTGGCGCTCAATGCCGCGGTGGAGGCTGCGCGCGCTGGTGAGGAAGGCCGCGGTTTCGCCGTCGTGGCAGGCGAAGTGCGCCAACTGGCACGCCGCTCTGCCGAAGCCGCCAAGGAAATCAAAAAACTGATCGGCGACAGCGTCACCAGTGTGGAAAACGGAGCTCAACTGGTCGAAGACGCCGGCAGAACCATGTCGGAACTCATGACCAGTGTGCAAGGGGTGAGCAGCTTGATCACTGAAATCAGCGCGGCTGCCAACGAGCAAAGTCTGGGGATTGGGCAGGTCAACGTCGCGGTGGGTCAGTTGGATCAAATGACACAACAGAACGCGGCCTTGGTTGAAGAGTCGGCCGCCGCAGCCGAGAGCTTGAAAGATCAGGCAAATCGGCTGGGTGAGATGGCTTCCCGATTCAGGTTAGGTGCTGCCGCGGCGTAGCTTCGGGCGAGCAAGCGGTCCACGGCCAGTTCGGCCCATGACCATACCCATTCAGTGCATGGCCGCAGCCAGCCTGGCCGGGACCACGTCGGGCAAAGGCATCGGTTTGCCGATGAGCCATCCTTGCGCATGGTCCACGCCGATGCGCGCCAGCATGTCCCTGGTCTCGGCGGTTTCCACCCATTCCGCGATCGTTTGAAGCCCGCAAAGCTTGGCGATTCGAACGATCGATTCCACGATGCCCCTGTTGAGGGGCGAGGTCAGCAAGGTCTTCGTGAAACTCCCATCGATCTTCACGTAGTCCACCGGCAGGGTCTGCAAGTAGCTGAACGATGACATGCCGATGCCGAAGTCATCGAGCGCAAACTTCACGCCCACCGCCTTCATGGCATTCATGAAGGCCAAGGCCGACGCGAGGTCGCCAATGGCGGCCGTCTCGGTGATCTCGAAGCAGACGCGGCGAGGCGACAGACCCGTCCGCTCAAACTGTGCGAACACGAAGGACAGAAGTTGCGCATCGCCAATGGATTGGCCTGAAAGATTGATCGACGCCTCGTGGTCAGGATGTTGGCTCAGCCAATCGAAGGCGGTCTTGATCACCCACCGGTCAACGGCCTGGATCTGGTTGTAGCGTTCGGCCGCCGAGATGAAGGAGGCAGGCGGCAACAGCTTGCCATCGCCATCCACGATTCGCAAAAGCATCTCGCCATGCTTGAGCTTGCCCGGGGTGGGATGAAGGGGCGCGATCGGCTGGAAATGGAGCCGCAGCCGGCCATCCTCCATCACACGCCGGATCTCCGAAGCCCAGGTCATCTCGCCTCGCCGGGCCTGCATCCGCTCATCGGCGTCGGTGTAAGTCTGGATGCGGTTGCGCCCCTGTTCCTTGGCGAGGTTGCAGGCCATGTCGGCACCCGCCATCACGGCGGCGGCGGAGGTGCCACGTTCTCCGAACGCGAGCATGCCGATGCTGACCGTGACATTGAAGCTCTTGCTGTTCCATGGCAGGCCGAACGCGGCGATCTGGGCGCGCAGCTTCTGGGCCACACGCAGCGCGGCTTCTTCGGAACAATGAGGAAGGATCAGCCCGAACTCGTCGCCCCCTAGCCGTGAGACGGTGTCGCTTTGCCGCGCACCTGCTTTCAGAATGCCGGCGATGTGCACCAGAAGCTGGTCGCCCCCCTCGTGCCCGGCAATGTCATTCACCACCTTGAACTGGTCCACGTCGATGTAGAACACATGGTGCTGAGGGTCGTCCGCGGTGCTGGCCAAGGCGTTCAAACGGCGTTCGAACTCGCGGCGGTTGCTCAAGCCGGTGAGGTGGTCGTGGTTCGCCTCGTGGGTCAGTTGCTGGAGCAGGCCACGCTCATCGGTGACATCGCGGATGACCATCACGGCACCCATCAACTTGTCACCGGTGCCGTGCAGGTGCGCCACGCTCGCTTCCAAGTGGCGTTCATGGCCATCTGGCGTCATCAGCAGCGCTTCGAATTGCCCGGTGCGCAGAAGAGGGGCGAGGTTTTGCAACGGCTGTCTGCTTTCCGGGTGCAGAAGGGTGCCCAGCTGGTTGACCGTGGTGGTGAGGGCCTGGCTTTCTGTCATGCCGAACAGGCTTTGGGCCGTCGGGTTGATGGAGGACATCAGCCCATCCGTGCCAATGGTGATCACACCTTCGGCGATGGACCGCAGTGTGATCCGGAGCTCTTCTGATTGCCTGCTCAACTGGGTGTTGGCTTGGCTCAACGCGGCCACCGCCGCTTCCGCCTCTTGCTTGGCGTGGCGGAGTTCTTGTTCGTGCCGCCTGATCTCTGTCGCGTCGAACACGTGCAAGGTGATCTCACAGCCGCCAGCGGCTGGTTTGCAGATGGCGAACAGCACGATCGGAAACCGCCGCGCATCGGCGAGGACCAAGTCGAGCATCACCTCGCTGGCCGTGCCCGTGGCTTCCAGCAACGGGACGAGATGGGTGGCATAGACGATCTGGCTGGCGGGCGACAGCAAGTCCTCAAAGCGCCTGCCTTGCAGGCTGTGCTCGCTCATCTGCATCCACGACGCGAAGCGTTGGCTGGCGCTCTTCATCATGCCGTCGCCAGACGTCACGATGAGGCCATAGGGTGCGTCGGTCATCATGCGGTGCTTTCCACGAGTTCGTGGGCCTGCGCTTCCAGAAAGGCGCGGAGCACCTCGGTGGCCTCTTGCGGTGCGCTCATGTGTGGGCAGTGGCCGGTCGCTTCCAGCTTGGCCAGCTGCACTTGCGGCCAACGCGATTGCAGGTACTGTCCCACCGAGGCGGGTGCCAGAGTGTCCCGGGTGCATTGCATCACCAGCGTCGGGATCGACAATCCGTCCAGGTCCTCGCGGTGGTCTGACAGAAAAGTGACTTGGGCAAAATGCTTGGCCACGGACGCCTCCATCCGGCAGAAGTGCGTGGCCAGCTCCTCGGACAGCGCAGGGTTGTTCTCGCTGCCCATGACCACGGGCGCCATCATGCGGGCCCACTTGAAATGGTTGGCTTCAAGGATGTGGAGCAGATCGTCGATGTCCTGGCGCTCGAAGCCACCCTGGTAACCCTCGTGGTTCAGGTAGCTGGGCGAGGGCGCCAGCATCACCAGCGCCGAGAACAGGTCTGGCCTTGTCCTGGCGGCCAGCACGGCACTCATGGTGCTGACGGAATGGGCCACCAGCACGGTACCTTCCAGCTGCGCCGATTCGCACACCGAGATGATGTCCTGCGCGTGCCCGTGAAGCGTGGCGTGGCGCTCCTGGTCATACGCATCGGGTGCGGCGGTGCCGCACCCCGCCAGGTCCATCAGGACCACCCGGTGCGTGGTCTCGAAGGCCGGGGCCATGAAACGCCAGACGCTCTGGTCGCAACCGTAGCCATGCGCGAACAGCAAAGGCTGCCCTTGTCCCGCCTGCCGGACGTTGTGGCGTGACAGGGCGCTCATGCGCGGTACCCACTGGTCGATGGTTGGCCCACGGCATTGGCCAGGTTGAAGAAGGCAATGGCCTTCACCAGTTGCTGGGCCTGGCACTTCAGGCTTTCGGCGGCGGCGGCGCTTTCCTCCACCAGCGCTGCGTTCTGCTGCGTGGCGTTGTCCATCTGAGTGATGGCCTGCCCAACCTGGGCCACCCCGGCACTTTGTTCCGTGCTGGCATGGCTGATCTCTTCCATGATCACGGAGACCTGCCCGACCGACTGGACCACCTTCTGCATGGTGGCGCCGGCCTGGTCCACCAGGGAGGTGCCTTGCGCCACGCGTTCCACGCTGTCGTGGATCAGTGACTTGATCTCGCGGGCGGCCTGCGCGCTGCGTTGTGCCAGGGTGCGCACTTCGCTGGCGACCACCGCAAACCCACGGCCCTGGTCACCCGCCCTGGCGGCTTCCACCGCCGCATTGAGCGCCAGGATGTTGGTCTGGAAAGCGATGCTGTCGATCACGGAAATGATGTCCGAGATCTTGTTGCTGCTGTCGTTGATGCCTTGCATCGTCAGGATGACTTTGTCGACCACCTCGCCGCCTTGCACCGCGATCGCGCTCGCATCGTGGGCCAACTGGCTGGCCTGTTTGGCATGGCTGGCGTTGCCCTTCACGGTGGAGCCCAGTTGCTCCATCGACGCGGCGGTTTCCTCCAGCGCGCTGGCTTGCTGTTCAGTGCGGCTGGACAGGTCGTTGTTGCCTTGGGCGATCTCCGAGCTGGCCGAGGCAATGCTGTCGGCCGTGGTGCGAACCTGGCCGATCAAGGCCTGCAACTGGCCTTGCATGGCACCCATGGACGACAGCACGCTGCCAGCGGGGGCGGTGGACGCACCCTGCACTTCCGAGATGTCACCTTGGGCCACCCGTTGGGCCAGTCGGAACAGGTCGGCGGGCTCGGCACCCAGCGAAGCGACCAGCCTGCGGATGATCAGCCAGCCCAGCACCCCTGCCATGACGGCGGCCAGCGCACTGAGGGCCAGCATGATGGCGCGTTGCCGTGCCAAGGCGGTGGCCGCGGCAGCGCTTTGGCGCCGGGTCTCTTCACGGGTGTACTCGACATAGGCCTTGGCGGCCTCCATCAGTTGGTTGAGCAAGGGCCTGCAATCCACATTGATCCTGCGGATGGCTTCCTCGCGCTTGTCCTCGCTCGACAAGCGGACGATGTCGAGCGCAATCGGCGCATAGCGGGCCTCGATCTGATCGATGGCATCCACCAGCTCGCGGTCGCGCGGCGTGACATTGGAGTCGCCGCTCACCGAGGCCTTCAAGTCGCGCAGGCTGGTTTGCAGCTGCTGGTGCGAGTCGATGGCGCTTTGCTTGCCAAGGGCGTGGTCTTGGGCCGTGTCCACCAAAGCCATGTCTCTCACGGCGATGGCCCGGCGGCTGGCGTAGATCCGGACGTCCAGGGCCAGGTCGGCACGCCGGGCCTCGCCATTGATGTAGGCGGTGAACCTGTCGTTCGCGTCCCCCAGGCTGTGTGCGCCAAAGATGCTGACCACCAACACCAGGAAGGTCAAGAAACTGAACGCCAAGGTCAGTTGCATCTTGATTGAGAGATTTTTCACCGCGACTCCAAAGTGGTTACCTGATGTCACAAATCATCTCATGGCGTCATTTATGACGTTGTGTAGTATTTATCGCTTTTGTGGCAATTTATGCGGTGCGCTGTTTGATTTGTGATCAGCCTCAAGATTGCTGCCTACACTGTGCACATGCTTCCCAAGACACTGGCGCTCGTCGACGACGATGACGAATACACCGAATTCCTGTCCCAGCACCTCAGGGAGCAGGGCATCGAGGTGTCCGTGTTCCAAGACAGCACCGATCTGCTGGCCGATCCGGGGGCCTACGAGTACAACTTCTACCTGTGCGACCTGTCCTTGCCGGGCATCGACGGCGTCGACTTGATCAAGGTGCTCCGCCGGCGGACCGAGGCGGGGGTGGTGGTCGTGTCGGGCCGGCTCGCGCCGGATGTGTTCAAGCAGGTGATGACCGCCGGTGCCGACATGTACCTGGCCAAGCCCGTGCAGTTCGATCAGGTGGTCTTGGCGATCAGTGCCGTCCAACGCCGGGCTGGGGCGGGCCAGGCGTCCACACCCACCTGGAAACTGGACCGGCGCGCCCACAGCCTGATTGCCCCGGACGGCGTTCAGATCGAGCTGAGCGAAACCGACCTGGCTTTGATGGAGTGCTTTGTGGATGCCGCCGGCGAAGTCGTGCCGCGTGAGCTCATCCTGCGCAAGCTGGGCAAAGAGGGGGAGAGCAGCACCGACGGCCTGAACGCCACCATCTACCGCCTGCGCCGGCGCATTGAAAAAGCCACGCCGGCCTTGGTGCCCTTGCAGTCCAAATCAGGCGTGGGCTATGTGTTCAAGGCCGAGCTGAAGGCTCACTGAGCCACTTCCAGGATCAACTGCAAGGTGCTGCCCTGAGGCGTGTTGCGCACGAGATCGACGCGGGCGCCATGCAGTTCCATCACCCGGCGCACGATGTAGAGCCCGAGCCCGTGCCCTTTGACCACGCCAGCATGCCGGCCCCGGACGCCGCGTTGGAACATCCGCGGCGTCAACTCGGCGTCAAAGCCCGGCCCGGCGTCTTCCACCTCGATCACCAGGGCCAGCGGCTCGTCCCAATCCAGCAGGCGGACGATCACTTTGGTGTCGGGAGGGCTGTATTTCAAGGCATTCAGCAACAGGTTGCGCAAGGCCAGCCGCATGAGCCCCATGTCTGCCTGCACGGTGCGGGTGCTGGCCAGGCGCTCCACCTGGATGCGGTGCCGCGCGTGCGAGGGCACGTCCGCCACGGCCACGGCCACCAGGGTGTCCACGTCGGTGTCGGCCAGCTCGATGGCGTCCTTGCTGGCCAGCAGTGCTGCCGAAGCCAGGGTGTTGTCGATGTTGGCCATCACTTGGCTCATGACCCCCTGTGCCCGCCCAAGCCTGTCCAAGGCGGCAGCGTCGTGGGTGTTCTGCAAGGCTGCGCTGGCACTTTGCAGCGCGGCCGAGGCATTGTTCAAGGGCTGACGCACTTCGTGGGTCAGCACATCGAGCATTTCCTCTCGCTCGCTCAACAGCTTCTTCAGTTCATGCGCATGCCGCTCCACCTGGTGGCGAAGTTCTTGTTCACGTTTCAGTTCGGCCTTGTGCTTCAGGCGTTCGCTGATGTCCTGCACAGCGCCCACCAAGCGCACCGGCCGTCCTTGCGCGAACTCGAACTCTCCCGCCAGCCGCACCCACATCAGGCGGTCAGTCGGCGTGCTCAGGCAGACCTCCAGGTCCAGTGGGTCGCCCTTCGATGCAAGTTGGGCCACCGCCTGGCGCAGCCTGTCCTGGCCATCTCCCGTGAGCATGCCCAGGGCCGCTTTTGTGCCCATGACACAGGTTGAACCGAGGTCGAGCAGGCTGCAGGCTTGCTCCGAAAAGTGGATCTGCTGCGAAGCCATCTCGGCCACCCAGCCACCCACGCCCGCGATGCGGCCTGTGCGGTCCAGCAGGGCTTCCTTGGCACGCAGCACTTCCTCGGCTTCTCGCCTGACCGTCAGGGCGCGGTGAATCAGGTCGCGGCGCATGGTCAAGGCCTGGCTCACCATGTCCGCCAGCATGCGCAAGCTGCACGCCTGGAAGTCGGTGAGCTGCTTTTGCGAGCGGTCGATCACACAGAGGGTGCCCGCCTTGGCGCCAGACGGCAGCACGAGGGGGGCACCCGCGTAGAACTTGATGTGCGGCGAACCTGTGACGAGCGGGTTGTCGGAAAACCGGGGGTCCGCGGTCGCGTCGAGGACTTCCATCAAACCGTCTTGATGGATGGCGTGCGCGCAAAACGCCAAGTCCCGCGGCGTCTCTTCCACCCCTTCCAGCCCCACATTGGCCTTGAACCACTGGCGCTCTTCGTCGACGAGGCTGATCAGGGCGATGGGCGTGCCGCAGATCTCCGACGCCATCCTGGTGATGCTGTCGAACAAAGGCTCGGGTGGGCTGTCGAGCACGATCAGGTCTTTCAAAGCCGCGATTCGCCGGGCTTCTGCGTCTTCAGGCGCGGGGAGGTCGCTCATGAGTCCCATTCCGTCAATAGGCTGATGGGCGTATTCTGCGCTAGTCGGTGGCATTGGATGCCATCGGACGTCTAATTGGGCCGGTCACACGAGACATTGGCTGCAACCCGCATGGATGCTGGGTTTGCGCTGTTCGTGTTTTGAGTTACCCCCAAAGTTACCCCTGCTTGAGTCTGTCTGTTACCTAGGCTATGTAGTGATGGGTACCCGGCGAGAAATGGGTAAGGGCCTCTGGCAAATAAAAAGCCCCGCCTAAGCGGGGCCGAGGGGCTACGGGCCGCAGCCCGAGTTCTCCCAACTCAGGGTGCTGCCGTGGTCGTCGTGCCGACCTGGTTGCGCGCATTGCCAAAGGCATCCAGCACAGCACTGTTCAAATACTGCGAAGAATCACTGCCCAGTGTTGACCAGATATAGCTGCCGCCACGACGGCACGTTGGATCGTCATCGCCGTGGTCATATGAGTACAAGCCAAGGGCTGTGACGCCTTCTTCATGCATTGTCATCGTGGCCTGGAACATGGCGTCGGCCTTGTCCCCATTAGCCAGATCATCCAACGTCTGGCCAGGGCCAACACGGCCATAAGCCGGGGTGGTGCTCCATGTGCAACGGTTCAAACCGAACTCGGTCACGGCCAATTTCTTAGCCGAGATGCCGTACTGCTGGCTGCGCACCTTCAGTAAACGCAGTGCCTGGTTCAGGCTTTGCGTCGCGTATGGCTTGCTGTGCGTGTCGTTGCTCAGCCTGCTGTAGATGTGCGCGCCAACCCAGTCGCAGTAGTTGGTGATGGGATTGCCTGCCGATGTCTTGGCGCTGTAGACATAGCCGGCGGTGTAGGGGCTGTCAGCTTGCGGGCAGATCACGGGGATGCTTGAGTCGATGGCCTTGGTGCCCTCATAAACCTTCTGGCAGATGTCGGCCAGTTGGGTGGACAGAGGTACATTTGGCTTGCTTGGGTCACCCGAGAACATGTCGCGGCTGTTGGGTTCGTTCCAGCACTCCACCGCAAAGACGCGGCCACTCAGGTGCGACACCGTGGCTTCTACGGCTTGCCTGAACACGTTCAAGTCCTTAGGTGCCGCTGAGATGCCAGGAGCGTCAGTTCCCCAGGCATTGCTGATCAGCGTTGGATTGGAGCTGGCCGCCGTGGGTGAACCGAAGAAGGTCAGCAGCAGCTTGCGCTGGCCCGTTGCCGCGAACTTGTTCGCCCAGGCGTCCAGATCAATCCAGCGGTTGGGGTCGGTCGTATTAAGCGAGCCATCGGGGTTGACGTTCCACCACGGCTTCCACAGCTTGTCGCTGGCCAGCGAGCGCACGAACTTGTAGGTGCCATAGGGAGCGCCGAACTTGGTGTCGCTTGCGCCAGGGTAGTAGTGGAAGGACATGCCCAAATGCAAGCCGCCCGTAGCGCTCACCGTCACGTTACCGATCCGGTAGCGGTAGTCTGCCGGGTTGGCCCAAAGGTAGTTGACTTCAGCCACGCTGGTTGATGTGGTGCCTAACTGTAGGCCCGGTGCACCGGCTGACGGTGCCACTTTGTAGCGCAGCGTGTAGTCACCGACAGGCATGGAGGCCGCCGACATGTCCAGGATGAAGTTGTCAACGATGCGGCCATACTGGGTGGACCATTCAGTGCTTGCGTGTGACGAGCTTTGCTTGATCACACCCAGGTTGTTGACCACTTCGAGTGTGGAAACATAGGAGCCCGAGAAGCTCTTGCCGATCATCTCGACCGAGACCTTGAAATTCTTGCTGGGGCCGGTGTTCTGCTGGCGGCCCAGGATGGACAGCGGCATGATGCCGTTGCCAGCAGTGACGCCGTTGTCGAGTGTCCAGCTCTTGACGCGCAAGACCACCACGCCGCCGGGCGGGATGTTGTAGGCCGACAAGATGGCGTGTGCTTGCGTGGTGCTGAGGTTTGTGCCCCACGACTTGGTGCCGCCCACCAATTCGGCGCTCACGTTCTGCAGCGTAGTGCGTGCGCCATCAACGACCGATGTTTCACTTTCGAGTTGGCCGTTATAGGTGCTGCCTGCGTACTGGTAGAAGCCGGCGTTGATGAAAACCTCGCTCGGTGCTTGTGCCACCACCAGCCCGATTTTGGAGCGGGCCACGTTGCCAACTGCGATGGCGCGATCAGGGCTGGCGTGCAACGTGTAGTTGCCCATGACCGAGGTGTTATTGCTGATTGTGATGGTGAGGTAAGGGCCGCCAGCAGTCGTATTGTCACGCTGGTAGTTGAGGGTCACCGGTACGGTGCCCCGCTCATCCCAAAAACCAGGTGGCGGAGTCAGCGATGAGGCGGTTGTTGGCGGCAGAAGCGTCGGCATGGCCGGGCTGGCTGCCGCGGTGTAGGTCACATAACTGGGGTTGTCGATCAGCTGGGCCGAGGCACTGGTTGCGGCGGCGGCCGCGACGGCGAGGACAAATACACCTCGCAGTAGGCGCGTAGATACGCGCTTGGAATCTTTCCAAGACATGTTTTTTCTCCCTGATTTATGGATGAACGGGTAGTAGATACAGCCTGCATTACAAGCAGCAACACTGTGGCTCACCTCTGATGTTGCAATTTTAGGGGATTACCCAGGAACCTGGTAGGCGAGGTCCGCGTGCTCACCGCACAGCAGCCTGTTGTCGCCGCTAAGGTTGCCCAGGTACAGGTGGGCAACGCACGGAAGAGGCCAAAGCCGAAAGGCTGACCATGACACGCAAACCAAAACCGCAGCCGTGGCTGTTGCCTCTGGCGTTACTCTCGACGCTCACCTCCGGTTGCTCGACACCCTCGACCGTGTTCGTGCCGACTCCATGCGAGAAAGCTCAACCCGTGCCGGCCTCGCTGCGCAAGTCGCCGCCGCCACCAACAGCCTCGGCGAGTGCAGCGGAAGATATACAGCGGTGGCAAAAGAACGCGACGAGCTCGCGGTCCAGGTGAGTGGCCTACTCGAGCTTGCGCCTTAACCTACCACTGCATGGCGCCCCAGCCGTGCAGCCGGCCCCCGCGCCAATCAAGGTCTTCCGGCGAGCCGCCTACCAGCCATTGCAGCGGGCAGGCGGTGTTGGCATAAAACTTAGCTACTTACGAGTTCTTGTGCAAAACCTTGATGCTTCTCCATCCCAAAACGCCTAGGCCACAAAACACCAACAAATATGTTTCAGGTTCTGGGACGGCATATATATGCCTCCCAATGGCGGTCACACTCAGGATCTTGTCGGAGAGCGGCATGATGTCAAGCAATTGGGCTCCCGTGAAGCCGTGTGACTTCGATACGGGGGCAGTTAGCTTTCCATAGTTACCGAAAGATGCAAGAGTCTCAGGAATAGGAAAGTTGAATTTAAACTCAAATCCGGTGATTTCCGTTCGCAGGTAGTGATGCTCTACTCCGTGACCTGAGGTTGACTGGAACAAAGGAGCTGGGACGAGAAAAGTGGCAGAGTATATTACGTCCTCATCAACGTTGCCTGTGCTCAAACCAATAAGCGAACCTGATAGCCCAGCTGACCAATCTATTCCTATATTGTCAGCGAATGCCGATCCTGCTGTTAATGCAAAAGAAAATATGCCGGCTGTCGCGGCTTTCGCTACGGTCGCAAATGATCGCGAAAGAATTGCAGACTGAATGTTCATGCTCTTGGCTTTCTTTATCCGCCATTGACGGCTCCCCCCATCGACCTTGGCAGGGAGGTCGAAGCCTGCTCACGAATGGCACTCCCTTAATCCTCGCGAGGCAGCAAACGTCTCTGCGGGATTGGCAGTGTGCGAGTTGTTGTGGTGCGCCGCAACCCCCTAGCTTCGCATGGGCCAGACAAGTGATCGCCCGCCTGTCATGACAATGGCAACGCACAAGGGCGATGAGTCCAGGATTGTGATTCCTGTTGTCGTCTTGGCGCTACCGAACACCGGCTTGGAATTTAAAAAGCAGAAATACAATAGTTGTGAGCCACAAAAGCGAGAAGAAAATAGGCGCCCACATTGAGAGCAAAACTCCCAAACTCGCAATTTTGTCACTACCGCCGCCTATGAGACCAGGAAGGTAAGGATGGGGAAGAGTTCCAAACTTTTTCTGCCAAGTGTCTTGAACGGCGCGGATAGAACTGACGGCCGCAAATACAGAACATAGTGCTGCTAGAGCAGTTATTACACCCACAATCGCGAGAGTTATCATAAACGTTCGATACTCATCGTATGTTGGGCCCATTGCGTCCAGCGACAATCCTCTCGCCTGGAGTTTTTCTGCAACTTCGAATTTTTTCTGATAAGAAAACCCGAATGTTGCAATAAGAAATGATTGAACAGTGATCAACCATGTTGTACGATGGTTGATGAGCGAGTCCTCATGTTGAATATAATCGCGATGTATTTTGTAGATTTCTGCGGGAGTTAATTCTTTTTCTGGCGTAAAACTCCGCTCTACCGCTGTATTCATAGGGCCTCCCAGATTGCTCAATGTTACAAGCATCATCTATGCTGGCTATGGCGACGGCAACCCCTGATTTACGGTGGATAAGATGCGCTGAAGATCAATTGAGCGCTACGCTTGCTCCAGTTGCGGTGTTGGTCACCTGGATGTGAGGCATGAACGCTGACTTAAGGCCCCGCATGCCATGAATCACTGGTCTCCAGTCGCCCCTGTCAATGGCCAGCCAACATACCTAGCAACTTCTTGTAGGGCGTCCCAAGTTTCAGATGATCGCAGGGACCATCTCCTGGTATGGCCCATATACCAACCCTTCTCAAAACTTGAGCCAAGCCGATCGTTTACCTCTCCCAGCTCTTCAACTGATAGTTCTGTCCGTTCTCGGCTGGCGGGCCTTGGTAGCTTGCAACCCAAGCATGCGAGATATGCACTGGCTCCGCAGATGAGGATGACCCTACCCGCCGGCACGCGACCCGACGCAGCGCTTCTGGGTGGTCAAGGCCGAGGGCGACCCATCGTTCTACAACAAGTGCGAGTCCTCTTATGGGATCGTGGCCGAGAACGCGCTGTTGCCGATCGGTGGGGCAGGGGTGATGGACCTGGTGGCCGCGGAGCGCGAGACAGCCGACGTTTGCTGAAGTACGCCTTGGTGATCCGGGTTCGAGTCCGGCCCGGGGACTCGAACCTGCATTCCTAGGGCAGCGGATTTTGAATCCGTGGCGGCTGCCTGGGCCCGGGATCCTGTCCGACAGAGCAATTGCCTTCTAAGCAACTGCTCGCCCTTTGGCATCGCAGAACCCCTTAGCGTGGTCTTTTGTAACTCTGTAGAATTACTTCTGTCGCTGAGCGACCAGTGACCAGGCTTCACCTCCCTGAGCCTGTGTGCTTCGGCGCATTGCCGCTTGGTTTACTCCAGGCGGCTTTTTATTGCCCGTCCGGCGTCAAAGTTCGATTCTCCCAGCAGGAATCGAACCTGTACTCGCGAAGTCTGCTGCGGGCATTGACCTGTTGCTTAGAAGGCAATTGGTCGGAGGGACTCGAACCATCCGGGCAGAAGTTGGAGCAGAGGACTCATAAACCTCTGGTCGGAGGCGAGGGCAGCGGACTCTTGATCGGTGCGAATTTCGGTGCGAAATCGGTGCGAATCGAACGCCAATGAGCGCTAATCTGGGACAAAAAAGAAGGCCAGCGCTGACTGTCTGTCATAGGCGCTGGCCGTCTTGAATGGTGGAGCCGGGGGGAATTGAACCCCCGTCCGCAAACCATCACCGAGCAGTTCTACATGTGTAGCCGTCTGATTTGGATCTCACGGACTCTGTCGCGCAGCGGCACGCTACAGAATCCGCCAGTCACTTAATCTCGTTCTCTACCGAGTGACCCGGCAGAGAACCAGCCAATGTGTATGACCTCACAGTCCTTGTCTTGCGACGCAGACCCAGCCCATCGGCCAACTGTTGTGAGGCTCACCGGTGTTAAGCGGCGAGTGCGAACGTTTGATCGTTTGCAGTTACTTTGTTTCCAGCCAGATTTACGAGCAAACTGGAGCTCGACATGCCCTACTTCGGATCCGCATCCACGTCGAAACCTGGTCGGCCCCTGAAAAAGGTCCCTCATTGTAGGCGCTATCGTCCGAGCGTGCATGGGGGGCTGTCCGAAACCCCTTCCGAAAAGCTTGATTCACGCGCTCAGCCATGGTGAGATGGCGGCCCTCGGTCACCACCTCACCCAAGGAGCCCTGTCATGCACCCTTGCCTCACCGGAGCCTTTTGTGCTTTGTTGTTCGTCAGCCTGGGGGCACAAGCCCGCATGGCCTCATTCACCGCGGTGCTGAACGGTGCCCAGGTCATTGGCGGCGGCGACCCGACCGCCACGGGCCAAGCCTGGATCACGATTGACCATGACCTCAACCACCTGGAATACGAGATCAGCTTCACCGGATTGGGCAATGGCTTCGACACCCTGGTGGCGGAGCACATTCACGAGGGTGTGGCCGGGACAACGGGCCGGGCCCTGTTCAGCCTGAACGTGAGCGGGCTGAGCGGGCATGGCCGTTTCAAGGGTGGGTTCACGGGCTTTCCCGCCACCTTGCGCATCACCGAGGCCACGGCCAGCCAGTACTACATCGACCTGCATTCGGAGATGTTCCCGAATGGCGCCATCCGCGGGCAGTTGACCGCGGTGCCCGAGCCCGGGAGCCTGGCACTCCTGCTGGCGGGCGTGGTGGGGATCGCCGGTTGGCGGCGGTGGCCGGCCGCGCGTCAGCTGCGGTAGTCGGCGTTGATGGTGACGTACTCGTGTGAAAAATCGCAGGTCCACACCGTGGTCTCGAACGTGCCTCGGGCCAGGCCCACGCGCACGGTGATTTCACTCTGTTTCATCACGCGTTGGCCGTCTTCTTCGCGGTAGGCGGGGTGGCGTCCGCCTTTGGTCACCACGTGCACGTCGTCCAGGTGCAGTTCGATCAGCGTCTGGTCCAGATCGCCAATGCCGGCGTAGCCCACGGCGGCCAAGATGCGGCCCAGGTTCGGATCGCTGGCGAAGAAGGCCGTCTTGACCAAAGGCGAGTGAGCGATGGCGTAGGCCGCCAGCTTGCATTCGTCTTCGGTCTTGCCGCCTTCCACCTTCACGGTGATGAACTTGGTGGCGCCTTCGCCATCGCGCACGATGGCCTGGGCCAGTTGCTGCGACACGGCGATCACGGCGGCGCGCAGGGCTTGGCCCTCGGCACTGTCCAGGCTGGTGATCTCGGCGTGTTCGGCCTGGTTGGTGGCGATCAGCACGAAGGAGTCGTTGGTCGACGTGTCGCCGTCGATGGTGATGCGGTTGAAGGATTGGTCGGCCGCTTCGGTCACCAGGGCCTGCAGCAGCTTGGTCGCGATCTTGGCGTCGGTGGCCAGGAAGCCCAGCATGGTCGCCATGTTGGGGCGGATCATGCCAGCGCCCTTGCTGATGCCGGTGATGGTGACCGTGGCGCCGCCAATGCTGACCTGGCGCGAGGCGGCCTTGGGCAGGGTGTCGGTGGTCATGATGCCTTCGGCGGCCACGCCCCACTGGTCGGCCTTCAGGTCATCGAGCGCGGCGGGCAGGCCGGCCTGGATGCGGTCGTTGGGCAGCGTTTCCATGATCACGCCGGTCGAGAAGGGCAGGACCTGCTCGGGCGCGATGTCGAGGTGGCGGGCCAGGGCCACGCAGGTCGCGTGGGCACGCACCAGGCCGTCTTCGCCGGTGCCGGCGTTGGCGTTGCCGGTGTTGATGAGCAGGGCGCGGATGTCGCTGTTGGCGGCCAGGTGTTTCTGGCACAGCTGCACCGGGGCAGCGCAGAAGCGGTTCTTGGTGAACACGCCGGCCACGGCACTGCCCGGGTCCAGGGTGATGACCGTCAGGTCGCGTCGGTTGGCCTTGCGGACGCCCGCCATGGTGATGCCCAGCTTGACGCCGGGAACAGGGTGCAGGTCTTGGTGGTTGGGGGCGGTCAGGTTGACGGGCATGTGAATAAGCTCCAGCGAAGGCCGTGATTTTCACATGGCCTTGAACTGGTAGGCGTACATCCGGCTGACTTCCAGGGTTTCGGCCCGGCCGCGCAGGTGCACGCGCATGCGGCCGTTGGTGCGGCTGACGCGTTCGATGGCCTTGAGGTTGACCACGGCGCTGCGGTGAACCTGCCAGAAATGCAGGGGATTCAAGCGGGGCACCAGCTCGCGCAATGGGGTGCGGATGAGCACCTCGGCGCCGGCCATGCCGGTGCTGGACGTGATGACGCGGACGTATTTGTCGGCCGCTTCGAAGTACTGCACGTCTTCGATCGGGATCATGAGCAGGCCCGAGCCCATGGCGGCCTGGATCACCGTCAGGGACGTGGTCGGTGCGGCGTCGGCCTGGCGCTCCAGGCTGGCGCTGCGCAGGGCCTCCAGGGTGCCCGCCAGGGCGCCGTCGTCCTGGGCATGGGCGCGCAGTTTGAGCTGGTCTTTCAGGCGCTGGCAGGTGGCGGCCATGCGGGTGGTCTGCACCGGTTTGAGCACGTAGTCGACCGCGGCGCGTTCGAAAGCCGCCAGCGCGTACTGGTCGTAGGCGGTGACGAACACGATCAAGGGCAGGGGCAGCTCCGTGGGCCAGGCTTCGACGATGGCTTCCGCGGCGTCCAGGCCGTCGCGGTCAGGCATGTGGATGTCCAGGAAGAGGACGTCGGGCTGCTCGGCCACGGCGCGTTGCAGGGCTTCGCCGCCGTCCTGCGCTGGGGGCAGCAGGGTCAGCTCTGGCCACAGCCGGGTCAGCATGGTGGCCAGGGCCTGGGCCAGCACGGGTTCGTCTTCGGCGATCAGGGCGGTGGCGTTCATGGCAGGGCAGGGGCTTCTTCGATGAGTTCGGGCCTGGGCAAAGGCACGGGCAGGCGCAGTGACACGTGGGTGCCCGTGCCGGCGGGTTTGGGGGTGAGGCTGAGGCTGGCGCCGCCGTTGTAGAGCGATTGCAAACGATCCCGCACGCAGCTCAAGCCGAAGCCCGCGGTGCTGCGCCTGACCAGTTGGGCGGCTTGCAGCCCGCGTCCGGTGTCGTCCACGCTGAGGATCAGGTGCTCGCCGTCGTGGCTTGCCCGCACGGTCAACTGCCCGCCCTGGCGGCTGGGCTCCAGGCCATGCTGGATGGCGTTCTCGACCAGGGGTTGCAGCAGCATGGGGGGCACGGGCAGGCTGGCCAGGTCGTCGGGCAGTTCCAGCGAGACTTTCAGCCGGGGGCCCATCCGGATCTGCATCAGGGCCAGGTAGTCGGCCACGCGGGTGAACTCTTCCGACAAAGGGTGCGCGGGGATGCGCGTGGCGCTGAGGGTGGCGCGCAGGAAGGCGATCAGGTGGGCCAGCATGTCCTGGGCACGGGCCGGGTCGCTGGCGATGAGCGCGTGCAGGTTGGCCAGGGTGTTGAACAGCATGTGCGGCTCGAGCTGGGCTTGCAGCAATTGCAACTGGGCCTCGACCGCCTGCCGCTGCGCGGCTTCGGCGCGCACTTCGCTGGCGGCCAAGCGCACGCGCAGGTAGTCCACGGTGAAGGTGACCAGGGCCGAGCTGTAGCACAGCACCATCGACACGCCGATGGGGGGGCGCTGGTCGGGCACAGGCAAGGGCCAGGGCAGGTGCAACGCGGCCTGGGCCATGGCCACGCCCATGACGCAGGCCACCGGGATGCCGAAGAGGATGCACAGCACGATCGCGGGCCAGCCCACCAGGCCGTACACGCCGCTTCGGTCGAAGCGCTGGCGTGCGTCGGGCAGTTGCTTCCAGCGGCGGCGGGCTTCGCTCAGCCACACGATGCCCAGCAAGGTCCAGCACCAATACCCCAGGCACAAGGCGTAGGTCATGTTGATGAGGAAGCCGTAGCGGTGGGGGGAGTCGCGGCCCAGGGCCCACTCCATGGCCCACATCACCAGCGCGATGGACACGCTCCACAGCAGGTTGAAGCGCCCGGTCCGGGGGATGGAGCCGTGGACGATCAGGTCGCTGGGGTATTCGCTGTCGGACATGGCCTGAGTTCTACCTCAAAAACCGCAGCCACTCCACGTGTTGCACGATCAGCGGCCCGAAGCCCACGATCGCCAGGCTGACGGACATGACCGCGATGGGCAGCAGCCAGCGCTCGTAGCGTTGCAGGAAGCCGGCATTCTGGACCTCGTGGTCGGAGGCGTCGATCTGGTCTTCGCCGACCACCTGGCGCGTGAGCAACTGGTTGAGCGCCACCGGCGGCAGCAGGTAGCCCAGCTCGAAGGCCACCAGCACCATCATCCAGAAGTGCACCGGGTCGATGCCATTGCGGTAGGCGATGGGTGCCAGCGTGCCCGACACCAGGAAAATGGCGCCGATGGGTTCCATGAACATGCCCAGCACGACCTTGGCGATCATCAGGAAAGCCATGGCCGCCCAGACGCTGGAGAAATGGTGCGGGGCGAGCTCGATGATCTCCGAACGCTCGACCACACCGCCCACGGTTTGCGACAGCATCATCAGGCCGATGTAGGCGCCGATGTGCGAGACGGTCTCGGTGGTGGCCACGCGGATGGAGGCCTCGACACCGATCTGCCGATGCGCCGCGTAGCTGGGTTGACCGGACGCGGTTTTGACCTGGCTTCGCGAGGCCAGGATCTTGTCCAGCGTCAGCACCACGATCATCATCACCGGGATGATGGTGGGGGCCGAGATCTCGTTCAACGGTGTTTCAAGCGCGAGGCTGTAAAAGCCCACCACCACGCCCATCGCGGCCACGTGGGGCAGCAGGGGCACGATCTGGCGCAGCATCTCGGGCACCGCGATGCGGGCGGGGGTGATGTTCACGCGCTGCGTGCGCCGCATCTGCGAGGCGATGAAGAACATGGTCGAGGTCAGCACGAACACGTAGCCGCCCCAGTGGAAGAGCTGGTCCGACGTCACCTCTTTGTTGAGCATGGTGATGCCCACCACCAGCAGGCTGGGCCGCAGCACCACGCCCAGCGAGCCCGACATGGCCGTGGCCGCCAGCGCATATTGGCTGCTGCCGCCCACGGCGCGCACCTCGTGGTAAATGATGGCGCCTGCCGCGATCACGAACACCCCTGAAGCGCCCGAATAGGCGGTGGGCAGCGCGGCGGCCAGCAGGATCAGGTAGGTCAGCAGCTCCGGCGAGAACTTCCAGGGCCTCAGGGTGTTCATGAACAGGTCGACCAGGCGGCTTTGCTTGAGCAGCATGCCAGCCCAGATGTAGAGCGCCAACTGCAAGGGCAGGTTGGGGATGTCCATCAGCTTGCTGACGTAGATGGCCAGGCCTGATGGGTGGTCATGCAGCAAAAAGTAGGCGCCGGCGATGAGGCCCATGCTGGCGAACAGGGGCATGGACTGCAAGGATTCGCCCCAGGTGCCCAGCCCCTTGGTGCCTTCCGTGATGGGCTTGAACACGCGGTAGGCGCTGATCACCAGGAGCACGCCGAACAGCAGCATCCACAGGTAATAGAGCAGGGGCGATTCCAATGGCACGCCCGCATCGACCGAGACCTGGTGGTAGCGGATGGCCGACATGAAGAGCAAGGCCGAGGCCATCGTCATCGTGATCGCCTGCATGCGGAAGTCGCGCTCGAACTTGGGTGGACGCAGGCAGATGTGGTGAAAGCCCAGCGTGGTGGCGATGGACGTGACCGTCAGCAGCAACAGCAAGATCAGTGGACGGTTTTCGCTGCCAAAGTGGAAGAGGCCGAAGAAGCTGGTTTCCACCGTGCGGTAGGCCACCACGGCCGGGGTGATGTGCTTGACCACCTGCTCGTACAGGGTGTGCCGAGCCTGGCACTGCGCCACCGTGGACCCGACCGACTGGCGCAGCAGGGCCGGGTCCATGGCCTGTTCGGCGAACAGGCCGTCGATGTCGTCGTCGACCGCGCTTTGGCGGGATCGTTCGGCCTGCAGGCGCGTGACTTCGGCGTCGACGTTCAGTTGCGGGTTGCAGGTCGGGCGAACCGGGTCGGCCCGCATCATGAAGTACTGGACGTGGCCCCGGTCATCGTGGAAAAGGATCTCGCCAAACTTCAGCAGCTGGCCGTGGATCATCTCGCCGGTGCCGATCACCAGGATCAGCAGCAGCAAGGTGATGGTGGGCAAGCTGATCAGCCACTCGGAGGCGGTTCGCCCCAGTAGCCTGGGCATGGCCAGGGCAGGCGTGCTTGTCGTCGTCGTCATGGGTGGTGTCTCCTGGCGAGGGCGCATCGAGGCGCCGTCTCTTGTGTGTGTTTCGCCAGGGCAATATAGAGAGACGTGGGGGCGGGTTCCAGCGCCTTGGGACGAACGACCGCTGTGTGTCGCGAACGGCACCTGTGTGTCGTGAACGAAAAAAAAGGGCCCCGAAGGGCCCTCGTTCTGAACGCGCGATGTCAGCTCACGCCAGCTTGCCGTGGCAGGCCTTGTACTTCAGGCCGCTGCCGCAGGGGCAGGGATCGTTGCGGCCCACGCGTGGCACGGCGTCGGCCAGGTTGCGGCCTTCTTCGGTTTCCGTGGCCACGCTGCCATCCTCGTTGGGGTGGGTATAGGTGACATTGGAGATGGACTCGCCCTGCTGCTCGATGGCCTGGGCCGCCAGCGTCGCTTCTTCCTGGCTTTGGATGCGCACGGTCATCAATTGGCGCGTCACGTTCATCTTGATGACGTCGAGCAGTTGGCCGAAGAGCTCGAAGGCCTCGCGCTTGTACTCTTGCTTGGGGTTCTTCTGGGCGTAGCCGCGCAGGTGGATGCCCTGGCGCAGGTAGTCCAGCGCCGAGAGGTGCTCGCGCCAGTGGCTGTCGATGGCCTGCAGCAGCACCATGCGCTCGAAGGAGGCGAACTGGTCCTTGCCGACCTGGGCCACCTTGGCGTTGTAGACCTCGTCGCCGGCCTGGATGACGCGCTGCAGCACATCGTCGTCGTCGGCGGCGCTGGCCGCGTCGACCCATTTCTTCAGCTCGAGCTCAAGCTGCCATTCGTTCTTGAGCACGGTTTCCAGGCCGGGCAGGTCCCACTGCTCTTCCAGGCTTTCGGCCGGCACGAAGGTGCGCACCACGTCGGTCAGCGCGCCCTTGCGCAGGCTGCTGATCGACTCGGCCACGTCCAGGGATTCGAGGATCTCGTTGCGCTGCTGGTAGATCACTTTGCGCTGGTCGTTCGACACATCGTCGTATTCCAGCAGCTGCTTGCGCATGTCGAAGTTGTGGCCTTCGACCTTGCGCTGCGCGCTTTCGATCGAGCGTGTGACGATGCCGGCCTCGATGGCCTCGCCTTCGGGCATCTTCAGGCGGTCCATGATGGCGCGCACGCGGTCGCCCGCGAAGATGCGCATCAGCTGGTCGTCCAGCGACAGGTAGAAGCGGGTCGAGCCAGGGTCGCCCTGGCGGCCGGCGCGGCCCCGCAACTGGTTGTCGATGCGGCGGGATTCGTGGCGTTCGGTCGCGATGATGCGCAGGCCGCCCAGCTCCTTGACCTTGGCGTTCAGCTCGACCTGCTCGGCCTTCAGGGCCGTGATGCGTTGCTGCTTGGTGGCGTCGTCGAGGGAGGCGTCTTCCTCGATGTTCTGCACCAGCTTCTCGACGTTGCCGCCCAGCACGATGTCGGTGCCGCGGCCCGCCATGTTGGTGGCGATGGTGATCATGCCGGGACGGCCGGCCTGGGCCACGATCTCGGCCTCGCGGGCATGCTGCTTGGCGTTGAGCACCTGGTGCGGGAGCTTCAGCTGCGTCAACATGTTGGCCAGCAGCTCGGAGTTCTCGATGCTGGTGGTGCCAACCAAGGTGGGCTGGCCGCGCTCGTGGCATTCCTTGATGTCTTCGGCGATGGCCTTGTACTTTTCCTGCGCGGTCTTGTAGACCAGGTCGAGCTGGTCCTTGCGCAGCATGATCCGGTTCGGCGGGATCACGATGGTTTCCAGGCCGTAGATTTCCTGGAACTCGTAGGCTTCGGTGTCGGCCGTGCCAGTCATGCCCGACAGCTTGCCGTACATGCGGAAGTAATTCTGGAAGGTAATCGAGGCCAGGGTCTGGTTCTCGGCCTGGATGTCCACGCCTTCCTTGGCTTCGACGGCCTGGTGCAGGCCGTCCGACCAGCGGCGGCCGGACATCAGGCGCCCGGTGAATTCATCGACGATCACGACTTCGCCCTGCTGCACCACGTAGTGCTGGTCCTTGTGGAACAGGTGGTGCGCGCGCAGGGCGGCGTACAGGTGGTGCATCAGGGTGATGTTGGCGGCGTCGTACAGGCTGGCGCCCTCGGCCAGCAGGCCGGCTTCACCCAGCAGGCGCTCGGCGTTCTCGTGGCCGGCTTCGGTCAGGTAGACCTGGCGCGACTTCTCATCGGCGGTGAAGTCGCCGGGTTCGATCACGCCTTCGCCAGTGCGCGGATCGGCCTCGCCGATCTGGCGCTTCAAGTGGGGCACGACCGCGTTGATGCTGATGTACATCGCGGTGTGGTCTTCCGCCTGGCCGCTGATGATCAGTGGCGTGCGGGCTTCGTCGATCAGGATGGAGTCGACTTCGTCCACGATGGCGTAGTTCAGGCCACGCTGCACGCGGTCGGCCAGCTCGTAGACCATGTTGTCGCGCAGGTAGTCGAAGCCGTACTCGTTGTTGGTGCCGTAGGTGATGTCGGAGCCGTAGGCGGCCTGCTTCTCTTCGCGCGACATCTGGGGCAGGTTGATGCCGACCGACAGGCCCAGGAAGTTGTAGAGCTTGCCCATCCACTCGGCGTCACGCCGGGCCAGGTAGTCGTTGACGGTGACCAGGTGCACGCCCTTGCCGGTCAGGGCATTGAGGTAGACGGGCAGGGTGGCGGTCAGCGTCTTGCCCTCACCGGTGCGCATCTCGGCGATCTTGCCGTTGTGCAGGGCCATGCCGCCCAGCATCTGCACGTCGAAGTGGCGCATCTTGAAGACGCGCTTGGAGCCTTCACGGACCACGGCGAAGGCTTCGGGCAGCAGGTCGTCGAGCGATTCGCCCTTGGCCACGCGCTGTTTGAATTCTTCGGTCTTGCCCCGCAGTTGCTCGTCGGTGAGCGGTTCGAAACTGGGCTCCAGGGCGTTGATTTTCTCGACCACGCGCCGGTACTGCTTGAGCAGTCGTTCATTGCGGCTACCGAAAATCGAGGTGAGAAGCTTGGGCAACATGGAGGGTCGTTAGAGAGAACCAGAGCCAAAAAGTGTAGCACCTGGGGCATGTCAAACTTCTGTCAAGGGTTGGCCCCTACAATGGCCCGCCATGAACGCACCCCGCTTCGGCGGCCACCCCGCCTCGTCCAGAAGTACCCCGTGGGCCATCCTGCTCGCGGTGGCGCTGCTGCTCGCGCAATGGGTGGGGATGCTGCACCGGATCGACCATGCCGGTGGCCAGGTCGAGGCTCAGGCGCAAAGCCGTGCCGAAGGCGACTATCCCAACGGTTCGTCGGCATCCCATTCTTGCGTGGTGTTCGATGGTGTCTGCCTGGCCGACCTGCTGCCCACCGCCCTGGTGGACCTGGTGGCGGCGCGTGTGGCGCATGGCCTGCCGTCTGCGGCCGACTTCGCGTCGTGGCACGGCCGCTTCGCCGGCCATTTCCAGCCGCGTGCCCCGCCGGCTGCCTGAAGCTTCCTGCCGGGCCTTGGGCCCGCGCCATTGTTCGACCTCCAGCTTGCCTTCCGCCCCGGCGCTGCTGGCCGCTGATCCGCCGTCTTTCCAGGAATTTTCTTCATGCAGCTCCAACGCACTTTGTTGGCCAGCGCGGTTTTGTCCGCCTTGGCTTCGCTTTCCCTCGCCCAGACCAGCCCGGACGCGCCCGTGCAGGCGGCCCTGCCCACGGTGACCGTCACCGCCACGCCTTTCGGCGCCGCTGAAGGCGCCCAGATCCTCGTGCCCGCCAAGGTGCTGTCGGGCGAGGAGCTCAGGACCAAGCAGGGCGCCTCGCTGGGCGAGACTTTGTCCCACGAATTGGGCGTGTCCGCCTCGGCTTTTGGCGCGGGCGCCTCGCGGCCGATCATCCGAGGACTGGAGGGCTCGCGCGTCAAGATCTTGCAGAACGGCATGGACGTGTCCGACGTGTCCGGTCTGTCGAATGACCACGGCGTGGCGATCGACGGCCCCACCGCGCAGCAGATCGAGATCCTGCGCGGCCCGGCAGCCTTGTTGTACGGTTCGGGCGCCATCGGCGGCCTGGTCAACGTGGTCAACGACCGCATCCCATCGGTGCTGGAGCCGCAGCCCACGGGCGTGGCCGAATTGCGTTACGCCACGGTGGACAAGAGCGGCACGGCGTCTTTGTCGGCCAACGGCTCGGCCGGCGTGATCGGCCTGCACCTGGATGGCAGCGCGCGCGGCGGCAGCGACTACAAGATCCCCGACGAGCGCATCCTGAACGACCCCTCATCGGGCTCGGGGCGCCTGCCCTGGTCGTATGACCGCCAGCGCAGCATCGGCGTGGGCGCGTCCTACATCCAGGACTGGGGACACGTCGGCGCCTCGGTTGGTCAACTGGAAAACCGCTACGGCATCCCGACCGAAGAAGGCGCGCAGATCGACCAGAAGCGCACGCGCTACGACGTGGACACGCTGGTGAACAATCCCTTTGCCGCGTTCGAGACCTTCAAGTTCAAGCTGGGCTACACCGACTACCAGCACGCGGAGCTGGACCTGGGCGGTGTGCCGCAGACCAATTTCAAGAATCAGGCACTGGAATCGCGCTGGGAGCTCACCCACGCGCCCGTGGCCGGCTGGCATGGCACCTTCGGCCTGCAAACCGAGGACAGCAAGTTCTCGGCCCTGAGCGCCGATGGGGGCGCGCTGGACACGGTGCCCGTCACCAAATCGACCTCGGCGGCTGGTTTTTTGGTGGAAGAGCGCGACCTCGGCCCCGTGCGCATGAACGCGGGCCTGCGCTATGAAAACGTCAAGCGCAAGCCCGTGACCGGCGAAGACCGATCCTTCAACCTCACCTCGTATTCGGTGGGGGGGCTGTGGCCCTTCACCCCGGGCTATGGACTGGGCCTGACCGCTTCGGTCGCCGAGCGGGCGCCCGCGACGGAAGAGCTGTACGCGGCCGGCCCGCACGATGCGACCGGCACCTTCGATGTCGGCGATCCGGCGTTCAGGAAAGAGACCTCGCACAACCTCGAGCTGTCGCTGCAGAAAACGCACGGCCTGCTTCGCTGGAAAGCCAATCTGTTCGAGAACCACGTCAAGGACTTCATCCACGGTCAGATCACCGGCAAGCTGGTGGACGAGGATGGCCTGCCTGGCGGGGATCTGCGTGAGCGCGTGTTCAGCCAGGCCGATGCCGTGATCCGCGGGGCGGAGGCCGAACTGAGCTACAACCTGCGAGGCCCGGGCGTGTCGTGGCGCGGCTTTGCTGACACGTCACGTGGTTCACTCAAGGACGGTGGCAGCCTGCCCTTGCAGCCTGCCACGCGCTTTGGCGCCGACATTGGTTTCAAGCAAGGCCCGTGGCGCACCGGCGCGTCGGTGGTCCATGCCCAGGCCCAGGATCGCCTGGCCGCCTCGGAAACGCGCACACCGTCTTACACCCAGCTCGACGCCAACCTGTCGTACACGCAGCGCATCGGCAGCAACGACGTGACCTGGTTCGCCCTGGCCAAGAACCTGCTGAACGAGGACATCCGATTGTCGACCTCGGTGATCAAGGACGTGTCGCCCTTGCCGGGTCGCAACTTCACCGTGGGTGTGCGGACGCAGTTCTGACGGCGGGAGCCTGCGGGCCCGCCGCGCGAGGGGCCTCGCCTTTGCCCGCCAGGAACTTGGCGGGGTTCTGCTGCACCCCCTCCACCAGCACCTCGAAGTGCAGGTGCGGGCCGGTGGAGCGGCCGGTGGTGCCCACCTCGGCGATGGGCTGGCCGCGTTTGACCAGGTCGCCCTGGTGCACCAGCATTTTGGAAGTGTGCGCATAGCGCGTCACCAGGCCATTGCCGTGGTCCAGTTCCACCAGGAGGCCGTACTGAGGATGCGGCCCCGCCGACAACACCACGCCGCCGGCGGCCGCGTTGATGGTCGTGCCAACGTCGGCCGGAAAATCCAAGCCCGTGTGCAAGGCGGGCGCGCGGGTGAAGGGATCGGTGCGGAAGCCGAAGCCCGAGCCCACGGGCCCATCCAGGGGGGCGCTGCTGGGCACCATCAGGGATTCCAGCCGCTTTTCAAACAGGCGTGATTCGATCAGGGTGAGCACGTCGGCGTTGCGGTCGCTCAAGGCGCCCATCTGCGTCACCTGAAGGTTCAAGGCTTCCAGCGTGGTGCTGGAGGGGGTGGCGGCCTGGCGCAAGGGCACGAGCGGGCCGCCGCTGGCCGACGAAGGCAGGCCTTCCATGTGCTTGAGCTCTTCGGGTTTGATGCCCGCCATGCCGGCCACGCGTTCGTTGACGGCTTCCAGGCGAAGCAGGCGTGCCTGCATTTCGCCCACGCGTTCGGCCATGGCGTCGAGGTTTTCGCGCATGAAGCGGTCGCGCTGTGCAAGCTCCTTGCGCTCGACGTAGCGCACGGCTTCGGAGATGATTGGCCAGTGCTCGTGGGCGGCTTTCAACACAATGGCGTGGTAAAAGCCCAGAGACGCCAGCATCAGCGGCACCAGCAGGGCCACCACGGCCAGGCCCAGTGTCCAGGGTGTGAACTGCAAGACCCGGGTGCGTGCCAGGGGACTGGTGGTGATCAGAATTTGCATGCGATTTGAACCTTGACCTTTCGCCGACCTGTCAGCCATGAGCCGCAAAACCACCTTCAACTTCAAGCCCAGCGTGCCGGATGTGCCTGGGTTGAGCGCGGCTTTGGCGCGGGCGGCGCCCATGGTGAGCCTGATGCAGCGCTTGCAGGCTTCACAGCAATGCCTGGAGGCCGTGCGGGCTGTCCTGCCAGCCGCCATGGCCGCCCATGTGCGTCCGGGCCCTCTGGACGACGAGGGCTGGACCCTGCTGGCCGCCAATTCGGCCGTCTCGGCCAAGTTGCGCCAACTGCAGCCCCACCTCATGGAGGCGCTGCGTCAAAAGGGGCTCAAGGTTAACGCAATCCGGGTCCGGGTACAAACCCAGTGAAAACACCGGGTTGGCGGTTCGCACCCTGAGGCGTTTTCAGATCCACAAAGGTGGGATCAGGGCCGTCAAGGCCTGGCGTTGGCTCACGGCCTTGCCCTGCAGCACGAAGCCCAGCAGCTGATCCGGCTTGCCTTCAGCGGTGAAGCGCGCTTCGAGTCCATCGTCGGTGGTGGTGACCGCCCAGGCCCCCACCGCGTCCAGAGGAGGCGGGCAGACCACGGTGGGGCAAGCCGGTGTCTTCACGACCACGGGCATGGCCGGGTAGGCCACCGGGGTCTTCTGGCCCGCCAGCCCTGCGGCCAAAGCGCGAGATTGCTGCATCAGGGGCAGCACATAAGGCAGGGTGTGGCCGTCCACTTCGGCGCAATCGCCCAGGGCATAGACGTGCTCGGCGCTGGTGGCCAGGTGGCGGTCCACCACGATGCCGCGGTTGACTTGCAAGCCAGCGCTGGCCGCCATGGCGGTGCGCGGCTTGAGGCCAATGGCGGACAGGACCAGGTCGGTCTTGAAGGTCGAACCATCGGTGAGCGTCACTTGCAGGCCCCCGCCGTCGGTGGCCAGGTCAACCGATTGCACGGCCACGCCAAAGCGGAACTTCGCGCCCGCGGCTTCCAGGTGGGCCTGCAGGCGCAGGCTGGCGGCTTCGGGCAGCAGGCGGCCCAGGGCGCGATCGGCCAGGTCCAGCACGGTGGGTTCGATGCCCCGGTGCAACAGGTCGTTGGCGAACTCGCAGCCGATCAGGCCGGCGCCCAGGATGGTGACGTGCTTGACGCCGTCCGCGTGGTCCAGTGCCTCGGCAAACTTGGCGAAATCATCCAGGTCGTTGACCGACAGCACGCTGTGGGCGGCATTGCCCTGCAGCGGCAGGCGGATCGGGTCGGCACCGAGTGCCAGCACCAGGTCGCGGTAAGGCAGCACCTCGCCGCTGCTGAGCAGGAGGGTGCGGGCTTGCGTGTCCAAGCGCTCGACGGTGCTGTGGGGCAGCACCCGCGCGTTGATCTCGGCGCCGATCTTGTCCGCAGGCTTCATCACCAGCGTGGCGGCTGTTTTTTTGCCAGCCAGCGCGTTGGACAGCATGGGCTTGGAATAGAACCCTGCGTGGTCGCGGCTGACCACCGCGATGGGCACCTGCGCGTCCAGTTTGCGCAACTCGCGGGCCACGTTGTAGCCCGCCAGGCCCGAACCAATGATGACAACCGAATCAGACGACATGGCTTAGATCTCGATCATCTCGAAATCGGACTTGCCAACGCCGCAGTCGGGGCAGGTCCAGGTGTCGGGCACATCGGCCCACGCGGTGCCCGCGGCGATGCCCTCGGCGGGCAAGCCAGCGGCTTCGTCATACACAAAACCGCAAACGACGCATTGGAAGGTCTTCATCTCAACAACTTTCAAAAACAGGGGGTGGATTCTGAGGCATGGCGTGCGGGCAGTCGGGAAGCCTGCACGTCAAAAAGGCGGTCTTGCTGCCAAAAGGGATGATTTTCGGTCATGCAGCAAGCTTGTCCAACACCGCCTGGTAGGCATTGGCGTGACGTTCTTCCACTTTGGCGAGCGCAGCGAAGCGTTTCGCGGCTTTTTCCAACACGGCTTTGAACTGTGCGGCGTGTTCCTTCGACTCTTCGATCTGCTCATCGATCTCCTTGACGGCGGCATCATGCCCCTCGGCCACCGCGGCGTTGCGAAAGCCGGGGTACATGGTGGTGTACTCGTAGGTCTCCCCCTCGATGGCGAACTGAAGCGCCTTGGCTGGCGTCATGTGGGCCTTGGGGAAAAGCAAGTCCAGGTGGCCGAAGGCGTGCATCACCTCCTGGTTGGCGGTTTCCTCAAAGTGACGGGCGGTTTCCTCGTCGCCCATTTCGCGGCTGAGCTTGGCGAAATAGCGGTACTTGATGTGCGCCATCGATTCACCAGCAAAGGCGGCTTCGAGGTTCTGGATGGTGACCGAGGCGGGATCGTGGAAGGGGCTGGCCATGAAAAGGTCCTTTCTTTTGCGGGTGAGCTTGGCGTGGGCCGATGAAGAGACTTTAGGTGTTGGATGAAAATATGGAAAGTCAATCAATTCAATTTGATTGATATGTTTTTGCTATCGATGTGTGGTTGCCGTGCGAAGCGGGCCAAACCCCCTGATCAGGGGAGAAAGCCACCCTACAATCCGTGGTCGATTTCACATGGAAGAAGTGGGCTCATGACTCAGCGCAGGTCGTTTCCGTTCCGGCAAATCATTGCTTCTTTGATATCGTTTTCGGTTCTGATGGCGCCATTGGCGCATGCACAAAGCCTGGTGAGTGATACGGGCGAGGACGTTCGAACCGGTACCAGAGAAATGGACGAGACCAAGCTGCCAGGCTTTGGCTCCTCGTACCGCGTGCAGGGCAAGGGCGACTCCAGCGTCGGACGGATGGACAACATCCTGAGCGGCCCCCAGCAGATCCGGCAGTATGAAAGCCGCGACTCCACCCGCGGGCTCGACCCGCGCGATGGCAACATGCCAGGACTCAGGACCGGTGAAGCGCGTGTCAAACCCTTGCCACCCAACGAGTTCCAAAAATTCGTGCTGGAAAGCACCGGGCAGTCCCTGCCCTTGTATGGCTCCACATTCTTCACCCAGGCCGCTTCCAGCTACCAGCCATTGGCGAATACCCCTGTGACGCCAGACTACAGCCTGGGGCCTGGCGATGAAATCCTGGTGCGGGGCTGGGGTGCACTGGACGTGGATGTCAAGGCGGTGGTTGACCGCAACGGGCTGATCCACATCCCACGCATCGGTGCGGTTTCTCTTGGGGGGGTCAAAGCATCGCAGGCGGAAGGCGTCATCCGCGCGGCGGTGGGACGTTATTACAAGGACTTCCAACTCAGCGTCACACTGGGCCAGCTCAGAGGCATCACCGTCTACCTGGTGGGGCAGGCGCGCAGTCCTGGGGCCTACACGCTGGCCAGCACATCGACCTTGATTTCGGCGCTCTTTGCCACCGGCGGTCCCGGAGCGAACGGCAGCTTGCGCCGGGTTCAGGTCAAGCGCGCCGACAAAACAGTGTCGCAGCTCGACCTCTATGCCTTCCTGTCCAAGGGGGATAAATCCGCCGATGTCAAACTGGAGGATGGTGACACCATCGTCATCCCCGCCGCCCAAGGCTACGTGGCCCTGACGGGCAAGGTCAATACGCCGGGCGTCTATGAGATGACGGGCGCCAACGATTCCATCGACAGCATCCTGGCCCTCGCCGGTGGGCTGCCTGTCGTGGCCGACCCCAAACGGGCCTACCTGGAACGCGTCGATCCAAGTCGCAAGCCATCCCGAACTGTCGACACCTTCGCGCTGGACAGCGCTGGTTTGAAGCGGCCCCTCAAGAATGGAGACCTATTGACCGTCCAGTCCTTGAGCGCCGAGTTCGGCAATGCCATCACCCTGCGTGGCAACGTGGACCAACCGGTTCGCATGCCCTGGCGGGCGGGCATGACCCTGCGGGATTTGATTCCGAACAAGGCGCTTCTGATGTCCCGCGCCTCGGTGAAACGTCAAAACGAAGTCTTGTTGAGCGAAGACGAGAAGCGTCGGATCGAAAGCGAGATGGATGTTGAACAAAAAGAATTCAACCGCCAGGATAAAAATAAAAAGCCAGTCAAAAACAGCATCAAAGAGAGCCGGGACGACGTTGACACCTTGGCGCAACGCATCGGCAACCTGATCGACGAAGTCAACCTGGACTACGCGGTGATCGAACGTGTGGACCCCGTGGATGTGAGCGTCAAGCTCATCCCCTTCAACCTGGGCAAGGTGCTGAGCGACGCATCCAGCCCCGACAACCTCCAATTGCAATCCGGCGACGTGGTGACCGTCTTTTCGGTCAATGACATGCGGGTGCCCCAGGCCAAGCGCCAGGTCTTCGTCCGCGTCGAAGGGGAAGTACAACGTCCCGGCATTTACCAGATGGCTTCCGGTGAAGGTATGCACCAACTGATCGACAAAGCCGGTGGCCTGACGTCCGATGCCTATTTGTTCGGGGCCGCGTTCTACCGCGAGGAAGTCAAGCGGGCCCAGATCGCCAACCTTGATCAGCTCGTTCGTCGTCTGGAAGCGCAAATGCAGACGCGCCTCAGTGCCTCAGCCGCGAGTGTGTCAGGCTCGGACTCCGCGGGCATCGCCCAGTTGCGCATGGAAGCCGAAACGCGGGCGCAAAAGCAGGCCCTGGATCGCCTGCGTGACCTCAAGCCCAGCGGGAGGGTCATGCTTGGGTTGGCCTCCGACGATCAGCAGGCCGACCGCTTGCCGCCGCTGCGTCTGGAAAGCCAGGACAGGTTGGTCATCCCGCCCCGCCCCGACTTTGTTCATGTGCTGGGGTCCGTGAACACAGAGTCTTCGCTGATCTGGCAAAAAGGCCGTTCGATCCGGAACTACCTGGACCAATCCGGACTCACCAGCGGCGCTGACAAGGACGAGCTGTTCGTGATCCGTGCCGATGGCAGCGTGCTGTCCGGCAGCGGCAAATGGTTTGGCGATGTGACCGGTGAAGCCGTGCTGCCGGGTGACGTGATCGTGTTGCCGGAAAAAACCGACCACGAAAGTGCCTGGAGTGTCTTTACCCGCAACGCCAAGGACATCACGCAGATCATCTACCAATTCAGTCTGGGTGCAGCGGCCATCAAGACGCTGCGCGAATGACGATGGGAGCTGAGTTTTGAATCCAGAAATGACCTCTCCTAACCGCCTGCTGCACGACGACGACGCTAGTCTTTCCCAACCCAAGGAAATCTATTTCGCCGACATTCTTGTCGTCGCGGGCATTCGCAAAAAGTTGTTCTTCCTGAGCTGGGCCCTTGGCGTGCTCGGTTCATTGGCCATTGCTTTCAGCATTCCACGCTATTACGTCTCAACGACGCTGGTCATGCCGCCACAGCAGCAGAACTCGGCGGCCGGGGCCGTGGCCCAGCTGAGTGCGCTTGCCGGGGTGGCCGGCTCCGTGGCGGGCATCAAGACACCGGACGAGATGTACCTGGCCATGTTCAAGTCACGGACCTTGCAAGACACCTTGATCAAGCAATTTGACCTGCAAAAGCGCTACGGTACCGAATTGGTGCTCGAGACCCGCGAAGTCCTGGCCGCCCGCTCGACCATTGCTTCCGACAAGAAGTCGGGACTGATCACGGTATCGGTCGATGACCACGATCCCCAGTTTGCTGCCCATATGGCCAATGCCTATGTGAACGAACTGAAAAAAATCCTGTCGACCCTGGCCGTCACCGAAGCTCAGCAAAGACGGGCTTTCTTTCAACAGCAGGTCGAAAAAACCAAAATGGCCTTGAACGATGCCGAGTTGCGGTTTCGTAAACTGCAGATGAGCCAAGGTATCGTGGCCACCGAGGTGTTGGCGGAGGCGAGTGTCAGAGCCAGCGTGGACCTGCGCCGCAAAATTGCTGAAAAGGAAGTGCAACTCCAGGCCATGGGTGATTTCGTCACAGCGAAACATCCTGAAACCCAGCGCCTGGTGGCCGAACTGAATGCGCTGAGAAGCAAGCTTTCCACCATCGAAGAAGGTGACGAGAAGCAAGCCAACGGCAAAGAGCCGGGGGTTCGGGCAGTCACGGCCTTCCGCGACATGAAAGTGCAAAGCGCGGCCCTGGATGCATTGTTGAAGCAATTGGAGCTCAGTCGGATCGACGAAGCCCGTGAAGGGCCGCTTTTGCAGCAAATCGACCTGGCCATCCCGGCGGAAAAGCCGAGCAAGCCCAAACGGAAATACATCGTCATGGGTGGCGTCGTGCTCTCCTTCCTGATCAGCCTCGTTCTAGTCATGTTGGTGGAGTCCAGCCAACGAGGGCGCAAGGGGTATTGGTCCGACGTCAGACGCGCTTGGCGCTTGATGTGATCAAACGCGCATGGCCCGCCCATCACTGAAGCATGAAACATGGAACTGACTCCTGACTTTGGTCTTGCCATCATTGGCCTGGGCTATGTCGGGCTGCCCCTGGCCGTCGAATTTGGAAAGATTCGACCCGTGGTGGGCTTCGATATCGCCCCCCGCCGGATCGAAGAACTCCAACAGGGGCGTGACCACACGCTTGAAACCAGCCCTGAGGAGTTGAAGGCGGCCACCCAACTCAGGTACACCAGCAATCCCGAAGACATCAGGGGTTGCCGGTGCTTCATCGTGACCGTGCCAACGCCCATTGATGCACACAAGCGGCCTGACCTGTCGCCCTTGCTCAAGGCGTCTGAAACCATTGGCCGGCTGCTGAAACCCGGTGACGTCGTGATTTATGAATCGACGGTGTATCCAGGCGCCACCGAAGAGGACTGTGTTCCCGTGCTCGAGAAGAACTCCGGGCTCAGGTACATCACGGGCTCATCGCGGCAAGTTGGTGAGTCCGCGCAGGACGGGTTTTACTGCGGCTACAGCCCAGAGCGGATCAACCCGGGTGACAAGCAGCATCGCCTCACTTCCATCAAGAAGGTCACCTCGGGTTCGACACCCGAAGTCGCCGACCTGGTGGATGCGCTCTACAACCAGATTATCAAGGCGGGCACCCACAAGGCGCCCTCCATCAAGATCGCCGAAGCGGCGAAGGTCATCGAGAACACCCAGCGCGACTTGAACATCGCGCTGGTCAATGAACTGGCGCTGATCTTCAACCGCATGGGCATCGACACCCAGGCGGTGTTGGAGGCGGCCGGCAGCAAGTGGAATTTTCTGCCGTTTCGTCCTGGCCTGGTTGGAGGACACTGCATTGGCGTCGACCCCTACTACCTGACGCACAAAGCCCAGGCCATTGGATACCACCCGGAAGTGATCCTGGCAGGTCGCCGGCTCAACGACAGCATGGGCGTCTATGTGGTCGCGCAAATGGTGAAGGCCATGACCAAGCGGCGGATTCAGATCGAAGATTCACGGGTCCTCGTCATGGGCCTCACCTTCAAGGAAAACTGTCCGGACCTGCGCAACACCCGAGTCATCGACATCATTGCCGAGCTTCGGGATTACAACTGTATCGTGGACGTGCACGACCCCTGGGTGAGCCAGGAGGAAGCTGGGCTGGAACACGGCATCGTGCCTGTCGATCACCTGGAACCAGGCCTTTACGACGGGATCATCCTGGCCGTGGCCCATGATCAGTTCAAAGCCATGGGCGCCCAAGATATTCGCGCTTTGGGCAAGGACGTCCACGTTCTCTATGACCTCAAATACATCTTGCCAGCGGCCGATTCCGACCTGCGATTGTGATGATTGAATTTTCCCAACTCCAGCAAGACATGGCCGCCGAACCTCGGGTCTGGCTCGTGACGGGCGTTGCCGGCTTCATCGGCAGCAACTTGCTCGAACGGCTTCTTCGCCTGGATCAACGCGTCATCGGCCTCGATAATTTCTCCACGGGGCATCGGCATAACCTAGACGCGGTCCAGAATGCGGTCTCGCCTTCGCAATGGCGCCATTTCGAATTGATCCATGGTGACATCCTGAATCCGGCGCAGTGCCGACAGGCCTGCCAAGCGGTTGACCATGTGTTGCACCAAGCCGCATTGGGAAGCGTGCCCCGCAGCATCCAGGATCCCCTGGCCACGAACAACGCCAACATCACCGGTTTTTTGAACATGATGGTGGCCGCGCGTGATGCCGGCGTCAAAAGCTTCACCTACGCAGCCAGCAGCAGTACTTATGGCGATCACCCGGGTTTGCCGAAAGTCGAAGGCGTCATCGGCAAACCTTTGAGCCCCTACGCCGTCACGAAATACGTGAATGAACTGTATGCCGACGTGTTCTTCCGATGCTATGGATTTTCCTCGATTGGACTCCGGTATTTCAATGTCTTTGGCAAGCGCCAGGACCCCGAGGGCGCCTATGCAGCGGTGATCCCGAAATGGATTTCCTCGCTCATGAATGACGTGCCGGTGTACATCAATGGCGATGGCGAGACGAGTCGCGATTTTTGTTATATAGAAAACGTGATCCAGGTCAATCTGCGGGCGGCCTTGACGACCAAAACCGAAGCGTTGAACCAGGTCTACAACGTGGCTGTGGGTGAGCAAACCTCCCTGAACCAGTTGTATGAATGCCTTCGTTTGAATCTGGTGGACAAGTTCCCTCACTTGGCCCATGCCCGGCCCATCCATCGGGAATTTCGGGCAGGTGACGTCCGACATTCGTTGGCAGATATCTCAAAGGCGCGTGAGTTGCTGGGATATGCGCCGGCATTCACTTTGGACGATGGCGCGAAAATTGTTGCGGCTTGGTATTCCGAGCGTTCAGCCGCCGGTGTCTGATCAAGCGGTGCCGCATCGGCCATGAAGCAAACCATTCAGCTGGGCATGTTGTCCGTGGCCAATTTGGGCTTGGCTTTCCTCGGCCAATGGTATGTCCTCACCCAACTGGGTGCCGGCATTGAAACGGATGCCTTGTTTGCAGGCATGACGGTGCCTCAATTGGTCCTGATGGTCATCAGTGGCTCCTTGATGCATGTGCTCGTTCCGCTCCTGTCCGGCGAAAACGACGCTTCGTTCGCCAAGGACGCCTGGGGCTTTTTCTTCCTCGTGGGCGGGGTGTTCGGGATCTTGGCGCTGACCCTGTATGCGGCTGCACCTTGGTGGGTACCCCTCACGGTGCCGGGATTCGGCCCCGAAGGGCTCGCACTCACCATGGAGTTGACGCGCATTCAGTTGATCGGGATGGTTTTTTCGGCCGTCAATGGCGTCCAGTGGGCCGCGTACCATGCCAAGCAGCAATTTCTGGTGGCTGAAATAATGCCCATGCTCACCAGCCTCTTGGCTTTCCTGGCATTGATCAGCTTGCTCCCGAAATATGGCGTGGCCGCCGCGGCTTGGCTGGGAACGGCGCGCATCACGGTTCAAACTGTTCTGTTGCTGCCTGGCCTGGGCAAACCAGTCTGGCCTGACCTGCGCAGCCCGACTTTGAATGAAGCCTGGAAACGCATCAAACCATTGTTGTGGGGCACCGTTTATTACAAAACCGACCCTTTGCTTGACCGTTTTTTGCTGTCCAATTCGAGCAGTGGTAGTTTGTCGCTGTACCATCTGGCTCAGCAAATCTATTCGGCTGGCAGCCAGATAATCGTCAAGACATTTGCCGCACCTTTGGTGCCGATCCTGAGCAATTTAAACAAGAATGGGCAACTGGCTCAGTTCAGGCAAGCCTATCGGCGCAGAATCATTCAAATTGCCGCAATTGGAATTGTCGTATTGATGATCCTGGCCTTTGCCGGGCAGTTTTTATTACAGGTGCTGGTGGGTTATGGAAATATCTCTGCTTCTGATGTGAGTGCATTGTGGTTCATCATGATTTGTCTGGGTGGAACCTTCCTCGGCGGGGTGTTGGGCCAAATATCATCATCGGCTTTTTACGCCCTGGGCGACACAGCCACCCCCACGCGATTGGGCATGCTGAGTTACACCATCTATGTGCCGATTAAAGTTCTTGTTTTTTACAGCCATGGACTCATGGGGTTGGCATTATCGACCAGCGGGTTTTTAATGGTTAATTTTGTGCTTCAGAGTTTTTTTCTGAAAAACAAACTGGATACTCATCAAAGGTCTGTTCATCCATGATCAATGAAGATTTTTCGCAAAGAAGCAAGATCAAAGACGTTGGAAGATGGTATATAACCCGCTTTGTTCAGGAGGTGGCCAGCCATTTGCCAATTCAATCCATGATTTTGGATGCAGGCGCGGGTGAGGGCGTTTATAAAAGAATGTTCTCTCATTGCCATTACAAGGCCATTGACCTGGCTGTAGGGGACAGTGAATGGGATTATTCTCACCTTGACTATGTGGGCATGTTGCATGACATGCCGATCGAGGATGGCATTTTTGATGCTGTTCTGTGCACCCAAGTTCTTGAGCACCTGGAATGGCCACGCGAAAGCGTTCAGGAAATGCACCGCGTTTTGAAACCCGGGGGCAAGCTGTTCATGACTGTGCCCATGGCCCAGAATGAACATCAAACGCCCTATGATTTTTTCAGATACACCTCGTATGGGTTGACGTCCATTTGCAAAGGGGCGGGGTTTCAGCAGGTGAGCATCAAACCATTTGGCGGCATGTGGGTCAGGTGGGCGTATGAGCTCCCGCGCGGCATGGCCGTATTTCCGCCCTTGAGGCGCAATGGCAAACTGAATTGGTCAGGCGTGCTCTGGTTGCCAGTCAAAGCACTGGCGCTCATGTTCATCAGGGCGCTGCAGGTGTCTTTTCTTTGGCTGGACCGGTTCGATCACGAGAAAAACGATCCCTTGGGATGGTCGTGCGAAGCCACCAAATGATCATGCGGGGTTTGGATTGAAGCAAGTGAATGGATAAAGCCCTGAAGATCACTGTGATGATCCCGACCTACAATCAGGCTCCATTCATTCGAGAGGCCATTGATTCAGCGCTGGGCCAGTCTTACGCCAATATCGAAGTGGTGGTAGGGGATGACGCTTCGACTGATGAAACGCAGCGCATTGTCTCGGACATCCACGACAAACGCCTGAGATATATCCGCAATCCAGTCAATTTGGGGCGTGCCGGCAACTACCGGAATTTGTTGTACGTGCATGCCACGGGTGACCATGTGGTCAACCTGGATGGGGATGATTATTTCACCGACCCATCCTTTCTGTCCGAGGCCGTTAAGCTGATCGTGGCCCGTCCTGGCGTGGTCATGGTGGTGGCCAAGGTGACTGCCGATTATGCGAATGGTGCCCAAATATCAAGCATACCCAAAGCAACCTACACCGATGGCATGACCATTCTTCGGAGAATGCCAAAGCAGGATTACTGCATCATGCACATGGGAGCGGTTTACGCCAGGAAACATGCCCTTGCCATCGATTTTTACCGATCGACCGCCATCAGTTCCGATTGGGAATCCTTGTATCGCTTGGCTTTGAGAGGTGAGGTAGGCTACCTTGACCGCAATATTGGCATCTGGCGCATCCATGGCCATAACGAAACCGGCACCACGGATGAATCAAAAATATTCGAAAATTTGAACATCTGGCCAGCGATTTTCAGTGAAGCCATTCTGCAGGGCATGGGGACATGGAAAGCCCATTTCTGCATGAGCCGATGCATCGCTTTTTTTACGCAGTCTGGCAGTACGCGCGTTTCTCTCAATGGCAACCGTCGTTTGATGCTATTTCTGATCGGCATGGGAACCCGTTACAAGACGGCATTTTTGTTGTTGCTATTGACGCCAGAATATGCGCTTAGAATCGCCCTCAGTTTTCTGGGTTATTACCGTAGAAAGAAGAAGGCGCTTTAACCGATGTGTGGAATCACCGGATTTTTCTCTCTGCGGACCACATCGGAGCAAGCGGAAGCCCGATTGCAGGCCATGCTTTTGGCCATCCAGCACCGCGGGCCGGACGATGGCGGTATCTGGCACGATCAGGACCAAGGCATTGCTTTTGGGCATCGGCGCTTGTCCATCCTGGATCTGTCTCCGACAGGGCATCAGCCCATGCTCAGCCAGTGCAATCGCTACGTCTTGATCTTCAATGGCGAGATCTACAACCACCTTGAGTTGCGTCGCCAATTGGGTGACCAGGTGCATTGGCGAGGCTCTTCTGACACCGAAACCCTGCTGCGCTGCATGTCGGATTGGGGATTGGAAGCGGCTTTGGCTGTCACCGTGGGCATGTTTGCCCTGGCCGTGTGGGACCGGTCTGAAAGAAGCCTCTTCCTCGCGCGCGATCGGATGGGTGAGAAGCCTTTGTACTATGGCTGGCAAAAGAACAGCCTGTTGTTTGGTTCCGAGTTGAAGGCGCTGCGTGCCCATCCCGACTTTGACGGCAAAGTGAACTGGGCCGCTGCCAGTTCATTCTTGCGGCTCAACCATGTCCCCTCGCCCGCGACCATACATGAGGGCGTGCATAAGCTGCCGCCGGGCACGTTTATTCGGCTGCGTCAGGGCGACCTCGCCTCAAGGCATCTGCCTTTACCCATCCCTTATTGGTCCTTGGGCGAGGCCGCTGTCAAGGGGGCGGAGTGTCCTTTCAGCGGCAGCTTTGAGGAGGCGGTCGACGAATTGGCTGCGTTGGTCAAGAACGCTGTGCACCTTCAATCGGTGGCCGATGTTCCTGTTGGTGCATTTCTCTCGGGAGGCATTGATTCCTCTTTGGTCGTGGCCATGATGAAATCCTCTGCAGCTTCAGAGGTCACCACTTTTTCTATTGGCATGCCGGATGCACGTCTGGATGAATCCAGGCATGCCGCGGCGGTGGCCAAGCATTTGGGCACCCGGCACATCGCACACGTGATTCAGGCCAAAGAAGCTTTGGATTTGATTCCCAAGTTGCCGGAGATATGGGACGAACCACTGGGCGACAGTTCTCAAATTCCAACCTGCTTGGTCAGCCGACTGGCCAAGCAACAGGTCAAGGTGGCTTTGTCGGGTGATGGCGGGGATGAGCTTTTCCTGGGTTATCCGCAGTATGTGCTTTACCAAAAAATATGGCGTTCCAGATTTCTGGGTAAATTGCCTTTGCTCCGGGCAGGCGCGGATGGCGGGGCAGCATGGTCGCGCAAATGGCAATTGCTGCTCAATGCTTGGCGCCAACCTGATCCGCAGGCATTGTGCCGTTACTGGATGGACAGGTATCGCCAAGGCGTAATTCCCTTAGCGGATCAGGTTGGCCTGGCAAGCCAGCCTATGCCACTCCTGCCGGACGCGGCTTCTACAGGGGGTTTGTGGGATGCAGCCACTTACTTGCCAGACGATATCCTCGTGAAAGTGGATCGCGCGTCCATGTACACCAGTCTGGAAACCCGCGCGCCCTTGCTTGATCATCGGATTGTCGAATTTGCACAACACCTGCCATTGGCATACAAGTTAAGGCACGGCGGCGTCGGGAAGAATGTACTCCGGAGCGTTCTGTACCGGCATGTGCCACGGCATATCATCGATCGGCCAAAAATGGGATTTTCCATCCCCATCCAGTCATGGTTGAAAAAAGATTTGCGCCCATGGGCAGAGGAGTTGATTGCAGACATACCGCATGACAGTCAGACGTTCAAAAAGCATCAGGTGCTTCAGTTGTGGAATGAAAGTCTGGCGGGCCAAAATCATTCCGAAAAATTGTGGGGCTTGTTGAGTCTTTTGAGTTTTTTGAGATTCAACAAAATTGCCATTGAATGATTGTTTGCAGCTAAAATCAATGTTCTATTTTTCGGATAAAACGCTTGCAAAAGCTTACCGGCAGTTGCTGAGAGAATTTCGGAATATTTCAGGTTCGAAATTGATTGTGACGGCTGCCTTCGGCGGTATCGACGATTTCCTGATTCCTGCGTGGTATATGGAAAATGGATTCCAAGTGGTGGTGATCACCGATCGCTCGGTGGTGATCGAGAATTGCACTGTGATCACAGTCCAAGCACCCGGCGGCGCCTCCGCCAGGTTATTCTCGAAACTTCCAAAGATTCTTCTGCCTCGCTTGGCCAAAAAAGCTGAACTGGCCATATGGGTGGATGCCAATATTTCATTCAATCCTGTTTTTTTTGAAGCCATGGCGGCGGGTAAAATGAGTGATGGATGCCTGACCTATTTCGAGCACTCCGAAATACGTTCTCCATTATTGGAGGGAGTTTATTGCCTTTTGCTGGGAAAAGACAGGGCCGCCTCCATATTCAAGACTTTTTTTGAATACCTCAAACGCGGACAAATGAGCGTATTGGTTGGTGCCAAGATCAATGCTTGTGGAATTCTTTTGTGGCGGCCTAAAATGATAGAGTCCAAGAGCATTGCCAAATTTTGGCTTTGGCTGGTCATGACAGGATCCATTCGCGATCAAATTTCCTTTCCTTTGGCCGTCTGCCTGTCGGGTGGTCATGCCAAGGTGATGTCTTGGGGTATTCCATACAACCACGCTGGTATGGATGCGCCTTTAAAGGTACGGCCCCATGTGCAAGGCAATGGCCCGGTCATGACGGGTTGGCAAAAATACTTGGTTTCCGCTTTTAGTTTGGTCAGGCGTTTCAGAAAACGCCATTTCATCAAGGCGAAATGATGTCATCGGTCATTGATAAAAAAAACATCTTTTCTCAACCACTCCCTGATTCAATGTTTCTGGAGTTGGGGTGCGGTGACCACAAGAAGAACCCTGCCGCCTTGGGCGTGGATCAACTTGATTTTTCATGCGTGGATTTGGTGGGTGATGTCTTCGATGTTCTGGAGAAATTTCCGGATCAATGCATTGATGGCATTTCTTCATTTCACTTTGTGGAGCATGTCGGTGATCTTTCGAAATTGATCCATGCATTTGACCGGGTTTTGAAAAGGGGAGGGATTTTGGAAATCACCGTGCCCCATTTTTCAAACCCGTATTTTTATTCAGACCCAACTCACAAGAACCATTTCGGCTTGTACACGTTTTGCTACTTTACAACCCAGCATCCTTTTTCCAGAACCGTTCCAACCTATGGAATGGACCGCGCTTTGAACATCGTTTCAGTAGACCTCATTTTCAAGTCACCCAAGCCTTTTTACGTCAGGTATGCTTTCAAAAAGAGCTTGGGTTGGATATTCAATTCATCCAACTTCATGCGTGAATTTTGGGAGGAAAATCTTTGCTATATTTTCCCGTGTTATGAATTGACATACAAAATACAGGCTGTATGAGGCATGTTTTTATCCATCTTGCATTGCTTGAATTGACGCCTGGATTGTCATGAACATCTTGATGCTTTCTCGTTATGAAAGACTGGGGGCCAGCAGCCGGTTAAGGTTTTACCAGTATGTCCCCTTTCTTGAAGAAGCTGGTATTCATGTCAATCACGCTCCTTTGTTTTCAAATGCCTATGTTAAGGATTTGCAAAAAGGGCGAAGAAGCTCCTTGGAAATACTTCGCTCATACATTCGACGTGTTGACCATTTGTTGTCAATCCAGCGTTTTGATCTCTTGTGGATAGAGAAAGAACTGCTCCCTTGGTTGCCGGCATGGCTGGAGACTGGAATTTTTCGGGGAACGATACCTTGTGTCCTTGATTACGATGATGCCGTGTTCCACCAGTACGACCAGCACCGGAATCCCTGTGTTCGTCGTGCCTTGGAAAGGAAACACCCATCCCTGATGAAAAACGCTGCATTGGTTGTGGCTGGCAATGATTATCTTGCCGAGTTCGCCACCCGGGCGGGCGCATTGCGTGTCGAGAAGATTCCCACGGTCGTGGATTTGCGCAGGTACCCCCTCATGCCCAAGGGCGCTCATGCCACTAAAATACCGTGCGTGGGATGGATTGGCCAACGAGCCACCGCGCCATTGCTGCTGCCGTTCAAGGAAATGATTCAGGAATTTTCCATCTCAGGTCAGGCTGGTTTCACGGCCATTGGTATTGATGCCGAACTTTGGGATTTGCCCATGACATCCATGGCGTGGAGTGAGCAAACCGAGGTGGAGAGCATCCGTGGTTTTGACATCGGGATCATGCCATTGCACGATGAGCCATTTGAACGCGGGAAATGTGGCTACAAACTGATTCAATACATGGCCTGTGGTTTGCCCGTGGTCGCATCTCCTGTGGGCGTCAACTGTCAGATCGTTCAACACGGGGTGGATGGTTTCCTGGCCGACTCTCAAGATCAATGGAAAACGGCATTGGATACCCTCATCAAAGATCCGCTTCTCCGTGAAAGAATGGGGCAGGCCGGCCGTCGCAAGGTTGAACAGCAATACAGCCTCCAGGTGATGGCCCCGAGGTTGGTTGAATTGCTCTCAGAGTATTCACCCCACAATGGCAGATTTGAATGGCATGGCTCAAGGAGAAATAATTGAAGTTTTTGATTCGATTGAGCGTGCTTGGTCTTCTGCTCATTTCGGGGCTCTTGATGCTGACATCGGTCGATACAGAGTTCGATGCCGCGGATGAATTAATATTCACCGATGTTTTCAAGTTGACCAAGAATCACCGTGGCGCCGATTATCTGGAAGAGTTGGACAACCTTAGAAAGGTGCAGCAACTGGTGATGAGTATTGCACCCGTGGGCGATCCGATTCCTGATTATCTCAGCCGAGAGCCGGCTGATTTGGTCAGGCACCGCTCAGGCTTGTGTTATGACCGGTCTCGCACCTTCGACAAGGTCTACAAATGGATGGGTTTTGAAACGCGCCACATTTATATACTGTACAAAGGTCGGTTTGTCAATTATTTTCCCCAGGCGCTGGCCCCCTTGATGGCCTTCTTTTCTTATGGTCAACCTTCGCATGCCGTGACCGAAGTCAAAACCAGCCGAGGTTGGGTTTTGGTGGACAGCAACAGTGAATGGATCGCCGTGGATAAACTGGGCAATCCGGTGCCTGCCGATGACATATGGAAGTCCAAGCTGAAGTTTTCCACGGTGCCGGCCTACATGCTGGAGCCTTATTGGGCCATTCGCGGCATGTATTCAAGAAGAGGGCATTTGTACCGGCCCTATATCCCATTCCCAGAGTTCAATGTGCCAGATCTGGTGGCTTGGGCGTATGGAGACTGATGTGATGCGCTTTCCAATCAAGATCGTTTGGACCATGTGATGTGTGGCATCGTCGGATTCATCCAACGGGGGACGCCTGATCGGGCTGATGGACTGGCAACGCTCACAGCCATGGCCAATGCCATTGCACACCGGGGGCCCGATGATGCTGGGTATTGGCAGGAGCCGTCGCAAGGCGTTGGACTGGGGCATCGTCGTCTGTCGATCATCGATCTCTCGCCTGCGGGGCACCAACCCATGCAATCGGCCAGTGGCCGATACACGCTGGTGTTCAATGGTGAAATTTACAATCACCCATCGCTGCGCCATCAGCTGGAACACGGGCCTGCCACGGTCTCCCGGGTATGGCGCGGCCATTCCGACACCGAGACCCTGCTCGCGGGTTTCGAGGCCTGGGGCATTCAGGAAACCCTGAACAAATCCGCTGGCATGTTCGCCATGGGCATCTGGGACCACCTGGAAAAACGCTTGCACCTTGCCCGTGACCGCATGGGTGAGAAGCCTCTGTATTACGGCTGGGCCGATGGCCGTTTTCTGTTCGCCTCGGAACTCAAAGCACTGCGTTGCGTGACATCTTCGCTGCAGGTCGACCGGGATGCTTTGGCGGCTTTCTTTCGTTTCGCCTGCGTTCCCGCGCCCCACGCCATTTACAAGGATGTCTACAAGCTAGAACCGGGCTGCATGGTGACGCTGGACATGCGAGCGCTGGATGCCCGCCCGGACGTGGCGCCTGTGGCCGGTCATGTGTCCCTGGGCTTCCAGGTTACGCGCTGGTGGTCCCTTGGCCATTCCGTGGAGGCGGGGTACCGGGCGCCTTTCGAGGATCTCCCGTCGGCCAGCGCCGCGCTCGAACAGGAACTCCGGCGCGTGGTCAGGGAGCAGTCGATGGCGGACGTTCCCCTGGGCGCATTCCTTTCCGGAGGAATCGACTCATCATTGATCGTCGCCCTGATGCAGTCGGAGGCGTCGTCGCCGGTCCGCACTTTCACCATCGGCTTCTCGGAGGCCTCTCACGACGAAGCTCATTTCGCTGGCCAGGTTGCCCGTCATCTGGGGACCGAGCATGAGCATTTGCGGGTCTCTGCTGCCAGCGCGCTGGATGTCATTCCCCATTTGTCGAGGCTCTATGACGAGCCTTTTGCCGACGCCTCGCAGATTCCGACTTTCCTGGTGTGTGATCAGGCCAGGCGTTATCTCAAAGTGGCCCTGTCCGGGGATGGTGGAGATGAACTGTTCGGTGGGTACAACCGCCATCTTTGGAGCCGCGCATTGTGGCAGCGCTTTGGGAGCCTGCCCTGGGTGGTGCGCCGCTCATTGGCCCAGGGAGCGGATCGGTTGGGCACCGAGGTGCTCGGGCGGGTGGTCCAACTGCTGGCCGGAGGCCAAAAGCAGAGCAAGGTGAAATTGATCGCCGACAAGGTCCACAAGTTCACCAACGTCATGGGCCGAGCCCGCGCGCTGGAAGACTTCTATCCTTTGCTCGTGTCCATGCACCCGGATCCCCGCCAACTGGTGGTCAATGGCGAGGAGCCCGATTTGCTTGCCGCACTGTCCGGCAGTGCCCCTGAGTTCAGGACCGAAGAGGACCGCATGATGTTCATGGATGCCATGACCTACCTGCCCAATGACATCCTGGTGAAGGTGGATCGGGCGGCGATGGGGGTGGGTCTGGAAACCCGGGCGCCTTTCCTGGACCACCGCATCGTGGATTTATCATGGCGCATGCCGACTTCCCTGAAAATCCGCGATGGCGCGGGCAAATGGCCATTGAGGCATCTGCTGTACCAATTGGTGCCTCGGGAACTCATCGATCGGCCCAAGCAAGGCTTCAGCGTCCCCGTGGCAGACTGGTTGCAAGGTCCCCTGAAGAGCTGGGCGGAAGCCTTGTTGGACGAATCGCGCATGAGGCGTGAGGGCTTCCTTCATCCTGAACCCATCCGCAAGATGTGGGCGGAGCACCTGGCAGGGCGCCGTAACTGGCACCAGCCGTTGTGGTGCGTGCTCATGTTCCAATCCTGGCTGGAAGGGGCCCTCTGACATGTGGCCATATGGGCTGTTGTTCTTGGTGCCGACTTTGTTCGCATTGCTGGCGGGCAAGGAGGGCGTGTCCAGCACATTGAAACCTCATCGCTGGTCGGTATCCTGGCTTTTCATGTTTCTGATGCTGGCCCTCATGATCGGACTGCGGCAGGAGGTGGGGGCGGACTGGGTCAACTACATCGAGCACATCGAACTGGTTGTGGGGGTCTCGGTCATGGAGGCCATCCTGGTCAAAGGCGATCCAGCGTATGGCCTGCTGAACTGGATCGCCGCACAGACCGGTTGGGGCATCTACTTTGTCAACACCGTCTGCGGCTTGCTTTTTTCCTGGGGGCTCATCGCGTATTGCCGCGCTCAACCTCGTCCATGGTTGGCGATGGTCGTGGCCGTGCCATACCTTGTCATCGTGGTGGCCATGGGCTATTCGCGACAGGGCGTGGCCATCGGCTTGTCCATGATGGGGCTGGCTGCGCTGTCGCGGGGCAGGTTTCGCCTTTTCATCACTTGGATATGCCTGGCCACTTTGTTTCACAAATCGGCGCTGATCCTTTTCCCATTGGTGGTGCTGTCTCGGACCAAGAACCGCGTCGTGACGGCCATCTGGGTGTTGCTGATCTCGGTTGCCATGTTCTTGCTCATGGTGCAGGAGTACGTCGAAAATTTGCAGTACACCTACCTGGAGCAGGAATATGAATCGTCTGGCGCCTTGATCCGCATCGTGATGAATGCCCTGCCGGCCACGGTCTTTCTAGTGCTTCGTCCGTGGTTCGCCCTGGACCGTGCGGCGAATGCATTCTGGACAGGCATGGCGATCAGCGCCATTTTGTTCCTCGGCTTGTTGCAGGTATCGCCCTCCTCCACGGCGGTGGACCGCCTTGCGCTGTACTGGATACCGCTGCAGTTGTTTGTCTGGGCCCGTTTGCCCGATGCGATGGAGCGTTGGCGCGGGCATGGGGCGTGGTGCGCCCACGCGATCATTGTCTACAGTGCTTCGGTGCTGTACCTTTGGCTTTTCCATGCCACCAACAGCTGGACTTGGCTGCCCTACCAGTTTCGCCCCTGGGTTCTGACATGGCAGTGAAGGTGGTCGTGGCGGTCAATTCCGCCTGGAATATCCTGAACTTCAGGGCGGGCCTCATCAAGGCGCTGGTGTCGGCTGGGTATGAAGTGGTGGCCGTCGCGCCAATGGACGCGTCTGCCCAGCATTTGCCCGCGCTGGGTTGTCGTTATGTAGAACTGCCCATGGATTCCCAGGGCCTCAATCCCGTGGTTGATGCGTTGTTGCTGATGCGTTTCGTGCGGCTGCTGAGGGCCGAGCGGCCATGTGTTTATTTGGGCTACACGATCAAGCCCAACATATATGGCTCGCTCGCGGCCCGTTTTCTGGGCGTCCGTGTGATCAACAACATCGCGGGTCTTGGAACAGTCTTTCTTCGGGACAACTGGTTGACGAAGATCGCCCGACTGCTTTACTGGATCGGGTTATCCGGATCCAACAAGGTTTTTTTCCAGAATTCGGAAGACCGGGCAGCATTTTTGGAGCACGGCTTGGTGCCATCTGCCAAAACCGATTTGTTACCTGGCTCGGGCGTGGATCTGAAGCACTTTGCTGTTCACCCTTTGCCTCATGGTGGGCATGAGCGGCGCAGTATCCGATTTCTTCTGGTGGCCAGAATGATCTGGGAAAAAGGGGTCGGCGAGTTCGTCGAGGCCGCGCGCCGCTTGCGCCAGAAATGGCCTGACGCCGAGTTCTGCTTGCTGGGATTTCTGGAAGTGGAGAATCCGTCCGCCATTTCGCGAATACAGATGGATGCCTGGGTCGAGGAGGGGGTTGTTCAATACCTGGGGGCGGTTTCCGATGTGCGCCAGGCCTTGATCGATTCCGACTGCGTGGTGCTGCCCTCCTATTACCCTGAAGGGGTTCCCAGGAGTCTTTTGGAGGCGGCAGCCATGGGGCGTCCCATCATCACGACCGACTCAGCCGGCTGCCGGAATGTGGTCACCGATGGGGTGACTGGCTATCTGACCAAGGTGCGTGATGTTGATGACCTGGTTGAAAAAATGAGCAAGCTGATCGACATCGGTCCTTCGGCCCGCTCAGAAATGGGCCGATGTGGACGGATAAAAATAGAGCAGGCTTTTGACGAACGCATCGTCATTAAAAAATACTTGGAAGCACTTGCCGAGATGGGTTGATGGGCCTCAGATTTTTGTTGAGACCGCGTCCATTTCCGGAAGTGGCAATGCTTCTGCCCTGTTGACGGTGGAGCGGTACACCAAGCTGTAAGTCAGGCCGAACCACAAGACGCCGGTGGCCAGCAGCGAATTGGATGCTTCGGCCAAGCTTGCCGCAATCTGGCAACTGATTACCAAGCCCCAAATCAGCAAACTGGTCAGTGCATGGTTTTTCCAGTTGGCGCGAAATGCCGTGTCCTGTTTGGCACGCAATCTGTTCATCAGAACATGGTGAAGGTGCACTTGATCAGCAGAGCCGCTAGAGGCACGCCGCACAAAACGGCGGCGGTACATCGAGAAAATGGTTTCCCACACGGGATAAATGCATACCAACAAAACGGCCCAGGTGGAAACACGCGGGTTGCGCGCCAGCAGTAACACCGCCGATTCCGCCAACCAGAAACCAGCCAGATAGGCGCCGCCGTCTCCCAGGAATATGCGGCCTCCCGGGTAATTGAGAACCATGAACCCGGCCAAAGCAGCTATGCCAATCAGGCAGATTTCGAACACCAGGATGTCTTGATGAAACCATGCCATGGATGCCAGGCCAGAGAGCATGAGGATGACACTGCCGGCTGCCAGGCCATTGATGCCATCGATGATATTGACAGCATTGGTCAGCCCCCCCACCGCAAAACAAGTGAACAGCACGGACACCAAGGTGAAGGCGATCAGATGGTCCAATCCGGGCGTGTCTAGTCTGGTCAACGCCGCATCGAGTACCCAGATGGCCAAGGCGGCGGACGCGAAAGAGGCATACAAGCGGGTTGTGACGCCCATTTTTTTGGTCAAATCTTCGATCAGGCCGGCCAGGAAAGCGGGAAGGCTGCAAAGCAGCAATGCCATGATCTGGAGGGCCAGAGGCTCCTCGATCCATGCGGCTCCCAGGCCACCGACCAGCAATGCCATGAACACGGCGATGCCGCCAATGCGGGGAACAGGTTGGCGGTGTATTTTTTGCACACCGTGGAGGTCGTGGTCAAGCGTGAGCTTGCCATGCCAACGTTGAGTCAAAACCAGAAAGGCGCAAATCGCCAAGGAAGTGACAAAAACCGCCAGCAGTATCAATAAGCCCGGATGCCCCATTTATTGCCTTTGTAGGTCGCCCCATGCGGTGTGGGGGAGATTGATTCTAGATCAAGGCCTGTTCAATCTTCCAGCAAGTCGTCATTGGTGGGTTTGACCTCCACCCTGAACTGCTCACTCGCCCACGCCCCTAGATCAATCGCCTTGCACCCCTTGCTGCAAAACGGACGATATGGATTGTCTGTGCGATAGGGCACCATCTCACTGCATGATGGGCAACGCACCATGACCTGTTTGATCGCACCGGATTGGCTTTCACTCATCTCTTGAACGCTCATGCGCAAAGGGTCAATTCAAAACCAGTGTCTATGTCGGAAGCGAGTTTCAGCTTACCGTCAATGTCCTGCCGCATCAAGCGAATGGCCACCATGAGCCTGTTGCCACTGATTTCGGGCACCAGCCCCAGAGCAGGGTCGATCCGCAGCCTGAGCAGCAGAAAGGGCTTGTTCTCTTTCAAGCTCTGCTGGTACACCCCCGCAGGCGCCGCGACCATGTGCGGATGGCCCGTGTCTCTCAGCAGGCTGAGCATCAGCTTCAGCGCCTCGGCTAACGGTGTCAGCGTGGCCACCCACTGCTGCAGGTCGGCCTGACGTTGCTCGGCCGGTCGATGCTGCCAAGCGAAATAAGAGGGCAGGTCAAATTCGCAGGTGCCCCCGGGGATGCTGATGCGGCTGCGGATGCTCATCAGCCAATCATTGCTGGCCAGGGTCTGCCCTGCCTTGCCAGGCACCTGTTGCAAGGTGTGGTGGGTTTGCTCGATGCGGCCCAGCACTTGGTCCAGCACCGCCTCCTGAATGGCGGGGTTGCCGCGCCAAGCCATGAACTGCGATTTGAAGCGGTCAAGCTCCTTGAGCAGGTCTGCCTTGAGGTCGGCCCGCGAAGCCACGTCCATGATCTCAAAAATCGTGGACAAGGCGTAGTGGTGGTCGGTCGGGTGCTCGCGCCACATCAGCAGGATCAGGCGGTTGAACAGATGTTCAAGCCGCAACATGGTGCGGATGCTTTCGTTGAAGGGGTATTCGTACAGGATCAACGCGCCACCTGAGCTAAGTTGGGACACCAGCGTCACGCGTGATTGTTCCACAGGCGCCAGACCTTCGTGACCTCTTGCTTTAATTCATCCAGGCTCAAGCCCTCGTTGACGATGACATCATCGGCCACGGCCAGGCGCATCGCACGTGTGGCCTGCTTCGCGATGACCTGTTCAACGGCCTCGCGCGGCCAGCCGGACCTGGCCATGACGCGGTCGATCTGGGTTTCAATGGGGCAATCCACCACCAGCACGCGGTCGACTTTTTCCTTCCAGCGTGTGCCTGATTCGGCCAGCAGCGGCACGTCGTAAACGATGATCTGCCCAGACTGGGCGGTGTCCGCGTGCAGGTCGGCGTGCTGACCAATCAAGGGATGCAGGATGCCCTCCAGCCGGATCAGGGCGCCAGGGTCTGCGAATGCCAGCTCGCGCATGCGGGTGCGGTCCATGGCGCCTTGTGCATCGACAAAATCGGCGCCGAACTGCGTTTGAATGTGCGCGATGGCACCACCACCAGGCGCGGTCAGCGCGCGGGAAATGGCGTCCAGGTCGACCAGGTGGGCGCCCAGTTCGACCAGCATGGCCGCGACGGTGGACTTGCCGCTGCCGATGCCGCCGGTCAGGCCGATTTTCTTGACTACGCCCAGCCCAGCCATCCCAGCACCCGTTGCGATCCGGCCAGCATGACGACCAGGCCCGCGCCGCCGAGGAAAGGGCCGTAAGGCACGTAGTGCCCTTCGCGCAAGGTGCTGGACAGCTTCATGCCGATGCCGACCATGGCGCCGATGATTGAGGACGCCAGCACCACGGGCAAGACCATTTGCCAGCCCAACCATGCGCCCAGGGCGGCCAGCAATTTGAAGTCGCCATAGCCCATGCCTTCCTTGCCGGTGGTGAGCTTGAACAGCCAGTACACCGACCAAAGGGACAGGTAGCCCGCCACGGCGCCCCAGACGGCAGTGGACAGCGGCAAAGTCCAGCCCAGTGCCGACGCGATCAGGCCTGCCCACAACAAAGGCAGGGTCAGGTCATCGGGCAGCAGGGTTGTGTCCCAGTCGATGGCGGAGGCCGCGACCAGCACCGCCACGAAGCCGCACCACAGCAGGGTCGTCGGTTGCGCGCCGAAGCGCCAGCCGCAGGCCGCGAAGAGTGCCGCGGTCAGCAACTCGATCAGTGGGTAGCGAACGGAGATGCGGGCGCTGCAGTTCGAGCATTTGCCCCGCAGGGCCAGCCAACTGAGGAGGGGAATGTTCTCGTGCCAGCGAATGGTGTGGCCGCAGGATGGGCAACGCGACGCTGGTTTGGACAGGGTCAGTGGCGCCGTCTCTTCCTGGGGCGGCAAGTCCAGCATGGCGGCACTGTCGGCTCGCCATTGGCGTTCCAGCATCAAAGGCATGCGGTAGATGACCACGTTCAGGAAGCTGCCCACGCACAGGCCCAGCACGGCCAATCCCCACGGCGTCGTGAGGATGGCCAACAGTTCATGAAACTGCATGGTCCGTCAGACCACCTGGCCGAGTTTGAAGATGGGCAGGTACATGGACACCACGATGCCGCCGATGATGCCGCCCAGGATCACGATGATGAAAGGTTCCATCAGGCTGGACAGCGCCTTCACGGCCTCGTCGACTTCCTCTTCGTAGAAATCGGCGGCCTTGCCCAGCATGTGGTCGAGTGAGCCGGATTCTTCCCCGATGGACGCCATTTGCAGCACCATGACGGGGAACAGGTTGGCGGTTTGCATGGCCGTGGTCAGGCTGGTGCCAGTGGAGACATCGCGTTGGATCTGCTCGGTGGCTTCGGCGAACACTGCGTTGCCCGCGGCGCCTCCCACCGAATCCAGTGCTTCCACCAGCGGCACGCCAGCGGCGAACATGGTGGACAGGGTGCGGGTCCAGCGAGCGACTGCGGATTTGAACATCAGGTCGCCAAAGACGGGCATTTTCAACAGCAGCCGGTCCATCTTCTTCTGCATTTTCTCGGACCGTTTCCAGCTTTCGAGGAAGAAGTAGACGCCTCCACCGATGGCGCCAAAGATGGCCCACCAATATTTGACAAATATCTCGGACATGGCCATCACGAAAAGCGTGGGCGCGGGCAATTCGGCGCCAAACGAGGTGAACACCTCTTTGAAAGCCGGGATCACGAAGATCATGATCACGGCCACCACCACGAAGGCCACCACCAACACGGCAATGGGATAGGTCAGGGCCGATTTGATCTTCTGCTTGATCGCGATGGTTTTTTCCTGGTACGTGGCCAGGCGTTCCAGCAGTGTTTCCAAAATACCGGCGGCCTCGCCGGCTTCCACCAGATTGCAATACAGCGCGTCGAAGTACAGCGGGTGCTTTCGGAACGAGGCCGACAGGCTGGTACCGGTCTCCACGTCCTGGCGGATGTCATTGAGCAGTTTGGTGACGCGGGGGTTGGTGCTGCCCCGGCCGACGATGTCAAAGGACTGCAGCAGGGGCACACCGGCGCGCATCATGGTGGCCAGTTGGCGCGTGAAGATCGCGATGTCCTTGGGCTTGACGGAGCCGCCACCTTTGGTTCGGCGCTTCTTGACTTTTTGCACCAGGATGCCCTGGCGGCGCAAGGTGGCACTGACCACGGCTTCACCGGCCGACCGCATTTCACCCCGCACCACCTTGCCATTGCGGTCTTTGCCTTCCCATTCGAAGACAAATTCTTGTGCTTTAGAGGCGGTTGCCGTGGCCATGTGGGGAACTCCGAAGGCGCGTTCGCCGCGCGAATCTGATTTAGTGAATTATTCGTTGGTGACCGAGATCACCTCTTCCAGCGAGGTCATGCCGGCTTTGACCTTGACCAAGCCGGATTCGCGCAAGTCTCGCACGCCTTCGCGCTTGGCTTGCTCCGCAATATCCATGGCTGTGCCCAGCCGCAAGATGATGCGTTGTATTTCTTCACTGATGGGCATGACCTGGTAAAGGCCCACCCGCCCTTTGTAACCATTGTTGCAACTCGAGCAGCCGACCGCCTTGTAGGGGCGCCATGAGCCGTCGATTTCATGGTCCTTGAACCCGGCGCGCAGCAATGCTTCTTTAGGATACTCCGCGGGCGCCTTGCAAACCTCGCAGAGTTTGCGCGCCAGGCGTTGCGCCGTGATCAAGATCACGGCCGAGGCGATGTTGAACGGGGGAATGCCCATGTTCAACAGTCGTGTGAGGGTGGTAGGAGCGTCGTTGGTGTGCAGGGTGGACATCACCATGTGGCCGGTCTGGGCGGCCTTGATGGCGATGTCGCCGGTTTCCTGGTCCCGGATTTCGCCGACCATGATGACGTCGGGATCCTGCCGCAGGAAGGCCTTGAGCGAGGCGGCGAAGGTCAAGCCGGCCTTGTCGTTGACGTTGACCTGGTTGATGCCGGGCAAGTTGATTTCGGCCGGGTCTTCGACCGTGCAGATGTTGACGCCGGGCTGGTTCAGGATGTTGAGGCAGGAATACAGCGACACGGTTTTGCCGGAACCCGTGGGGCCGGTGACCAGCACCATGCCGTAGGGCCGCTGGATGGCGTTCATCAGGCGCTCTTTTTCGGCCTGCTCGTAACCCAGGGCCTCGATGCCCATCTTGGCCGAGGACGAGTCCAGGATCCGGATCACGATCTTCTCGCCGAAGAGCGTGGGCAGGCTGCTGACCCGGAAGTCGATGGATTTGTTGCCGAACTTGAGCTTCATGCGGCCGTCTTGCGGGACGCGCTTTTCGGCGATGTCCAGCCGCGAGATGACCTTGATGCGCGAGGCCAGCTTGTCCTTGATGGCGATCGGTGGCTGGGTGACTTCGCGCAATTCGCCGTCGACCCGGAAGCGGACACGGTAGTTGAATTCGTAAGGTTCGAAGTGCAGGTCGGACGCTCGGGCGTTGATGGCGTCCACCAGCATCTTCTGCAGGAACTTGACCACCGGGGCGTCTTCCACCTCGGTGGACAGTTCGGCCGCCTCGGGCTGGGGGGTGTTCAAGTCGTCGGTGATGTCGAACTCGAAATCACCGGAGGTGAGCGCGCTGAGTTGCTCTTCGGCCGACGCAGTCTGGCCTTCCAGCAACCGAGAGAGCTTGTCGTGCTCGACGATGACCCATTCCGGAGTCAGCTGGGTGGCGAACTTGATCCGCTCGATGGCTTCCTGGTCGGTCGGGTCGGCGCCCGCGACGAACAAGCGGTTGCCCCGCTTGGACAGCACGATGACCTGGTACTGGTTCGACAGCTTGTTGTCGATCACGCCCTTGGGCAAGCGCTGCAGGTCGACCGCCGAGAGGTCGAGCACCGGCACGGCGAGGGAGGTGGACAGTGTCTGGGCGAGGTCGGTGGCGGAGATGGTGCCGCTGGACATCAGGGCGCTGACGAAGCTGCGCTTCTGGTCCTTGGCCGAACGGACGAGGTCGCCGGCGGACTTGACGTCGAGCTTGCCGGCATTGACCAGCACGCGGGCCACGCCAGTCAGCGATCCGGATCCAGGGGCTTCCACCAGGGTGTTATCGACCATTTAAACCACAAATCTCGAAAAATAGAGCGAGGCCTAGCGGGAAATCATCGGACATTCATGACCGCCTGTAAACCATAAAAGACCGAGAATCGCCTTTGATTATCGCGGCTTGGGTTCAATCGGCGGCCTGGATTTTCACCATGCCCGCGTAAAGACCTTGCCGGGCGATGAGCTCGGTGTGGGTGCCTTGCTCGACGACCTTGCCTTCGGACATCACATAAATGCAGTCGGCGTTGCGGATGGTGCTGAGGCGGTGGGCGATGAGGATCAGGGTTTTGCTGCCGCGCAGGTCTTCGATGGAACGCTGGACCACGGCCTCGGATTCCGAGTCGAGCGCCGAGGTGGCTTCGTCGAAAATCCAGACCGCGGCGTCACGGTACAAGGCGCGCGCGATGGCCAGCCGCTGGCGCTGGCCGCCGGACAGGCGGCTGCCATTGGTGCCCACCGCGGCATCCATGCCGTCGGGCAAGGTTTGCACGTGGTTCCACAGGTTGGCGGCTTTCAGGCAGTTCTCGACCTTGGCGCGGTCCAGGCCGTGGGGGCTGGCATATGCCACGTTCTGAGCGATGGAGCCCTCGAAGAGGACGATGTCTTGCGAGACCACGGCGAAGTGGCGGCGCAGGCTGGCCAGCTTCAGGGATTCGATGGGCGTGTCGTCCAGCAGGATTTGTCCGCTGCTGGGGTAGGCGAAACGCAGCAGGGTGTTGACGACGGTGGATTTGCCCGCGCCGGATGAGCCGACCAGGGCGATGGTCTGGCCAGGCTTCATGTGCAGATCGAGCCCAGCCAGCGCCGGGTTGGCGGCGCCTTCGTAAAGCAGGTGGACTTGGTTGAAATCGATCTTGCCGCGGCAGACCGGCAGTTCGGCGGTGCCCAGGTCGGGCTCGGGCGGGGCGTTGAGCACCTCGAAAGCCCCCCGCGCGGTGATCAACGCGCCGGTGATGGGCTGGAACACATCGGTCAGGTGGCGCATGGGCGACATCGTCATCAGCAGCGCGGTGATGAAGGAGACGAACTCACCCACGGTGGAGGCGCCTTGCTGCGCCTGGTAGAGCGCCAGGGTCAGGATGATGGACACGCCGATGGCGGCGACGATCTGGGTGATGGGCGTGACCAGCGAACTGGCGGCCACCTGCTTCATGGTCATGCGGCGATGGTGGATGGCCTGCTGTTCGAAACGCTTCAGTTCGAACTCCGTGGCGTCGAAGGTGCGCACGACGCGCCAGGCCCGGGCGTTGTCGTCCACCGTGCCGACCAGGCTCAGCTGGGCCTGATAGGCAGCCTCGCCCACCTTCGCCAGGCGTTTGCGGATCAGCTTCACGCTGACACCCAGCAAGGGCATCGACACGAAAGAGATCAGCGTGAGCATGGGGTTCAGGTAGATCAGGTAAGCGACCAGGAAGAGCAGGGTCGAGGCATCGCGGACGATGGACACGATGGCGCCGCTCATGGCGGAAGAGGCGTGTTGCGGATCGTTGATGATCTTGCTGACGGCCAAGCCCGGGCCCATGGTGGTGAACAGGTGGGCATCGGCCTTGAGCAGGGCGCTCATGAGGTCGCGCCGCAAATTCAGGACCATGGTCGACGTGGCCGAATTCATCACGTAGGCGCCACCGAAATTGAAGATGCCGCGGATGATGAACAGGCCGATCACGATGATGGGCACGATCCAGATCGGGTAGTCCATGCCTTCCTTGAAGCCCGAGTCGATCAGCTTCTTGAACATGGCCGGCAGGATGGGCTCGACCGCCGAGCCGAGGATGAAGAAGAGCAGGGCAACGCTCAGCATGCGCCACTGGGGGCGCACGTAGCTCAACAGGCGGTGGGTGGTGTCTTTGTCGTCCATCTCAGGGGGTGGTCAGCGCGTCGAGCACGGCTTGAAGGGGCGGGACTTGGCCTTTGCCGCCCAGGCTGACCACGCGGCCGGGGCCGGTGACGCCGGCCAGGCCGGGTTCGTGGTCGCAGTAGATGCCAATGGTAGTGCGTCCGTGCGCGGCGGCGAGGTGGGTCATGCCGGTGTCGAGGCCGACCACGATGTCCGCGTGGGCCAGGCTGTTGGCGGCCTCGGCCACGGTCAGGAAAGGAGGCACGGTGGCGCCGGTGGCCTGAGCGATGTCCTGGGCGCGCTTCTGTTCGTCGGGGCTGCCCCACATCACGGCGACTGCCAGGCCCTGGTGGGCGAGCTGGCGCCCGACGGCGATCCAGTCGGCCTGAGGCCACAGCTTCTCTGGGCGGCTGGCACAGGGGATGAGCACGGCATAAGGGCCCGGGACCGGACGCCAAGCGGGTTCGGTCACGCGCAGGCCGAAGTCCGGCGGTGTGCTGGGCAAGGGGTAGTTGAGCACCTGGGCAGCCAGTTGGCGGCAGCGGTCGACCGCGTGCAGTTGGCGTGACACCGAGGCGCGTCGTTGGTAGAACAGGCTGGCCAGGGGTTCGCGGATGCTGCGCCAGTCGTAGCCCGCGCGGGGGCCATCCGCGAAGCAGGCGAATCCAACACTTTTGAGCAGGCCTTGCATGTCGATGACGAGGTCGTAGCGTTGTTGCTTCATCTCGGCGCGCCAGGCCCGGATGGCGGCCTGGGTCTCTGGAGCGCGCAGGCTTTTGCGCCATTTGCGCCATTGCAGCGCGATGACACGATCGACGGCACGGTGCTGGCTGGGCATCGCGGCGAAACTTTTCTCGACGAGCCAGTCGATCTGGATGCCGGGGTGGGCTTGGGCCATGTCGCTGATGGCGGGCAGCGCGTGGACGACGTCGCCCATGGAACTGGTCTTGACGATCAGGACGCGCATCAACCCTGGGCCTTGGCTTGCTGCTCTGCCACCAACGCCGGGTTGAAGCGAGGGTCGTTGTACATCTTGAACTGGCGGTAGACCTTGAAGTAGGCCTTGCCGGCTTGCGTGTCGGCGATGAGTTCGTCCAGGCAGCGACCGAGGTCGCCGCGCTGCTGGAGGAGCTTCTCGAGCTTGACCTGGCTGCTGCTGCGGTGCGCGTCGTCCACATCGGTGCGCAGGGTCTGGGCGCGCATGGCGTGGATCTTCAGCGCCATGATGGACATCCGGTCGATGATGCTGCCGGCGGTTTCGCTGTTGAGGCGTGCGCCGGCCGGGACCTTGGACACTGGTGCATCGGTGTGGGCGGAAGTGGCATCGACCAGCCCCAGTTCGGTCAACAGGATTTCATCGATGCGTTCGGTGGCGTCGTTGCGGGCCTGGTTGAACTGGTCGATGGCGCGTTTGTTCTGCGCGATGTCATCGGCGCCCACGGTGGTGCGGCGCGCCAGGTCTTCCTCGGCCCAGAGGCTGCTGTTGAAGAAATGGTTGGTGGCGATCCAGTGATGAAGCAGATGAGCATGACCCTGCTGCCCGGGCCGGTCGGCGGGGGCGGCGACCGGAGGGCCGCCTGCGGCCATCAAGGTCTTGTCGTGCAGGTGGCTTACTTGCTCACCTAGGTTGGTCATCAGGCGCATCAGCTCGGGCTTGGTTGGGGGTCAAGTGCGCAATTATCAGACAAAGCCGGCGGGGGCGGTCTTGCGCCTGCCAAGGGCGGCTCGGGCCGGCAACGGATTGCAACGCATAATCCACTGGGCACATGGCGCGTGGACAAGATGAAGAAAATAGCCTCAAGCAATCTTTTCTGGGTGCTCCTGGTCACCGTTCTGGCGATGTTTGCGCATTCGAAGTCGCAAAAACAGATTCTGGCGGGCGGCGGTGACGGCTGGGATGGCATCAGTTACCACGCGTTATACGACCATTTCGTGGGCAAGCAGGCGGCCGCGCCCGCCGAATATCCTTTTTGCAAGCGGACCGGCCTGCCTTATCTGGCCTCGCGTCTGAATCTTGACGCGGCGAAGTCTTTTCTGGTCATTAATCTGGTCTGCGGTTTCATGGCCATCGGCTTTTGCTACCTGGTCCTGGTGGGCAGGTATTCGAGTCTGACGGTCTGGGCTTGCTTGATGCCCATGCTGTTCTACCTCTTTAGCCCGGTGCGTTTCCCCCACTACTACCCTTTCACCGTGGATCCGCCAGCCGTGCTTTTCTACGCGGTGACCGCTTATTTCCTGAGCCGAGCATTCTTCTTTCCCGCCATCCTTGCCTTGGTCCTGTCGTGCCTTTTCAAGGAAACCGGCGCTTTGCTGGCCATTCTGTTGCCCTTGGCCTTGTTCGCCATGAAGCGCGTGAATGCGAAGGCGCTGGTCCTGATGATCCTGCTGGCCCTGTCGGGACTGTTGCTGATGAAGCTGATCCAGCAGGGAGATTGCTCGGGTAGCCAGTTCCGTCAGGCCAGCCACAACATTGCACTGAAACTGACCCATCCCATGGGAGTCCTGAAATGGGTGGCGGGTATTTCGCTGACCTTGGCGCCATTCTTGATCCCCGCCTTGCAAAACCGTTTGCCCGCCTTCAAGGACCTGGAAACCGCTGCTGCCCTCAGTGCGGTGTTCCTGGCATTGGCAGTGGTCATGGGCCTGGCGGGTGGGTCGGACACGAGCCGGATATTCTTCATCATCTATCCCCTGTACGTTCTGTTCCTTGGAGCGCTGATCGACAGGGCGCCGACCGGGGCTGTCGTCGTGGCGATGGCGGGTGGGCTGATTGCGAACCGTGCCTTCAACCGGATACCGGAACCACAGAACTACCATCCGGACAACGATGTCTCGGGTTTTTTTTCTTATTTCCCCGACCATGGCCACATCGATGGCGCGCTGAGCCTCATCCTGTTCTGGATCGTGATCCAGTGGCTTGCCAGGCATTCTGGCAAGCTGAGGTCATCAGGCACCCACTGAGTGAGTTGCCAGGTGTCTGTGCTCAGTCCTGGTGGCGGAACTCTTCGATCCACGAGTCCACCAGGTCATCCGGATAGCCGCGGTGGAAATGCCGGCGCCATGGATAGGCACTTTCGTTAGAGCCGTCCTTCAGGATGATCTTGCTGGTGGCCCCCATGAACTTCGCGGGCGAGCCCGACACGATGGTGTCCGGTTCGACATCCCGGCTCACCGAGCTGTGCGCGCCGACCAGTGCACCCCGCCCGATCGTGACCCCCGGGAGGACGATGGACATCGTGGCGATGGCCACAAAATCCTCGATGGTGACTCCGAGTAGCACTTCACTGGGCGGGTGAGGGTCGTTGGTCAGCACTACATATGGGAATATCCAGACACAGTCGCCAATCGTCGATTTCTGGCCGATGTGGACATTGCTGTGGAAGCGCACATGGTGGCCAATGCTGCAATGCCCCTGGATGTCGCCAAGCGTGCCGATCTGAAGGTTCTCGCCGGCCCGGGTCATCTCCCGGACGGTCACGCGGTGCCCGGTGACGAGCCTTTTACCGAACGATGAGCTTTCGTAGAAGATGCTGTGCGACCGGATCAGGCCATTGGCGCCGATGACCAGCGGGGAGCCATCGCCCAAAGAGCTGGGGATGCCCAGTTCGCAATGCGATCCGATGATCGTTCCATCGCCAATTTCCACGTTGTCGTGAACGATAGAGAACGGACCGATGCTGACCTTCTGCCCAAGTCTAGCCTTGGTTGAGACGATGGCGCTGTCATGAATCATTCTGATCCCTCTTCAGCCGCCAAGTGTGCGTTTGAGCGTTGCGATCACCGCGTCGACCTCATTGTTCGTCATGGTCGGGCCCATGGGCAGGCTCAGCACCTCGGCGTGGATGCGCTCGCAGACGGGCAGGCTGCCGGGGCGCAGGCCCAACTCCTTGTAGGCGCCTTGCAGGTGGGGCGGCGTGGGGTAGTGGATGACTGTGTCAACGCCGGCGTCTTGCAAGGCTGCGCGCAATTGATCGCGTTGGGCATGGCGGATGACGAAGAGATGCCAGACCGGTGTCGAGTGCGCTGCGACCTGCGGCAGCACGATGGGCAGGCCTGCGAGCCCTGACAGGTAGCGCTGAGCGATCTCCTGGCGGCGCGCATTGTCCTGGTCGAGGTGGGGCAGCTTCACGCTGAGGAAGGCGGCCTGGAGTTCATCCAGGCGGGCGTTGTGCCCCTTCACCTCGTGCACGTACTTGACGCTGGATCCATAGTTGAGCAGCTTGCGCACCCGTTCCGCCAGTGCTTCGTCGTTTGTGGTGATGGCGCCTCCATCGCCCAGCGCGCCCAGGTTTTTGCCGGGGTAGAAGCTGAAGGCGGCGGCGTGGCCAAGCGATCCCGCGCGCTTGCCCTTGTGGCGTGCGCCATGGGCCTGGGCGGCATCCTCGATCACCTTCAAGCCATGTTTTTCGGCGAGGTCGAGAATGGGCGTCATGTCGGCGGTCTGACCGTAGAGGTGCACCGGCATGATGGCGCGCGTGCGCGGCGTCAGTGCTGCTTCGATGAGGGTGGGGTCGAGGTTGTAGCTGTTCTCGATGGGTTCGACGGGCACGGGAGTGGCGCCCACGTGACTGATAGCGAGCCAGCTGGCGATGTAGGTATTGGACGGCACGATCACCTCGTCGCCGGGGCCGATGCCATAGCCTTCCAGGATCAGGCTCAGTGCATCCAGGCCATTGCTGACGCCGATCGCGTGCCTGGTGTCGCAGTAGGCTGCAAAGCGTGATTCGAATGCCTTGACCTCCTGGCCAAGGATGTACCAGCCGGACTCTAGAACACGTTCAACCGCCTCCTTGAACTCCTGGGCGTGGCGCAGGTTGATGGCTTTGAGGTCCAGGAAAGTGATCGGCATGTTGTGGTTCTGCAAAGTAATGGGGCAATGTCTTCAGGGTTTCTTGGTCAACTCAAGAAAAGCCTGCTTGTCCCGGATGTAGTCGCTCTCATCGTAAAGGGCGTCGGCGAGGACCATGAGCACGCAATCCTCCGAGAAATCGTACATCTCTCGCCAGATCATGGCCTCGACCAACAGCCCTTGTGCCGGGTTGTCCAGCAGGAGTTCGATCTGTTCCTGGCCATCGTCCAGGAGGAAGCGGCAACTGCCGCGCACGGCGATGACGAGTTGCTTCAGATCCTTGTGGGCATGGAAGCCCCGGCGCACGCCTTTCTGGGTTTCGTACATGTAATACACCCGACGCACCGTGAAGGGCACATTGATGCCCTCTTCAAGCGCGATCAACGAGCCACGGTCATCACCATGTTTTTGCAGTGGAAACAGTTTGATGTTCATGGTATTGCTTAGTTGGCAGCCAGGGGTCCGGTCACCGCTTCCTCAGGCGCCGGAAGAATTGCTTGCGCGCTTCGTTTTGGCGCCGGATGACAGCATAAGACTCGCCGAAGTATGCTTTGAGCACTTTCTTGTAGCGCCAGAAGAACGGGACTTCGGGATGCCGGCGGCCCACCGCCATCAAACCGCTGAAGGTGTCGTTCTCGTGCTGCCCCAGGTCATCCAGGAAGGTGAGGGTGTGCAGCTTGTTGCTCAGGTGGCTTCTGGCCAATTCTCCATGTCCGGCGGTCTGCGCATCGCGCAGCACCTGCCGCATCTCGATGATGTGGAGGCGGCGCGTCTTGCGTTCCCAGGCCAGGCGTTGGGCTTTGGTGTCGAGCGCAGGTTGCTTGGAAACGCCGCCGTCGCGGTAGTGCACATGAAAATCGGGCAAGGTCATGGCGGTGCCCAGGCAAACTGCGCGGAAGACCATGGCCTGGTCTTCACAGACGACATCGCTGTTGAACGGGCCGAAATGCTCGTGCAGCCGCTTCGTGAAGGCGTGCGTGGCGCCAATGATGAAGGGTCGGTTCTCCAGCCACTGGGCGGGCGTGACCTCGTCGAGCTTGTCGGTGGGCTTGGGTTCGCCGAGCGTGCCATCGAAGTGCATGCGGACGCACTGGCTGCTGATCAGGTCGGCCTTCTGGCCACTGCGGTCCCAGGCCTCGATCAGGGTGCGGGAGCGGGCGGGCAGGGAAATGTCGTCACCGGCAGAAGCGATGAAGAATGCACTGCGGGATTCGCGAATGAGCAGGTTGACGTGCTCGCCGATGCCAAGGTTCCTGGGGTTGCGCCGGACCGTGAGCCGGTGGGGGCCACGGTAAGTGGCGGCGATTTCCTGCAGCACCTCGAAGGTGTTGTCGGTCGACGCATCGTCGGAGAACACAATCTCCAGTGGCTCACAATCTTGGGCCAGCGCTGCCAGGGCCGACTCCCGCACCAGATGGGCCTGGTTGTAGGTCAGCATGAGGAAGCAGGCGCGGTGTGCCTTCTGTACTTGGGTCATGGTTGGGCGGCCATCGATGGCGTCACGATCCTTGAGTCCGGGGTTGAACGTGGGCTGAAAATGGGCTCTGCAGGAAATGCCTGGGCGTCGCCTTGGGTGGGGTGGCCAGGGAGAAATCCTCGAAATTGATGGTCAGGTTGGGGTTGTAGGCAGGGTCCCTGGCGAACCAGTGGCCCCACCGCGTCTTCATGTATTGGCATTCTCCCGCGAATCTCAGTTTCTTCTCGCGCGTGTCTTCTTTTCCGCGGGAGGCCGATTCGTGGTGGAAGAACTCCGCGTAAGGGGTGTAAATGACCTTGTCCCCCGACTCACGGACTTTCAGGCAGTAGTCGATGTCATTGAAGGCGATGGTCAAGTGCTCTTCATTCAGGCCGCCGACGCGGTCATAGACGGCCCGAGGGGTGAGCAGGCAGGCCGCGGTGACCGCCGAGTATTCCTGGACCACGACGGCCCTGTCCATGTAGCAGGGGTCGTCGGCGGGCATGCCCTTGAACGCATGGCCGGCCACGCCTCCCAGGCCGACGATGACACCCACGTGCTGCAGGCTGGTATCGGGGTACAGGAGCCGGGCGCCAACAGCCCCCACGCCGGGCTGAAGGGCCACGGACACCATCTCGTGCAACCAGTTCGGGTCGATGATCTCCACGTCGTTGTTCATCAGGCAAACGTGCTGGCCGCTCGACTGGCGAACCGCGGCGTTGTTGAGCCGTGAGTAGTTGAAAGGGCTGGCGTCCTCGATGACCTTGAAGCGTGGATCGGCAAGCAGCTGCTTGATCTGGTCGATGGCCTCGGGGTCCGTGGTGCCGTTGTCGATGAAAACGATGTCGAAGTTCGGATAGCGCGTCTTGTGGAGGATGCTGCTGACGCACTTGCGAAGAAGCTGGGGCCGGTCCTTGGAAGGGATGATGATGCTCACCGAGGGCAGTTGGGCGGGCAATGCATAGCGGGTCCTGAGCTGCTGCTGGTCGGTGATCTCGACGGTCGCGCCAACGCCCTTGCGTTCGTAGTGTTGCTGGAGCGCCTGCTGGTGGCCTGGCAGGGCTCGTGCCTCGGTTTTCGAGGGCGCGTGGTAAAGCACGAAGGGGATGTGTCCGATCTGCGCCGCGTCGAGTTGTTCGGTGCATTTCAGGATCAGGTCGTAGTCCTCGGCAGCAGCCGGGCCCGACTGCGCTTCATGCAGGCCTTGTTGCAGGCCATTTTTGAAGACGAAGAAATGGCCGATGTAGTTGCCGGACCGAAGCAGGTATTCGTTCCAATCTGGTTTGAACCTCGGGCTCAGGCGGTTTCCGGCAGAATCGATGTGGTCGTCATCGACGTACAGGAAGGAGAGCTTGGGCTCGTCCTTCAAGGCCTTGCCGATGAAGAGAAGGGCATGGGCGGGCAGTGAGCCGCAGTCGCCGATGGCCGCGATGCAGGGCCCGGTGCATTGTCCGATTGCCAGGTGCATGAGGCTGATTCCAGCCTCGTGTGCGGTGATGTAGCGGATGCGTGCATCGGCCTTGGCAAGGGCTCGAAGCTGCTCACCGATCAAGGCATCGGTGGATGCGTGGCCAGCAATGCACAGCTCCCAGTTCGAATACAACTGATGCCTGATGGATTCGACGCAGGCAAGAATGACGCGCGCATCATCGGTCCTGAGGGGCAGGGCGATCGAGATCCTCGGGCCTTGTCCCTCGGAGGCCAGCCCGCGAGCATTGGCAGGCATGGTCTTCGCTTCAAAGTTGTCGTAGTGGCTGATCCATTCCTGGTAGGTTTTTTTCTTGGCGGCCCTTCGCTTGGCCAGCCGCTTCCGATTCCAGTCGGACAGGGGTCTGATGATGTTCATGATGCTGGCCGCGATTGTCCTGGGCACTGGGCTTGCCTGACGAGGTGTTCCTGGATGGCCTTGCGGCGCGCCAGGACGGCATAAGGCTTAGACGAACGAACCTGGGCCGTGCTGTTCGAATGCGAGCGCCAGTGATACAGGATCTTTGGAATGTGGATGATCTGCGTGGCATCCAGCTGCTCGGAGCAGCGCAAGGCCAGATCGTGGTCCTGGGCGCCTTCGAAGCCGACCCTCAACCCCCCCACACTCGCGACCAACTCCTGGCGATAGACCACCAGGTGCGACACCTTGTTCAGCTGGGTCAGCAGGCCGGGTGACCAGCCTGTCTTGCGCGTGGGCGACTCACGCTGGCTGTGCTCGTCGATCTTGTCCTCGTCCGTGTAGATGAACTGCGCTTGTGGATGGTGGTTGATGCAGAGGGCGACCTCCAGAAGGGCGTGCCGCGGGATGAGGTCGTCCTGGTCCATGAAGGCCAGGAACTCGCCCGTGGCCTGCTCGATGGCGGAGTTGGACGCGGCGGAGATGTGACCGTTGACGGGACGCAAGGTGAGTTTGATCCGCGCATCCTCGGCTGCCTTTTTTTGCAGGAATGGACGGACCCGTGGGTCACTGGAGCAATCATCGGCGATGCACAGTTCCCAGTCCTGGTAAACCTGTTGGCGCACCGACTCGATGGCCTCGTCCAGCCACTGCAGTGGTGCGTTGTACACCGGCATGATGACGGAGATGCGCGGGCGCCGGGTCAGTTGCTCACAGCTCGCTTCCAGGGCGCGCAGCTTGTCGGCGTCGATGGTGTCGTTTTCGGCAACCCATTGCCGATAGGCCGCGCGCTGCGGTTCACGGCGCTTTCTGAGCCGTTGGTAGTTGGCCATTTTCAAGGCCAGAAACAGCTTCGAGAAGTAATTGCTCATGGCGTCTCTTGCGTGATCGCTCTGCTCAAGCCAGCAGGAAGTCGGGCTTCTGATGGCTCAGATTCGGGTTGTAGCAGGGGTCGTGGTCCAGGTGCCTGGCCCACCGTTGCTGCATGTAGGCCTGCTCTGGCAAAAAGCGCGCCTTGTTCTTGCTGGAGGCATCACGGCCGCGGCTGACCGATTCGTGGTGGTACAGCACGGCGTGGGGGGTGAGCACGTGGCGCAGCCCGAGCTCTCCGACGCGAAGGCAGAAGTCGACGTCGTTGTAGGTCACGGCCAGGTGTTCCGCGTCCAGCCCGCCCACCTGCAAGAAAGTGGCTTTGCGGATGACCAGGCAGGCGGCGGTGACGGCGGTGAGCTGCAGGGTTGCGATCGCACGGTTGGCGTAACCAGGCGCATGGCGAGGGATGCCGCGCAGGTAGTGGGCCGCGATCGCATCCGGCGCATCCTTGCCCGGCCCCACCAGCACGCCCACATGCTGGACGGTGTCGTTGGGGTAAAGCAGTTTCGCGCCCACGCAGCCCACTTCGGGGCGCAGGGCATGGCCTACCATTTCGTTCAACCAGTCCGCGTGGATCGCCTCGATGTCGTTGTTGAGCAGAGCCACGAGTTCGCCCCTGGCGTGGCCCACGGCCATGTTATTCAGGGCAGCGTAGTTGAAGGGACTGTCGTCGCGGATGACGCGGACGCGTGGATCCCGAGCAGGCAGTTGCGCCAGGTAGTCCAGCGTGCGGGATTCGTCAGAGCCGTTGTCGACAATGATGAATTCGTAGTGCGGGTAACGGGTGATCCGGGTGATGGAGTCGATGCAGGTTTGCAGCAGCTTGAACTGGTTGCGCGTGCAGATCACGATCGACACCAGGGGCGCGGGGTCAGGGATGGCATGGTGGACCCTGAGAAGGCCTTGCCCGGTCACTTCGGCCTTCGCGCCCGGCGAATGACGATCGAGGTGCGACTGCAGGGAGGGCAGGTCTTCTTGGGCCAACCAGGTTTTGACCGGCGTGGCCCGGTGCCACAGCACCCGCGGCACATGGACGATCCGCTGTGCAGGCAGGCTTTCGGTGCAGTGCAGCAGCACTTCATAGCCCTGCATCCCCCCACCGCCAGTGCACTCGATCAAATGGGCGCGTGACACCCAGCAAACGTGTCCGATGTAGTTGGCGGAGCGTTGGTAGTCGGCGTTCCAGTCGGGCTTGAAGTGGTGGTGGCTGCGGCGGCCTTGCGCGTTGACCTGGTCTTCATCGGGGTAGACCACGACCGCCTCCGGGTGCTTTTGCAAGGTCTGCGCCAACACCAGCAAAGCCTGCTCGCGCAACTGATCACCGGGATGCATCACGCCCGTCCAGGCACCCTGGCAGGTCTGCAATGCGAGGGCCGCATGCTTGCCCGGTGGCGCGCCTTGCGGCGCGAGACACAGCCGGATGCGCGGTTCGTCCGCGGCCAGCTGTTGAACAAGCGCCACTTGTGCATCGGCACCCGAGGTGGGCAGGGTGACAGCCAGTCGCCAATGCGGGTAGACCTGGTTCAAGAGGCTTTGGATGCTGCGCTTGAGCTGCGCGACGTCGCTGTCAGCCTCCGCATTCAGCACCATGTCGATGACAGGGGCCTGGGGGTGGGCCTGCACCCATTGCCGCCAGGCGGACCGGTCTTGCGCGGAGGGCGTGTCGTGGGCGGCGATCCACGCGGTGTAGTCGACCCCCCGCTTCATCCGGCGGCGGTACAGGCGTTGCCGATTGGCCGCACGCAGGCCCTGCTTCAAATTCTGCAATGCGTCGCGGAGCAGGCCCCGCGGTTTGTCGAGCAGCTTCATCAAGATGACAAAGCCCGTTGCCGCGTGCGCATGTCGTCGGGGTAGCGCCAGGCGCCCACGACGCGGCCCAGCACCCGCGTGGCCCGGACCAGGTCCAGCACCAGCACGCGGACCATCATTTCGAGCGCGGCGGTCATGCAATAGCGCCAGCGACGTGCCGTGGACACCTGCTCTCCCAGGTGTTTGAGGTTGAACAGGAACTTGGACTGGATGTGGTGGTAGCCGCGCATGTACTCGGCCTTGAAGCGTCCGCTGCCGCCACTTGAACCGCGTGACAGGTGCGTGACCAAGGCCTGAGGGGCCACGATCAGTTCACCGCACTGCCGGGCCAGGCGCAGGCAAAGGTCGGTGTCTTCGTAGTAAAGGAAGAAGCCTTCGTCGAAGCCCTGGATGCGCAGCATGGCGTCGCGGCGGATCAGCATGCAGGCCCCGGAGATGAAGCCCACGCAGGCCTCGGCCTCGGCGCCTGGGCCCAGGGCTGACCAGGTGTTCGGGGCCCAGGTGTAGCTGATGTCGGCCTGGCCGGAGCGCCCCAGCAGCTGCGGTCCGATCATGGCCGCGCCTGGGTAGGTGTCGGCGCACCGGATGAGCTGGCTCACCGCTTCGGCGCTGACCACGCAATCGGGGTTGAGCAGCAGGACAAACTCGGTGCCGGCGGCCCAGATGCCCCGGTTGTTGGCCGCGCCAAAACCCAGGTTGCGGTCATTGGCCAGCAAGGCGGCCTTGGGCAGGTGGCGGCGGAATTGTTCGAGCGTGTCGTCGGTGCTGGCGTTGTCGACCACCGTGACGTGCGGAAAGTCTGCCAGCGCGCGGCCCAGTTCGGGGGCGCAGTGTGCGCTGTGGAAGGTCACCAGCACCACGGTGACGCGCGCAAGGTCTGCCGCGACCGACGCTGCCGGAGGAGTCATGACGGTGCTGGACATGGTGCTATTTTGCCAGCGAAGCGGTGCTGGTGGATTCGCCCGTCAGCGCGTTGCTGAACTGGTGCGGGTTCAGCCGCACATGGCGCCGTTCGGCCTTGTGCCACACGCTCAGGATGCGCCAGCCAATGCGGAGCTGCGACATGAGCCGCCGGACCACGAACAGGCCTCGCGCCTTGCTGGCGACAGGCGGCCTGCCGACGATGCCGATGGAAGACGTGCCACCTGCGGCGGACCGCAGGCCATAGTGCTCGCACATGTCGAGTTGAACGATGGCGGCGGGCTCCACCTGCACCGCGCGCAAGGCGTAGTGGCTGCTGATGAAGGCGTCCGAAGGACCCGCCAGCCCGCGATTGGCCTTGTCCAGCAGCTTCTGCGCGCCGGACGGCCAGACCACGTAGCCGGCCGATCCGGTCCGGTCCTGGAAGAGATCGAGCACGCCAAAGTCCGGGGTGATGGCCTGAACGCGCTTGCCCAGGATCTTCTTGCGGCCACGGATTTCCAGCACCGCCAGGTCGGTGTCCTTGCGTGACTGCAGGCGGTTCAACAGCGGTGGAACGCCATCGGCCAGCACGGCATCGTCTTCCAGGATCAGGGCGGGCTCGCCGCTCTTCACCACGGCCTGCCAGGCGTTCACATGGCTCAGGAAGCAGCAGACCTCGGCCTTGCGAAGAGGGCGTTCCCAGGTGAGGTGCAGGCGCTGGTAGGTACTGTCGGGCAGGGTGGCCGCGTCGACGGCATCGACCAACTGGTAGCGCAGGTCCAACCTGGCCATCTGTGCCGTCTGGAACGCCAGCCGATCGCTGTGCCTTGGCAAGTTGATGATCAGGGTCTGCATCTGGTGCACTTTCTGCGATCAAGTCCCGGATTGAAAAAGCCCCGCAAGCAGAACGCTGGCGGGGCTTTTGAATTTGGTGGCCAAGGGCGGAATCGAACCACCGACACGCGGATTTTCAATCCGCTGCTCTACCGACTGAGCTACTTGGCCGCTCGCTTCATCAGCGAAGACCAAAAGTATACATCAGTTTGCAGCCGCTTTTTTGTTGCGGCTCAGGTCAACGCCCAATTGTTTGAGCTTGCGGTACAGGTGGGTGCGTTCCAGGCCGGTCTTCTCGGCGACGCGCGTCATGCTGCCGCCTTCGCGGGCCAGGTGGAACTCGAAGTAGGCGCGTTCGAAATCATCGCGGGCTTCACGCAAGGGGCGGTCGAGCTCGAAGCTTTGCTCGTGCGACAGCGCCTGGTGCGTGGCGAAGCCATGGTTGGCCGGGGCATGGTGGTGCGTGTCGACCGGGTGGTGCGACTCGATGCGCACCGCGGCCAGGCTGGGCATGCTGCTGTAGGACGGGGCGGCCGTGATGGGCGTGACCGTGGCCAGGTGCACGGGCGCTTGCGAGGTGTTGGCGCGTGGTGCGGGCTTGGTCAGGCCCTGCTCGACAGCGCGCAGCAGCTTCTGCATGGTCACTGGTTTTTCGAGGAAGGCTTGCGCGCCGAACTTGGTGGCTTCGACCGCGGTGTCGATGGTGCCGTGGCCGGACATCATGATCACGGGCATCGTGAGTTGGCCGTTGGCGGACCATTCCTTGAGGAGCGTGACGCCATCGACATCGGGCATCCAGATGTCGAGCAAGACCAGGTCTGGCTTGCAGGACTCTCGCATGGTGCGGGCTTGCGCCGCGTTTTCGGCGACTTCGACGGAATGACCTTCGTCGGTGAGGATTTCTGAGAGCAGGGCACGGATGCCCAGTTCGTCGTCAACTACAAGAATGGTGGCCATGAATTTAATGTCCTCGGTAGTCGGAACACGACTAGTGTGTACCAGCCAGAGGTAATGTGGATGACAGCTTTGAAAATGATAACGAAACTTGAGCGCCTCTCCAAACGACTTCTTCCGAGGGCTTGCCTGGGGGTGCGGCCATTGTGTCGGGGTTTTCGACGTTTCTGATGCGCACCAGGGCATGGTGTTCATCGGCGATTTTCTTGACGACGGCCAAGCCGAGGCCGGTTCCTTTTGCTTTGGTGGTGACGTAGGGCTCGAAAGCCCGCTTGAGTATTTTGTCTGAAAAGCCCGGGCCATTGTCGCGCACCGCGAGCCTGACCGCACGAATGCTGCCATCGGGGTGGCGCGGAACATCGGTGCGAACAAGCACTTGAGGGGCTTGGTCCGATGGCGGATGTTCGTTGACCACGTCCAGCGCGTTCTGCACGAGGTTGTGCACAACTTGCCGGAGCAAGGTGGCATCGCCCAGGATGGTGGGCAGTTCGGGTGCCAGTTCTGTGACCAGCAAGCCCTTGTCGATCGCGTGTCCGTACAGGGCCAGCACGTCGGTGATCAAAGCGTTCAGGTCAAGCGGGACGAGCTTGGCCGTCGGCAGGCGCGCGTAGTCGCGGAACTCGTTGATCAAGGTCTTGAGGGCCTGCACCTGCGTGACGATGGTGTTGACCGAGCGGTTGAGCAGCGCACGACCGGGCTCGTCGAGCTTGTCTTCGAGCTTGAGCTGGATGCGTTCGGCCGACAGCTGGATGGGCGTGAGCGGGTTCTTGATCTCGTGGGCCACGCGCCGCGCAACCTCGGCCCAGGCTTCGGCGCGCTGGGCCGACACGACCTCGGTGATGTCGTCGAACACGATGAGGTTGGCGTCAGGTGGCAGGTCGGCGCCTCGCACCAGCAGGGTCTGCGGCTCTTGCTCGGGGCTCAGTTGCAACTCATACGACTCTTGCCATTGCTGGCGTTCGCCCGGCGTGGGGTCGCTGGCGTAAAGCTCGAAGCGTTCGGTCAGGGCATCGGCAAAGGTCTGCAGGCCGGGCACGTCTGACAAAGGCCGGCCGCGGTAGGCCGACAAGGGCAGGCGCAGGATGCGGGTGGCGCCAGGGTTGACGGTGTCGATGTTGCCGTGCTCGTCGAACACGATGACGCCAGCGGTGAGGTTGTCGAGGATGGTCTGCAAGTGGCCGCGGGCGCTGTCGAGTTCGGCCACGCTGCGCTGGGCCAGGTTGCGGGCGTCGGACAATTGCTGGGTCATGGCGGCGAAGGAACGCGTCAGGCCGCCGAGTTCATCGTGGCTCGCGAAGATGGCTTTGGGGCTCAGGTCGCCCTTGGCCACCTTGTCCACGCCTTCGGCCAGCAGCAGCAGCGGGTGGGCCAGTTGCTGGCCGAGGATGGCCGCGAGCAGCAGCGCGCCGAACACGGCCAGGATCAGTGCCAGGGTCAGCGTGCCGATGTACATGCGCCGCAGGCCTTCGCGGCCCAGCGAGCGCTGCTGGTATTCGCGGTAGGCGTTCTGCACGTCCAGGGCGTTCTTGACGAGGTCAGCGCGCAGCTTCTGCGTCACCAGCAGGTAGTGGGCTTTGCTCTGCAGGCTGAAACTGCGGTCGGGCATCCAGGCCAGCACCACGATGCGGGCCTCGGTGTTCACGCTGTTGAGCGGGATGGGCGCGGTGCTGTCGCCTTTTTCTTCCAGGCCTTCGATGATGTTGACCACGCCTTTGTTTCGAGCCTCCTGGCGCCAGGCCAGTGGCACCCGTTCGGCCGACATGATCGGCAGGGTCTCGCTGCCCGCGCCGATCTGGACCTGGCCGGTCTCGCTGATCAGGGCCACGGACTGCGCACCGAGCTGTTCGCGCACCCGCTCGAGGTCGAGCACGCCGGGCATCAAGGGCAAGGTGTCGGCGCTGTTGGGCGAGCCGCCCAGGCGCTCGGCGGCCAGTCGGGTCTTGTTGGCCAGGTCCAGGCCCAGGGTGTCGATGGTGCTGCGGCCCAGGTTGAGGCCGGCTTCGAGGGCGCTTTCAACGCGCACGTCGAACCAGGTCTCGATGCTGCGCGACACGAACTGGTAAGACACCGTGTAGATCAGCAGGCCGGGGATCACGCCCACCACGGCGAAGATGCCGGCGAGCTTGAGCAACAGGCGGCTGCCGAACTTGCGGCGCCGCAGGCGCACGGCCAGGCGGGCCAGCGCCAACACGATGACCAGCACCAGCAAGGACGCGATGGCGATGTTGGCGATGAACAGCCATTCGAAGTGCCGTTCGTAGCGTTCGCCGTTCTGGGTGGCGAAGACCAGCATGAAGGCCAGCACGAGGCCGGCGCCGGTCATGGCCAGGCTGGAAACGATCCAGGCCCAGCGGTTGGCTTTGATGGAGCTCATGCGGGGTCAGCGGCCGGCGTTGACGGTGATGCGGCGCTGCACGGCAAGGTTCCAGCCGTTCTGGTCGCCCAGGCCGATTTGCATGGGCCGGGGCAGTTCGTCGGTGTCGAGGCGGAAGCTGAAGTTGACGTAGTGGTCGTCGTCACCGGAGACGTTGTCCGAGATGCGCCATTGCGAGGCCCGGCGCATGACGCCCAAGGCTTCGCTCAGCGAGTTGTAGGAGCGGCTGAGGCCGTCGAAGCTCAGGCGCCAGTGGCGGGTGAGCGGCTGGTAGGCCAGGCGCCAGCGCCGGAGCACGCGGGCCTTGGGCTTGTCGTACCAGTACCAACGGCTCTTGACCAGCTCGGCTTCGGCGACGAAGACCAGGGCCACGCCTTTGAGCAGCGCGTCTTCGACATCCTTGGCGAGTTCGAGCCGCACCGCGTAGCTCAGCAGGAGGCCGTCCTCGCCGCGTTCGGTCACCAATTGCGTGAGCTCAATGCCGGGGTGGCCGCTGGTCTGGGCGAGCGAGGGCAGCCCGGTCTGTGCCAGAGCGACGGTCAGCAGTGCAGAGGCACTGCGTTGCAGCAGGTCTCGGCGGCGCAACAGGGGCATCGAGCACCTAGGGAGTTTTGAGCAGGAGGGCGTAGAAAAAGCCGTCCCCCATGGCGGGGGCGTCGGGATATTCGACCACAGGGAGGAGGTGGCCGGGGGCTGGCAGGGCCCGGGCGCTCGGGGTTCGTTGCAAAAATGCGTCGATCCGGGCCTGGCCTTCCTGTTTGAAGACAGAACAGGTGCAGTAAAGCAGACGCCCGCCCGGCTTGAGCTTGGGCCACAGGGCGGTGAGCATGGCGTCTTGCGTGCGGGCGAGCTGGGCGATGTCGCTGTCGCGGCGCAGCCAGCGCACGTCGGGGTGGCGGCGCACGATGCCGGAGGCGCTGCAAGGGGCGTCGAGCAGGATGGCGTCGAAGAACTCGCCGTCCCACCAGGTGTCGGGCTGGCTGGCGTCGGCGGCCACGGTCTTGGCGCTCAGGTGCAGGCGGGCCAGGGTGTCGTCGATGCGTTTGAGGCGCTCGGGGTCGGCATCGATGGCGGTGACGGTCAGGTCGGCCAATTCCAGCAGGTGGGCGGTTTTGCCGCCGGGGGCGGCGCAGGCGTCCAGGACATGGGCGCCCGGGGGCAGCGTTTGGCCATCAATGGGGGCGAGCAACAGGTGCGCGGCCCGTTGGGCGCTGGCGTCTTGCACAGAGACGGCGCCCTGGTCAAAGCCGGGCAGGCGGTTCACCGGCACCGCGGCATCGAGGACGATGGCGTGCGGCACGTGGGCCGCTTCGGGCAGCAGTTGGCCCGGGATGCCGGCGTCCTGCAGGCTTTGCAAATAGGCGCTGGCGGTGGATTGGCGCGCGTTGACGCGCAAGGTCATGGGCGGTTGCACCTGGTTGGCGGCCAGCAAGGTTTCCCAGTGCTCGGGCCAGTCCTGTTGCAGGCGGGCGATCCACCACTCGGGGTGGTTGTAGCGGGCCATGACGTCGCGGTCGGTGGCGGCCATCAGGGCGTCGCGCTCGCGCAGGAAGCGGCGCAGCACGGCGTTGACCAGACCCGAGGCGCGTTCGGCCTTGCGTTTGGCGGCGGTCACGGCCTGGTCGACCAGGGTGTGCTCGTCGTATTCGGTGCCGCAGGCCAGCGCCAGGGCGGAGATGAGCAGGCTGTCGACCCAGGGGGCCGGTTTCTTGGACACCAGGGCCTGGCGCAAGGCCTGGGCGCGGCCGATGCGGCGCAGCACGGTGAAAGACAGGGCCTGGACCCCTGGGCGTTCGGCCGGGCGGCAGGCGGTGAGGGCTTCGGTCAGGGATTGGCCGTTGCTGACGGCGGTGATGGCGTCGGCGCAGCCCGCGAGCAGCTGCCACAGCGGCAGGCTCAGCGGTGAAGGAGAGGGGGAAGGCAGGGTCATGGCGCGCAGTCTATGCGCCTTTGTCGCCCAGCCTGCGCTCAATCCCCCAGGAAGTGGCGGCGGTAGCGCGCGGGCAGGTCGCCGATGCGCATCAGCATGGGCAGGTCGGCGGTGTTGAAGTCGGGATCCCAGGCGGGCGCGCCCAGCACCTTGGCGCCGCAGCGCAGGTAGCCCTTGATCAAGGCGGGGGCCTCGACGTTCAGGTGGTGGTCCAGCTCATCGACCGGCAGGGGCAGGCGCGGGCGCACTTGCAATTCGATCGGGGCCAGGTGGGTGTGGCGCAGCTTGTTCCACAGGCTGGCGGCCAGGTGGCCACCGTCGCGCATGCTGATGCTGGCGCAGCCGATCATGGTGTCCAGGTCGTTGCGCACCATGAATTCGGCCAGGGCGCCCCACAGCGCCAGGATGGCGCCGCCATGGCGGTGGTCGGGGTGCACGCAGGAGCGGCCCAGTTCCACCATCCTGGAGCGCAGCGGGCGCAAGCGGATCAGGTCGAATTCGGTCTCGCTGTACAGGCCACCCACGCGTTTGGCCGACGCCGGCGTCAGCACGCGGTAGGTGCCGATGACCATGCCGGCGTCCGGGCCGGGGCCGGCCAGGCGCACCAGCAGGTGCTCGCAGTAGGGGTCGAACAGGTCGATGTCGTGGCCCTTGGGGCTGCCGGCGGGCACGCGCAATTTGGCGCCCATTTCCTCGGCAAAGACCTGAAACCTCAGGCGCTGCGCCGAGAGAACATCTTCTTCAGTGCGTGCCCAAACGACTTCAAGTGCGTGTGAGCTTGGGTGAAGTGACCTCCGGGCGGCGCGCGATTCGGCCGTGAAATTGGGACGCAGGTCGGCAATGGGCAGCGTCGGCAGCGGCAAATCCCTCATGGTCGGCTCCTTCAACAATGGTTCGGTGAACAGGTGACGGGGCCGAGTGTTGGCGGGGGGCATGACGCTGGCGTGAATCTCGCATGACAGAACCGTGACGGGCCGCCAGATCCTTGTAAATCCTCACGCCAGGGCCCGTTCAGCGCTGTTAGCATCGAAGACCATGAGCATCCAGATATTCGGTTTGCCGGTTTCTCGGGGGGTGGCCATCGGTCGGGCGGTGCTGGTGGCCTCCAGCCGGGTGGACGTGCCCCACCATTTCGTCGACCCCGACCTGGTCAACGACGAGATCTCGCGCCTGCTCGACGCCCGCGACGTGGTCGCCCGTGAATTCGAGGTGCTCAAGCGTGATCTGCCGCCGGATGCACCTTCCGAGCTGGCCGCCCTGCTGGACGTGCACCAGATGCTGCTGCAGGACGAGGCCCTGATCGGGGCCACGGCCGACTGGATCACCTCGCGCCACTACAACGCCGAATGGGCCCTGTCGGCGCAACTGGAAGTGCTGGCGCGCCAGTTCGACGAGATGGAAGACGCCTACCTGCGTGAGCGCAAGGCCGATCTGGAGCAGGTGGTCGAGCGCATTTTGCGCACACTGGGCCGCGGCGCGCCTTCGCCCGTGGCCAGCGCCAAGGATTTTGGCGGCGACGAGCCCCTGGTGCTGGTGGCCAGCGACATCGCCCCGGCCGACATGCTCAGCTTCAAGCGCAGCGTGTTCAAAGGCTTCGTGACCGACGTGGGCGGCAAGACCTCGCACACGGCCATCGTGGCCCGCAGCATGGACATCCCGGCCGTGGTGGGTGCCCGCCAGGCCAGCCACCTGATCCGCCAGGACGATTGCATCATCATCGACGGCGATGCGGGCCTGGTGATCGTCGACCCCTCGCCCATCGTGCTGGAAGAGTACCGCTTCAGGCAGCGCCAGAGCGAGCTGGAACGCGGCCGCCTGGCCCGCTTGCGCCACACCCCGGCGGTCACCCTCGATGGCGAGCGCATCGAACTGCTGGCCAACATCGAGATGCCCGAAGACGGCGCCGCGGCGTTGGAAGCCGGCGCGGTGGGCGTGGGCCTGTTCCGCAGTGAATTTCTGTTCATGAACCGCGGCATGGACAACCTGCCCGACGAAGAAGAGCAGTACGAGGCCTACAAGGCTGCGGTCGAGGCCATGAAGGGCCTGCCGGTGACGATCCGCACCGTGGACATCGGCGCCGACAAGCCGCTGGACGGCCTCTCGCCCAACGAACTGCGGCACGAATCGGTGCTGAACCCCGCGCTGGGCTTGCGCGCGATCCGCTGGAGCCTGTCCGAGCCCAGCATGTTCCGCCGCCAGTTGCGGGCCTTGTTGCGGGCGGCGTACCACGGTCCGGTGAAGGTGCTGATTCCCATGCTGGCCAGCCTGCACGAGATCCGCCAGACGCTGGAAAACATCGCGCACGTGCAGCGGCAGTTGACCGAATCGGGCAAGCCCTTTGGCACGGTCGAGCTGGGCGCCATGATCGAGGTGCCGGCGGCGGCGTTGACCTTGCCGGTGTTCTTGCGTCACTTCGATTTCGTGTCCATCGGCACGAATGACCTGATCCAGTACACGCTCGCCATCGACCGGGCTGACGAGGCCGTGGCTCACCTGTACGACCCCTGGCACCCGGCGGTGCTGCAACTGGTGTCGACCACCATCCAACAGTCGCGCGCGGCGGGGCGGGGTGTGAGCGTGTGTGGCGAGATGGCGGGCGACCCCATCTTCACCGAGTTGCTGCTGGCCATGGGGCTGCGCAGTTTTTCGATGCACCCTTCGCAGATCGCCTCGGTCAAGCAGCGCGTGCTGCGGGCCGACACGCGGCGCCTGGCGTCGCTGCTCGATCCGGTCTTGCAAAGCGACGACCCTGAAGAAACCTGCACGCACCTGTTCCCGGCCATGGCCACGCCGGGCCTGGCGGGCAAAACATTGCTGTCTGTCGCGGCTTGATCCTTCCCCGATGAGGCTTGGCGGGCTCGGCCAACAGTCTGGCGTTCAAAGACAGGCGCTGAACGAGGCGCGCTCCTAAAGTCGTGCGGTTTGTCACTGTTGGGGCTTGATGAAGGCCCGCGAACCGATCATGTCCCTCGCTCAGCGCAAGCCCCAGTCCATGCCAGCACCTGGCCACCCTTCGGCACACGAACAAGCGGAACACGTCAAGCGCGTGGTCACGCAGGAAGGGGCTCGTCTGCGCGAGCGCTTTCCCATCCTGAGGCACCAGAACGCCATTGGCGCCACCATCCTGGCCGTGTCCTGGGCAGGCATCCTGGCCTCGGCCTACGGCTATGTGAGCGACGCTTTGCCGGCCTGGGCCACGATCGGGCTGGTGGCCTTCTTTGCCTCGTTCACGCACGAGCTGGAACACGACCTGATCCACTGGATGTATTTCCGCAAGAAGCCCTGGGCGCACCACCTGATGATGGCCTTGGTGTGGCTGGCCCGGCCCAGCACCATCAACCCGTGGATCCGGCGCGAGATCCACTTCAATCACCACAAGCACTCGGGCACCGAGCGCGACATCGAAGAGCGCGCCATCACCAATGGCGAGCGCTGGGGCCTGCGCCGCTTTTTGATGACCGGCGACAACATGCTGTCGGTGCTGCTGCGTTTGCACCGCGCGCCATCGCGAAAGCTGCGGGTGAAGATGCTGACGCGCTCGGTGGTGGCTTACTTCCCGCTGGGCCTGTTGCACTGGGCGCTCTGGTACGTGTTTTTGGCCGTGCACGCGATGGCGCTGGCGGGCCACCCCGTGACGGCACCGTGGACCACGGCACTGGACACGCTGATCGTGGTGTGGGTCGCGCCCAATGTGTGGCGCACCTTCTGCCTGCACTTCGTCAGCAGCAACATGCATTACTACGGTGACATCGAAGACGGCAATGTGATCCAGCAATGCCAGGTGCTGACGCCCGCCTGGATGTGGCCCTTCCAGCTGTTCTGCTGCAACTTCGGCTCGACCCATGCCATCCACCACTTCGTGGTCAAGGAACCCTTCTATGTGCGGCAGTTGACCGCGCCCGTGGCCCACCGTGTGATGCGCGAGGTGGGGGTGCGCTTCAACGACCTGGGCACCTTCAGCCGGGCGAACCGCTGGCGCGCCGATGTTCGGTCGGCGACTGTCCCGTCCAGCGCCGGAAAGCCCGCGTGAAATTGCTGGTGTCGGCGAAGCCCAGCAGGTAGGCCACTTCGCTGATCGAGCAGGCCGGGTCGGCCAGGTGGGACAAGGCCAGTTCGTGCCGGGTGCGGTCGAGCAAATCGGTGAAGCTGGCCTGCTGGTCTGACAGGCGGCGCTGCAAGGTGCGCACGCTGCAGTTCAACTGTTGCGCCACCTGGGCCTGGGAAGGCTCGCCACGGGGCAGCAGGTCGGCCAGGCAGGCGCGCACTTGCGCCACCGTGTTGTCCTTGTGGATGCCGGCCAGGTAGGTGGTCAGCAGGGCCTCGCTGTGGCGGGCCAGTTCGGGGTTGGCGCCTTCCAGCCGTGTTTCGATCAGGGCGTGGGGCCAGACGATGCGGTTGCCGTCGGCCTCGAAGCTGACGGGGCACCTGAAGGTGCGCTCGAAAGCCTCCGCGTTGGTGGGCGTGGCGCGCTGCAGTTCAACGCGCGTGGGGGTGATGGCGCGGTTGCCCAGCAGTGACCGGGCGGTGTAGACCACCAGGGCCGCGGCGGCGTCGATGGCTTCGGGTTCGGGGGCGATGCCGGAGGCCGGCGCCAGCAGGCGCACGACGTGTTCATCGCCGTGCTGCGTGAACGTCAGGCTCCAGGCGTCGGTCACGACATGGAAGTGCCGGGCCACGCGCTCGAAGGCGTCCTTCAAGGTGGGGCTGGCTGATTGCGCCTGCCACAAGGCGTGGAAGGACGTGGGCATGACGTGGCGCGCGGCCTTCAGGCCAAAGGCATCGTCGCCCGTGGCCTGCGCGGACAGGCGCCACAGCTTGGCCATGGCCTGCGCTGGGCAACGGCCGTTGGGGTCGTCGAGCATCGCAGTGCTCAGGCCCGACTCGTGCAGCAACCGGGCGCTGTCGCAGCCGCTGGCGTCCAGCGTGCGCCGGATCACACGGGCCCAGCTGGCCAGAACGGTGTGCTGCACATCATGGACCATCTGGTACTTACTTCTGGCCCAAGGTCTCCCAGCGGTCCAGCAGGGTCAGCAGCGCTTCGTCGATGGCGCTGATGCGTTCCTGCATGGCGGGCAGGCCTTGCGGGTTCTTCTTGTAGATGTCCGGATCGGCCAGCTGTGCATTCAGCGAAGCCTGCTCGGTCTCCAGGTCGGCGATGCGCTTGGGCAGCTCGTCCAGCTCGCGTTGCTCTTTGTAGCTGAGCTTGCGGGGCTTGGCGGTGGGCACGGCCGGGGCGGCGGGCGCTGGTGCCGGAGCGGGTGCGGCGGCGGCCGGTGGCGTGTTGCCCGACGACTTGGCATGGGCGTTGGCCAGCGCTTCGGCGCGGCGCGATTGCTGCAGCCAATCTTCGACGCCACCTTCGTATTCGCGCCAATGGCCGCCGCCCTCGGACACCACGGTGCTGGTGACCACGTTGTCCAGGAAGCGCCGATCGTGGCTGACCAGGAAGACGGTGCCGGGGTAGTCGGCCAACAGGTCTTCCAGCAGGTCGAGCGTGTCGATGTCCAGGTCGTTGGTGGGTTCGTCCAGCACCAGCACGTTGGAAGGACGCGCGAACATGCGCGCCAGCAGCAGGCGGTTGCGCTCACCACCGCTCAAGGTGCGCACCGGCGAATTGGCGCGCGCGGGTGAAAACAAAAAGTCCTGCAGGTAGCCCATCACGTGCTTGCGCGAACCGTTGATCTCGATCCACTCGCTGCCGGGGCTGATGAAGTCGGCCAGGGTGGCGTTCAGGTCGAGGTTGTCGCGCATCTGATCGAAGTAGGCGACGTTGATGTTGGCGCCGATCTTGACCTTGCCGCTGTCGGCCGCGAGTTCACCCAGGATGATCTTGAGCAGCGTGGTCTTGCCCGCGCCGTTGGAGCCGACCAGGCCGACCTTGTCGCCGCGCAGGAAGGTGCCGGTGAAGTTCTTGACGATGTCGCGGTCGCCGTAGCGCTTGTTGACGTCCTCCAACTCGGCCACGATCTTGCCGCCGCGGTCGCCTTGCGAGACTTCCAGCTTGACGCGGCCGATGACGTCGCGGCGAGACGTGCGTGTTTCGCGCAGCACTTCCAGGCGCTTGATGCGCGCCACGCTGCGGGTGCGGCGGGCTTCGACGCCCTTGCGGATCCAGACTTCCTCTTGCGCCAGGAGCTTGTCGGCGCGGGCGTTGGACACGGCTTCGTCGGCCAGTTGCTGGGCCTTCTGGGTTTCATAGGCGGCAAAGTTGCCAGGGTAGGAGCGCAGCACGCCCCGGTCCAGCTCGACGATGCGGGTGCAGACGTTGTCCAGGAAGGCGCGGTCGTGGCTGATCAGCAGGACGCTGCCCTTGAAGGCCACCAGCAGCTCTTCGAGCCAGGTGATGGCGTTCAGGTCCAGGTGGTTGGTGGGCTCGTCCAGCAACAGGATGTCGGGCGAGGCCACCAGGGCCTGGGCCAGCGCCACGCGCTTTTTCATGCCGCCCGACAGGTCGCTGATCATCAGCTCGTGCGGCAAGTCCAGGTGTTGCAGGGTCTGCTCGACGCGCTGCTCCCAGTTCCAGCCATCGCGGGCTTCGATCTGCGTCATCAGGGCGTCGAGGTCGTCGCCTTCCTGGTGGGCTTCGAAGCGGTCGCGCAGCTCGCGGATGTCGCCCAGGCCGAGGCTGACGGCGTCGAACACATTGATGCCATCGGCAAACTGCGGCTCTTGCGCCACGTAGGCCAGGCGCGTGCCGCTCTGGAATTGCAGGGTGCCGTCGTCTGGCTTTTCGAGGCCGGCGATGATTTTCAACAGGGACGACTTGCCCGTGCCGTTGCGCCCGATCAGGCCGACGCGCTCATTGCTTTCGAGCGCGAAAGCGGTGTGGTCCAGCAGGGCCACGTGGCCAAAAGCCAGACAGGCGTCATTCAAGGTCAGGAGGGCCATTCGTTTGGGTGCTTGTGTTTCGTGAAGTCGGCATTGTCAGGCCTGCGCCTGCACAATGTGCCGCCATGCCGCCATTTCTCCTGGATCCCCGCCACCGCGCACGCCTGTTTTCCGCCATCTGGGGGCTGGCGGGCGCTTTGGTGCTGGTGGCCGGGTGGTGGTTGTGGCATTTTCCGACGGACCGCTGGGAGCTGCAATCCCACGTCATGGAATTGACCGACGCCGAGGCCTTGGCCTCGCAGCGCGCGACGCCGCCGGACGATTGGGACAATTGGGTGCGGGTGAGCCTGCCGCACCGCTGGTCGCAAACCCACCGCCAACTGACTGGCAGCCTGTGGTACCGGCTGAATGCGCCCATGTCGAAGGTGCCCCTGGAGACCTGGGCGGTGTACTTGCCCAAGGTCAGCATGAATGCCGAGGTGTGGGTGAACGGGGTGTCCTTGGGCGTGTCCGGCTCGATGGAAAGGCCCCTCTCGGCCAACTGGTACACCCCCCTGCTGTTCACCGTGCCTCCCAGTCTTTGGCGGGCCGGCGACAACGTGGTCGAGGTGCGGGTCGCCGGGGACAGCATCAGCCGTTCTGGCTTGGCGCCGGTGTGGGTCGGTTCGGCGCGCACCCTGAGCCAGATGCACACGCAGCGTTGGTGGGTGCAGGTGATGGGCGTGCACGCGGCCAATGTCGGCCTGATGATGCTGGGCCTGTTCCTGGTGGTGCTGTGGATGCGCGACCGCACCCAGAGCGCCTTTGGCTACATTGGCCAGGCGGCAATCCTGTGGGGTGTGGGTTCGTCAGGCAACATCGTGCCCGACCCGTTCCTGCCGATGAAGGTCTGGGATGCCATCAACTTCACGGCCATCGTGTGGGCGCAGTTGTCGTTGTGCCTTTTCTTCTTGCGGTTCTCCGAGCGCCATTGGCTTTGGGCCGAGCGCCTGATCGCCGGCTTCGCCGTGCTCGACCCGCTCGTGGTGGCGCTGATGCCCTCGCAGATGCTGGTGGGCCTGACCTACCTCTTCATCTACCTGGTGGCCCTGGTGGGTTTTGCCCTGGCCTTGTGGCACGCCTACCGGACCCGACGCCCGGACCGCAACCTGTTCGCCTTCGGCTCGCTGGTGTCCATTCCAGCGGCCGCCCACGATGTGGCTTTGCAACTGAACCAGTTGTCGTTCGAGTCGGTGTACATGCTGCCGTATGCCGGCCCGGTGCTGGTGGGTTGCATGGCCTTCATCGTGGCCGGCGACCACGCCCGGTCGCGCCAGGCGCTGGCCCACCTGAACGATGACTTGATGGACAGCATCCACCGACGTGAAGCCGAGTTGCGCGACAGCTTCCAGCGCGTGTCTTCGCTGGAGCAGGCGCAAGCCGTGTCGGCAGAACGTGCCCGCATCCTGCGCGACATGCACGATGGCGTGGGTGCCCACCTGACCACGGCCCTGCGCCAGCTCAACCCCACGACACCCCAGCCCGTGGACCTGCGCATGGTGACGCGCATCCTGCGCGAAGCGCTGGACCAGTTGAAGCTGTCGATCGACGCGATGTCCATGCCGCCGGGTGACGTGGTGGGCCTGCTGGCCAGCCTGCGTTTCCGCATGACGCCGCGCTTCAAGGCCGCTGGCCTGAGCTTGCGTTGGGACGTGGGCGATCTGCCAGAGTGGCCGGCGGGCACGCAAGCGGCCTTGCGCCAGTTGCAGTACATCCTGTTCGAGGCCATGTCCAATGTGCTGCAGCACGCTGGCGCACAGGAAGTGACCCTCCAGGCCCGCCTGGAGGGCGAGCAGTTGTTGGTGGTGCTGCATGATGATGGCCGTGGCCTGTCCGGCCCGGGTGTCAAGCCCGAGGGGCATGGCTCGCAAACCATGCGCAGCCGCGCCGGCACCCTGGGGGCGGGCATCGAGTTCGTGAGTCCACCGCAAGGTGGTTATGAGGTGCGCCTGACTTTGCCGATGGGGAGGCCCGATGAGCGACAGCAATGATGAACGCCGGTGGAGCGTGGTGGTGGTCGAGGACAATCCCCTGACCTGCGAGTTCCTGGGCTCGTGCATCAACGCGCACCCGCAATTGGAACTGGCCGCGTCCTTCGCCACGCTGGCCTCCGCCCGCAGCTGGTTCAAACGGCGCCAGGCCGATCTGCTGTTGGTGGACCTGGGCCTGCCCGATGGCAGCGGCCTGACCCTGATGCGCGAGGTGCACTCGCGTTGGCCCCAGTGCGACATGCTGGTGGTGTCGATGTTCGGCGACGAGGTCAACGTGGTGGCCAGCATTGAGGCCGGCGCCGTGGGCTATGTGCACAAGGACGACGAAGCGGCTGACATCGCCGAGACCTTGCTGGCCGTCAAGGGCGGCGCCTCGCCGATCTCGCCGATGATCGCGCGCCACCTGCTGCTGCGCATGCGGCCTTCGGTGCCCGAGCCCGCCGCGGCCGCCGTGAGCCTGTCGCCGCGCGAGCAAGAGGTGCTGCAGCACATCGCGCGGGGCCTGGCCTATGCCGAGATCGCGCGCTTGCAGGGCGTGACAGTCCACACCGTGCAGACCCACATCAAGAAGCTTTACGGCAAGCTGGCCGTGCACTCGCGCAGCGAGGCCGTGTTCGAAGCCAACCGCCTGGGCCTGCTCAACGACACGCTCAGACGCTGAGCTTGCTTTCCAGCGCATCGACGAAGCGCTTGGCCACGTCGAAGCCCGCCTGCTGCGTGATCTCCTGAAAGCAGGTCGGGCTGGTCACGTTGATCTCGGTGAGCTTGTCGCCGATGATGTCCAGGCCCACCAGCAGCAGGCCGCGCGCCGCCAGGATCGGGCCCAGGGTGCGGGCGATGTGCCAGTCGCTTTCGCTCAGAGGCTGGGCCACGCCCTTGCCGCCGGCCGCCAGGTTGCCACGCACCTCGCCGCCTTGCGGGATGCGCGCCAGCGCGAACGGCACGGGTTCACCATCGATCAGCAGCACACGCTTGTCACCCAGTGCAATGGCGGGCAGAAAGCCCTGCACCATGATCGTCTGGGTGCCGTCCCGGGTCAGCGTTTCGGCGATGCTGCCGAGGTTCAAGCCATCGGCCGGCACGCGGAAAATGCCGGCGCCACCCATGCCGTCCAGCGGCTTGAGGATGATGTCCTGGTGCGCCACGTGGAAAGCCCGGATCGCGTCGATGCTGCGTGTCACCAGGGTCGGAGCGGTGAACTGCGGAAACTCCAGGATCGCCAGCTTCTCGGGGTGTTCGCGCAGCGCCTGCGGCTTGTTGAACACGCGCGCGCCCTCGCGCTCGGCCTGGGTCAGCAGGTGCGTGGTGTAGAGGTATTCGGCGTCGAAGGGCGGATCCTTGCGCATGATCACCGCGTCCATGTCGGCCAGGATCACCACGCCCTGGCTCACCACATTGAACCAGCGGTCGGGGTGGCCGGTCAGCTCGATCTGGCGCGACAAGGCTTGCACTTTGCCGCCGTGCTGCCAGACCAGTTGATCCTGCTCGCAAGCCCAGACCTGGTGGCCGCGGGCGGCGGCCTCGCGCATCATGGTGAAAGTGCTGTCCTTGTAGATCTTGAAGCTGTCCAGCGGGTCGGCGAGGAAGAGGATGTTCATGGCGAATCTGCGATGTCAGGGGCGGGGGCCCGCCAGTGTTGCACCAATAAGGCCAGGATGCCGGCGACCAGGCCCCAGAAGGCGGAACTGACGCCCAGCAGGCTCATGCCCGACAGGGTGACCAGGAAGGTGATCAGCGCGGGTTCGCGGTGGCGGTCGTCGCGCAGGGCGGTGGCGAGCCCGCCACCAATGGTGCCCAGCAGGGCCAGCCCGGCCACGCCCATGACCAGGGCCGCGGGGAACGCCGCCAGCACGCCGGCCACGGCCCCGCCCAGCAAGCCCATGGCGATGTAGAACAGGCCCGACATGATGGCCGCCGTGTAGCGCTTGCGTGCATCGCTGTGCGCGTGGGGGCTGAGGACGATGGCGGCGGTGATCGCGGCCAGGTTGAAGGCATAGCCGCCAAAGGGCGCCAGCAGCACGGTGGTCACGCCCGACCAGGTCATCAGCGGCGAGACCTGGGGCTCGTAACCGGCCGTGCGGATGGCCGACACGCCTGGCACCGCCTGCGAAGCCATGGTCACGATGAACAAGGGCAGGCCCATGCTCATGACCGCGTGCCAAGACCACTGCGGCACCACCAGCACGGGCGCGGCCAGCTCCCAGCGCAGCACCTGTGTGTTCAATTGGCCCTGCAGCGCCGCCACGGCGGTGCCCGCCACCAGCACGCCCAGCACGGCGTAACGTGTCCACCAGCGGCGGCCCACCACGTAGGCCACGAACATGGTCAACACCAGGGTGGGTTGCAAGGTGGTGTGCGCGAAGGCCAGCAGCGCGAACTTGGCGAGGATGCCGGCCAGCAGCGCCGAGGCCAGCGCCACCGGGATCTTGCCCATCATGCGTTCGAAGACGCGGGTCACGCCCGACAGCCACATCAGCACGCCGCACACCAAAAAAGCGCCGACGGCCTCTGGCAGGCTCACATCGCCCGCAGCGGCGGCGATCACGGCCGCGCCCGGGGTGGACCAGGTGATCAGGATGGGCGCGCGGAACCACAAGGACAGCCCCAGCGTGCTCAAACCCATGCCCAGGCCCAGCGCCCACACCCACGAGCTGATCTGCGCGGGCGTGGCGCCCAGCGACTGCGCGGCGTGGAAGATCAGGGCGATGGTGCTGGTGAAGCCCACCAGCGTGGCCACGAAGCCCGCCGACACGGCCGCCAGCGAGGTGTCCTGGCGGATGCGGTTCAGCGATGACAGCAGCGTGTTCAGATCTCGACCTTGGAGCCCATCTCGATCACGCGGTTGGCGGGCAGGCTGAGGAAGTCCGCCGCGCCGGAGGCGTTGCGGTGCATGCCGGCGAACAACTTCTCACGCCAGGGGGCCATGCCGCTCCCGATGGTCGGGATCACGATGTCACGGGACAGGAAATAGCTGGTTTCCATCTCTTCGAGGCTGACCCCGCGCTGCTTGAGCAGCTTGAGGGCCTCGGGCACGTCTTGTTCGTTCTTGAAGCCGAAGTGCAGCATCACCTGCCAGCAGTCGTGGCCCAGGTTCTTGATCTCGATGCGCCGCTCGAAGCCGATCCAGGGCACCTCGTGCGATTTCACGGTCACGAACAGGTTCTTCTCGTGCAGCACCTTGTTGTGCTTGAGGTTGTGCAGCAATGCATTGGGCGTGGTGCCCGCGTCGGCGTTCAGGAACACGGCCGTGCCCTGCACGCGGATAGGCGGACTGGAGAACACCGCGTCCAGGAAGGGCTCCAGGTCGATCGAATCGCTGCGCAGGCGCTCGCTGAGCAGCGCGCGGCCCTGTTTCCAGGTCATCATCAGCGCGAACATCACGATGCCGATCATCACGGGGAACCAGCCGCCGTCCTTGATCTTGATGAAGTTGGCGCTGAAGAACAGGATGTCGATCACGAAGAAGAAGCCGGTGGCGAAGATGCACAGCGCCAGCGACAGCTTCCAGGCATAGCGGATCACGAAGAAGGTCATCACCGTGGTGATCAGCATGTCGATGGTGACCGTGATGCCATAAGCCGCCGCCAGCTTGCTGCTCGAGCCGAAGAACACCACCGCCAGCACGATGCAGCCATACAGCGTCCAGTTCACGAAGGGCACGTAGATCTGCCCCGTTTCGTTGACCGAGGTGTGCAGGATGCGCAGGCGCGGCAAATAGCCCAGCTGGATCACTTGCTTGGTGACTGAGAAGGCTGCCGTGATCAAGGCTTGCGAGGCGATCACCGTGGCGAACGTGGCCAGGATCACCAGCGGGAACAGCGCCCAGTGCGGTGCCATCTCGAAGAAGGGGTTGTTGACGTTCTCGGGGTGGGCCAGCAGCATCGCGCCCTGGCCAAAGTAGTTGAGCACCAGTGCCGGCATCACCAGCGCGAACCAGGCCAGGCGGATCGGTTTTTTGCCGAAGTGGCCCATGTCGGCGTAGAGCGCCTCGGCCCCGGTGGCGCACAGGATCACGGCGCCCAGGGCCACGAAGGCCATGTGCGGGTGGTTGAAGATGAAGCTCAGGGCGTGGTGCGGGCTCATGGCCTCGAGCACGGCGGGGTTGTCGATGATGTGGATCACGCCCAGGAAGGCCAGCACCATGAACCACAGCGCCGTGATCGGGCCGAAGAACTTGCCGATGCCGCCCGTGCCATGTTTTTGCACCATGAACAGCATGGTCAGCACGACCAGGGTGAGCGGCACCACGTAGGGCTCCAGCCCGGGCGCGGCCACTTTCAAGCCCTCCATGGCCGAGAGCACCGAAATCGCCGGCGTGATCACCCCGTCGCCAAAGAAAATGGCCGTGCCGAAGATGCCGATGGCCAGCAGGCGCATCCGCAGGGCCGGTTTGCTTTTCACCGCCGTGGCCGCCAGGGCCAGCATGGCGATCAGGCCGCCTTCGCCGTTGTTGTCGGCGCGCAGGATCAGGGTCACGTACTTGAGCGAGACGATGATCGTCAGCGTCCAGAACATGATCGACAGGATGCCGTAGATGTTCTCCTGCGTCACCGGCAGGTGGCCGTGCGTGAAGACTTCCTTGAGCGCGTACAGCGGGCTGGTGCCGATGTCACCGTACACGATGCCGATGGCTCCCAGGGTCAGCGCTGCCAGCTGTGAGCGGCTGATGGGGGCGTTGGAGCTGGTTTGCACGAGTGATGGACGCGAATCGACGAGGCGCTCATTCTGCCCGCTTATTGAGACCTTATTCGTAGACTTCCGCGTTGGGGTCTGTTGCTTCCAGCTCATAACTGGCGGCCAGCATGGCCAGCCGTCCGATCACCCCGTACATGTAGAAGCGGTTGGGGGCGCTGACGCCCGGTTTGGCGCCCAGTTTGGGCATCTGGCTGGGCTCGGCGAAGGCCAGGGGCACGAAACTCGACCCCGGGGCGTTCAGGTTCTCGTCGATGCCCCGTTCGGAATGCACGCGGTAAAAGCCCCCGACCACGTAGCGGTCGATCATGTAGACCACCGGTTCGGCCACCGCGTTGTTCATCTGCTCGTAGGTGGGCACGCCCTCCTGGATGATGACCCGGCTGACTTCCTGGCCATCCTTGACCACCGACATCTTGTTGCGGGTGCGGCGGTTCAGGTCGGTCAGCTCTTTGGCGTCGCGCACCGTCATGATGCCCATGCCATACGTGCCGTTGTCCGCCTTCACGATCACGAAGGGCTTTTCGTTGATGCCGTATTCCTTGTATTTGCGACGAATCTTGTTGAGCAGCGCATCGACCTGGGTCTGCAGGCACTCGCCACCGCTGCCTTCCTGGAAGTCGACCTCGTCGCAGACCGAATACATGGGGTTGATCAACCAGGGGTCCATGCCCAGCAGCTTGGAGAATTTCTTGGCGACTTCTTCGTAGGCCTCGAAATGCTGGCTCTTGCGGCGCATCGCCCAGCCGGCGTGCAGCGGCGGCAACAGGTACTGCTCGTGCAGGTCGGTCAGGATGTCCGGAATACCGGCTGACAAATCGTTGTTGAGCAGGATGGTGCAAGGGTCGAAATGCTTCAAACCCAGGCGGCGCTTGGTGCGGATCAGCGGTTCGAGCGTCAGCACGCCGCCGTCGGGCAGGGGCAGTTCGGTCGGTTCGGTGATGCCCTCGTCCAGGGTGCCCAGGCGCACGTTCAGGCCGGCGTGGCTGAAGATCTGCACCAGGCGTTCCACGTTCGACAGGTAGTGCTGGTTGCGCGTGTGCTTTTCTGGGATCAGCAGCAGGTTCTTGGCCTCGGGGCAGATCTTTTCGATCGCGGCCATGGCGGCCTGCACGGCCAGGGGCATCATTTCCGGCGTCAGGTTGTTGAAACCGCCGGGGTAGAGGTTGGTGTCGACCGGGGCCAGCTTGAAGCCCGCATTGCGCAAATCCACCGAGGTGTAGAAGGGGGGCGTGTGCTCCATCCATTCCAGCCGGAACCAGCGCTCGATGGCCGGCATGGATTCGAGCATGCGCTGCTCCAGCTCGTTGATGGGGCCGGTGAGCGCGGTGATCAGGTGAGGAACCATGGGGCAGGCTTGTTGTCGTGGCTTGGGGGAAGCCCCCATTCTAGAAACATGCGGAGGCGTTATGAGCACCCCCATGCAAAAAGGGCTGCCCGAAGGCAGCCCCTGCAACTATCACGGTGATTGAATCAAACCACTGGACAGCTCACCTGTGCGATCACTTGTGATAAGCGGTTTCGCCGTGGGCCGAGATGTCCAGGCCTTCGCGCTCTTCTTCTTCGGAGACGCGCAGGCCGATCACCAGGTCGACGATCTTGTAGGCGATGACCGAGACCACGCCCGACCAGACGATGGTCAGGCCCACGGCCTTGGCCTGGATGATGACCTGGTTGACGATGGAGTAGTCGGCCGGGGCCACCATGCCCACCGTCACCCAGTCGGCGACAGCGCTCGGGCCACCCAGGTTGGGCGAGTTGAACACGCCGGTCAGCAGGGCACCCAGGATGCCGCCGATGCCGTGCACGCCGAACACGTCGAGCGAGTCGTCCGCGCCGAGCAGCTTCTTCAGGCCAGTGACACCCCACAGGCAGATCAGGCCAGCCAGCACGCCGATGATCAGTGCGCCACCGATGCCGACGTTGCCGGCGGCAGGGGTGATGGCGACCAGGCCAGCGACGGCACCCGAAGCGGCGCCCAGCATCGACGCCTTGCCCTTGAGCAGCGACTCACCGATGATCCAGCCCAGCACCGCGGCGGCCGTGGCTGCGAAGGTGTTGATGAAGGCCAGGGCGGCGAAGCCGTTGGCTTCCAGGGCGGAGCCGGCGTTGAAGCCGAACCAGCCCACCCACAGCAGGGCGGAACCGACCATGGTCAGGGTCAGCGAGTGAGGCGTGAACGCTTCCTTGCCGTAGCCGATGCGCTTGCCGACCATGTAGGCACCCACCAGGCCCGCGACGGCGGCGTTGATGTGCACCACGGTACCGCCAGCGAAGTCCAGCGCGCCCCACTGCCAGATCAGGCCGGCCTTGCCGTTCATGGCGTCGACCACGTCCTTGCCGGTGTAAGCGTCAGGGCCCATCCAGAACCAGACCATGTGGGCCATGGGGGCGTAGCTGAAGGTGAACCACAGCACCATGAACAGCAGCACGGCCGAGAACTTGGCGCGTTCCGCGAACGCCCCCACGATCAGGGCGCAGGTGATGCCGGCGAACGTGGCCTGGAAGGCCGCGAACACGATTTCGGGGATCACGACACCCTTGCTGAACGTGGCGCCATTGGCGAAGGTGCCCGCGACGTTGTCCCAGATGCCCTTCATCATCAGCCGGTCGAGCCCGCCGATGAACTGGTTGCCTTCGGTGAACGCCAGGCTGTAGCCGTAGACGAACCACAGCACGACGATCAGCGAGAAGGTCACCATGACCTGCATCAGGACCGACAGCATGTTCTTGCTGCGCACCAGGCCACCGTAGAACAGGGCCAGACCCGGGATGGTCATCAGGATGACCAGCAGGGTGGAGACCATCATCCAGGTCGTGTCGCCCTTGTTGGGGACCGGTGCTGGCGCGGCGGCGGCCGAGGCGGCTTCAGCGGGTGCCGGAGCAGCTTCGGAAGCGGCAGGGGCTGCCGCCGAGGGGGCTTCCGCCGGGGCGGTGGCGGTCACGGGGGCGGACGCGGCGGTGTCTTGGGCGTGGGATACGCCAAATACACCCAAAGCCGCCAGCCCCAGTGCGAGCGACGCAAGGAGTTTTCTCATGAAATGCCTCTTGGAAAATCAAAAATTGGCCATGGAGACGCGCCTGGATGGCACCCTCCACGGGGATCGATCAGAAACGAAGGACGGGTGTCCCTGGGTTCAAAGCGCGTCGGTGCCGGTCTCGCCGGTGCGGATGCGGATGACCTGTTCAAGCGAGGTCACGAAGATCTTGCCATCACCGATCTTGCCGGTGCGGGCCGAAGCCTCGATGGCTTCGATCACGCGGTCGAGGATGGATTCGTCCACCGCGGCTTCGATCTTGACCTTGGGTAGGAAATCGACCACGTACTCCGCGCCGCGATACAGCTCGGTGTGGCCCTTCTGGCGTCCGAAGCCTTTGACTTCGGTCACGGTGATGCCTTGAACGCCGATGGCGGACAAGGCCTCCCGCACTTCATCAAGCTTGAAGGGCTTGACGATGGCTGTCACCATTTTCATGGGTGCTTCTCCGGTGAGGTTATCTGGTGAAAAGGGGTACCGCCACCTTGTCTGCACGATCTGTGCCAGCGCTCCAAAACGGGGAGTCGTCAGTCCAGGTGTGACGAAGACGCACCAGTGTGAAGTCTTCAAGTTGTTTTTGCACCTGAATAGTGCCTTCGTTGCGCCAACGGCACATGGCGAATTGCCATGCACAAACATTGTGCGTGGACCGTGGCGTGGGGTGGACAGCGCCCCCATTGGGGGAAGTGCAGCCGGCAGGCGCCTCGGCACAATCGGCGCGCACCGGGCGATTCCCGTCAGCCCGTCGGGCCCCGGGCCGGTGCGTTTGCCGTTTCCTGGTGAGTGCCATGTCCCTAGCCATCGTTCACAGCCGCGCCCTGGATGGGCTCCATGCGCCGGAAGTCACCGTCGAAGTCCACCTCGCCAACGGCTTGCCTTGCTTCACCTTGGTCGGCCTGGCCGACACCGAGGTCAAGGAAGCCCGTGAACGCGTGCGTGCCGCGCTCAGCAACAGCGGTCTGGAGTTCCCCTACAACAAGCGGATCACGGTCAACCTGGCGCCTGCCGACCTGCCCAAGGAGTCCGGCCGTTTCGACCTCCCCATCGCCATCGGCATCCTGGCCGCCATGGGCCACATCGATGGTCGGCACCTGGCGGGCCTGGAATTCGCGGGTGAGCTGTCCCTGGGGGGTGAATTGCGGCCTGTGAGGGGAGCCTTGCCCATGGCCCTGGCCTTGCGGCGCCGTGTGCAGGGGGGATTGCTCAAGCGTGGCCTGGTGTTGCCGCAGGCCAGTGCCCGAGAGGCGGCGCTGGTGTCGGGGGTGCCGCTGTTCGAGGCCCGGCACCTGACGGAGGTGGTGCAGTCGTTGTTGGGCGACGAGGCCGCGCGGGTGCCCTTGGCGGCCGCCAAAGCCGAGGACGTGCCGCCGCCGCCCATGTCCCTGCCCGACCTGCGCGAGGTGAAAGGTCAATCGGCCGCCAAACGTGCCTTGGAGGTCGCCGCGGCCGGCAACCACAGTCTGCTGATGGTGGGCCCGCCAGGCACCGGCAAATCCATGCTGGCGCAACGTTTTGCCGGCCTGCTGCCCCCCTTGACCCAGGATGAAGCCCTGGAGTCGGCGGCGGTGTTGAGCCTGGCGGGACGCTTCGAGGCCAGCGGCTGGCGCCGAAGGGTTTTTCGATCACCGCACCACACGGCGTCGTCCGTGGCCCTGGTGGGTGGGGGCTCCCCGCCCAAGCCAGGCGAGATTTCCTTGTCCCACCACGGCGTGCTGTTCCTGGACGAGTTGCCCGAGTTTCCCCGCGCGGCCCTGGAAGCGCTGCGTGAGCCGCTCGAGACCGGGCACATCACCATCTCCCGGGCGGCCAGGCGCCACGATTTCCCGGCACGCTTTCAACTGATCGCCGCGATGAACCCTTGCCCTTGCGGCCACCTGGGCAATCCGCTCAAGGCCTGCCGGTGCACGCCTGACCAGGTGACGCGCTACCAGGGCAAGCTCAGTGGCCCGCTGCTGGACCGGGTCGATGTCCAGGTGGAGGTGCCGGCGGTGTCGCCCGAGGTCCTCGCCCAGGTTCCCGACGGCGAGACTTCGGCGCTGGTGGCCGAACGGGTGGCGCGGGCGCGTCAACGCCAACTCGACCGGCAGGGCTGTGTCAATGCCGTGCTGGACGGGGCGGGCCTGGACAACCTGGCCCTGCCCGAGCCGGCGGCCATGGCCTTCCTGCAGCAGGCCAGCGCGCGCCTGGGCTGGTCGGGGCGTGGATTCCACCGGGTGTTGCGCCTGGCCCGCACCATCGCCGATCTGGCCGAGTCGGACACCATCGCGCTGGCGCATGTGGCGGAAGCGATTCAATACCGCCGGGTGGTGCAGGCCCCGTGAGCCCCGGCCCTGTTTTTGGAGGATCATGGCCGCCTGGCCGACAAATGGCCCCTTCAAGGACACTCTCATGAAGACAGCGTTGATCACCGGTGGCAACAGCGGCATTGGCAAGGAAACGGCGAAAGCCCTGGTGGCGCGGGGCTGGCAGGTCCTGATCGCCGCGCGCGATGCGGCCAAGAGCCGTGCCCTGGTCGAGTCGGTCCGCACCAGCCATCCAGGGGCGCAGATCGACTGGTTGTCGGTGGACCTGTCCGACTTCAGCGGCATCGAAGCGTTTGCCGCCGAGGTTTCGCACCGATTGCCGGTGATCGATGCGCTGGTGCTGAACGCCGGCCTGTACACGCGGCGGCTGACCACCAACCGCACGGGCATCGAGATGATGTTTGCCACCACCCACCTGGGCCACTTCTTGTTGACGCACCACCTGCTCGACAAGGTGCGCGCCTCGTCCGACGGCCGCATCGTGGTCAGCAGTTCCGTGGCGCACTGGATGGGTGGGCAGATGGACCTGGACACACTGCGCCAGCCGTCCGGCAGCCAGTTCCTGCAACTGGTGCCTTTCCAGGCCTATGGCCGTTCCAAGCTCGCCAACATGCTGTTCGTGCGCGAACTGGCCAGGCGTCTGCAAGGCACTTCAATCAAGGTCAATGGCTTCCATCCCGGTGGCATCAAAAGCGATTTCTGGCGCGACACGCCGGGCTGGGTCACGGCCTCCGTCGACCCCTTTCTGGTGTCGGAGGCGGTGGGTGCCAAGACCCAGATTCACCTGGCGTCGCACGAGGGCCTGACCACCACGGGCGAGTACTGGTCGGGCCGCAAGGTCCGACGCGGCAGCGCGGCCAACCGGGATCCGGCCTTGGCCCGCAAGCTGTGGCGCTACAGTGAAGAGGTGTTCGGGATCACCGACTATGGCCGACCTGTGTCGGCCTCTACCCCCACTCAGATGAAGGCAGGCTGATGAGCAAGACCATGATGGCCCGACCACCCTCGGACACGCGTCGCCGCATCGCCGGTCTTTTGGCGATCGCCTTGCTCACGGCGTGCTCGGTCTCGCTGGCGGCAGGGCCGCTGGTCCAGGTCGAAGATGCCTGGGTGCGCCAGGCGGTCAAGGGGCAAAGCGGCACGGGCGGTTTCATGACATTGACCAGCCGCGAGCCGCTCACCCTGGTGGGCTTCAAGACCCCGGTGGCCTCCTCGGCCGAACTGCACGAGATGAGCATGCAAGGCGATGTGATGCGCATGCGTGCCATCGACGCCTTGCCGCTGCCGGCGGGCACGGCCGTGGTGTTGAAGCCTGGTGGGCATCACCTGATGCTGATGGGTTTGAAGCAGCCGCTCACCGCGGGCAAGGCCATGCCCCTGACGCTGCTGTTGCGCGATGGCAAAGGCAAGCTGATCCAGCAGGCTGTCCGTGTGCCGGTGCTGGCTTCCCCGCCCGATGCGGTGGCCAGCGACGCCTCACACGGGCACCACGGTCACTGATCTTCCAGGCGGCGTGGCGGGTAGGTGTCCCAGCCGTGGCAGCCTGGGCACTGCCAGAAGTAGTGCTGGCTTTCAAAGCCGCAGGCCGCGCAGCGGTAGCGTTGCAAGGGTTTGGCGGCCGTGGCCAAGGCATCTTGCAGGCGTTCGATCTCGGGCACGGTCAAGGGCACGCCCGTGCTCAGGCTCTCGCGGATCACGCCTTGCGCGGCCGACAAGGATGGCTGGTTGCTCAGGTGGGTGATCAGGCGCTGGCGACGCGAGGCCGGGTCGCTTTGCAGGCGGTTGAGCGCCGACAGCAAATCAACCGACGGTGCCTGCTTGTACAGGGCTTCAAGACGGGCCAGGGCCTGGGGCACCCCGTCGATGGCTTGCGCGCTGGTGACGTAATCCTGGGCCACGAGTGAGAACGCCTGAGGCTGAAGCGCCATCAGCTCATCCCACACGGCGAGGGCGGCGGCATGCTGTCCTTGGCGCACCAGGCGGTGTCCCTGCATGACCAGCGGGCGAGCGGCTTGCGGCGCGGCTTCCCGGGCCCTGACCAAAGCCTGCTCGGCTTCGTCGGACCGGCCTCGGGCATCGGCCTCCTGGGCCACTTCGCACCAATGGTGGGCCATGCGCTGGGCGAACGAGCCGGTGCCCGCGGCCTCAAGGTGGCGGGCCACCTCGATGGCGGGATGCCAGTTGCGGGAGCGCTCGTGCAGCGTCAACAGGGCCAGGCGGGAATCGGTGCTGAAGGCCGTGCCTTCCAGAGATTTGAACGCGGCTTCCGCGCGGTCGAACAGGCCTGCTTTCAGGAAATCCTGGGCCAGCGCGTGCTGGGCGCGTTCGCGGTCTTCGCGCCGCAGGTCGCCACGGGCCAGCAGGTGTTCATGAACACGGATGGCGCGTTCGTACTCGCCACGGCGCCGGAACAAATTGCCCAGGGCAAAGTGCAGATCGGAGGTATTCGGGTCGTGTTGGACGGCTTCGATGAAGGCGTCGATGGCTTTGTCTTGCTGCTCGTTCAGCAGCAGGTTCAGGCCCTTGAAGTAGGCCTGGGGCGACGCGCTGTCCTCCCGCTTGAGCTGGCGCAGGTCCAGGCGGGACGCCACCCAGCCGAGCAAGAAAAAGCCGGGCAGTGCCAGCAGCAGCCATTGCAGGTCAAATTCCATGAGGTCGTGTGCAGATGCCGCGGGGGCTCACTTGCCGGGCTTGCGCGGCGCGGGCATGTCGGGTGGGTGCGGCAGTTCGGCCGGCAGGGTGGAGTGGCCGCCGGAGCGGCTGTTGGCGTGGGTGGTGGTCGGTGTTGGCGCCACAGCCTTCTCGGGCAGCAATTGCAGGCGCTGGCGCGCATCGCGGCGATGGCGCCACCAGCTGGGCACCATGGCCAGCACGCCCGTGGCACAGCCCAGGCTGAACACGGCCAGCACGATGAACACCATGGGCGCCTGCGACTTGTAGCCCCAGAACCACTGCAGCTCCACCGGGTGCAGGTTGTTCATGGCAAAGGCGAACAGGACGAAGAACACCAGCCCACGGAACAACCAGGTCAAAACGCGCATGGCTTGCCTCAGGCTTTCTCATTGGAGGAAGGGCTGCCCTTGGCGTCCACGGCTTCGCGCAGGGCCTTGCCTGGTTTGAAGTGCGGCACCAACTTTTCGGGGATCAGCACCTGCTCGCCGGACCGGGGATTGCGGCCCATGCGGGGCGGGCGGCGATTGATGGAAAAACTGCCAAAGCCACGGATCTCGATGCGGTGACCGTGGGCCAGGGCTTCGGACATGGCGTCCAGGATGGTCTTGACGGCGAACTCGGCGTCGCGCTGCGTCAATTGGCCAAAGCGCTCGGCCAGGCGGGCCACTAGATCGGAACGGGTCATGAGGGTGTCACGTCAAGAGATCGGGGGCTGTGATGAAGACACGGGAGGGGGTGTGCTCATCACAACCCCCGCCGGGGCTTTTCGAGAAAAGTCTCGGCGGGGATGGATGGTCTCAGAAAAACGGGATCAGCCGTTGTTCTGGTCCAACTTGGCCTTGAGCAAAGCGCCCAGGCTGGTGGTGCCGGAACCTTCCTTGGCATCGGCGACGTTCAGACGTTGCAGAGCTTCTTGTTGCTCGGCGCTGTCCTTGGCCTTGACCGACAGTTGCAGGGAACGGGTCTTGCGGTCGACGTTGATGATGACGGCGGTGACTTCGTCGCCTTCCTTCAGCACGTTGCGGGCATCTTCCACGCGCTCGCGGGCGATTTCGGAAGCGCGCAGGTAGCCGGTGACGCCTTCGGTCAGTTCGATCTCGGCGCCCTTGGCGTCGACGGTCTTGACCTTGCCGGTCACGGTCATGCCACGGTCATTGACCGAGGTGTAGTTCGTGAACGGATCGGAGTCCATCTGCTTGATGCCCAGGGAGATGCGCTCGCGCTCGACGTCGATGGCCAACACGATGGCTTCGACTTCCTGGCCCTTCTTGTAGTTGCGCACGGCGGCTTCGCCGGGCTCGTCCCAAGACAGGTCGGACAGGTGCACCAGGCCGTCGATGCCGGCAGCCAAGCCAACGAACACGCCGAAGTCGGTGATCGACTTGACGGGGCCCTTGACCTTGTCGCCGCGCTTGAAGTTGACCGCGAAGTCGTCCCATGGGTTCGGCTTGCACTGCTTCATGCCCAGGGAGATGCGACGCTTGTCTTCGTCGATTTCCAGGACCATGACTTCCACTTCGTCGCCCATGTTGACGATCTTGTTGGGGGCCACGTTCTTGTTGGTCCAGTCCATTTCGGAGACGTGCACCAGGCCTTCGATGCCGGGTTCGATCTCGACGAACGCACCGTAGTCAGCGATGTTGGTGACCTTGCCGAACAGGCGGGTCGAGGCGGGGTAGCGACGCGAAACGCCAACCCAGGGATCGTCGCCCATTTGCTTCAGGCCCAGCGAGACGCGGTTCTTCTCGGCGTCGAACTTCAAAACCTTGGCGGTCAGTTCCTGACCAACCGTCACCACTTCGGAAGGGTGACGGACACGGCGCCAGGCCATGTCGGTGATGTGCAGCAGGCCATCGATGCCGCCCAGGTCCACGAAGGCACCGTATTCGGTGATGTTCTTGACCACGCCATTGATGATCGCGCCTTCGCGCAGCGTTTCCATCAGCTTGGCGCGTTCTTCGCCCATCGAGGCTTCGACCACGGCACGGCGCGACAACACGACGTTGTTGCGCTTGCGGTCCAGCTTGATGACCTTGAATTCCATGGTCTTGCCTTCGTAAGGACTCATGTCCTTGACGGGGCGGGTGTCCAGCAGCGAGCCGGGCAGGAAGGCGCGGATGCCGTTGACCAGGACGGTCAGGCCGCCCTTGACCTTGCCGGAGACGGTGCCGATCACGAACTCGCCGGAGTCCAGTGCGGTTTCCAGCGACAGCCACGAGGCCAGGCGCTTGGCCTTGTCGCGCGACAGGATGGTGTCGCCATAGCCGTTTTCGACGGCGTCCACGGCCACGGAGACGAAGTCGCCCACTTGGACTTCGAGCTCGCCCTGGTCGTTCTTGAATTCTTCGATGGGCACGTAGGCTTCGGACTTGAGGCCTGCGTTGACGACGACGAAGCTGTGTTCGACGCGCACCACTTCAGCGGTGATGACTTCGCCCGTGCGCATGTTGGAGCTCTTCAGAGACTCCTCGAACATGGCGGCAAAAGAGTCTGCGCCCGAGTAGGCGGCGGTTTGTGCTTGAGACATGAGAGTTTTCCTGTGCCGGCTTGGGGCCAGCGGTTGCGGCTTCATCGACAGGAACGACGAAGCACGGTTGGGTTGAGAACATGACACCTGGATCCACCTGACGGCGGCAGATCCTGACCGAGCCAAACCTCCGCCGGGCGGCGAAGGCCAGGTGTCACGGCCTTAAGTTGGCTTCACGCTTTTGACGTGAGGCCACCCGTCGACCCACCACTTCAACACTGTGTCGGCCGATTGGTCGCTGGTCAGTGCGGAATTGTCGAGTTTCCGGGCGTCTGGTGCGGGCACGAGGGGCGACACGGCGCGGGTGCGATCCCGCAAGTCGCGCGCCTCTAGGTCCGCGCATATCTCTTCAAGGTTAGCAGAAAACCCCTTTGAAATCAATTGGTTATATCGGCGCTCCGCGCGCTCTTTCACGCTGGCGGTCAAAAACACCTTGAGCGCGGCATCCGGGAAGATCACCGTGCCCATGTCACGGCCATCGGCCACCAGGCCGGGCAGGGCGCGGAAACTGAGCTGCAGGTCGACCAGCGCCTGGCGCACCCCAGGGATGGCCGAAATGCGCGAGGCCATGTGGCCAGAAGCCTCCTGGCGCAAGTCTTCACTCACTTCTTTGCCGTTCAGCCACACATTGTGCTGTTCGAAGTGCAGGGGAATGTGGGTGCCGATCTGGCGCGCGATCTTGGTCACGGCCTCGTGGTCGTCCGGGTCGATGCCCTTTTCGACGACCATCAACCCCGTCACCCGGTACAGCGATCCGGAATCCAGGAACTGGTAACCCAGGCGGGTGGCCAGGTTGTTGGCCAGCGTGCCCTTGCCCGAAGCCGAGGGACCATCGACGGTGATGACCGGGATCAGCGCGGGGTGGGTGTCGGCGACCTGGAACAGGGTTTCGAAATAATCCGGGAAGGTCTTGCCCACGCAGCGCGGGTCTTCGATGCGCACCGAGATGGGCGCACCGGGCGTGGCGGTGGGCGCCAGCGGGTTGAGCGCCGCCAGCGAGAAGCACATCGCCATGCGGTGGTCGTCGTAGGTGTGGATGCTGGCATGCTGCCAGACCGCGGGCGGCGTCACCTCGATGAAGTCTTCGCCCTCGACCACGGTGGCGCCCAGCTTGCGCAGCTCGATCGCCATCGCCGAGATGCGGTCGGTTTCCTTGACGCGCCAGCTGGCGATGTTGCTCAGGCGTGTCGTGCCGTTCGCATACAGCGCCATCACGGCCAGGGTCATGGCGGCGTCGGGGATGTGGTTGCAGTCCAGGTCGATGGCCTTGAGCGGCCAGGTGCCCCGGCCCACTTCCAGCCAGTTGGGGCCGCTGGTGACCTGCGCGCCCATGGCCTGCGCGGCCTCGACAAAGCGGATGTCGCCCTGGATGGAATCCGCGCCCACGCCTTCGATGCGCAGCGGGTCTTCCACCGCGGCCAAAGCACCGGCCGCGATGAAGTAAGACGCCGACGAGGCATCGGCCTCGATGTGGATCTCGCCGGGCGACTGGTAGCGGCTGCCTTGCGGGATGACGAAGCGTTCCCAGCCCTGGCGCTGCACCTGGATGCCGAAGCGCGCCAGCAGGTTCAGGGTGATCTCGATGTAGGGCTTGGAGATCAGCTCGCCCTCGACCTCGATGGTCAAATCGTGCTGTTGCGACACCAAGGGCAAAGCCAGCAGCAAGGCGGTCAGGAATTGGCTGGACACGTCACCGCGCACGCGGATGGCCTGGCTCAGGTTGAGCCGGCCGCCTTCGATGCGCAACGGCGGATAGCCTTCCTGGCCCAGGCAGGTGATCTGGCAGCCCAGCGGGCGCAGCGCATCGACCAAGTCGCCAATGGGGCGTTCGTGCATGCGCGGCACGCCTGTCAAGGTGTAGATGCCGCCATGGCTGGCCGACAGCAGGGCGAGGACGGCGGTGAGTGGGCGGATGGCCGTGCCGGCGTTGCCCATGAACAGGTCGGCGTTCAGCACCGACAGGCGCCCGGCCAGGCCGGTGATGCGCACGGTGTCACCGGATTGCTCGAGATCGCAGCCCAGCACGCGCAAGGCGTCCAGCATGACGCGGGTGTCATCAGAGGCCAGCAGGTCGTGGACGACCGTGGTGCCTTCGCTCAACCCCGCCAGCAGCAGGACCCGGTTCGAGATGCTTTTGGAGCCGGGCAGGCGCACGGCGCCACTGATGCCCAGCAAGGGTGGGAGGTCGAGGAATTCGGTCGTGTACATGAGGAGGGGAAATCAGCGCGCCTTGGTCAACGCTGCGTCTGGGGGCCGCTTCGGCCGGGGGAACTTTGCAGCGTCCATTGGCTGCGGGCGTCCGAGGCGGACTGAATCTGGCTTTCAAGGGCCGAGCCATTCCAGTTGCGCATCTCGTGCTCCATGGCGTCCAGCGCGGCGCGGAAGGCCATCGACTGGCGAAGCACTTCCTCGCGGTTCGACAGGAGGATGTCGCGCCAGATGGTCGGGTCGCTGGCGGCGATGCGGGTGAAATCGCGGAAGCCCGGGCCGGCCAGCGACAGGAACTCGCGGCCCGAAGGCTGCTCGGCCATCGCGTTCAAGTAGGCAAAAGCCAGCAGGTGCGGCAGGTGGCTGACAGCGGCAAAGGCCGCGTCGTGGTTCTCGGGTGACATCTTCAGCACCTGGCAACCAATGGCCGACCACACGTCGGTGGCCTTTTGCAGCAGGATGGGGTCGGTTTGCGTGAGCGGCGTCAGGATCACCTTGCGACCCTGGTACAACGCCGCGTCGGAGTGCTCGATGCCCGCGACTTCCCGGCCCGCGATGGGGTGGGCTGGCACGAAGGACGGCAAGCGCTCTTTCAAGACGCGGCGGGCCGCATCGACCACGTCGCGCTTGGTGCTGCCCACGTCCATGAACAGCACGCCGGGATCCACCAGGTGGCGAATCGCCTTGAAGGTGCTTTCGCTGGCCGCCACGGGCACGGCGATCAGCACGATGTCGGAGCCCGCCACGGCGAGCAGGGCCGATTCGGCGGCGACGTCGATCACGCCCAGGCGGCGCGCCTTTTCAACGGTGGAGGGCGATTTGCTGTAGCCCACCACGCGCTTGACCAAGCCCGCCTTTTTGAGGGCGAGCGCGAACGAACCGCCCATCAGGCCGCATCCGATCAGTCCCAGTTGGTTGAACATCGTCAAGGGTCTCAGTGCACGTCGAGCGGGTAGGTGCCCAGCACCTTGAAGAACGAGCATTGCTGGCGCAGTTCGTCCATCGCGGCGGCGACGTTGTCCTGGGCGGGGTGGCCGGCCAGGTCGATGTAGAAAACGTATTCCCACTGACCCGAGCGGGCCGGGCGGGATTCGAAACGGGTCATCGACACGCCGTGGCGCTTGAGCGGCACCAGCATGTCGTGCACCGCGCCAGGGCGGTTGTCCACCGACACGATCAGGCTGGTGCAATCGTGGCCCGTGGGCGCGCTGGGGGTGATCAGTTCGGGCAGCGAGACGATGACGAAGCGCGTGCGGTTGTGGGCGTCGTCTTGCACGCCCGACTGCAGCACGTGCAGGCCATAGCGCGAGGCCGCGCGCGTGCTGGCCAGGGCCGCGATGCTGGCGTCTTCGCTGGCCAGGCGCGCGCCTTCGGCGTTGCTCGACACTGGGCGGCGCTCGGCGTCGGGCAGGTTCTGGCTCAGCCAGCCGTGGCACTGTGCCAATGCCTGCGGGTGGGCGCACACGGCGGTGATGCCCTCGCGCGAAGGTTCCTGGCGCAGCAGGTTGTGGCTGACCATCAGGCTGGTCTCGCCAATGATGGCGATGGGCGATTGCAGCAGCAGGTCGAGCGAGCGGGCCACCACGCCTTCGGTGGAGTTTTCGAGTGGCACCACGCCGAAGTCGGCCGAGCGGGCCACCGTGGCGCGGAACACTTCGTCGATCGAAGGACAAGGCAGGGCTTCGATGGACGAGCCGAAATAATCCAGCGCGGCCTGTTCGCTGAAGGTGCCGGCCGGGCCCAGGAAGGCCACGCGCAGGCGCGCTTCCAGCGAGCGGCAGGCCGACATGACTTCGCGCCAGATGGGCGCGATGCTGTCGGCCTGGATGGGGCCCGGGTTCAGTTGCTTCAGCTTGTCGATCACCTGCGCTTCGCGGTCCGGGCGGAACACGGGCGAGCCGTCGATCTTCTTGACCTCGCCCACGGCCTGGGCCAGTTGCGCGCGCTGGTTCAGCAGTTGCAGCAACTGCTGGTCCACCGCGTCGATGCGGGTGCGCAGTTCCCCCAGTTGTTCTTCAACGGGGCGTTGGTCGGGGCTTGGGTGGTCAGCCATGGCGCTGTGCGAACTCTTTCAGGTAAGCGACCAGGGCATCGACGCCAGACAGCGGCATGGCGTTGTAGATCGAGGCACGCAGGCCCCCGACGCTCTTGTGTCCCTTGAGTTGCAGCAAGCCTTGTGCCTTGGCGCCAACCAGGAAAGGTTCGTACAGGGCCTCAGATGGCAGGAAGAAGGGTGCGTTCATGCGCGAACGCACCTCGGGCGCCACATGGGTGCTGTAGTAGCCGGAAGTGTCCAAATAGCCATACAGGCGCTCGGCCTTGGCGACGTTGCGGGCCTCGACGGCGGCCAGGCCTTGCAGATCGCCTTCACGCTGACGCTTGATCCACTGGAACACCAGGCCCGCCAGGTAGATGGCATAGGTGGGGGGCGTGTTGTACATCGACTCGTGGTCGGCCACGGTCTTGTAGTCGAAGGCCGAGGGCGTGATCGGCAGGGCGTGGCCCAGCAGGTCTTCGCGCACGATGACCAGGGTCAGGCCGGCGGGGCCAAGGTTTTTCTGAGCGCCCGCATACGCCAGCCCCACGCGCGACCAATCGATGGTGCGCGAAGCAATGTGCGATGAACAGTCGATCACCAGCGGCGCATCGCTGCCCAGTGCTTTCAGGTCGGGCAACTCGTGCAGTTCGACGCCGTTGATGGTCTCGTTGCTGCACACATGCACGTAAGCGGCATTCCGGCTCAGCTTCCACGAGGCCGGGGCTGGCACGGTGGTGTGGCCATCGGCCTCGTTGCTCGCCGCCACGTTCACCAGGCCGTACTTGCGCGCTTCCTTCTGCGACTTGATCGACCACGAACCCGTGACGACATAGTCCATTTGTCCGCCACGCGACGACAGGTTCAGCGGCACGATCGCGTTCTCGGCGATCGCACCACCTTGCATGAACAAAACCTTGTAGTTGGCGGGGATGGCCAGGATCTCGCGCAGGTCGCTTTCGGCCTGCTCGGCAATGGAGATGAACTCCTTGCCGCGGTGGCTCATCTCCATCACGCTCATGCCCGACCCATGCCAGTTCAGCATCTCGTTCGCCGCCTGTTGCAGGACTTCTTCGGGCAGCACCGCCGGACCGGCGGAAAAATTGAAAGGTCGGGTCATCTCGTTCAACGCTTCAAGGCGTCATTGCATCACTTGCTGGCGGCGGGCTTGGGCGCGGCAGGCTTGGTCTGCTTGGCAGGCGCCGTCGCGGGAGCGGGGGCTTGGCCGCCACCGCTCAACTTGCCACCCGTGGCGTTGTCCAGGATGGTGCGCAGGTTGTTCTGCACGGCCTGCAGCTTGGGGTCAAGTTGCGGGCGGACGTCCAGCACGATCTTTTCCAGGAAAGCAGGGCCGATCAGGTCGGGCAAAGCGGCCTGGTACTTCTTCAGCACCGGCGAATCCAGGATCGTGATCAGTTGCTTCAGTTCGTCTTCGGTGAACTTTTCTTCCAGCGCTGGCGCCACGGTCGAGGCACCCAGCTTGCTGGCGCTGCTCTTGAACATCGGCACGGCGGCGTCCAGGTACTTCTTGATTTCAGCGTCGACCTGCTTGGCCGTGGCTTCACGCTTTTCAGGCGGCACGGCCTGGGCCAGGACCTGCTTGGCGCTGCCAACCAGTTGGCGGGCGGGCTGTTCGGCCAGGTTTTGCGCGGCGTTGTCGATCAGCGGCTGCTGACTGGCCATCATCTTCTGAACCAGTTCCTTCTTGGACTGGGCAGAGGCCGACAAAGGCAAGGCCAGCAAGGAGGTGGTGAGGGCGGTCGCCAAGGCCAGTTGGGTGAACTTCATCGTTGTACCTTTGATTTTGGTGCAGTGTTGCTGCGGGATCATTGGGCAGAGCCATCGCCTTCAGGCGCGGCGGCATCTGGAGTTTCGTCTTCACCGCCTTCGGCCGCATCGGCCTGGGCGTCATTCTCGACAATGCGCTGCAAGCCGATCAGCTTGGCGCCTTCGTCCAGAGCGATCAGGGTCACGCCTTGTGTGGCGCGGCCCAGTTCGCGGATTTCCGACACGCGGGTGCGCACCAGAACACCCTTGTCCGTGATCAGCATGATCTCGTCTTCCGGGCGCACCAGCGTGGCCGCGACCACCTTGCCATTGCGCTCGGTCTGCTGGATGGCGATCATGCCCTTCGTGCCCCGGCCATGGCGTGTGTACTCGACGATGCTAGTGCGTTTGCCATAACCGTTCTCGGAGGCGGTCAATACGCTTTGCGTCTCGTCTTCGGCCACGAGCATGGCGATCACACTCTGGCCTTCTTCGAGCATCATGCCGCGCACGCCGCGGGCGTTGCGGCCCATCGGGCGCACATCGTCTTCGTCGAAGCGCACAGCCTTGCCGCCATCGCTGAACAACATCACGTCGTGTTTGCCGTCGGTCAGGGCGGCGCCCACCAGGATGTCGCCTTCGTCCAGGTCGACCGAGATGATGCCGGCCTTGCGCGGGTTGCTGAACTCGGTCAGCGCCGTTTTCTTGACCGTGCCCAGCTTGGTGGCCATGAACACGAAGTGATCTTCAGGGAAGCTGCGGAACTCGCCGGTCAGCGGCAGCACCACGTTGATCTTCTCTTCGGGCTGCAGCGGGAACATGTTGACGATCGGGCGGCCGCGCGAGTTGCGCGAGCCGCTCGGCACTTCCCAGACCTTCAGCCAGTACACGCGGCCACGGTTGCTGAAGCACAGCATGTAGTCGTGCGTGTTGGCGATGAAGAGCTGGTCGATCCAGTCGTCTTCCTTGGTGGCCGTGGCCTGCTTGCCGCGACCGCCGCGCTTTTGCGCCCGGTACTCGGCCAATGGCTGGCTCTTGATGTAGCCGGTGTGCGACAGCGTCACCACCATGTCGGTCGGGGTGATCAGGTCTTCGGTGCCCAGCTCTTGCGCGTTGTGCTCGATCACGCTGCGGCGCGCGCCGACCTTGGTCTGGCCAAACTCCTGGCGCACCACGGTCAGCTCTTCCGAGATGATGAAGGTCACGCGCTCTGGCTTGGCCAGGATGTCCAGCAGGTCGGCAATCTGGGCCATGACCTCTTTGTACTCGCCGATGATCTTGTCTTGTTCCAGGCCGGTCAGGCGTTGCAGACGCATCTGCAGAATTTCACTGGCCTGGTCGTCGGACAGGCGGTACAGGCCATCGGGCTGCATGCCGTACTGGGCCAGCAGGCCTTCGGGGCGGTAGGCCGCCGGGTCGCCTTCGGCGCGCGCCAGCATCTCGCGCACCATCGACGAATCCCAGCTCTTGCTCATCAGGGCGGCCTTGGCCACGGGGGGCGTCGGCGAGGTCTTGATGGTCTCGATGAACTCGTCGATGTTGGCCAGCGCCACGGCCAGGCCTTCCAGCACATGGCCGCGTTCGCGCGCCTTGCGCAGCTCGAACACCGTGCGGCGCGTGACCACTTCGCGGCGGTGCTCCAGGAAGATCGCCAGCAGGTCCTTCAGGTTGCACAGCTTGGGTTGCCCGTCGATCAGGGCGACCATGTTGATGCCGAAGGTGTCCTGCAGCTGCGTCTGCTTGTACAGGTTGTTCAGCACGACCTCGGGCACTTCACCGCGCTTCAGGTCGATCACCACCCGCATGCCCGATTTGTCGGACTCGTCCTGGATGTGGCTGATGCCTTCGATCTTCTTTTCGTTGACCAGCTCGGCGATGCGCTCCAGCAGGCTCTTCTTGTTGACCTGGTAGGGGATCTCGTCAACGATGATCGACTGGCGGTTGCCCTTGTCGATGTCCTCGAAGTGGACCTTGGCGCGCATCACCACGCGGCCGCGGCCGGTGCGGTAGCCATCGCGCACGCCGCTCAGGCCATAGATGATGCCGGCGGTCGGGAAGTCAGGCGCCGGGATGATCTCCATCAACTCGTCGATGGTGGCGGACGGGTTCTTCAGCAGGTGAAGGCAGGCGTCCACGACCTCGTTGAGGTTGTGCGGCGGGATGTTGGTGGCCATGCCCACGGCGATGCCGCCTGAGCCGTTGATCAGCAAGTTGGGCAACCGCGTCGGCATGACGGAGGGTTGCTTTTCGGACCCGTCATAGTTAGGTTCGAAATCGACCGTCTCCTTGTCCAGGTCGGCCAGCAACTCGTGCGCGATCTTGGACAGGCGGATTTCGGTGTACCGCATGGCCGCGGCGTTGTCGCCGTCGACCGAGCCGAAGTTGCCCTGGCCATCGACCAGCATGTGGCGCAGCGAGAAGTCTTGCGCCATCCGCACGATGGTGTCGTACACCGCCGAGTCGCCGTGCGGGTGGTACTTGCCGATCACGTCGCCCACGATGCGGGCCGACTTTTTATAAGGCCGGTTCCAGTCGTTGTTGAGTTCGTGCATCGCGAACAGAACGCGGCGGTGCACGGGTTTCAAGCCATCGCGCGCGTCGGGCAGGGCGCGGCCCACGATCACGCTCATCGCGTAATCGAGGTACGAACGCCGCATCTCCTCTTCGAGGCTGATGGGCAGGGTTTCCTTGGCGAATTGGGTCATGCGAGGCGTTTATCCAGGCGGAGGGGAACTTCGGGATTGTAATTGGCCGCTCTTGTCGTCCCCGAGCAACATCTCGCAACGTGTTTCGACGTCTTTGGTCGGATGGCTTGAGTGAAATATTGGCTATGGCACAATCGATTCCGTTTTCTCTCACTAGGGACTTCCCTTGGTTCTTGTCAAGCAAAGACCAGGCAAAACCCCTGGCACGAGTTCTGCCGTATAGGCATTCCGCGGCGTTGCGCTGCGTCTAATTTTTGAGGATCTGCATGAACAAACTCAATAACGTTGCGGCTCTGTTCGCCGTGGTCGCCATGGCGGCCTCGATGGGCGCTTCTGCTCAAAATGTCAACAACTGGGTTTCGTCCGATGGCAAGCCCGTGAAGAACGGCACCAACGAACTGTGCTGGCGTGACAACTTCTGGACGCCCGAGACCGGCGTCCAGGGTTGCGACGGCGTGCCTCCTCCTCCTGCCGCGCCCGTGGCTGCGCCCGCACCTGCTCCTGCAGCTGCCCCGGCTCCTGCCCCCGTGCCCGTGCCGGCTCCCCAGACTGAAAAGGTCAGCTTCGCCGCTGATGCCTTCTTCGACTTCGACAAGGCTGTGCTCAAGCCCGAAGGCAAGGCCAAGCTGGACGACCTGGCCGACAAGGTCAAGGGTCTGAACCTGGAAGTCATCATCGCCGTGGGTCACACCGACTCCAAGGGCACCGATGCCTACAACCAGAAGCTGTCGGTTCGCCGCGCCGATGCCGTCAAGGAATACCTGACCACCAAGGGCTTCGAAGCCAGCCGCGTCTACACCGAAGGCAAGGGCGAAGCCCAGCCCGTGGCCGACAACAAGACCGACGCCGGCCGTGCCAAGAACCGCCGCGTGGAAATCGAAGTCGTGGGCACCCGCACCAAGTAATTGGTCGCCCCCGGCACACGATGCCCCCTGAAAACCCCGCCTTGGCGGGGTTTTTTCATGTCTGAAAAAGGCACAATACACCCCAACAGGGGAGCCCATCGGTGTGATTGCCGCACGAGGTGATGCGCATCAAACTTCTGGGCACAGGGAGTGTCATTGATTGGAGTGGTTCCGATGGATCACGTTCACGTCGACCCCGCCGTTTCTTCCGCTTTGTCCCGTCGTGCCACGGTGGCTTTGATGCTCGCCATGGCCTTGGCGGCCGTGGTGGGCCTGGTGGCCTGGGGGCCGGTGGGCCTGGTGCCCCACATGCATCACTTCGTCGATGAAGGCACGTGGATGGGCGTGCCCAATGGCATCAATGTCCTGAGCCACGTGCCGCTGATCCCGATCGGACTCTGGGGCATCTGGCGCGTCAGCCGTCTGCCATCCAACGAGCGTTTGCGCTGGATCTGGGCCTGGTTCTTCCTCTGCCAAATGCTGGCGACCTTGGGCGGCATGTTCTACCACTTGGCCCCCAGCGACTCGGCTTTCATCTGGGACCAGGTGCCCAAGTCGGCGGCCTGTTCCCTGTTCGCCTTTGCCTTCCTGGCCGAGCGCATCGACCGGCGTTTTGGTGAGTCGCCGGCCATCGCCACCGCGCTGATCGCCTCACTGTTGGGTGGCATCTGGTGGTTGTACAGCCTGCACCACGATGGCGTGGGCGACTTGCGTCCCTTGATCTGGCTGGAAATGCTGCCGGTGCTGCTGGTGGCCACCGGAGCCTGGACCCTCAGCGGCCACCTGCTGTCCCGTCAGGACTGGATGCGTTCGCAGATCAGTTTCGTCGTGGCGCAAACCGTGGACTGGACGGACGGCGCGGTGTTCGACCTGACGCACCACGCCATTGGCGGCCATTCGGTGCGCCACCTGGCTTTGGCCGCGTGCGTCGGTTGGGTGGCCTACCGGCTGGGCCAGGAAACCGTCAGGCCCCAAAGAAAGACCGCCTCGGAGGCGGTCGTGGACACCAGCACGCTGGAAGTCGCCTCCTGATGCTGATCAGCCTGGGCCAATCGATGATCAGGCCAGTGCGACGTCCTTGCCACTCAAGCGCTTGGCCAGCATCGTCGCCATGCGGTTGACGATGCCGTAGATCGACAATTGCGGGTTGGCGCCGATGCTGGTCGGGAACACCGAGCCATCGTGCACCGACAGGTTCTTGACCTGCCAGTGAACGCCGTCGGGTTGCACCACGCCTTGCTGTTCGGTCTGTCCGATGCGGCAGCCGCCCATGATGTGGGCGCTGCCCACGGCGGTCATGTAGTTGCGCATGTCGAACTTGGCAATCGCGGCCTTGGCTTCGGCGAAGGTCTTGACGTAGTTGGCTTGCTCGTGGGCCGGCAGGACCTGCTGGGCGCCGGCCGCGAACTGGATCTCGGCCATGCTCAACAGGGCGCGTCGGAAACCATCCTGCAGGTACTCGGAGACCGGGTAATGCAGCGCCGGGAAGCCGTCCGGCTTGAGGATCACTTCTCCACCGACGGATTGCTCATGGAAGCCGTCGCGGATCAGCGCCAGCATCATCTGGGTGTGCGGATAGTGCGCCAGGCGTTCGGCGAAGGTCGTGCCCACGCCGCCCAGCATGTAGGCCATCAATCCAGGATGGATGGGGGTGGCTTCCAGTTTGTAGCCCACGGGGCCATCGATGGGCTGGGTGTACAGGAAGTGGTCGGAGTAGATGGACTGTGGCGCCCCGGCCCAGCCTTCGATCTTCTGCTCGTAGACCGCTGACGAAAACACGACCGGGTGCAGGAAGGTGCGCTTGCCCACCAGGCTGTGGGGATCGGGTGCCTTGGAGCGCATCAGTACGGCGGGCGAATTGATCGCGCCACCCGACAAGACGTAGTGTTTGGCGACGACGCGCATGGCCTTGCCCGGCACGGCGGTGCCGTTGGGCGTGACACCCAGGCAGCGCAGGCCGGTGACCTGGTCGTTGGTGATGTCGATCTTTTCGACACGCGTGTGGTGGAAGAGGCGGGCGCCCGCCTCCAGGGCCGCCGGGATGGTGGTCACCAGCATGGATTGCTTGGCGTTGACGGGGCAGCCCAGGCCGCAGGAGCCCAGGTTGAAGCAACCCTTCACATTGCGCGGGATGACGTGGGCCTCGATGCCCAGCTTCGTCGCACCGGTGCGCAGCAGCTCGTTGTTCGCGTTGGGGGCGCCTTCCCAGGGGGCCATGTTGAGGCGCTGCTCGGCCTGCTTGAACCAGGGCGCCAGCGTCTCGACGTGGTAATCGGCCAGGCCAAAGTGTTCCTGCCAGTACTTGAGGGTGGTGGGTGGCGTGCGGAAGGAGCTGGTCCAGTTGACGACGGTGGTGCCCCCCACGCAGCGGCCCTGGAGCAGGCTGATGCCCTTGTCGAGGGTCTTGCGCGTGATGCCTTCCTGGTAAAGGGAGGCGTAGGCTTCGGACTCTTTCTGGTTGAAATCGGAGCTGGTCTTGAGTGGGCCTTCTTCGATCACGACGACGTCCAGGCCGGCCTTGGCCAGCAGTTCGGCGGTGATGCCGGCACCCGCACCGGAGCCGATGATCGCGACATCGCAGGTGATCTGCTCGGGCAGGTTTTGCTCGCCATGCGTGACTTTCCAGCCACGGGCAAGACCTTCGCGGAAGGGGTCGGGCAGTTTGCTCATAAGTCGAGGGGGCCGGGGTAGGCGGCGATGGACCAATTGTCGGGGGTGGAGAAGAAGGCCAGGCAGGTGACGTCGCGGAGCACGTGGTACGACACCAACTGAGGCACTTGGCTGTGCAGCCGCATGGTGTTCAGGGCCTGGTTGATGTCCTGCACGCTGGCCTCGGTCCATGGCTTGCTCAGCCCTGTCAGCAGCCAGCGGGTAGGGGCGTTCGCCAGCGCGCCCAGCAGGCCGGCGAGCTCGATCTGGCTGCTGGTCGGCATGCTCCGGATCACCTCGTCCAGGCGGCCCATTTGTTGTTCGAGCTTGGCTTCGCGTTGCGCCTTGTCGGCTGGCAGCACGTTCGCGAGAACCGCCCTGGCGACGGCCTTGAAGATGTCGCGGCCTTGTTCGGTGAGAACACCGTTCGAGATGCCGCGATTCCAGTACGTCCAGCCACCAAAGGCGCCCAGGGCGGCGCTGGTGACCAGGGCTGTTTTCAGGAACCAGCGCCGCTTGGGCGCCAGGGGGTGGTCTATCGAGCGGTCAACCATGTCTGCTTCTTCCTGGAAAGGAAACAATGCTTGTCAAATTTGAAGGCGATTGTGCCTCGTCCGCGGCATGGCTTGGCCGCCTTGTTCAACGAGGATGCGGGGTTGACCAGTTTGTGGCAAAGACACGGGCTGCCTCAATGGGTGTCCGATTTCGGGAATACCCTGATCTGGCTATGTTGCAAAATGAGTGCAGTGTTTCAAGTCAGTCTCATCTCTGATGTCTGGCGGATGAAACGGTCTTGTTATCTTTTGAGAGGCTCGCAAATGGCAATGTCCAAACCATGGTTGGCGCAGTACGAAGCTGGTGTTCCCGCCGAGATCAATCCAGGTGAGTACAACTCGCTGGTCGACTTGCTGGACCAGGCGTTTCGAGAACACGCTCGCCGGGACATTGCCGCGTTCATGGAAGTGCGCTGGACCTTCGCGCAGGTCGACGAGATGTCGCGCGCGCTGGCCGCTTGGCTGCAGGCGCAGGGCCTGTCCAAGGGCGCGCGCGTGGCCTTGATGATGCCCAACGTGCCGCAGTACGTGGTGGCGATCGCCGCGGTGCTGCGCGCAGGCTATGTGGTGGTCAACGTCAACCCGCTGTACACACCGCGCGAACTCGAGCACCAGCTCAAGGACTCGGGCGCCGAAGCCATCGTGATCCTGGAGAACTTCGCGGTGACCCTGCAGGATGTGATCGCCCGCACGCCCGTCAAGCACGTGGTGCTGGCCGCCATGGGCGACATGCTGCCCGGCCTGAAGGGCCCCTTGGTCAACTTCGTGGTCCGCCACGTCAAGAAGATGGTGCCGGCCTTCAGCCTGCCCAATGGCGGCCCGATCAAGGTCACGCCTTTCAAGAAGGCCTTGTCGCAAGGCGCTGCCGCCCAATACAACCGCCCCAGCCTGACGCCCAACGATGTCGCCTTCTTGCAGTACACCGGTGGCACCACCGGCGTGTCCAAGGGCGCGACCTTGCTGCACCGGAACATCGTGGCCAACATCCTGCAATGCGAGGCCTGGTTCAAGCCGCAACTGACCAAGCTGGGCAACCAGCCCATCGTGACGGTGTGCGCCCTGCCGCTGTACCACATCTTCTCGCTGACGGTCTGCTACTTCATGGGCGCGCGCCTGGGCGGCATGAACATCCTGATCCCCAACCCGCGCGACATCCCCGGCTTCATCAAGACGCTGACGAACTACAAGGTCAACCAGTTCCCCGCAGTGAATACGCTGTACAACGGACTGGCCAACCACCCTGATTTCGCCAAGCTCGATTTCTCGGGCCTGAAGATCTCGAACGGCGGCGGCATGGCCGTGCAGCAGGCCACGGCCGAGAAATGGAAGAAGCTCACCGGTTGCCCGATCGTGGAAGGCTATGGCCTGTCCGAGACCTCGCCGGTGGCCACGGTCAACCGCCTGGACATCGCCGAATTCACGGGCTCGATCGGCTACCCCGTGCCCTCCACCGAAGTGGCGATCCTGGACGACGATGGCAAGCACCTGGCCTTTGGCGAGGCGGGCGAAATCTGCGTGCGTGGCCCGCAGGTGATGGCCGGTTACTGGCAGCGTCCCGATGAAACCGCGAAGGTGATGACGGCCGACGGCTTCTTCCGCACGGGTGACATCGGCATCATGGACGAGACGGGCCAGACCAAGATCGTGGACCGCAAGAAGGACATGATCCTGGTGTCGGGCTTCAATGTGTACCCGACCGAGGTGGAGCAGGTGGTGAGTCTGCACCCCGGCGTGCTGGAATGCGCCGCCATCGGGGTGCCCGACGAGAAGGCCGGCGAGGCGGTGAAGGTGTTCGTGGTGCGCAAGGACCCGAGCCTGACCGAAGCGGCCATCGCCGAGTTCTGCAAGGAGCAGCTCACCGGCTACAAGCGCCCCAAGTACATCGAGTTCCGCAACGACCTGCCCAAGACCAATGTGGGCAAAATCCTGCGCCGCGAACTGCGCGACGAGAAAAAGGCGGCCTGATCCTTTTGTGGGTCAGTTGAGGCAGGTCACTCTTCCTGGAGGAAGAGGGCCTGCAGGTCGCTCAGGAAGTCGAAGCCTTTGTCGGTGGGCCAGGCGCGTTGCAGATCGCGCGCCAGCAGGCCCTTGGCCTCGGCCTCTTGCATGGCCTGCTGGATCGACGTGATCGGCAGGCCAGTGCGCTCGGTGAAGCGCGCCAGCTCGAAGCCTTCCTTCAGGCGAAGTGCGTTGAGCATGTACTCGAAGGGGCGCGCCTTCAGGCTGATGTCGTGTTCGTTGGAACACGCTTTGCCCTGCAGGGCCTGCGTCATGTAGGCCTGCGGTTCGCGCCAGCGCACCTGCCGCACGATGCGGTCAGGGAAGCTGATCTTGGAATGCGCGCCCGCGCCTATGCCCAGGTAGTCGCCGAACTGCCAGTAGTTCAGGTTGTGCAGGGCACGGTGGCCTTTGCGCGCGTAGGCCGAGATCTCGTAGCGCTCCAAGCCCGCCTGGCCGGTGGCCTCGATGAGGCGGTCCAGCATGTCGAAGGCCGTGTCTTCGTCCGGCAGGTCCTTCGGGGGGTGCGTGGCGAAGCGCGTGTTGGGCTCCATCGTCAGATGGTAGAGCGACAGGTGCGGTGGTGTGAAGGCCAGCGCCTGCTGCAGGTCGGCGTCCAGGTCGGCCTGGCTTTGGCCCGGCAAGGCGTACATCAGGTCGAGGTTGAAGGTGTCGAAGCAGGCCTGGGCTTCTTCGACCGCCGCGATGGCCTGCGCGCGGTTGTGCACTCGGCCCAGGGCCTTGAGCTTGGCATCGTCGAAGCTCTGCACGCCGATGGACAGGCGATTCACGCCGGCCTGGCGGAAGGCCCTGAAGCGGTCTGTCTCGAAGGTGCCAGGGTTGGCTTCCAGTGTGACTTCGCAATCGGGGTCGTGGCTCAGGCGGGCGCGGATGTCAGCCAGCAGGCGGTCGATGCCTTCGGGCGAGAACAGGCTGGGCGTGCCGCCACCGATGAAAATGCTGTGGATGCGGCGGCCCCAGATCTGCGGCAAGGCGGACTCCAGGTCGGCGCACAAGGCGTCCAGGTACTGTGATTCCAGGGCAGGTGAGAGGCCTGTTTTGGCGCTGGCCGCCGTGTTGCTGGCGCTGCTTTGCGATGAAGGCGAAGAGACCAGCGAGATCTTGGGCGAAGCCACTTCATGCGAGTTGAAATCGCAGTAGGGGCACTTCTTCAGGCACCAGGGCAGGTGCACATACAGGGACAGCGGCGGCAAGGCTTGCAGCGCGCCGGGGCGTTGCAGGGTGATCACGTCAAAGTCCAGCGGGCGTTCATCAATTCGCGCAAATGGGCGCAGGCGAGGGCGCGGTGGCTGACGGCGTTCTTCAGCCCAGGTGAGAGTTGCGCGGCCGACTGCTGGTGTTCTGGCAGCCACAACAGCGGGTCGTAACCGAAGCCGTGTTCACCTTGCGGTGCGTCCAGCAACGTGCCTTCCCAATGGCCTTCGGCGATCAATGGTTCGGGGTCTTCGGCATGGCGCACGGCGACCAGCAGGCAGGTGAAATGCGCGCGGCGATCAGACTGGCCTTGCATCTGCTTGAGCAACCAAGCGTTGTTGGCCGGGTCGATCAAGTCGCGTCCGGCCGCCTCTTCGACCTGGCCATGGTCGACGGCATAGCGGGCGGACCGCACACCGGGCGCACCTTGCAGGGCCCGCACGCACAGGCCCGAATCGTCGGCGATGGCCGGCCCCTGGCCCAGTTGCGCCGCATGCCTGGCCTTGGCCAGCGCGTTCTCGACGAAGGTCACGTGCGGCTCTTCGGCCTCGGGGATGCCCAGGCTGCCCTGCGTGACCAGTTCCAGCCCCAGCGGGCCGATCAAGGCCTGCAGCTCGCGCAGCTTCTTGCCGTTGTTGGAAGCAAGGATCAGTTTCATGGCTTGGCCAATGCCTCGGCTTGCAAGGTCACCAGGCGGCGGATGCCCGCCTCGGCCAAGCCCAGCAGGCGGTCCATTTCGGCGCGCGTGAAGGCCGCGCCTTCGGCCGTGCCCTGCACCTCGATGAAGTGGCCGGCGCCCGTCATGACGACGTTCATGTCGGTGCCGCAGTCCACGTCTTCCACGTATTCCAGGTCGAGCAAAGGCGTGCCTTGCACGAGGCCGACGCTGATGGCGGCCACCGGTTCACGGATGGGCGTGGCGCTGATCTTGCCCTGCGCCAGCAGCCAGGTGACGGCGTCGTGCGCGGCCACGTAGGCGCCGGTGATGGCGGCGGTGCGCGTGCCGCCATCGGCCTGGATGACGTCGCAGTCGAGGTGGATGGTGCGTTCGCCCAGCAATTTCAGATCAAACACGGCGCGCAGCGAGCGGCCGATCAGGCGCTGGATTTCTTGCGTGCGGCCGTTCTGCTTGCCGCGCGCGGCTTCGCGATCGGAGCGGTTGTGGGTGGCGCGGGGCAGCATGCCGTATTCGGCGGTGACCCAGCCTTCGCCACTGCCGCGCTTGTGCGGCGGCACCCGCTCTTCGACCGAGGCCGTGCACAGCACGTGGGTGTCGCCAAAGGCGATCAGCACCGAGCCTTCGGCATGCTTGGTGTAGCGGCGGGTGATGGCGACGGGACGCAAGGCGTCCGCCGCACGGTCTTGCGTGCGTTGATAAGCCATGGCGGGCTCCTGGGGAAACTGGCGTGGAATGACGGCCTGTTAAGGCTTGTGGCCGCCCCGGGCCGAGCGCTTGATCGCCTCGTTGATCTCGCGGATCGAACGTTCGATTTCGGCCTCGTCCAGGTCGTCGGCATCGACATTGTCGCCTGGGCCCATGCCACTGCCCACGCTCGCCTGGATGGTGGACGCGAAAACCTGGTCGCCCAGGCTGTCGGTCGAGGTGGAGGTGCTGGCACCTGGCTCCTCGTTGCTGGCCGACTCCCACTCCATGGCGATCACGGTGACGTTGTCGCACTTGGGGCCACCGTTGCGCAGCGCTTCTTCGACCAGCTCGGGCACCGAGTCGGAGATGGAGCGGGTGGTCAGGTGGCGGGTGATGACGTCGTCATCGACCGTGCCCCACAAGCCGTCGGAACACAGCAGGATGCGGTCGCCCTCTTGCAGCAGCAGCGGGCCCGCGGTGTCGACCACCGGCTTGCCGGGGCTGCCGAGGCAGGTGAAGAGCACATTGCGGTTGTAGCGGTCGTTCAGGGGCACGACCGTGTTCAGCGTTTGCTGCAGTTCGGAATAGGAGTGGTCGCGGGTGCGGGCGATGAGCTTGTCGCCGCGCACGAAGTAGAGGCGCGAATCACCGCAGTGAGCCCAGTAGGCCGCGTTGCCCTGCATGATGCAGGCGACGATGGTGGTGCGCGGCGTGTCGATCAGGCCCTTTTCACTGGCGTAGCGCAACAGCTGGTGGTGGCCGGCCATGACGGCGTCCTGCAGGAAGCGCAGCGGGTCGGCCAGGGTGGGACGGGCATCGCGCTGGTAAAGCGCCGCCATGGTCTGCAAGGCCAGTTGCGAGGCGACTTCGCCTTCGGGGTGGCCTCCCATGCCATCGGCCAGGGCGAACAGGCCGGAATCCCGCGTGTAGCAATAGCCCATGCGGTCTTCATTTTTCTCGCGGCCGCCTTTGCGGCTGATCTGGTAAACGGAGAATCTCATGCTGACCTCATGCCTTCGCACCTGATTTGAGGTTTTCAAGCTGGAGCTTGACCCGCTCGGAGAACGTCAGTTTGGAATAGCGTCGTTCGGTTTCACGGGCCAGCTCCTTCTGGAGCGCGAACACGCTTTGCGGGCGTGCCAGTGGGTCGAGCGACATGCACCACTCGGTCACTTCGAGCAGGTTATCCGAATACACGTTCCGCAGCCTCGACAGCGACAGGTTCAAACGGTCTTTTTCGAGGCGTTGGGGCGCATCGTTCGGGGGATACCCTTGCATGCAGGCATAAATGCACGCGCCAATGGCGTAGATGTCGGTCCAGGGGCCCAGCGAGCCGTCGCGGCGGTACATCTCGGGCGCGGCAAAGCCGGGCGTGTACATCGGGCGGATGAAGTTGCCCTCTTTGGACAGCACCTCGCGTGCAGCCCCGAAATCGAGCAAAACCGCCTTGTTTTCGTTGGTGACGAAGACGTTGGCGGGCTTGATGTCCAGGTGCAGCATCTTGTGCTGGTGAACGATGCGCAGGCCACGCAACATCTCGTCAAAAAGCGAGCGGATGGTGGATTCGCGGAAGACTTTGTCGCGCTTCAAATCGCGCGCCGTGACGATGAAATCCTGCAAGGTATCTCCTTGCAAGTAGTTCATCACCATGTAAACGGTTTCGTTTTCACGGAAGAAATTCAGCACCGACACCACACTCGGGTGGGATATCTGCGCCAACGAACGGCCTTCTTCAAAGAAGCTTTTCAGGCCCAGGCGGTACAGCGGCTGCTTGTCGGGTTTGACGCGCGGGATCAGTTCGCCCAAGGCCCGTTCGGCCAGGGAGGAGGGAAGGTATTCCTTGAGCGCCACGAGCCGGTGTTCGGGGTCTTCGGCGAGGTAAACCACGCCAAAACCACCCGCAGCCAGTTTCTTGACGACCTGGTAACCCCCCACGACGGTGCCTGACGGCAACGGGGCAGGTTTTTGCTTTGACATAATCGGGTTTTGTGTCTGGTGTCAAGTATCTATGTCAGTCTACTCCATGACCGGCTTTGCCAGCGCGGTTGCGTCGGTTCCGGAACACAGCGGCGAGGCCTCTGACGAGGCGGAATCCTCCAGTTCGGCGCGCTCGGCCAACAAGGTCCCAGGCGGTGGCGTGGGGGCCGAGTTGCGTTCGGTCAACAGCCGGTTCCTCGACCTGAGCTTCAAGATCTCTGACGAGTTCCGGGCCCTTGAGCCGGCCTTGCGCGATTTGCTGACAGCTTCATTTCGGCGCGGCAAGATCGAACTGAAGATGCAAGCGCAGCGGCCGGTCGAAACGGCCTGGCCCTTGCCCCAGCCGGACCAGTTGCACAGCCTGGCGCGCCTGGAGGGCATGGTCCAGAACTGGCTGCCCAAGGCGGCGCCCCTGTCGGTCAACGAAGTCATGAACTGGTGCCGTACCGCCGCGCCCATCGCCAAACTGGAAGAGGTGGCGCTCGATGCCGCACGCCAGGCCATCCAGGGCTTGCTGGAAGCCCGCCAACGCGAGGGCAAGCGCCTCGTGGCCATCCTGATGGACCGGGTCAATGGTTTGAAGGCCTTGGCAGAGCAGGCGACGCCCTTGGTGCCCCAGGCTGTGCAGCGCCAGCAGGAGCGCTTTGTCCAGAAGTACCAGGAGGCGCTGGAGGCGGTGGGGGGTGGCGTGACGCCCGAGGCCGCGCAAGAGCGCGCCCTGAACGAAGCGGCGGCCTACGCCCTGCGCATCGACGTCGACGAAGAGTTGATGCGCCTGAAGGCCCACCTGGACGAGGTCACGCGCCTCCTTAAAAAAGGCGGCGAAGTGGGCAAGCGCCTGGATTTCCTGATCCAGGAACTGCACCGAGAGGCCAATACCCTGGGCTCCAAAGCCGCGGCGCTGGAGCTGACCCAGGTGTCGGTCGAGATGAAGGTGCTGATCGAACAAATGCGTGAACAGGTTCAGAACATCGAATGAGTGCCGATATCGTGTCGAATGAAGCGGCTGTCGCCGGAGGTGACGAGATGGACTACCCGGGCAATCTTTTCGTGGTGTCGGCCCCCAGCGGGACGGGCAAATCCAGCCTGGTCAAGGCCCTGCTGGAGCTCGACTCGCGCCTGCAGGTGTCGATTTCGCACACCACCCGCCCCCCGCGCGGCCAGGAACAGCATGGCCGCGAATACCTTTTCATCGAGGACACCGAGTTCCGCGGGATGATTTCGCATGGGGATTTCTTCGAGTGGGCGGAAGTTCACGGCAACCTGTATGGCACCTCGCGCCACGCGATCGAGGAGCGCATCAAGGGTGGCGAGGACGTGGTGCTGGAGATCGACTGGCAGGGCGCCCTGCAGATCAAGAAGATTTTTCCCAACGCCGTGCTGATTTTCATCCTGCCGCCCAGCTACGAGGAGTTGCTGCAGCGCCTGCACCGCCGGGGCGAAGACACGTCCGACGTGATCGAAATCCGCATGAGCAACGCCAAGGTCGAGGTCGAGCAGGCGCAATTCTTCGACTACGTGGTGGTCAACAGCCTGTTTGAAACGGCTTTGTTCGATTTAAAAGCCATTGTTCACGCGCAGCGGTTAAAATACGCGGCTCAGCGTCGCAACAAGTCTGCCGTGTTCCGCGCGCTCAACCTGGTCTGAGCCCCCGTTCAGTCCCCTTTTAGAGGTTCCACCATGGCCCGCATCACCGTCGAAGACTGCCTGACCAAGATCCCCAACCGCTTCCAGTTGGTGCTGGCCGCGACCTACCGCGCCCGCATGCTGAGCCAGGGCCACACGCCCAAGATCGAATCGCGCAACAAGCCTGGCGTGACCGCCCTGCGTGAAATCGCGGCCGGCCAAGTTGGCATCGAAATGCTGCGCAAGGTCCCGACCTGATCTTGATTCGCCCGCTGGCGCCCGCCAGCCTGCACGCAAATTGCATGTCAACGGCCCACTCTGGTGGGCCGTTTCTATTTTGGTGATTGACACCCTTGGTGTCTGGCCCTTCCGTTCCGCGCTAAAGTAGTTCGCATGACCCAGGCCACTTCCGACGCCGCCGCAGCCTCTTTCGCGGCGCTGACCCACAAACTCGACTATCTGGACGAGGCGGATGCCCGCCGCGTGCGCGACGCCTACCGTTTCGCCGACGAAGCCCACCTGGGTCAGTTCCGCGCCAGCGGCGAGCCCTACATCACGCACCCGATCGCCGTGGCCGGCCTGTGCGCCGACTGGAAGCTGGATGCCCAGGCCATCATGGCCGCGCTGATGCACGACGCCATGGAAGACTGCGGCGTCACCAAGATCGAGCTGATCGAGCGCTTCGGCGCCCCCACGGCCGAGCTGGTCGATGGCCTGACCAAGCTGGACAAGCTGCAGTTCTCGACCAAGGAAGAGTCTCAGGCCGAGTCCTTCCGCAAGATGCTGCTGGCCATGGCGCGCGATGTGCGCGTCATCCTGATCAAGCTGGCCGACCGTCTGCACAACATGCGCACCATGGCCGCGATGGTGGCGCACAAGCGCACCCGCATCGCCCGCGAAACGCTGGACATCTATGTGCCCATCGCGCACCGGCTGGGTTTGAACCAGACCTACCGCGAACTGCAGGAGTTGTCCTTCCAGTACATCAACCCCTGGCGTTACGGGGTGCTGTCGAAAGCGGTGAAGAAAACCCGTGGCAACCGGCGCGACCTGGTGGACCGCATCCAGCGCGAAGTCGAGCAGGCTTTTGGCGAGGCCGGCATGGTGGTCGAGGTCTATGGCCGCGAGAAGACCATCTTCTCGATTTACCACAAGATGATCGAGAAGAACCTGACCTTCGCCCAGGTCAGCGACATCTTCGGCTTCCGCATCGTCACGCGCGAGCTGCTGGATTGTTACCGCGCCCTGGGCGTGCTGCACCAGCTGTACAAGCCGCTGCCGGGCCGCTTCAAGGACTACATCGCCATTCCCAAGGCCAATGGCTACCAGTCGCTGCACACGACGCTGGTGAACCCGGTGGGCACGGCGGTCGAGTTTCAACTGCGATCGCAGGCCATGCACGCCGTGGCCGAGAAGGGCATCGCGGCGCACTGGATGTACAAGACGCAAGAGGGCGGCGCCGAGGCCTCGCCGCAGCAGGCCGCCGTGTGGCTGCAGTCGCTCATCGACATCCAGCACGAGACGCGTGATTCGGCCGAGTTCCTCGAGCATTTGAAGATCGACCTCTTCCCCGAGTCGGTCTACGTGTTCACGCCCAAGTCACGCATCCTGGCGCTGCCGCGTGGGGCCACCTCGGTGGACTTCGCCTATGCCATCCACAGCGATGTGGGCGACCATTGCGTGGCGGTCAAGATCAATGGCGAGGCCGCGGCCCTGCGCACCGAGTTGCGCAGTGGCGACGTGGTCGAGATCATCACGGCGCCAAGTGCGCGGCCCAACCCGGGCTGGCTGAACTTCGTGAGCACGGGCCGCGCCCGCTCCAAGATCCGCCATTACCTGAAGAACATGGAGACCGAAGAATCGCTGGAGCTGGGCGAGAAGCTGTTGACGCAGGCCCTGCGCGCCGAGGGCCTGGCCCTGCCGGCCGGCGACGAAACCAGTGAAGGCGCCAGTGGTGCCACGTGGCAGGCCTTGATCCGCTGGGGCGGCAACCGCAGCAAGGACGACCTGTGCGTGGACATCGGCCTGGGCCGCAAGATCAGCAGCATGGTGGCCAAGCGCCTGGCGCAGCTCATGGCCGAGACGGGCGAGCGACCTGATGCACTGACCCTGACGCTGGGCCGTTTTGCCGATTCGGAATCGCCTTCGCACGGCGGCGTGGTCATCGATGGCAGCGAAGGCGCCACGATGCAGCTGGCGCCTTGTTGCCGACCCATTCCTGGCGACCCGATCGCCGGTTACCTGGGCCGTGGCGAAGGCCTGGTGGTCCACACGCAGATGTGTGGCGTGGGGCGCCGACTGTTCGAGCGCGACAGCGAGCGCTGGATCGATGTGAGTTGGGCCGACGAGCCCACGCGGCCGTTCGAGACCGCCATCGAGGTGCTGGTGGCCAATGGCAAGGGCGTGTTGGCGCAGGTGGCCGCGTCCATCAGCAGCGCCGAGACCGACATCACCCACATCGAGATGGGCGACGAACGCCTGGGTGAAACCGCCGAACTGAAGTTGACCCTGGCCGTGCGCGACGTGGAGCATTTGAACGACGTGCTGCGCACGCTCAAGCGTTGCCCCGTGGTGCTCAAGGCGGGCCGGGTCGTTCCCTGACTACCCTGGCTTGGTGGGGGCGGGGTAGCTGACGGACAGCACCTCGACCTGCTCCAGTCCGCCCGGCGTCATCAACTGCAATTCATCGCCCACGCGCGACTTGAGCAAGGCCCGCGCGATGGGTGAAATCCAGCTGACCTCGCCTTGCAGGTTGTCGACCTCGTCGATGCCTTTGATGGTGACGGTGCGCTCGACGTCGTCCTGGTTGACGTAGGTGACGGTGGCACCGAAGAAGACCTGGTCATGGCCGTGGTGCACGCTGGGGTCGGCCACTTCGGCGATGTCTAGGCGCTTGGTGAGGAAACGGATGCGGCGGTCGATTTCGCGCAGGCGCTTCTTGCCGTAGAGGTAGTCGCCGTTCTCGGAGCGGTCGCCATTGGAGGCGGCCCAGTGGACGATCTCGACGATCTTGGGGCGCTCCTCGTCGATCAGGGCGAAGAGTTCGTCGCGCAGGCGCTGGTAGCCCTGCGGGGTCAGGTAGTTCCTGGTGCCGGCCGGGATGGGTGAGGGCGCGAGCTCGTCCCCTTCGTCGCCATTGTCCTGGTCGGTTTCCTTGGTGAAGGCCTTGTTCATGGAGACTGATTGTGCCCAATGCGTCACGTCGGACCGTGGTTTGGCGCTCGAAGGGCCTACCGCCGCAGGGTGGATCCCGCAAAAATGAAACCATGTCTCAAGTCATCCACCTGGGCCCTGGCGCCCGCATGCTCACCACCCGAGAGGCGGCCAGCCGCCTGGGGGTGTCCCTCCGCACCGTGCAGTTGTGGGTCGAGGCGAACATCTTGCCCGCGGCCCGCACTCCAGGAGGGCACCGGCGCATCCCTTACAACGCGGTCGAGGCACTGGCCTTGAGCACGGGTTTGGGCGGCGACCCGCTGGCCGACCAGGCGCGATGTCGGGGCAATCCAGCGGCCATGCCACCTTTGCCCAGTGCGCTGGACAAAATGCGGCGGGAGGCCGGGCCGCACGACGTCCTGCTGGTGGCCGACGACCCGGCCTGGCAGGCACAGTGCGCCTCCGCCATGGAAGTGTTCGGGGCCGCCATCAGCTTGCGCTTCGCCGAGACCGGGTACCTGGCCTTGCTGCACATGGGGCAGCGCCCTCCGGACCTGCTGATCACCAATTTGGAACTGCCTGGCATGGATGGCTTTGCCATGCTGCACACCCTGGAGCGTTGCGAGGCCTTCTCGGGCCTGTCGGTGTTGGTCCTCACGGACTTGAAGGCCGATGAGATCGCCGCGCGGGGCGGTTTGCCAGAGTGGGTCGAGCGGTTCTCCTGGCCGACCTCGCCAGAGGCGCTCGCGGTGCGTGTCGGCCGCTGGCTGCTCACCCAGCGGCCGTTGCCGGGCATTCACCCTGAGCAGTGAGCCCCCCGAAGCAAGGGGCCACCTCGGTTTTCCGCAGGAAAGCACCTGCGTCGGGCCACCTTGATTGGCCTCAAGATGCGCATGTTTTCCGTTGGATGGGATGTGGCGGTGCAATGAGGCGTGTTTCGTGAGTGCGGGTGAATCCTCGAAGGTGTCGGGCAGCAAACTGGTGCGCCGGCTCCTGGTGGTGGTGTACCTGGGATTTTTTGGCGCGATTGCCCTGGTGTGGCGCAGCCCCTCCATGAGCCATTGGCTGGACCAGGGGGTGCTCAGCCAGTTGGGCCGCGATCTGCTGGCCACGCCATTCGGGCCTTTGGCCGTGCTGGGCGGCTATGTGCTGGCCGTGATGCTGGCCATGCCCATCCTGCTGATGATTTCCGTGGGGACCCTGGTGTTCGGCCCTTGGCTGGGCATGGGCTATTCCTTGGCGGGCATGGTGAGCGGGGCGGTCGTCAGCTACGGCATCGGGCGCTTGAGCGGTGCCTACCTGCTGGACCGCTTTGGCGATCCCCAGGTGCAAGACCTGGCGCGGCGCCTGAAGGACCGCAGCCTGCTGGCCATCGTGTTCCTGCGGGCCTTCCCGGTGGCGCCTTTTTTGGTCATCAACGTGACCGCGGGCGCTTTGCGCGTGCGCTTTCGGGACTATGTGCTGGGGACGGTGCTGGGGGTGCTGCCCGGCACGATCATGCTCTCGCTGTTCATGGACCGCCTGGTGGCCGCCTGGCGTGATCCGGGCGTCGGCACGTATGTGGGGGTGGCGCTGTTCCTGGTGGCACTGGTGACGTTCGCGGCCTTGTTGCGCAGGCGCTTGATGGCGGCCTTGACCGCTGGCTGAAGCCGGGTGACCGTCAAAGGGCCCTGAAAGCCGTTTCGTTCGACTGAGGCGTGTTGTCGAAAACGACTTCGACACGGATCAGGGACTTCACCGCCAGGCCTTTCACTTCTCCCGGTTTGAAGTGCGTTTGCAGGAAAGCTTGTTTCGCGGCGTCCTGCATTGGACGTGGCAGCGTGGATTCGTCCACCCTCACGCGCCGCACGGTGCCGTCCTCGTCGATGTACAGCGCCAGGACGGCGGAGAAGCGCCCCGCGCCGTCGAACTGCGGCGGAAAGGGCACGATGACCGGGGTGGTGTTCTTTGGCGAAGTGCTCAGGCGAGGGCGTGGGATGTATTCCTCGACGGGGGCCTGGTTGTCCGTGGGCGTGTTCGCCAAGCTTGCTTCGGCCTGCGTGTTCAACGCGGCCGGTGGCGATGGCTGTCCAGCCTCGGGTTGCCCAGCCTGAGGCGCCCTGACATCTTGCGCCATGACTGACCGGGTGTCAGCGGGCTGCTCTGGCATGGTGTCGGCGACCAGGTGTGGCGCTGGGGCCTGGACCAGCCGCATCTGCACGGGTCGAGCCCGGTGGGCGGTGGCCACGGCCACGTCTGGCTGGGATTGGGCGAGCAGCACCAGCCCGGCGCCATGGATCAGGGCCACGTTGGCGATGAGGGCGCCCAGGCTGGCTTTCATGCGCTTTGGTCCTTCGATCAGTTCATCAGCTCGCGCCAGGAGGTGCGGTGGGCGTGGCCTCCACCCGAGGGGGGAGGCGCGGGTGGCGTCTTGAGGTGCATGGAGGCATCGCTGCCGGGGATGATCAGGCGGGACGTGCCATCGCCCAACTCGATCCAGGTCAGGCCGACTCCCAGGAAGTCGCCCAGGTAGGTGCCGGTGATGCCGGCGGCCGTGCTGGGTGCAATGCCTCTGCTGATGTCGAAGGTGTACAGCCAGGACGAGCCACCGGCGGGCTTGCACTCGTTGGTGCCCGGGATGGCGGAGATCACCGCCAAGGTGCTGTATTGCAGCTGCATGTCGATGGCCACACGCTCTCCGGACGATGGCAGGTCAACCCGCCAGCCGCTGGCATTGCTCCAGTCCACGTTGTTGGCCGAGGACTTGCGCTGAGCCACGGTGCCCTTGTCGTCCGGTGGCAAGGTTTCCAGAGTCTGCACGACGATGTCAGTGCGTTGGCGCACATTGCCGAGGCCGGTTTCGGTCAATGCGTCTTTCACGGCGTAGATGCTTTGCACCGATTTGTCCGCGATGTCGCTGATGCCCAGGTAGCGGCCCGTGCCCACCAGGATGACAGGGTAGGCCCTGCCGTTGTAGTCGATCTCGGCGGTTTCCGGCCGGGTCATGATGGGTTGAGGTGTGGTGTCGTTGACCTTGAATGTGGCGAGCAGGAAAGCCTTGCCTTTGGGTTCGACCAGGTGGTCGATGTCGAAGCGCCACAGGTTGCCCAGGAGGTCGCCGCCATAAAAGCGTGTCGACGTGTTGTCGCTGCCTTTTTCGATCCACGCGTTGAGTTTGCCAAGCCCGCTGGGCGCGGCGCTGGTGCCGGCGGGGACCGTGTCGGAAATCATCGTGGGGATGCTGGTGACGGCGGGTGTGCCGCTGGGCGCAGCGCCCGTGTAGGCGTCCAGGACATAAAGGCGGCCATTGCCATCTCCGCCATTGCCGTTGTTGTAGCCGGAGCTGAAGACGACCACCCAGGTTCCGTCCTTGCGCTTGGTGATGATCGGATTGCCGTAGGTCAGGCCGAGGTTCGCATCGCTGAATTCCCACAGGGGCTTGGGGTCGGTGGGGTCGGTGACATCGAGCGCGTAGTAGCTCTTGCCGCCAGAGTTCAAACCGCCGACCAAGATGGTCTTCCAGGTGCCATTGACGTAGATGTCACCGATGGTGGGCGTGCCATCCACGAAGTAGCGGTGCTTGTCGCGGTAGTTGGTGTCGGCCAACAAGTACAGGTTGGGGATCACCGCCCTGGGCACGTAAGCCCACAGTTCATCCCCGCCATGGACCGCGTTGGTGGCCGTGGTGTCGCTGTCGCTCTTCGCGGCGAAGGCGTGAAGCATGCCGTCATTGGCCGCGGCGAAAACCACGGGCCTGCGGTTGGCGTGGCTGGCCACGAAATCGGCATAGCCAGCGTCCTCGTAGTGGAAAGGAGGCTTGCTCAGGTACACCGGCGATGCATTGATGATGTCGCCCAGGGCTGTGAGCCGAGGACGGTAGATGGCCGCGGTGGCCGTGATGGCGGGCTTGCTGCTGTCAGGCACGTAGGTGTAGTTGGTCAGGCTGGCATTGCCACGCAGGTAGTCCACCAGGTTGCTGCCAGAATTGGCCAGCGTCTTGAGGCTGTCGGGCAAGGTGGTGCACTGACCGGCCACGATGGCTTGCGTGCAAAGGTTGTTCAGGTTCGTGCTGAAGCCATCGGCGTTCAGGTTGGCGTACGTGAAATTGCGGCGCGTCGGTGTGGTGACGTTGGGCTGCGAGTAGTAAATCTTGCGGGTGGCCGCGGTCAAGGATTCAAGTTGGGCCTTGGCGCTCCAGACCGGCGTCTTGAGGTCGATGACACCCAGTTTGGCATCGAGGTTGTAGGCGATCAGGTCGCCCGACCACTCCACGGTCTTGAAGGTGGCGACGAACACCAGGTTGTCCTCGCCAGCGACAGGTTTGAGCGAGCTGGTTGCCGCCGAGGACGAGGCCCCGATGGTCTCTTTCACGGACGACAAGGCGGTGCTGATGGCGTCCGACAGCGAGCCTGGATCACTGGTGGCCCAGTACTGCCCACGCCCGTTCACCGCGGCATGCCACAAGTCGTCCACGTGGGTGGCGTCCTCGGAACTGCTGGGGTTGGGCCACATGACACCGTTTCGGTTGTTGAGGATGTCGTAGTAGGCGCCTTCGATCTGGCTGGGGCTGAGGTAGTTGGTCCGGTAGTCCAGGATGCCATTCACGCCCAGGCCCAATGTGAAGGTCGTCATGTGCTGGCTGGAGGCGGTGTCCCGGCCGTTGGGCGGCACTTCATTGCTGCACACGTCGTGACCCAGCGCGCCCGTGCAGTTGCTGAGGCCCGAGGTGCGCAGGTCGGTGACGTAGTAGTACTCGGCGACGTCCGCCAGGCTGCTGGTCGAGCCACCAGCCACGGTGGTGGTTTCCTCGACGACCTCTGGCGTGGACACCACCGTGGGGCCCACTGTGGTGACGGCGGCCGTCCCCGAAGTGGTGGTGGGGCCCGTGGTGACGGCGGCGCCAGGTGCACCGGAATACACCGCGGCCGACGAGCTCAGGGGGGCCGTCACGGCATTGCTTGGGTTGGGGCTGGGCACGGCGGCGACACAGGCGTTGCCGGTGGTGGCCGATCCTCTGTTGGCCCAATCGATCACGTTGGCGCTGGTGCCGGTGGTGGTCGACGGGGTCACCGTGGTGGTTCCCGTCACGGTGTTGGAGACGGTCGGGTTGGTGGTGGTGGCCGTGCCCGCGACATTGCCCGACTGGCTGTTCAGCACGTCATTGACGTAGATGACGGTGTTGGTCCACGGCGTGATGACCGTGGTGGTCTTGACGTCCGTTTTGGTCGATGGGGTGGTGGTGGTGTCGGTGGCCGTGCTGGTGGCGACGGTGTACTCATCGCCCTGCTGCGGCTGCGTGACCAATCCCTTGCACGTGGAGGTGGAGGTGCCGGCGGCCGTGGCCGAGTTGGGGCGCGAGTTCAACCGGTAGGTGTAGGACGTCGAACTGGGCACGCTCAGGATGGTGTACGTGCCGTTGTAGGACGAGGGCGAAGCACCCGCGATGGTCACGCTGCCGCCATTGGTGAAGTTGTGCGCTGCGCTGGTGGTGACGGTGATCGTGCACGTGCCCAGGGTTGCGCCACAGCGGGCCAGGCTGTTGTTGGCGATGCTGCCCTGGATGTTGGTCAGCGAGTAGCTGTTACGGTTCCAGCCGCGCCACGGGGTGAAGGTCTTGGTGGTGACGCTGGAGGTGGACACCGTCGTCTTGGGCGTCACCGTGGTGTCCACCCGGGTGCTGGTGGTGGTCCACGTCTTCTTGGTGGTCACGGTGACGGTCGCGCCGTCGTACATGGGGCGGTCTTCCAGGGCGTCTTGCTGGCCGACCTTGGTGCTGCCGTCGAGCTTCAGCGGACCATAGCTGGGGGTTTCAAGGCCTGTGTTCCAGTAGCCGTCGGTGGACAGGATGGTGTAGTTGCGCTGGCAGGCGTACTGCATCGGGTCGGTCTGTTGGCCCGGCGCCTTGTTGGCGAAGTAGCGGCCGACCTTGGCCAAGGCCCCGCGCAAAGGGGTGGACCCATCGGGGTCGGCCTTGTAGAGGTTGGTGTAGAAGCTGGCTTTTTGGGCCGTGTCGAACGCATTGACTTCCAGGAAGGTGGTACTGGGTGTCGCGGTGGTGTCGGCGATGGTGGTGAAGCCGACCCGGAACTTGTCATCGATGGGCTTGAACGACCGGCCAGCCACCGTGCGCATCATCAGGTAGCGCTTGCGGTAATAGGCGTACCAGTCGGCGTAGCGCTGGGCGTTGGCCGAGGCGCTGGTCATGGTGACCTTGGTGAAGACGCTGGAGCTCGTTCCCGTGCTGGTGAGGCATTCGTTGGCGAAGCCGCCATCGCTGGTCTTGTTCAGGCCGGCGGTGGTGTATTTCCAAGCCAGCGCTTGCTTGCTGCCGCTGTAGGTGTAGTAGTAGCTGTTAGTCAAGTCCGTGGTCACACGGGTGCCGATGCGCCAAGTGGTGGCCGCGGGGTCGCCGCTTCCCACCACGTCGGTGACATTGACCGTGACGAGGGGCTTGGACCAGGCCGTGACCGTGCCGATCATCCATTGCGTGTCGTTACTTGAGTTGTAGATGATGACCTTGTTGCCCAACGTGGTGTTGGCGGTGTTGGGCGAACTGGTGGTGATGGTGAAGGTTTTCGTGCCGGTGCCCAGGGCGATGGGCGCGGTCAGACCATTGGCGTTGGCCGCGGAGGCCTGGAATCCGTCGGTGGGTGCCGCGTCAAAAGGCGCATGGGGGTAAGGGGTGCCGTCCGCCTTGACGGGCAGGTTTTCCTCGTACTTGAAATTGGGGTTGTAGGCCAAGCCGTTGCACTGGCTGGAACGGCCGCCGTAGCGGGCCAGGGCGGCGGTGTCGGTTTTGTCGCCGTCGGAATCGAGGCCCAGATCGTCAGGCATGAAGGACCAGGCCATGCTGCCCGAGCCGTCCAGCACGAACATCACGTTGGGCTTGGCCGTGATGTCCGAGGTGCTGGCGAGTGGCGTGTTCGAGATGTCCGTGCTGGCGGCCTTCGCGGCCGGGTTGACGATGATGCAAGCCAGCAGCAGGGCCGCGAGGGCGCCGCGCAGCAACTTGGGCTGGCTGTCGGTGGTGGCGAGCTTCATGACGCTTCCTTCCGCGCGTGCTGACGCGCAAAATCGTTCTCAGAGGTGGACAATGGTCTCGACAAAACTGGTGGTTTGCCTGGCGTCGATGACGCGCACCACGATGCGGTAGTAGACCCCGCTGGCGGTGTTGAAGTCTTCGTAGTCCGAGTAGTCTTTGCGGCCTTTTCGATAGACCTTGCTGTTCGTGGAATTCAGCGGTTTGGCGCAAGAATTGCCGGTGTCGTTGGCACCGATCGCGGTGGAGCACAGGCGAAAGATCACGTAATTGGTGGTCGCGCCATTGATGGTGTCCGCGTCGTGTGGTCTGACCTTGCAGCTGGATCCCGGCATGTTCTGGGCTACCTTGCAGCCGTCCAGATCCCAGTTCACCAGCAGCTTGTTCTCGCCCGAATTGGCGATGACATCGACGTCGTCGTTGACCTGGGCGTAGTAGCCTTCGTTGGCCGAGTCTTTGTTCAGGTCGGCGCCGGAAGTGTTCAGCCAGGTGATGGCGTTTCGGGTGGCTTGGTCGGCAATAGCCGTGGCATCCTGTTTGAATCCAAGGTTGCCCAAGACCATCGAACTGGTGTCCACCGAGCGAACCAAGGCCAGCGAGGCCAGCGACAAGGCCACCAGGGACATCAGCGCGAACAGCAGTGACAGCCCGCGTTGACGCGAGCGGGAGGCGCAGGAGGTTTGAGTTTGGCGCACGGTGGTCTACCTCAGGAGTGCCACAGCCGGTTCCGCAGCGGGATCACGGTTTCGTAGACCTTGTAGCGATAGTTCGCCCAATCGGCGCCCAGGAAAGCCAGGGAGGTGGTCAGACATTGGCGGCCCGTGTGGCAACTGGTGGCACCAGTGACGGTGACATTGGTCGTGCCGACGTCCCAACTCACAGTCTTGGCACTGATGTCGATGTCGGGGGACGCCACGGGGTCTTTCTCGAACTGGGCGCTGCGGGCCACGACAAGCACCCGCAATGACAGCACCTGTTGCCATTCGTCGTTGTTGGCGGGCAATGTGCGGTTGTAGGTGTCGACGATGCCGTCGTTGTTCGTGTCCTTGCCGTACAAGGCCCTCAGCATCACGATCTGCGGCTGCAAGTCCTGGGGGGTGGACATGCCACCGGTTCCCTTGACCAGTTCGCTTTTCTGCAGGGACTGCTTGTCGTCGAGTGCGAACTGGCGCAAAGCCACATTGCCCAGATTGACCAGGTAGCTGCCTGCGGCATAGCCCGTGTCCGGGAGGATGCTCGTCGCCGGGTTCCAGCCGCCGTTGGCCACATGGGGAACCGTGGTGGCGGTCATGCCCGCGCTGGCCTCGATGACGCTGCACCAATTGCTCGCGTCGTGCGCCTCGGGGACGACCATCAGCAGGTCGCCTTGGGCGACGCCCATGGACGATTGCACCACGAAGCTGGTGGCGTCCTTGAGGTGTGTCTCGTTCACGCGGATCGGCACCGAGAACGAGGGCTTGCCACTGCGCAGAAAAGTGATGATGTCCGACCCATTGGCGCCGTCGGAAATCAGCACCGGGGCCAGGATGAAATTGGCGGCGATGCCGCCGAAGTTGTAGCGGACGTTGCAGCCCAGCGCCTCGGGATTGGCGCTCACGCCATAGCCGGCCATTTGCGCCTCTTGCTGAATGGCGTACAGGGCCAGGGCGCCATTGAGCTGTGCATCCGCACCATGGGTGGTGGTGCGCTTCTGGCCTTCGGCCATGACGACCACTTGGGTGATGATGGCCACCGTCAACATGCCCAGCGTCAAGCCCACCATCAGTTCGATCAGGGTGAAGCCGGCCTGCCTGGCCGATGCGAAGGTGCGGCGTGGTGTCATGGCTAGCTCGCGTTGATGGTGGTGATCGTGGTGTAGTTGTGCGTTGCACCATCGGCTTCGGTCCACTCGATCCGGATCGTCACATCACCGAAGTTGGCGGCGCCCGTGGCCACATTGATGGTGACGTTGGCGCTTGGAAGCTCCTGCGCCACCTTCGCCTGCCAGGCGCTGCACCGGGCATAAGAGGCGCAAGCGGTGGTTTGGTAGAAGGACAGGTTGTCGATGTGGTCCGACCACATCGTGCCCACCAGCTCACGGGCCAAGTAGGCTGCATCGGTTCTGGCTTTGGCCGAACTCTGCGCCTTGGTCATGTTGGCCTGCAGCCCCACCAGCGCCAGCACGCCGACGCTGAACAGCAAGACGCTCACCAATACCTCGATCAGCATGAAGCCTTTCGCGGACCGGACGGGGGGGCGGTGGAAGTTGGGGCGCATGGCTCAGCTCGCTGGGCAGATCCGCGGGTCGGTCGTGTCGGTCACGGCTTCGTCGCAGACCAGGGAGCGCCCGCCGCTGGAAATCATGACCTTGTACTTGCGGCGCGTGCTGTCGGCCGCACCGTCGTTCACCGAGATCACGCCGATGGGTGTGGCATTGGCCACCTGGCCAAAAGAGTTGAAGGTGATGCTGGTGGGGCCGGCGGTGCCGTCACGCTGCGTGGCCACCACGCTCACGCCTTCACCGCCACTGCCCACGGCCCGTGCCGCGACGATCTGTGGTGCGGTGGTCGGAGAGGCCGCGACCGAGCATTTGCTGGTGGGATCGGTGATGCTGACCACCCACGAGCCGCTGCTCGAACTGGTGGTGCAATCGTCGCTCAGAACCTTGGGGTCCGCCGTCGTCACCAACCAGAACGTCACGCTCTGGTTGCGGCGCACGGCTTCGGCGCGCGCTTTTTGCACGCCTTCATGGATGGATTCCGCCGTGTTGCGGATGCGGGCGTTGGCCATCCAGTCGCCCAGGCTGGGCATGGCCGAAGCCATGAGGATGCCGAGCACGGCCAGCGTGACGGCCATCTCGACCATGGAGAAGCCACCGTGGCGTCGGACTGCTTGATTGACTTGGCGAGAACCCATGTTGAAAACCCTTTGAACACATGAATGGGACCATTCACGTGGCCGATTCTAGGAAGGGGGGTTTCCGGGCGTGCGGCAATAATTGGCAGTAAAAAGGCCCAGTTCGACGGACGGTCGGTGGGCCCGACGAACGGTTTTTCAGCGTGGGCTGGACACCATTCTGAGGACGTCTCCATAGGACGGTGGAGGCGGAACAACGCCCCTTTCGCGCAGCACTTCGTGCAATGCCGGCAGTCGGAAGTGAGGCACCGAGGCCATGAAATGGTGCTCGATGTGGAAGTTGACGCGGATGGGCGCCACCGTCATGCGGGCCAGGAAACCGGCGCGCGTGGTGCGGGTGTTGCGCAGCATGTCGGGGCCGCGTTCGGTGCAGGCGTGTTCGGCCATCGAGCGCAGGCGCATGAACACGCCGAAGGTGGTCAGGTAGGCCACCCACCACACCGAATACACCCACAAGTGGCCGCTCAGGTACAGCGCCGTGGCCAGCAGGGCATGCAGCGCGATGAAACCGCTCATGTGGCGCAGGCCCTCTGCGAGGTGGGCCGTCCAGGCGCGGCGCGGCAGCTTGACGACGTCGGCCGCCACGGTCCACTTCACCAGCCCCATGTCCATCAACACCTGGCCGACGATGCGGCGCAGCCCGCTGAGCCCGCTGACGTCGCGCAGGAACTTGCGGCGCAAGGAGGCCTTCGAGGTGGGGAAGGGCTCGACCAGGCTCAGGTCGGGGTCGCCCTCTTGATTCGTTTTGGCGTGGTGCTTGAGGTGGTGCTCGCGGTAGCGGGCCACGTCCACCCAGATCCAGCGGCCGGCCAGCCAGTCGGCGGCGTGGTTGTTCAGCCAGCGGGTCTTGAACAGGGTGCCGTGCGCGCCCTCGTGCAGCAGGATGGCCAGGGCGAGTTGACGCCCGCCCACCACGACCACTGCCACGAGGTAAGTCAGGGGGTTGGGAAACCACACCAGTGCCGCCAAGCACAGCGCGATCACGCCCCAGGTGAAGGCCAGGGCCGACCAGCCCGCCAGGTCGGAGCGGGCGGTGAACTGGGCGATCTCCTCGCGGCTGAGGACGTCGGAAGGGCGCAGGCGCGCGGTGGTGGCAGAAGCGGTGGACATGGCAGGCATCCCTGGAAGGTCAATGGGGCACGGAGGGGCGCGGCGTGCCAATCGGCGTGGCGGTCGGCGCGTCAACTTGTGCGTGGAATCGGCGCCAGATGCCGTGGCCCAGTTGGTCGAAGGCGACCACGGCCTGGACGAAGCGGTCGCGCGCAGGCACGTCCACCAGGGGCGCGGGCAGCAGGGGATCGAACACCACGTGGCGGATGGCCTTGCGGCCCAGCAGGTAGGACTCGCGGGCGGCCTCTTCGATGCCCAGTTCGCCAGCGCGCGCGGTCCACTCGGCAAGTTGGGCCTGCAGGCGTGCGTAGGTCTGGTTGAGCGCTTCACCGCTCCACAGCTGCTGGATGCGGCGCTCGCGTTCCGCATCGAACTGGCCCGCGACGAAGACGCTGGCTTCGCGCTCCAGGCCCAGGGTGTACAGGCGCCGGCGCAGTTGTTCAATGTCGCCCTGCAGGTTGTCCGGGCGCACGAAGAGGCCGCGTTCGAGTTCGCGCAGGCCCAGCATGCCCAGGGCGCGGTCGCGGTGGCGCAGGGCCACGCGATCGCTGCGGCCCAGGGCGCCGCAATGCACGGTGACATGTCCGCCCTGCCAGGGCCGCACCCGCTGGCTGGCAGTGCGCCACGTGGCCACATCCGCCGCGAGTTCGTTGGCGCTGGCGCTGAGCTGGTAGATGCCGCGTCCCACCGACTCGATCATGCCGTCGGCCGACAGCCGCGCCAGGGCCACGCGCACATTGTTGGCCGGGAGGCCAAACAGGGCCGCTGCGGCCAGGAGGTGCCTGACGGGCAGGTGCTCGCTTCCAGCGGCCAACAGCAGGTCCAGGGTGAGGTTCTTGGCGGTGACGCTCATTTATTACTTTAAAACACGTTTTGTGTATTTTTAAGTAATGTATTCGGGTGCTGAACCAGCGTCAAGGTGTCCATGCATGAAAAAACCGCGCGGGCCATGCAGGCGCCGCGCGGTTCCGGGATGAGGGTGGTGTGGTCAGCGGGCCAGGCTGGCCACATTGCCGTGGGCCACCGCCACCGCCGTCATGTTGACAATGCGGCGCACCGTGGCCGAGGGCGTCAGGATGTGGGCCGGCGCCGCCGCGCCCAGCAGGATCGGGCCCACCGTCACGCCTTGCCCGCCCGTCATCTTCAGCACATTGAACAAAATGTTCGCCGCATCGAGGTTGGGCAGGATCAGGACGTTGGCCGCGCCTTGCAGCGTGGATTCGGGCAGCAGCTTGCTGCGCACGCTTTCGCTCAGGGCGGCATCGCCTTGCATTTCGCCATCGGCGGGGATGTGCGGCATGCGGGCCACGAACAGGTCGCGCGCCAGGCGCATCTTGCGGGCCGAGGGCCGGGTGCTGGAGCCGAACATCGAGTGCGACAGGAAGGCCACGCGTGGCGGCAGGCCAAAGCGCTGCACTTCTTCCACCGCCAGCACGGCGATGTCGGCCAGTTGCTCGGCGGTGGGCTCTTCGTTGACGAAGGTGTCGGCGATGAACAGGGAGTGGTTCTCCAGGATCAGCGCGTTCAGCGCGGCCAGGCCATGGGCGCCGGGCTTCTGGCCGATCACTTCCTGGATGTGGTTCAGGTGCAGGTCGTAGCGGCCGATGACGCCACAGATCATGCCGTCGGCATCGCCCAGCTTGACCATCATCGTGGCGATCAGCGAGTTGGAGCGGCGCACGGCCACCTTGGCCAATTCGGGCGTGATGCCGTCGCGCGCGCGCAGCTTGTGGTAAGCCTCGTAGTACTGGCGGAAGCGGTCGTCCTTGCCAGGGTTGACCACCTCGCAGTTGACGCCGTCTTTCAAGCGCAGGCCCGCGCGCAGCACGCGTTCTTCGATCACCTCGGGTCGGCCGACCAGGATGGGGTGGGCGATGCCTTCGTCGATGGCGACCTGGGCGGCGCGCAGCACGCGCTCGTCCTCGCCTTCCGAGAAGGCGATCCGCTTGGGCGCGGCCTTGGCGGCCATGAACACGGGGCGCATGAAGAGGCCCGTGTTGCTGACGAACTGCGACAGCGAATCGCGGTAGGCCGCGATGTCGGCGATGGGGCGCGTGGCCACGCCGGAGGCGGCCGCAGCCTCGGCCACGGCGGGCGCGATGCGCAGGATCAAGCGCGAATCAAAGGGCGTGGGGATCAGGTAGTCCGGGCCGAAGCGCATTTCGCGGCCCGGGTAGGCGGCCGCCACTTCATCGCTGGTTTCGGACTTGGCCAGGTCGGCAATCTGGCGCACGCAGGCCAGCTTCATCTCGTCGGTGATCTTGGTGGCGCCGCAGTCCAGCGCGCCCCGGAAGATGTAGGGGAAGCACAGGACGTTGTTGACCTGGTTCGGGTAGTCCGAACGGCCCGTGGCGATGATGCAATCGGGGCGCACGGCCTTGGCCAGCTCGGGGCGGATCTCGGGCTCTGGGTTGGCCAGTGCCAGGATGATGGGCTGGCGCGCCATGGTCTTGACCATGTCGGCCGTGAGCGTGCCGGCGGCAGAGCAGCCCAGGAACACGTCGGCATCTTTCACCGCGTCGGCCAGGGTGCGGCCGTTGGTGGGCTGCGCGTAGCGGCGCTTCGATTCGTCCAGCTTGTCCTGGCGCTCGGTGTGGATCAGGCCTTTCGAATCGCACATGTAGACGTTGCTGCGCTTCACGCCCAGGCCCACCATCAGGTCCAGGCAGGCGATGGCCGCGGCACCGGCGCCCGACACGGCGATCTTCACCTCGTCGATCTTCTTGCCGACCAGCTCAAGCCCGTTCAGCAAGGCCGCGCTGGAGATGATGGCCGTGCCATGCTGGTCGTCGTGGAAGACGGGGATGTTGACGCGCTCCTTCAGCTTTTGCTCGATGTAGAAGCACTCGGGCGCCTTGATGTCTTCGAGGTTGATGCCGCCCAAGGTGGGCTCCAGCGCCGCGATGATGTCGACCAGCTTGTCGGGGTCGCGCTCGGCCAGTTCGATGTCGAACACGTCGATGCCGGCGAACTTCTTGAACAGGCAGCCCTTGCCTTCCATCACGGGTTTGCTGGCCAGCGGGCCGATGTCGCCCAGGCCCAGCACGGCGGTGCCGTTGGTGATCACACCGACCAGGTTGCCGCGCGAGGTGTAGTCGAACGCCAGGCCGGGGTCTTTCTCGATGGCCAGGCAGGGGTAGGCCACGCCGGGCGAATAGGCCAGCGACAGGTCGCGCTGGTTGGTCAGCGGTTTGGTGGGCGTGACGGCGATCTTTCCGCGCGATGGCAGGCGGTGGTATTCCAGCGCAGCGTCG